>SVRR01000026.1 GCA_015064745.1 Oscillospiraceae bacterium | reverse complement strand
ACGCACACTTTGCCGTATGGCAAAGTTCGTTTTACTACATCTGAAATTCGCTTGCGCGATATGCGCTCGCGGAAGCTCTGCTTCCGTGCAAAATCTTCGATTTTGTAGCGAATTTGTGATATAATAACTTTTGCACAACATTCCATCTCAGGATCGGGGAAAACCGTAATGGATTTCACACCAATGAAAGCGTTTATGGATCGTCTCACCGCGTGGCGGATTCCCGGGAACAGCATCAGCGTCTGCCTCGAAAACAAAGAGGTATTTACCTACCAATCGGGCTACGACAGCATGGAACGAAAAACCAAAATGAGCGGCGATAGGCTGTTTAATATTTTCTCCTGCTCCAAGCCCCTGACGGTCACAGCAGCGTTACAGCTGTACGAGAAAGGGTATTTTCTGTTAGACGATCCTCTTTACGACTTTATTCCGGAATACAAGCGTATGATGATCAAGGATGCGGACGGCAATCTTACAGAGGCGAAAAAGCCGATCACTCTGCGTCACCTGTTCACCATGACGGCTGGACTTACTTACGCGTCGAACACACCCGCGTTTGATAAGGCAAGGGCGCTGACAGATGGGAAGATGAACACCCTCTCGGTGATAAAGTGCCTTGCGGAGGATCCTCTTTCCTTTGAGCCGGGGGAACGATGGCAATACAGCCTATGTCACGACGTGCTTGCCGCGGTCGTCGAGGTCATCAGCGGAAAACGCTTCCGCGATTACGTGAGGGAGAACATATTCGCCCCGCTCGGCATGAACGATTCCTATTACCATAACGAGGCTGTCCTTGACAGAGTCGCGGAAATGTACAGATATGAAAACAGCGCCGAGAGCGATATTGTAAAGCTGCAATCCGCTTCCGCCGGCACACAGGCCGGGCACGCGGTTAACGTGGGAAAAGCCGTTTCCCACGTCTTCGGCAACGAATACGACAGCGGAGGCGCGGGGGTCACGACCTCCGTTTCGGATTATTCCAAATTCGCGTCGGCACTCGCGAACGGCGGTGTGGGGAGAACCGGAGAGCAGATTCTTTCGCCCGGCACGATTGAGCTTTTGCGCACAAACCAGCTTTCCGAAGCGCAGAGCGTTAATTTCACTTGGCCGCAATTAAGAGGCTACGGCTACGGTCTCGGGGTCAGGACCTTGACCGACATAGCGAAAAGCGGAAGCTGCGGCTCACTCGGTGAATTTGGTTGGGGCGGTGCCGCGGGCGCTACCGTGCTCGTAGACCCTTCCCTGAAGCTTTCCGTTTTCTACACCCACCATATGCTGAATCCGCACGAGGAATATTATCAACCGAGGCTTCGCAACGTGCTGTACACCTGCTTGGGGCGCCGCATCCCATAATACAAAAATATCGTATTTGGGAAAATATTGTCTTGTAAAGCCCCATTTTCCATAACCACTCGCACGAATTCAAGGTACAGCCCTATGGCTCCACCATTCACGCCGAGATTGAAAGAAGGACCAACGTTCACTTTGAGATCGATACCTTCTGGACCTTCAATGCGGAGCTTGATTCCATTGCCGTGCTTGAGCGTCTTGCACACCGTATCCACGTCATTCATCTGAAGGACGGCAGACGCGGCGGCTACGGCATCCCTCTCGGTCAGGGTGGCGCACCCGTCAGTGACGTTGTGAAATACGCCGAGGCTCACGGTCTTGCCATGGTCGTTGAGAGCGAAACGCTCAACCCGAACGGTATGGCAGAGGCAACGGCTTGCATCGAATATCTTAAGAGCCTTGAGGCGTAAAATGCAGAGCTTGTTACTCCACGGCAGCAAGCTCGTTTTGTAAACATTTCTTTTCAAAAAGGAGAATCTATGCTTTGGTCGGAGATTCTATCGGGAAAATTCGAAGAGGCTCGGGCACGCGCAAAGGCCGTTTGCGTGATGGTCGTCGGGTGCGTTGAGCAGCACGGACATCATCTGCCGCTGGGACAGGATGTTATCCATACGGCTGCCATCGTAGAAGAGGCGGCAAGGCTTGAGCCCGTCGTGATCTTCCCCCATATGTATTTCGGCGAAAAGCAGGGGGCGGGGGAATTTCCGGGAACAATTATTTTTTCCACCCGTCTGATGCTTGACATTTTGAAGGAATCCTGCGAGGAAATGGCGAGAAACGGCTTCAAAAAGATCATCCTCGTCAACGGACACGGCGGAAACACCAACCTCTTGCAGACCTTCGCGAGAAGCGTTTTACATGAGAAAAAAGACTATTCGGTCTTCGTGTACAGCTCGTGGATGGCATGGCCGCGCCTTTCACAAATGTTAAAGATCATTGATTCGGGAAACAAAAAGGCGTTTCCCGAGCTTCTTCCCGAGGATATAGAATATCTGCGGTACTATGTGAAAAACAACAAGAACCGCGGTCACGGCTGTCTGATGGAAACCTCCATGACGCTGGGCTGCCGTCCGGAGCTCGTGGACCTTTCCCGCATCGACGAGGTAGACGGACGCGCCACGGGCAGACTCTCACATCTTTCGCGCGCGGGCTTCTATTCCCCTTTTGAATGGATGGCAGACTATCCGAATTCCCTTTCTTCCGATACCCATGAGGGCATGAACGAGCGTATTGGAAAATGCTTTTTCGGTTACACCGTGAAAAAGACCGCCGAGGCATTCCGCTTGATCAAGGACGACACGCTATGTGAGGAATACCGCGGCGAATGGCTGGCAAAGCAAAAGTGAGGACACAGGCATGAACATCAAGGGCGCTATCTTCGATATGGACGGCACACTCGTTGACTCTCTGTTCTTTTGGGGCGTGTTTTGGCGCGACCTCGGAGAACGTTTTTTAGACAAGCGGGACTACGCTCCGCCAAAGGAGCTTGACCTTAAGGTGCGGACCATGATTTTTTCGGATGCCATGGCGTACGTGCGCGACACGCTCGGTATTAAAGCGAAAACCGAGGAGGTCGTCGCCTTCGCCGCAAGTACGCTTGCGAACTTTTACCGATATAAGGTGAAAGCGAAGGCGGGCGTATATCCCTTGTTAGAGGGACTAAAGGCAAAAGGGGTAAGGCTCGCGCTTGCCTCGGCAACCGATATGCGCTATCTTACGATCGCACTTGACGCCTGCCGTCTTACCGATTATTTTGACACAGTGCTTTCCTGTGCCGATCTCGGCGTTGGCAAGGAAAAACCCGATATATACCTTTTAGCGCTTGAAAAATTAGGCATAGAAGCTGCCGATTCTGCCGTTTTTGAGGACTCCTACGTGGCGCTTGAAACGGCAAAGAGCATCGGGTGTCATACCGTCGGCATTTTCGACCAAAACAATTTCGGACAGGACCGCCTCCAAGCCGCCTCCGAGCTCTATCTTGAAGCGGGCGTGCCTCTTGACGAGGCCCTTTCCCATATAGAAGCGTAAAGGTCTTTTTTTCCAACTTTAATATTGACAAAAGCCTTTTTTTGTGCTACAATAGCAGGCAATAAAAAACAAACGAGGAGAACATCATGTCAGAAATTTTAGAGGTCATTATGATCGGCGGCTTTGGTGCCTCTTGGCCGCTTAACGTTACGAAAGCCTACCGCGCCCGCACAACGAAGGGAATGAGCCTTGCTTTCCTGCTTATCGTTTTTTTCAGCTATATTGCAGGTATCATTTCCAAGCTCATCAACGAGGCTTATATGGCGGATTTCGCCCAGAAGTGGTACGTCCTTTTCTTTTACGTGCTCAACTTCATCATGGTCGGCATCAACCTTGGTGTTTATGCAAGAAACAAGCGTCTTGATGCGGTAAAAGCAAAGGAAGAATAAACCAAAAAGTGCAAGAAAATCTTGCGCTTTTTTTATGCGTTTTTGCTTGACTTTCTTCCCGATTTATGGTATTCTTCATATGTAAGACCATACAAGGAGACCGAAATACTATGAGAGAATTTTTCGCTTACTTTTTCGGCAAAGGCGAAACCGAAGAATTTGCTTCCTTTTCTCTTGCCCATTTCCTCCCCATTCTTCTTATGGTGGGGGTCATTTATCTCATTTACCGCTACCGTGACCGTCTTTCCGAAAGCAAGCACGACCTGCGCATCCGCTACACGCTCGGCTTTATGATGATCATCTGCGAAATGTCCTATTTCTGGCGTTTGGTGGGCATTACTTCTCTAAATCCCAATCCCGTCGACCATCTCCCCATCACCGTTTGCGGCTGGTGCATCATCTTTTGCAGCTACCTTATGATCGGAAAATCGCAAACGCTCTTTGACATTTGCTATTTTTGGCTCTTTGCGGGCACGATTTTCGCCCTCATTACCCCCACCGTCATCACCTTCACCGGCCCTACCCGCTTCCGCTATTATCAGTTCTGGCTTGAACATACGCTCGGATACATTGGCGTGTTTTACCTGATCTTCGTACATAAGATGCGCCCCACCCTTCGCTCTGCGGCAAAAGCCTATGGACTTCTCGCCGTATTGGCGGTCGTTGCCTTCGCCGCAAACCGCATCATCGGTCCGGGTGCCAATTACCTCTTCATGGCGCGTCCCGAGGATACGCCCTCTATTCTGGACGTTCTTCCCCCGAACTTCGCCATCCGTCTTATCGTGATGGCGTTGGTGGTGACCCTTCTTTTTGCCCTCTCCTATCTCCCATGGTATCTTATGGACCGCAAGACAAAAAAATCGGAGAGCGTATGAATGAAAGCCCCCAAAAGACTGGTTCATCTGGATTTTCACACCTCCCCCGAAATTAAGGGCATCGGCTACGCATACGATTACGCCGAGCAGATCGCCCCCTATTCCTTCTGCGGCAAAAGCATCCACCCGTCTCGGTCTTTACCCCTCCTCCGATCGAAAGGATTACGAAGCAAACGAGGGTGTCTCCACCATCTTACAGGAAGCACAGCTCGACTTTGACGTGGTGAGCGACAACAATTTTGCCGATTTTGATACCGTCGTCTTTCCCGCGCTCGTCCATACGAATTGGGCGACCGTGTACGAGGACTGGCATATGGACCGCCCCTCCGAGGTCGGCTATATCACCGATGTGTTCCGCAAGCAGCCGAACACCCTCAGAAGCAACCAAGCCACCCACTCGGTCTCGGCGCGCGGAAAGCTCGCCTATGAGCTAACATCGGGCGATCACAGCATCGGCACTCGTATCGGTATTTTTGGAGGCACCCCCTTCAGCCGCGAATCTGCTTGGGAAAAGATGTACCTCAGCCGTGAAAAATACGGCGTCAAGGCGTACACCCTCATGTGGGGCATCAATTTAGGTCCCTTCACCTTCAAGCACCTGATTGAGTATATCTACGTAGAGGAAATGCTTGCCAAGATCTCCGATCCCGAGCTGAAGGCGGATATCCTTTCCGATATGTGCATCTATCCCGTTCCCAAGGGTGCGATCTTCTTTTGGCGCCACTGGCCGATGTTCCATTCGGCGAAAGCATTCGATGAGGTCTATCTGCCCGAGGGCATTGGAAAAATAGTACCGCTGGGGAACGCCCATCTTCGTCTTGTCGATACCTATCTTGCCGTCAAGCGCGGCGTGGAGCTTTTACACGAGGACCCCTATAAATGGGCGGTTTCCTATACAGCCCCTTGGCTCGACAGACTCTTGCTTGCGGTTGACAAATAATCGCCTCTCCTCTCTCCGCAAATTTTAAATATCAGCTAAAATAAAAGGCACTCTATGAGAGTGCCTTTTTTGCTTAATTAAAAGTTTTCAAGCAGATACGCTTCAGCTTCCGCGCACCAAAGACCGTTGGCTTCCTTCACGAGCGCATCGAGGGTAGCGAAGCGCACGTCGGTCTTGCCAAGCTCCTTGAAATCCGCAAGCGCGGTCAGGGGAAGGGTGATGTGGTTGTAGATGAGCTTCTTTCCGCCCGGAATTGCGGGAAGATTGACCGTGGTTTCGATCACGGCGTCCATACCGCCAATGTGTGTGACCATAGGGGCAGGGTCAATGCGTCCGTCTCCGATGAGACGCACGATATCCTTCATGTCGTCGGGCGTTGAGCCGCTGGTACCCGCGTAATGGTGCTGTGCGTAATGCACGTCGTAAAAGTTGATGGGGGCGGAAAACGCCTTGTCGGTAGGTCCCGCAAAGAAGTTGAGACAGCCGTCAAAGCCGAGAAGGCTGTCGCCGAGCGTCACGACGGCGGGAACGGGTGCGTACACGAAAACGTCGTCAAAGCCGCGACCTTCATTCAAAGCAAGAATGGCATCCTTGTCCGTCGCGTTTGTAAACACGAGACGAATACCGTCCTTCTCCGCTTCTTCGGGCGAATAGATCTCGGCGGCGCGGGAAAGGCGTGCTTCGTCAAGATCGGTCACGACGACGAGCGCGGGCTTGACGTCACCGTGAAGGGCGATATCGATGGCAACGAGCCCCATAGGGCCGCATCCCGCGAGGATAGCGACGGCGCCGCCTTCCTTAATGTTCATTTTTGGATTGTCGCCGTCGGGCAGGTGCATGCTCGCCTTATAGCCGCGAAGCACGCAGGAGGCAGGCTCAATAAGCGAGCCCTTGAAAAAGGCATCGCCGTGGAACTTCTGCAAAAAGCCGTTCTCAATGATATGCTCATATACGAGCGAATAGGTGGAAACACCGCCGATCTCACCGAAGGAATAGCCGATGGTCTTGTTGCCGCCGAGGTAGGATAAAACGGGTGGACAAATCACCTTGTCGCCCACCGCATAGTCGCTCTTCCACCTCTCACCTACTTCAACGATCTCGGCACAGAACTCGTGACCGATGATAACGGGATGCTCCGCAACGTCATCCGGCACGCGCAAATGCTTCGCGCCCTGCTTTACCGTCTTATAGGTGGACATACAAACGCTGTCCGAAACGATCTTAATTAAGATCTCACCGCTTCCGATCGCGGGAAGCTCAAACTGTTCTAAGCGGATATCGTTTTCGCCGTACAGGCGCACTGCTTTCGTTTTCATCGTTCGTCTCCTTATACTCTGCCCGCGGAGCCGAACACGCGGATCTTCTCGCGAACAGCCGCCCTCATGCGCTCTCTTGCTTCTTCAAACACGAAGGCGGGCCAAGTGGAAGGATTCTCCATCGTGTTGAGCTTGTTTTTAAGACCAAGATTCATCGCGCCGACGACGTCCGAGAAGATGTTGATCTTGGTGATACCGTGTGCGATCGCCGCCTGCATCTGCTCGTCGGGCGTACCGCTTCCGCCGTGAAGCACGAGGGGAAGGTCGGAGACGGCTGTGATCTCGTCAAGGCGGTCAATGCGAAGCGTGGGGGTCTTTAAGTAAACGCCGTGTGCCGTACCGATGGCAATGGCAAGCGCGTCAACGTCGGTGATCTCGCGGAAGCGGACGACCTCCTCGGGAACGGTCAGGGTATCCTCGGGGTCCTCATTCTTCACAGCGTCATTTTCGTTGCCTACCATAGCGTTTCCTACGTGACCAAGCTCTGCCTCCACGGTTACGCCGCAAGAATGCGCGATTTTGACAACCTCGCTTGTCTTTTTTGCGTTTTCTTCAAAGGGAAGCACCGAGCCGTCAAACATGACGGAGGAAAACCCGACGTCCAGCGCCTCACGGATAAAGTCAATATCGGTCGCGTGGTCAAGGTGCAGGCAGACGGGAACGGTATAATACTTGGTTGCCGCCTTGATCATCTCGGCGAGGATGGGAAGCCCCTTTCCGTTAAAGTCTACGCCGATTGCCTGCAAAAGGGCGGGCGAGCCTTCCTCCTCACAGACATCAAGCACGGCACGCATCATTTCGTAATTGCTGACGTCAAACGCGGGGATCGCGTAATGCTTTGCCTTGGCGTCGGCAAGCATTTCCTTCATGGATACAAGCATGGTTTTAGCCTCCGAAAAGTTTATTTCAAGAATCATTGACATTCCTTTGATGACCTGCTATAATTATACCATCCAAACATTTCGAAATCAATAGTTGTTCGAAACGTTTGGAAATGAACTTTATTCCGAACAAAAGGAACAAGAAATGGAAGAACGCCAAAGGGATATACTCAAAAAGCTTTACGAAAAGGGGCGGGTCTCGGTCGCGGAATTGGCGCAAACGCTTTACGTCTCCGAAATGACCGTAAGGCGCGACCTTGCGGAAATGGAAAAGGGCGGCTATCTCCGCCGTTACCGCGGCGGTGCCGTTTTAAAGCAGAGCGACGGCGAAATGCCGGTATCCGAGCGCTATTTTATGAACCGCGAGGAGAAACAGGCACTTGCCCAGCAGGCATCCGCATTTCTTTCCGACGGCATCACCGTCTTTCTCGACAGCTCCTCCACCTGCGGATATCTGCTCCCCTATCTTGCAAGGTATAAAAACGTTACCCTTGTGACGAATTCGGTCAAAACGCTTCTCGCCGCCGCCGAAAACCATATTCCCACCATTCTCATCGGCGGTGAATATTACGAGCAGGATATGTGCCTCGTCGGCTCCCTCGCCGAGGAAAGCGTCCGTGCCTTAAACGTCGACCTCGCCTTTTTCACCACGGCGGCATACGACGGAGAAAGCGGCGTTGTGTCCGATTTCGATCTGCGCCAGACTGCTATTCGCAAGCTCATCTTGAAGAGTGCCGCCAAAAGCATCTTCCTCTTCGAAAGCTATAAGCTCGGCAAGCGAATGCTCTACACCCTTTGCGAGAAGAAGGACGCCTTTGCCGTATTGACCACGAAGGGAGAAGGAGAACGCAATGTATTATAAGCACGACCTTGATTACGTTTATCCCGACAGGTGCGACGAGCATATGATCACCGTCAACAAGAAGCGGGATATTGACTTCAACGAGGACTATCCGTATCTCAAAAAAGGCTTCCTCTACGGCTTTATCCGCGCGGTCTTCTTTGTTTTGCTTCATATTATCGTTTTTCCCCTGATGCGCTTAACGCACGGCTTGCGTATAGAGGGGCGGCAAAACGTAAAACGCAACCGAAGGCTTTTTAAAAAGGGCCTCATCACCGTTTCCAATCACGTTTTCATGTGGGATTTTCTCTGCGTGATGCGGGCGATCCGCCCCCGCCTTGCTTATTTTCCCGCATGGAAGGAAAACCTCAACGGAAATTTAAGATGGCTCATTCGCTGGGCAGGCGGAATTCCCATCCCCACGGAAAATTTCCGCGCGATGGCAAAATGCAACCGCGCCATGGAGGAGGTCTTGAAGAAGGGAAAAACACTGCACTTCTTTCCCGAGGGCTCAATGTGGTTTTTCTATCCCGACATCCGCCCCTTCAAGCTTGCCGTATTCAAGTACGCGGTAAAATACGAAAAGCCCATTCTTCCCATCTCCCTCTCCTTCCGCCCGCGTCGCGGACTTTACAAGCTCTTCGGCAAGGGTCCTTGCGTGGATATGCACATCGGCGAACCGCTTCTTCACGACAAGTCACTACACCCGATTGCCGCCGCCGAGGATCTGCGCGCCCGTGCCTATCATATCATGCAAGGCATGAACGGTATCCACCCCGGCGACCCGACCTATCATACCGACCACGACCCTGACAACTATCAAAAAACGATGTAAAAAAAACGATTTTTAGAGAGTCACTCGAAAGGACAGTTTTGCAAGAATACGGTATATCTCGAAAGAGGTATGCCGTATTTTTGCGTTTGTGTCCACAAAAGCAGTGCTTGTCAGGAAAATTGACAAGTGAATTAACGTCTAAAGGCTCCCTTTACACAAGGGGCTTTTTTATCTCTCGGAAGATAATTTGATTAAATTCCACAAAATATATTTACAATCCTCAAAGATTATGATATAATGAAATTGCTACACAAAACCGAATAAACTTTTAGGGCTAATGGTCTTTCTATTTATGTAGGGGATATTATACCCTTTTTTAGACATGCTACTTTTGAATTTGGTAAAAGCGCAAATTCCAACAGGTAGTATGTCGGATACCATTATCCCGTTTATCTGGTTTTGTGTAGCAGCAATCGGGGTTTGCGTTTTTCGGTGCGCCAACTTCGGTTGGCGCACTTTTTGTATGCTGATAGGAGGATATATGAACAAGCATATTCCCAAAAAGGTTATCGACATTACCGGCATAGAACTCCACCCCCCGGACAACCTGCCGTTTGTCTTGGCAACGGAGAACAAGGCTTTGAATGTTGTTGCGACGAGTGTAACTACTATTTGCTTTGTTTTCCTGAACTTGATCCAAAAAACAAAGAGGGAAATATTGCTGAAAATAAATTTTATATTGTATGATCGTATAAAAAGGACGGGAAATTGTTACAATTTCCCGTCCTTTCCTGTCGGTAGGTAACGTATTCCTTTGACTTTCCGGCACTATCCTTTAGGGTACGCACCGTTAAAATCGGTTTTTTTGTATGGAAAAAATCATCAAAGCGCGCGTGTTTTCCTCCGAATATTCAAGTTCCTCGGAAAGAATGCGAGCGCGGTCACAAAAGGCATCCAAGCCGAAAGCGTTTTCCGCCTTCACAAGCGAGCAAAGCAGTCTTTCGCAAAGAAGTGAAAAGCCAACCGCCATACGCAAATCTTCCATGCTTTTTGCCACGGTAACGTGTCTGAAAACGAAATAGGCAAGCGCGCGGCAAAGAAGCGGTTGAATCTCCTGCGGGGTGGACGGTTCTGCGCTGAACGCGCCCGCAAAGCGTGCGCGGTTTTCCTCCGTCATATATTCAAGCGACGCAAGCCGTTCGCGGCATTTGGTATCGTCCGGCGGAGAAATTCCGTAAGCATCTGCAATTTTCTCTAAGCGTTCGGGGTAAGCAAGGGAGTCATCCAACAGAATAGAATATATCCTCTCGCGTTCGGGAAGTGCGTTGAAGGAAGGACGGCGAGCCCTTCCCTTCTCCTTGCCAATCTCACAAACGGCAGTATAATCCTTGGCGGTCAAAATCAGACGGCAGGCTTCCTCGCACGCCATCCCAAGTCCTACCTCACGCCCCTTCGCGGTATCGTTATAAAATCGGGGATGTTCTCTGCAAATATCGCAAAGGCATCCTTCCCCATAATGAGAAATAATGCGGCAAAGTCCTCTCTCATCAAGATGCGGACAACGCTCGTCCCCGCACAGGCTGAAATGCGGCGTATCCCTTGTATCAATGCTTGCCAAAATCATTTCCCCATACCCGTCACGGAGCTTTTTGTATTTTCCGAGCGTCTTTTTATCGACGTCGATCTCCCAGCCGACACAGCAAGAATGGCGGCACTTATCCGCAATGCAGGAAAAATCCTTATAATAAGCAGGGGCGTATCGCTTCATTTTAAAATCCTTTTGCAAACAATTCGTTGCTTTTTTTATTTTTTCGTTTTATTACCATGAGTATATCACACCGTCGCGCGCTTGTCAATCTTTCACATGCAAGTTTGAAATGTTTTGGGGCATACTGTCCTTGGGAAAACCTTTCCCGAAAGGAAAAAAGCATGAATCAAAACGATATGAAAAACCAGAACAATCAGAACAACGCGCAGAACCAGAACAACCAGAACAACGCGCAGAATCAGTCCAACAGCAACAAAAAGAACGCCAAGAACTCGAAAGACGGTCGTACAAGCGGCGGTGTCTGCAAGCTCCCCGCAGGCACCCCCTATTCCTCCGAGGAAAAGGAGGGCTACGGCAGTCGTTCTACGACTGACCCTGCCGTTCCCAACCGCGCGCATACCGAAATCTAAAACGCTACTCTCCTAAAAAACGGCGCACCGTTTCGGTGCGCCGTAGCTTTTTATCCTTGATGAACAAGAAAAGAATATAGTCTGTTTCCCGCAAAGGAACGCGCCTCGTCGATATCGTGGGTGATAAGAAGCACCGTTTTCCCCGCAAGCGCGGTACGGGTAAATTCCAAAACCTCCGCTTTGGTGTCCTCGTCGAGTGCCGAAAACGGCTCGTCAAGAAGTACGGTATCTGCATCGGCAATCAAAGCTCTCGCGATCGCCACACGGCGGCGCATACCGCCCGAAAGCTCCCGCACAGGCTTTTCCGCATCGGCGGAAAGTCCGAGTGCCGAAAGGAGCGCCACCGCTTCCTCGCGCGTAGCGTCTTTTCTTCCAAGCCGAACGTTTTCGATGGCAGAAAGGGGTTCAGACAGCCTATCCTCTTGAAAAACGGCAACAGGTCTTCCCAGAGCGCGGATCTCGCCTGCGTCCGCCTTCTCAATGCCGAGAAGAATCCGCAAAAGCGTCGTCTTGCCGCAGCCGGAAGGCCCCATCAACGCCGAGATCTCTCCTTTTTCAAAGTGGGCGGAGAAATTCGTTAATACGGCGCGCTCGCCGTAGCTTTTGCATAAATTCAAAAGGATCATTTTTGCCAAAGCCTCCGAAATCCAAGCTTTAAAAGAAATGTGAGTAGCTTTTCGAAAAGAATACTAACGAGAACGAGAATTGCCGTCAGCGTAAAAAGATCGACGTTGCGCATCTCAAGGCTGGCGTTATACAGCAAGCCCCCGATCGACCTGGAAGAGATCGCAATGATCTCGGCGGCAACGCCTGATTTCCAAGCAAGCCCCGCACCGAGCGAAACGGAGGACGTGATATAGGGGGCAAGATTCGGAAGGCGAAGATACAGAAAGCGATCCTTTGGTGAAACGGCAAAGACGTCCGCCATCTCCTCAAGCTTTTCGTCCCGCGCCTTGATGCCCGAAAGGAGCGTCGTATAAACGGTGGGAAGCACGATAAGGAAGGAAATAAAGATGGCGATGGTGCGCGAGGACATCCAGACGTATGCAAGCACGATAAAAGACACGACGGGAACAGCCTTGACAACAGCCACGTAAGGGAAAAGCAAGGTTTCAACAAAGGGGAAACGCCCCGCCACAACCGCAAGCAAAACACCCAGAGCAAGGGCGATGAAAAAGCCTGCGGCAATACGCAAAAGGCTGTACCCGATCGCCGTCAGGATACCAGCCTCCCACCATATGGTAAAGAGCCGCAGAAGCACGCTTATGGGAGACGGCAGAATCAGCTCCTCGCCGATCAAAAGCGCACCGATCTGCCAAACGAGAAGGGCAAAAAGCACCGCCGCTGCTTTTTGCAAAGCAGAGCGCCGAAAGAGTCCATGCAAAAGGGAGAAGGCACTTTTTTCTTTCATAGCACATCCTCCCTTTCTTTTTTGTAATGTTTAGTTTACATAATAGAAGCCGTCGTCGGGAATCTTCCCACCAAACGCCGCAGGCTTCACGGGCACGAGGAGAGCAAAATAAGCGTTTAGAAGCTCCTTCATATCCTCTCCCTCTTCAAAATCGACGTGGCAATTCGGGATCGCCTTCTCGATCAAGGCTTCCTTTAAGGTAAGAATTTCAAACTCCACCACGATCTTCGCGGTATCGGCGGCATTCTCGTTGGCGTATTCAATGGAATCCTCGTATTCGTCAAGGAAGCGCTTCACCACCTGCGGATGCTCCTCGGCAAACGCGCGGCGCACGACCGTCACGCCCGTGATATACTCGCTGTCGTTGTCAAGCGCTTGCCACGCATCGTCCAGCACCAAAGCGCGGCGTGCGCCGTCAATGGACGAGAGAAGCGCCGTAGCGGCAGGCTCGGGAGATAAAACGATCTCTCCGTTCTTCAGCTTGGGACCCAAAGGATTTGCACCGCCCTCTCCCGTCGGAAGCCATTCGACCGTAACATCCTCACCGATCGTCAGCCCCTCCGTCGAAAGCAGGTAGGAAAAGACCAGCTCGGGAATAGCACCCTGTGCGGATTTGGGAGCGTACACCGTCTTGCCCGCAAGATCGGAAATCGAATTCACGGTATTTCCCGTTTCAAGCAGACTTACGACGCCGAGGGTATTGACGGCGATCACCAAAAACTCGCCGTTCGTAGCGTTATACAGCGTTGCCGCAAGGTTTGCGGGAATGGCGGCGATATCTACCTCGCCCGCAAGAAGCTTCGCCTTCATCTCGGGACCGCTTCCGACACGGACGAATTCATAATCGTTTTTCGATACACCCGCCTTATCGTCGGCAAGCAGCTTTGCCATGCCGATAGAGGTGGGGCCCGTCATACCGCCAAGGCGAACGGCGGTGTTATCCTTCGCGCATCCCACAAGGGGAAGAAGCACGAAGGAGAGAACAAGTACAAGCGCAAGCAATTTTTTCATAACAGTTTTTTCCTTTCTGTCTTTATCTTTTACACCTTTATTGTACCCGACAGGAAGGAAAAAGTATGTTGCAATTGCAACGAAATATCACAAAAGGCGGAAGGAACTGCGGAAAAAGTCGATCACGCCCTCCGCCTTCATTTTGGCAAGCTCGCGCGAGAGTGCCGCGCGGTTAACACCGAGATACACGGCAAGAGAAGCTCTGTCAAAAGGCACGATAAAGGTACGGCTGCCAAAGCGGCGCTCACACTGGGAAAGAAAGGTCGTCAAGCGGTCGCGGATCTTCGGCTTGCTTAAAATCTGTATGCGGTCGTTTTGGAAAAGCGCGCGAAGAGCAAGCACGGCGGTAAAGCGCTCGGCGAGCGCGAGGGCAAAGGCTTCACCCGCGGCGGCTTTCGTCCGCAGGGCGGTAATATTAAGCCAAAGCACCGCGGCATCGTCTGCGGCAACAACGGTCACGGGGCTCTCCTGTGTGCCGAGGTACGCCAGCGACTCGCCAAAGCTTTCGCCTCCCCCCACGTTTGCCATCATCATGGGTTCGCCGTCAATATCAAGGGCAAAGATCTGTACCGTTCCCGAAAGCACAAGCCCGAAGGTGGGAAACGGAAGTCCTATCGCACGTAGTGTTTCACCTTTTTTGTAAAAAACGGTCTTTCCTTCCAAAAGAGCAAGCGCGCGGAGAAAGCCGTCTTCATCCAGCCCCGCAAAAAGCTTATGCGAAAGTGCCGCACGAAGCTTTTCTTTCTTTTCCACCGCTCTCGCCCCCTTTTATCCTTTTTCTACATTATATCACTTTGTGAGAAGAGCGTCAATACAAAACATCAAAAAAGATCTGCTTTTGCAACAAGATAGAAAACGGAGTACGTTTTTAACCGAACTTTCGTTAATCTCTTGACAAACTCTCTCGCTTTTGATAAAATATTTTTGTTATCTATGTCTTTTAAAAGGAGTGCACCATGAAAACGGATATTGAAATCGCGCAAAGCGCAAAGCTTCTCCCGATTACCGAGATCGCCAAAACGGCGGGCATCGACGACAAATACCTCGAACAGTACGGCAAGTATAAGGCAAAGGTCGATACTGCCATTTTGAAGGAAGAGGGCAGAAAGGACGGCAAGCTCATCCTTGTGACCGCCATCACCCCCACCCCTGCGGGTGAAGGAAAGACGACCACCACCATCGGTCTTGCCGACGGTATGCGCAAGATCGGTAAAAACGTTATGGTTGCGCTCCGTGAGCCATCTCTGGGTCCCGTGTTCGGCATCAAGGGCGGTGCCGCAGGCGGCGGCTACGCGCAGGTCGTCCCTATGGAGGACATCAATCTCCACTTCACGGGCGACTTTCACGCCATCGGTGCCGCAAACAACCTGCTTGCCGCCATGCTTGACAACCATATCCATCAGGGCAACGCCCTCGGCATTGACCAAAGGCGCATCACCTGGAAGAGATGCGTGGATATGAACGACCGTCAGCTCCGCTTTGTGACGGACGGTCTCGGCGGTCCTACCAACGGTATTCCCAGAGAGGACGGCTTCGATATTACGGTCGCCTCCGAGATCATGGCGATCTTCTGCCTCGCCTCCTCGATGACCGACCTCAAAGAGCGCCTCTCTCGCATCATCGTCGGCTACACCTTTGACGGCAAGCCCGTCACGGCAGGCGACTTAAAGGCTGTCGGTGCAATGGCGGCACTTCTCAAAGACGCTTTAAAGCCCAACCTCGTACAAACGCTGGAAGGCACGCCCGCATTCGTGCACGGCGGTCCCTTTGCCAACATTGCCCACGGCTGTAACTCCATCACCGCCACCCGCATGGCGCTCCGTCTTGGCGATTACGCCATCACCGAGGCAGGCTTCGGCGCGGATCTCGGCGCGGAAAAATTCCTTGACATCAAGTGCCGTATGGCAGGGCTTACCCCCTCCGCCGTCGTGATCGTTGCTACCATCCGCGCGCTCAAAATGCACGGCGGTCTTGCCAAGACCGAGCTTGGAACGGAAAACCTCGAAGCCCTCGAAAAGGGACTTCCCAACCTGCTCCGCCACGTTTCCAACATCAAAAACGTCTATAAGCTTCCCGCTGTCGTTGCGGTCAACCGCTTCCCAACCGATACCGATGCTGAGGTCGAGGCGATCATTGCCAAGTGCCGTGCACTCGGCGTGAACGTCGTTCTCTCCAACGTCTGGGCAGAGGGCGGCAACGGCGGCATTGAGCTTGCGCGCGAGGTCGTTCGCCTTTGCGAGGAAGAAAAAGGTGACTTCACCTACGCCTATGAGCTCGAAGGCACCATCGAAGAGCGCATTGAAACGCTGGTCAAAAAGATCTACGGCGGCGACGGTATTGCCGTAGCCCCGAACGCCAAAAAGCAGATCGCGGAGCTCACCGCACTCGGCTTTGATAAGCTTCCCATCTGCATGGCAAAGACCCAGTACTCCTTCTCGGACAACATGGCGCTTCTCGGCGCGCCCGAGGGCTTCACCGTCAACGTGAAGAACGTTAAGGTCTCCGCAGGCGCGGGCTTCCTCGTCGTCCTCACCGGTGACGTGATGACCATGCCCGGTCTCCCCAAGGTCCCCTCGGCAGAAAAGATCGACGTCGACGAGGACGGCAAGATCACGGGCTTGTTCTAATCCCCTATCAAACCAAACGCTTATATAAAATCGGGACGAGAGATAAACTCTCGTCCCTTTTCTTTTCTCCTTTTTACTCTTGCTCTTTTCTTGTAGCGTTGTCAGGTTAAAAGACTTAAAACAACATTTCCTCTGTCGAAAGTCTTCCCGCGAACTGCGCGTCGTAAAGGGTGCGGTAGATGCCGTTTTCCTTTGCCATCAGCGCGTCGTGCGTGCCGATTTCGGCAATCTCGCCCTCACGGATCACGGCGATGCGGTCGGCGTTCTTGACCGTCGAAAGACGGTGGGCAACCACGATGGTCGTTCTTCCCTCGCAAAGTCGGTCGAGCGCGCCTTGAATGAGAATTTCGGTCGTGTTGTCAAGCGCGCTCGTCGCCTCGTCGAGAATCAGAATGGCGGGGTTTTTGAGAAAGACGCGGGCGATGGAAAGGCGTTGCTTCTGTCCACCCGAAAGCTTGACGCCGCGCTCACCGATCTCGGTGTCATAGCCGTTCGGGAGCGTCGTGATGTACTCGTGAATATTGGCGTTCCTTGCCGCCGCCTCCACCTCTTCGTCGGTGGCATCGGGGCGTCCGTAACGGATATTATCGCGGAAGCTTCCCGAAAAGAGGAAAACGTCCTGCTGTACGATACCGATGTGAGAGCGCAGGGAATGGAGCGTGAGGGCGCGAAGCTCCTTTCCGTCGATATAAATATCACCCTCACCCTGTCGATAGAAAGCGGGCAAGAGATGGCAAACGGTGGTCTTTCCGCCGCCCGACGGACCGACGAGAGCGAATTTCTCCCCCGCCTTCACCGTAAAGCTCATGTTGCGAATGACCTCTTTACTGCTTTCATAAGAAAAGCTGACGTCGCGGAATTCAATCTCCCCCTTCACGTCCGAAAGCGGCAAAGCATCGGGCGCGTCCGCTTCGGGAGGGGTATCCATGACTTCAAGGAAGCGGCGGAAGCCGGTCGCACCGTTTTGGAACTGCTCACTGAAATTGACGAGCGTCATGATCGGAGAAATAAAGAGGTTGATGGAGACGACGAAGGTCGAATAATCACCGAAGGTAATATCACCCGAATAAAGAAAAAGTCCGCCCGCGATCAAAACGATGACGTTAAAGACGTCGGTGACGAAGGAGGTCGACGAAAAGAAGATCGCCATCGCGCGGTAAGCGTCCTTCGAGGATTCGACAAAATAACCGTTGCCTTTTTTAAATTTTTGGGTCTCGGTCTTTTCTCCCGTAAAAGCCTTGGTCACGCGAATGCCCGAAATACTGCTTTCGATAGCGCCGCTGATCTCTGCCGTGGCGGCACGGCGCTCGGTAAAGGCTTTCCGCATTCTTTTGCGCGAGACGAGCGTCACGACGACGAGAAAGGGGACGCAAGCAAAGACGATCAGGGTCAAGTACGGATGGATAAGATATAGGTAGATAAACGACCACACCACCATAATACCGCTGATAAAGAGGTTTTCGGGGCCGTGGTGGGCAAGCTCACTGACCTCGTTGAGGTCGCTTGTCAAGCGGGACATGATCTTTCCCGTCTCATGCTCGTCGTAATAGGAATACGGAAGCTTCTCCAAATGGGAAAACAGTTCTTCTCGCATCTGTGCCTGCATTCTGACACCCACGATATGACCGTAATACTGCACGAAATAGCGCAAAAGCAACCGTAGCACGTAAAGTCCGAGCACGAGCGCACCCGCAAAAATGATCTCGCGGTACGCACGGTCGGGAATATACTCGTTGAGCATACGGCGGGTCACCATGGGATAGACCATACCGAGCGCCGCGATCAAGAAGGAAGCAAGCATATCGAGGGTAAACAGCTTCAAGTGCGGTCGGTAGTAAGGGATAAAGCGTTTGAGCATAGACGTTTTCTCACCAAAGAATTTAAGTCGTTAAAAAGCATGGGTGTGCTTTAAAACGAAAAGCACACCCAAAGAAGTCAAAAATCAGTCTTCATCCGCAACGGATGCAAGCTCGTCCGCGTTGCAGCCCGTATTCGTGCGGTCAAGACGGCAAGCAAAATAAACGGTAGCGGCGATCGCGGAAAGAAGCACTGCCCCCACGATCACGGAGTAATAGTCCACGTTTTGCGAAACGTTGCTGACGACGCCGAACACAGCAACGACGAGAATAAGAAGCGGCGTAACGAAACGCGCCATATAGGAAACGATCGTACCCACGATGGGGGCGGAAGGCACGATGTTCTCCGCCATTTCCTGCTTTTTGATACCGTAGCCTGCCGCCACGCAAACGGCAAGCGCGCAAACGGGCATAAGCACGGTATTGGTGATCTCATCAAAGAAGGTGAGAAGATCAAAATTGAACAAGCTGAAATGTCCGCCGAGAGAGAGCGACACGAATACCGAAATGACCATGGCAAGCGTCATCGGAACGATAGCCGCCATCTTGCGGCTGATCTTAAATTTCTGAATGACGAACTGCGTCACGACCTCAACGAGGGAAACGACCGAGGTGATCGCGGCGATCGCTACCATGAGGAAGAAGAACGCGCCGATAATACCGCCCACCGTGCCAAGCGAATTAAATACGAGGGGGAGTGTCTTAAACATCAGCGCAAAGCCGCCAAGACCGACGTCCGCCGCGGCCAAGCCCTCAACCTCCATATAATGGAAGGCGGCAGGGAAAATAGCCAAGCCCGCCATCAGGGCGATGATCGTATCAATGATGCTGATCTGCACAGCAGACTTGAAGAGGTTGATCTCCTTGCCCGTATAAGAGCCGTAGGAGATCATAATACCCATGCCCAGCGACATGGAGAAGAAGACTTGTCCCATCGCGGCTGCAACACCGTCCCAGCCGAGCGCCTTGAAATCTGCTTTGAGGATATAGAAATTAAGGCCCTCGCGCACGCCCTCGCCAAGGCAAAGGCAATAGATCATAACGCCAAGCAGGATGATAAAGAGCAGGGGCATCAACACCTTGGACGCCTTCTCAATTCCCTTTTGCACACCGCCCATAATAATGACGACCGCAAGACCGAGGAAGATAAAGGTGCAAAGCGCGGGAATGAAGGGGCTTGCCATGAAAGCGCCAAGACCCTCACCGACGGCAGCGGCATCCTTGCCGATATCGCCAAAGGAGGCGATCACACCGCGAAGCGTGTATCCGCCCAAAACCGAATAATAGCAAATGATGAAGAAGGGCACGACGACCGCGACAAGGCCGATAAAGCCAAGCTTCGGATGGATCTTTTTCAGTGCGGTCACAGGGTTTGCCTGCGCGCGCCTTCCGACGTACATCTCCACCGTCATACCGACGATGCCGAGAAGAAGCGCCATCAGAATATAAACGAGAACGAAGGCGGCACCGCCGTTTGCGCCCGTTTTATAAGGGAACCCCCAGATATTTCCAAGACCTACCGCCGAGCCTGCCGAGGCAAGCACGAAGCCGAGACTGGAGGCAAAGCCGTTGTGGTTTTTGTTGCTCATTGTCATTTCCTTCCGTGAATATACTTTGTTTTTAATCTTAACCATTTTACCACAAAACGATTGCAAAATCAAGGGCTTCAACAAGTTTTCTTTCAAAACATGAAAAAAGGCTGTCAAAGACAGCCTTTTTTCTCTTCTTATGTTCAGCCGCAGCAGCAGCAGAATACGACGATCAGCGCGAGAATGATGATCAGGGTGCAGTTATCGTCGAAAAGATGGCAAAGACAGTTATTCATAAGAGTCCTCCGAAAGTTGATTGCGGCTTCTATCACCGCCCACATTTTCGCCTCGCTTTGCGATGCGGCAGGGCTCAGCCCTACACTAGTATCTTATGCCGCACAGTTTCTTTTGTGCAACGACTTATAATTTTTCTTTCGGAATGGCATCGGTAATCGCGGCGCGGAGCATACGAAAGGTTGACGCCTCGTTTTTCAGCGTCCCGTCCTCAAGCATCAGTATCGCGCCGTAAACGAGGGAACGAAGGGTATACGCGCATCTTTCGTGATCCGCGTCTCTCTCTGCGCAAAGCGTCAAAAGCTCCGCCTCCGCAAGCTTACCGAGACGGGATGCCCCCTCCGACCGTCCTCTCTCCATCATATGCACCGTATGGAAATGCGGATTGCCCAGCCAAAAGCGAATGTCGGCAAGACAAAGCTCCGCCAGCCGCGCAGTGCCCGCCTCGGGAAAGACGGTACATATATGCGTCTCCAAAAGCTCCCACTTTTCGTGAATATACGCGAGAATGGCGGCAATAAAAGCCTCCTTGCTTTCAAAGTGCTTATAAGGTGCCGCGCAGGAAACGCCGCACGCCGCCGCGACACGGCGCAAGGAAAAGCCACCGAGACCGTGCGCCTCCAGCTCGGCAATTCCCGCAAGCAAAAGCGTCTCTCTTAATTCGGTTTGCGAGGAAACGCGCTCCTCGCTTTCCGCAAGCTCCGCATAGGCAGCTATATCCTTATTTTTTGCCATACCCTTCTCCGTCTTTATCTCCGTTTTTTTCGGTTAACGCTGTTATTTGGAACGCAAAACTAAAAAGCTCCCGCCCCTCACCTCTCTATTATAGCCTTTTTTGCGTAAAAATCAAGGGTTTTTCCTCTTTTTTTCGCAAAGTGCTTGACAATCGCGCACAAAAGTAGTATAATAGCGCCGTACAAAGTTAACACCGTTAACCCAAAAGGAGAATACAACATGATCGTAAAAAAAATGAAAGACCTTGGCGAAAAGCGCTCGGTCATCCGTGAGATCTTTGAATACGGCAACGCCCGCCGTGCCGCCATTGGCGCAGAGAACGTCTTTGACTTTAGTCTCGGCAACCCCAGCGTTCCCGCCCCCGATGCGGTGAATGAAGCCTTAATTAAAATGCTTTCCGAGGAAAGCTCCGTCGCTTTGCACGGCTACACCTCTGCCCCCGGAGATATGGGCGTGCGTGCGGCGATCGCCGACTACCTGAACAAGACCTACGGCGTCGGCGCGAAGCCCTCCGATCTTTATATGACGGCGGGTGCTGCCGCATCCCTTTCCGCTTGTCTGTCCGCCGTAGCGGGCGAGGGTGAGGAGGTCGTGGTTTTTGCCCCCTTCTTCCCCGAATACCGCGTCTTTACCGAGCAGGCAGGCGCTTCGCTTCGCATCGTGCCCGCCGACGAGGAGAATTTCGAGATCAACTTTGACGCGCTCGTCGACGCACTCTCGGAAAAGACCGCCGCCGTGATTATCAACTCCCCCAACAACCCGTCGGGTGCCGTGATCTCGGAAGCCTCCCTCGTGAGACTTGCCGAAATGTTGAAGGAAGCCGAGGAGAAATACGGTCACGTAATCTACCTTATCGCCGACGAGCCATACCGTGAATTGGTTTACGACGGCGTTCCCGTTCCGTACGCGACAAAGTATTACGACGATACGCTGGTATGCTACTCCTTCTCCAAGTCTCTCTCCCTGCCGGGTGAGCGCATCGGCTACGTGCTCGTTTCCCCGACGGCAAAGGAGCAAGACGCCGTCTATGCCGCCGTCTGCGGCGCGGGCCGTTCGCTCGGCTACGTCTGCGCCCCCAGCCTTTTCCAAAAGCTTCTCCCCCACTGTCTCGGCTTGACTGCCGACATTGACACCTACAAGTTAAACCGCGACCTGCTTTACGAGGGACTCACCTCCTACGGCTTCACCTTAAAGAAGCCCGACGGCGCGTTTTATCTCTTTATGAAGTCGCCCGAAAGTGACGCCTACGCCTTCTGTGAGCGCGCGAAAAAATACGAGCTTCTGCTCGTGCCCGGCGACGACTTTGCCTGCCCCGGCTACGTACGCATCGCGTATTGCGTCACCACCGAGCAGATCCGCCGTTCTCTCCCCGCCTTTGCTTCTCTCGCCAAAGAGTACGGCTTATAATCCACCTTCAAACAAAAGGAGCGTCTTATGGATCGTCTTGAACAAGCAAGAGAGGTCATCAATCGCGTTGATGCCGAGATGGCACGGCTCTTTGAAGAGCGTCTTCTCGCCGCGCGTGAGATTGCCGCGTACAAAAAGGAGCACGGGCTTCCCATTTTGGATGCCGCGCGCGAGGCGGCAGTCGTTGCCCGCGGTGCCGCCTGCATCAAGGACGAATCGCTGAAGGAATATTACGTTACCTTCCAAAAGGGTCTCATGGCGGTATGCCGCGACTATCAGAGCCTTCTCCTTGAAGGCACGCGCATCGCATACAGCGGCACGGAGGGCGCATTCGCGCACACCGCCACAAAGCGCATCTTCCCCGAAGGAGAGGCGGTCGGCTATCCCGACTTTGTCTCCGCCTACCGTGCCGTGGAAAACGGCGAATGCTATGCCGCCGTGCTTCCCATCGAAAATTCCTTTGCGGGTGAGGTCGCCCAGGTAACCGACCTTCTCTTCTCGGGCACGCTTTCGGTGTCGGGTATGTACGATCTTGCCGTCACGCAAAATCTTTTAACTCTGCCCGGCGCGGATGCTTCCGCCGTCAAAACGGTGATCAGCCACCCCCAAGCGCTTTCCCAGTGTGAGGCATACATCCGCAAGCGCGGCTTTGCGACCCGCGTCGCCGAAAACACCGCCCTCGCCGCAAAGCTCGTTTCGGAGCTCGGTGACCCCACCGTTGCCGCCATCGGCGCGGAAGAAAATGCCACGCTCTACCATCTTTCGGTTGCTGACCATGCCATCAACGAAAGCGCAGGCAACACGACCCGCTTTGCCGTCTTTACGAGAGCGCGCCATCCCCTTCCCTCGGACGCAGGCGCGGCGGGACGCTTTATTCTCGTGTTTACCGTTCTCAACGAGGCAGGCTCTCTCGCGGGCGCGCTTGATATCATCGGTAAATTCGGCTTCAATCTTCGTACCCTTCGCTCGCGCCCCCTCAAGGGCTCTATGTGGAAATACTATTTCTACGCCGAGGCTGAGGGCAACGTAGACACGACCGAGGGGCGCGCCATGCTCGCCGCCCTCGGACAGATTTGCGACAAATTGAAGGTATCGGGCACCTACGTTGAAAGCGACGCATCCAGACTTCAATAAACACATACCGCAAAAAGCGAGGAAATAATATGCACAGCACGCTAACCGTAAAAACCAACAAGGGAAGCTATCCCATCACGATCGCGCGCGGCGCGCTCTCATGTGTGGGTGAGCTTTTAAACCTTTCCCGTCGCGTGCTCGTCGTCACCGACGAGGGCGTCCCATCCGAATACGCCGAGGCGGTCGCGAAGGCAGCTCTTTCGCCCACTTTGATCACGCTCCCCACGGGCGAGGGCACGAAAAGTCTGCGTTCTTTCGAAAAGCTTTTGTCCCTTATGTTAAAGAAGGGCTTTACAAGACGCGATTGCGTTGTCGCCGTAGGCGGCGGTGTCGTTGGGGACCTTGCGGGCTTTGCCGCCTCCGCTTATATGCGCGGCATTGATTTTTACAACATCCCCACCACCCTACTTTCTCAGGTGGATTCCTCCATCGGCGGCAAGGTTGCCGTCAATCTTGACGGTATCAAAAACTGTGTGGGTGCTTTTTATCCGCCAACGGCTGTCGTCATCGATCCTGACGTATTAAAAACGCTCCCCCACCGTCAGGTCGCGTCGGGACTTACCGAGGCGCTTAAAATGTCCATGACCCACGACGAAGCGCTTTTCGAGCTTTTTGAAAAGGGCGAA
>SVRR01000025.1 GCA_015064745.1 Oscillospiraceae bacterium | reverse complement strand
GAGTGGGATAGAGGGTGGAGCCGTCGCGCTTTAAGATAAGGCAAGGAGGCATATTCCATTTTTCCAGGTTGACGACAGAGGCGCCGTCGTCGATCTCAAGAATACCCGCCGCGCGGATCTTTTCAATCTCGGCGGGCATTTTGTCGGTGTAGAAGCTCTCACCGTTATAGCTGTCAAAGGAGATGCCCAGCATGCGGTAGGTCTTATTGTACTCGCGCAGGGAGATCTCGATAAACCAACGCCAAAGCGCCATGCACTCCTCGTCGTTCTGCTCTAAAAGAGCGAAGGTAGCGCGCGCCTCGTCGTTCAGGGAAGGGTCATTCTCTGCCTCGGCATGGAAACGAACGTAAAGTGCGACAAGCGCGTCGATCTCCTTTTCCTCGATTTCCTCACGGTTGCCCCATTTTTTATATGCCACGATAAGCTTACCAAACTGCGTTCCCCAGTCACCGAGATGGTTGATGCCGACGCACTTGTATCCCGCGAACTCATGGAGAAGCTTCAAGGAATGACCGATGACCGTGGTGCCGAGATGTCCGATATGGAAGGGCTTCGCGACATTGGGGGAGGAATAATCGAGAACGACCGTTTTGCCTGCGCCGTAGGCGGGCGCACCGTAGGCACCGCCCTTTTCAAGCACGGTGTTTACCACGCGCGACGCAAAGGCGGCGGCATCCTTCTTAAAATTGAGATAACCGCCCACTGCCTCGATGGCAGCGAAGGCAGGATGAGAAAGCTTCTCCGCAAGACGAGAAGCGATCTCCATCGGCGAGCGACGCAAGGATTTGCTCAGCTTAAAGCAAGGGAGAGCCAAGTCACCCATCGCGCCGTCGGGCGGATATTCTAACATTGCGTACACCTCATCCGAGGAAAGTGTGGCGGGCGCAAAAAGCTCGTTGGCGGCAAAAGAGACAAGCTCCGCCGCGGTTTTTTTCAAAATCTGCATCGTTGTTTTCCTTTCTTACAGGGTATCGGTCATTCGAACGAAATCGCCCGTGGGCTTTGTTCCGACCGAAAGACGGGTCGGCACGAGCGGAAGATCGGAAAAGGCATACGCCAACGCGATCTCCGCAAAATCGGTAAGATAGATCTCTCCGTCACACTCTACGGCACACGCTTCGCCAACCGCTTGTCCCTCGTCAAGAAGCGCGGAAAGCTTGACGGCACGGCCTTCGTCCGTTCCCTCGTCGGGATAGAAAAAGCGTCGGGGACATATGTAAGCGATCTTGCCGCTTCTATCCTCCCGCCACTTGGCAAAGGCTTCAAGAATACACGCGGCAACGTCTTCCGGCGATGCGTAGGTGCTGTCCACCACGAGGTCGTAGTTAGAGAGATCCTTGCAATCCACGCCGTATTGCTCACGGTACCGAAGCCTTTCGCTTGCCTTGCGCGCGCGGATCTCTTCCGCCATTTCGTCAAGCGTCGCCGCGTGGTCACCCTCGCGATTGGCGCGCAGGATGCGCTTTGCGCTCTCTTCAAGCTCGGTCGTCATATAAACGCGGAAGGTGTCACGGACAAAATGCCACGCCATGCGCGAATCGATGACCATATTCTCGTTTTTGTCCGAAAGAGCGCGCAAGCCGTCGTCAATCTCATGATCGATCTCGGGATGCGTTTCCATATATTTGTTCATCTCAACGATGGTCATGCCGTGCGAGGCGGCGATGGCGCGGCAGATCGCGCCGGTCGAATAATAGGTAGCGCCTAAGCGTTCGATCAAAATAGAGGAGACCGTGCTTTTGCCGCTTCCAAGATCGCCCGCGAGCGAGATCTTGCCAAGCACAGGGGAGTCGTTTTTTGCCTGAGTCATATCAGTATCCTTTCGGGTATATTCGTACATTATATTATTTTAATACAAGTTTGAACTTCTGTCAACCCTTTTTGCTCGCTTTTCGCCTTTAATTTATATTTTTTACAAGAAAAAAGACCGCGCACGAACGTGCGCGGTCCTAAGCTTATATGTAAGAGATATCAGTCAAAGGTCGCGAACTTATCCAAAGCCTGTTGCAGACAAGCATCATACGCGCCCTTTTCGGAGTCGAAGGTCGACTGAATGGTAGAGTTGTTTTCGAGAAAAAGCTTCTTTAACGCGGGAGAGCCTTGATAAAGATCAAGGCATGCCCAGCCGATCTGCCAAGAGAAGGGCGAGCCGGTGGTCGCGCGCACGATATCCATCATCGTACGGGTGTTCTTGTCACTGTTATACTTAAATTTGAGTCCCTTTTCGTAGTATGCGTACACAGCCTTCCCGGATTCCTCGTTGAGGTACTGCATCAGCGCGGACGCGGCAGAAAACGCCTTTGCGATATTGAGGATACAGCCAAGCTCAGCCTGGTCGTGCACAGGAGTATAATAATCATCCTGTTCGTTCTTGTTCCATTATTTCACACTATGTTAACATACCAAGCGTCTCTGTTACGAAAGCGGCAACAGTATCTCCGTCAATTCCGCAATAGGCGCGAAGGGATACGAGCTCCCTTGGTGCGGCAAAGTGACCGTCAATGCCTAAAACGTGGTAAGAAAGCATTTTCCCTCTCGCGTCAAAAACGCGATGAAGGCGCTCACCGAGCAGCATACCCGCGCCTCCGTCGCGCACCCCCTCTTCCACAAAAAACACGGGAACATCCTCGGGAAGCATCGGTATGACCTGCGCGGCAAGGGCATCGTAGGGCGCAAGCGCCTCTATGAGGATCATCTCTGCGTGCACCCCCGCTTTTCCGAGCAGAAGGAGCGCGTCGAGCGCCGCCGTGACAGCGTTGCCATAGGCAAGAAGCACGGCGCGCGGTTCCCTTGTGCCAAGGGCACGGACACCGTAATTTTCATAATCTCCCTTAGGGTAGAAAAGAGCCGGGACGCGCGCGTCCTCCGCACTCTTGGGATAACGGATCAAAAGCGGTCCCTTCGCCGCCCCTGACGAAGCAAGCATGGCGGCAAGTGAGCCGTAAGTGGCGGGGGAAAGGATCGAAACACCCGGCACGTGGGAAGCAAAAGCAACGTCAAAAATGCCGTGGTGGGTTGCGCCGTCGCCCTCGGCAAGCCCCGCGCGGTCCACAAGAATACGCACGGGAAGCCCTTGTAGCGCTACGTCGTGCACAAGATTATCGTAGGCTCTTTGTAAGAATGTGGAATATACGGCAAAATAGGGCTTTAAGCCCGCCGCCGCAAGTCCGGCGGAAAAGGTCAAGGCGTGCTCCTCGGCAATACCGACGTCAAAATAGCGGTCGGGAAACGTCTCCCCAAAGCGCGAAAGCGCCGTACCCTCGCCCATCGCGGCAGTCACAGCACAAATATCCTCGTCATCCTTTGCCATCAGCGTCAGCGTACGGACGGCGACCTCGCGAAAGGACAGTTGCCTGTTTTCGCCGTTTGGCGAGAGCCCGTGGAAGGCAGTGGGATCCTCCTCCGCGCGGGCATAGCCCATCCCCTTTTTGGTATGCACGTGAACGACGGAGACGCCGCCCCTGCTTTTGGCTTCACGGAAAACGCGCTCAAGCGCCCTCTCGTCGTGTCCGTCCACAGGTCCAAGATAAGCAAGCCCAAGTGCCTCAAAATAATTGTTGCGGTATACTTGCCGCTTGATTCCGTTTTTCAACGCGCGGATAAAGCGAGTAACCGCTTTTCCCACAAGAGGAATCTTGGAAAGCAGATTTCTTGTTTTCCGCTTGGTCGTTTGATATCGCTCCGTACTCCGAATACGTGAAAAATAGCGCGCGAACGCACCAATGTTTTTTGAAATGGACATCTCGTTGTCGTTCAGGACGATGAGAAGGTGCAAGCGCCCCTCACAATTGTTAAGTGCCTCGTGGATCATGCCGCCGGTAAAAGCGCCGTCGCCGACCACGGCTACGGTAAAACGTGTTTCCCCACGCAGAGCATCCGCGCGCGCAAAGCCGAGTGCCGCCGAAAGAGAGGTCGAGGAATGTCCCGTACCGAAGGGATCGTGCACACTTTCACGGCGCACGGGAAAGCCCGACAGTCCGCCCGGAGCACGCAAGCTGTCAAAGTCGGCTGTCCGCCCCGTTAGCATCTTATGCACGTAGGACTGGTGTCCTACGTCAAAAAGGATACGGTCGCGGGGCGAATCGAAAACGCGGTGCAACGCCACCGTAAGCTCCACGACCCCAAGATTGGAGGCAAGATGACCGCCGCGCTTCGACACCTTATCCACCAAAAAACGACGGATCTCCGCGCATAAGGACAAAAGCTCTCCTTGCGGGAGAGCCTTGACGTCCTCGGGGGAATGTACGGTATTGAGATAAGGATATTCGTTCATGAGGGAATCCTTTCGGGTTTGGTGGAATGGGTCATCTTCGCTTTGCTCGAAGAAGAGGACGCAAAACGCCAAAAAACAGGGCAAGCACGGTCAAGGCACCCGCACCGATAAGAAGCGCGAAGCGAAAGGGGAGTGCCTTATCCGCAAGTGCGTAGAAAAACGCCACGAAAGAAAAAATGTTCAAAAGCGAGAAGACCGTGTAGAAAAAGTTACGCACAGGATGTGCGCGATGTTCGTTTTCATGCATTATCATTGCCTCCTATTTTAAGTTTTAAAATTGCGTCACAAGCAGGTAGATGAGAAAAGACACCTGAACCAAAACCGAAGTTGTCAAAACAACGGCAAAATGCAACTTTCTTTTTACATTTGATTTGTGTTTAAGCAAAACCTTCCCAAGCATCGCGCCCACGCCGCCGCCCAACGCGGAGAGGGTAAGGAGGGTAAGCTCGGGGATACGGGCACGGCCATCTGCTGCCGCTGCCTTGTCCATAGCGAACGAAACGAAGGCGATGAGCGACATGACACCGCAAGCAATAAGATAGCATTTTAAAAGCATAGAAGCCCCTTTCGTGACGCGATACGCGAAGCGCCAAGCATTTGTTGCCTTAATTTTAACACAAAACCGTCTCCCCGTCAAGTAGAATTGCGAGGAAAGATGATATTTTCGCAAGATTTCTTCAAAAGAAATTGACACGCGCGCGTTTTTGCTGTATAATATATGTGGTTACTTAGCACACACCAAACGTGCGGAAAGGAAATGTCATGGCGTATCTTAAACGTTTCGTCGCTTTTTCCATGCTCAACGAGGAAAGCAGTAAAAGTCTGCAACGCATCAAGTCGGCGTACATGAGCAGTCTCGGCTTGCATAGCGGAGACGCCATACTCCTTGCCGTTTTGAACGAGCACAGAGAAGGGCTCTCCGCCGCCGCACTGTCGCGCGCCTGCAAGCTTGACCGTGCCGCCATATCGCGTGCCTTACCCTCCCTTCTCTCGCAAGGCGTGATCTCATACAGTGAACCGCAAGTCCAAGGGCGAAATTACCGTTCCCTTCTCGTTCTCACCGAAAAGGGGGTACAAACGGTAAAAAAAATGCGCGCCTTTACCATTGACACTGTATGCCGCACCTCTGACGATATCGGGAGCGAGGAGCTTGCCACCTTTTACCGCGTGTTCCGCAAACTGGAAAGGCGATTAGCAGAGCATGCTCGTACACTTGAAGAGAAAAACGGAAAAAAGCCTTAAAGCTGCGCGTTCGCTCTCGGTGTGAAGGTCCTGCCGCACGCAGTCGCCCCCTGATTTCACACGGCTTGTCGTGCATATGATGCAAAAATCCGTGTGGAAAACGCAAAACTTTGTCGGTTTCTCTCTTGACATGAGCTTCAAGCTTTGGTATAATATGATAAGTATTTTAATCGCGCAAGCGCACGTAGCGCCGGGCGTGTCTTGGAAAGGATAAAAACATGAAAAAGGTTGCCGTGATCATGGGAAGCGACAGTGATCTTCCCGTCGTAGAAAAAGCAATTACCGTATTACAGGAATACGAGGTTCCCACCGAGGTTCACGTATATTCCGCCCACCGCACCCCCGAAGAAGCGAGAAGCTTTGCACTGGGCGCGCGCGAAGCCGGCTTCGGCGCCGTGATCTGTGCCGCAGGCATGGCAGCGCATTTGGCAGGTGCCTTTGCCGCGAACACCACACTCCCCGTCATCGGTATTCCCGTAGCGGGCTCAAAGCTTGACGGTATGGACGCCCTTCTTTCCACGGTACAGATGCCTACGGGCCTCCCCGTTGCCACCGTCGCGATCGGCGGTGCGGCAAACGCCGCGCTTCTCGCCATTCAGATCCTCGCCGTTACCGACGAGACGCTTGCGAAGAAGCTTGACGACGCACGCGCAGAGGGACGCGCGAAGGTCCTCGAAAAGGACGCCGCCGTCATGGCAAAATATAACGCATAAACCGATTTCGGCTAATAGCCAAGGAGATAAAAACACATGGGACAACTCAAAGAAGAATGCGGCGTTTTCGGCGTATTTTGCAACGAAGCATACGATGTGGCTCGTATGACCTACTATGCCCTTTTCGCCCTCCAGCACCGCGGTCAGGAGAGCGCGGGCATCGTTGTGGGCGACGATGGGCTTTTCCGCACCCACAAGGATGCGGGCACGGTGGAGGACGTTTTTACCCCCACAGCGCTTGAAAAGCTTGGGCTTGGTAATATGGCAGTCGGACACGTGCGCTACGGCACTGCCGCCACCAAGGACCGCATCAACGCGCAGCCCATGGTGGTCAACCACGTGAAGGGCAGAATGGCGATCGCCAACAACGGCACTCTCGTCAACTATCACGCCTTGCGTGAGAAGCTTGAGCTTGACGGTGCCATCTTCCACACCTCCTCGGACACCGAGGTCATTTCTTATCTCATCACGCGCGAACGCCTCACCGCCCCCTCTATCGAGGCTGCCGTGGAGCGCGCCATGCCCCACCTTGAGGGCTCCTATTCCCTTATCGTTATGTCTCCCACAAAGCTGATCGCCGCGCGCGACCCTTGGGGCTTCCACCCTCTTTGCTACGGCACGACGGAGGACGGCAGAGTCGTCATCGCCTCCGAGAGCTGTGCGCTGAATTCGGTCGGTGCTACCCTGATCCGCGACCTTCTTCCCGGTGAAATTCTCGTGGTGGACAAAAACGGCATCCGCACCATTGAAACCCACGTAGGCACGCGCCCGCACGCAAGATGCGTCTTTGAATACATCTACTTCGCGCGCCCCGACTCGGTCATTGACGGCACCACCGTACACGCCGCGCGCGTGGCGGCAGGCGAATTTCTTGCCAAGGAGCATCCCGTTGAAGCGGACGTCGTTATCGGCGTTCCCGATTCGGGTCTTGATGCCGCTATCGGCTACGCCAAAGAATCGGGCATTCCCTACGAGATCGGCTTCATCAAGAACAAATATATCGGACGTACCTTTATCGCTCCCGGACAAGCAAACCGCGAGGATAAGGTGCGCATCAAGCTCAACCCCATCTCCGAGGTGGTAAAGGGCAAGCGCGTCGTTCTCGTGGACGACTCCATCGTGCGCGGCACGACGGGCGGACGCATCGTAAAGCTTCTGCGCGACGCAGGCGCGACCGAGATCCACATGCGTATCTCCGCACCTCCCTTCCTCCATCCCTGCTATTACGGCACGGACGTAGACTCCTGCGAAAACCTCATTGCCTGCAAGCATACGCCCGAAGAGATCGCAAAGCTTATGGACGCAGACACCCTCGGCTTCCTCGGCCTTGACAGCGTCAAGCTGTTAACGGGTGAGAAGAACGCCTGCGAATTCTGCACCGCCTGCTTTACGGGCATTTATCCCACTGCGGTTCCCGACGCACCCGTATGCTCGAAATACGACCGCAAAATTTCCGAGGGCAAGAAAAAGAATTGACCCCAAATCATAAAAGCCCGCACTTTTTCGGGCTTTTTCCTCGTTTTATAAGGTATTAAAAAATGTCGATATACGAAAGGAAGGACGTCACCATGTCTCAAAACGCCACCTACGCGACGCTCTCTATCGCCGAGCGTATCGCCCCCAATCCTTATCCCGGGCGCGGCATCATTCTCGGCAAAACGCCAAACGGCCGCCACGCCGCCTTCGCCTATTTCATCATGGGCAGAAGCGATAACAGCCGCAACCGCATTTTTACGAAGGAAGAGGACGGCACCGTCCGTACCGAGCCCTACGACGTGTCTCGCGTTAAGGATCCCTCTCTCATCATCTACGCACCCGTGCGCGCCTATGAGAACCACGTGGTCGTCACCAACGGCGACCAAACGGACACCGTGGTAGAAGGTCTTAAAAAGGGTCTTTCCTTTTCGGAGAGCTTGAAATCCCGCGAGTTTGAGCCCGACGCCCCCAACCTTACCCCCCGTATCAGCGGTATTTTCCATTTTGCGGACGGTGACTTCACCTACGAAATGAGCATTTTGAAGAGCGCCGACCCCGAAGGAACCGCTTGCAACCGCTTCACCTACGATTACGCGCCGCTTTCCGGTCTCGGTCACTTTATCCACACCTATATGGGTGACGGAAATCCCTTGCCCACCTTTACGGGTGAGCCTGAGCGCGTCTTTATGAACGATGACATCGACGCCTTTACCAAGGAGATCTGGGAAAACCTTGACGAGGACAATAAGATCTCTCTCATCGTCCGCTACTACGACCTCGCCAGCGGCAAGTACGATGAACGCCTTATCAACAAGTACACGAAATAAGGAGACATAGATCATGAACGAGCTTGAACTCAAATATGGCTGTAACCCCAACCAAAAGCCTTCGCGCATCTTTATGGCGAACGGCGAGGACCTTCCCATTGAGGTCTTGAACGGCCGTCCCGGCTACATCAATTTTCTTGACGCGCTCAACGCATGGCAGCTTGTCAAGGAGTTAAAGGAAGCTCTCGGTCTTCCCGCCGCTACCTCCTTCAAGCATGTCAGCCCCACCTCGGCTGCCGTTGGCATTCCCCTTCCCGAAAAGTTGAAGCGTGCTTGCTTTGTAGACGATATCGCAGGTCTTGACGAGTCTCCCCTCGCTTGCGCATATGCGCGCGCCCGCGGCACCGACCGCCTTTGCTCCTTCGGTGACTGGATCGCTCTCTCCGATGAGTGCGACGAGGTGACCGCGCGCCTCATTGAGCGCGAGGTTTCGGACGGCGTTATCGCGCCCGGCTATTCTCCCGCAGCTCTTGAAATTCTCAAATCCAAGAGAAAGGGTGCCTACAACGTCGTTAAGATCGACCCCTCCTATGTGCCCGAGCCCATTGAGCACAAGCAGGTCTATGGCATCACCTTTGAGCAGGGCAGAAACGAGGTCAAGATCGACAAGGATATGCTTGCGAATATTGTGACCGAGAACAAAAACCTTCCCGAGAGCGCCGTACGCGACCTTATCATCTCGCTCATCACCCTTAAATATACCCAGTCGAACTCCGTCTGCTATGCCGTTGACGGTCAGGCAATCGGCGTCGGCGCGGGTCAGCAATCCCGTATTCACTGCACCCGTCTTGCCGGCGGCAAGGCAGACACCTGGCAGCTCCGCCAGCACGATAAGGTGCTCTCTCTTCCCTTCCGCCCCGAGATGGGCCGTCCCGACAGAGATAACGTCATTGACGGTTATATCAACAAGAACGAAGAGGACGTATGCGCCGAGGGCGTATGGCAAAAGTATTTCACCGAGCGTCCCGAGCCCTTCACCGCAGAGGAGCAAAGAGCTTATCTCGACACCCTTTCGGGCGTCGCCCTCGGCTCCGACGCCTTCTTCCCCTTCGACGACAGCATTGAGCGCGGCAAGCGAAGCGGCGTTTCCTACGTTGCCGAGCCCGGCGGCTCCATTCGCGACCAACTCAGCATTGACGCGGCGAACAAATACGGTATGGTGATGGCATTCACCGGCCTACGCCTGTTCCATCACTAATACAAAAAAAAGGAGAACTACCATGTCCGACATTTCCAAATCCGAAAGCTACGCGGCTGCGGGCGTTGATATTACCGCAGGCTATCGCTCCGTCGAGCTGATGAAGGCATCCATTGCCCGTACGATGACCGCAGGCGTTGCCTCCGATATCGGCGGCTTTGGCGGTCTTTTCTCCCTTGATACCGCAAAATACAAGAACCCCATCCTCGTCAGCGGTACCGACGGTGTCGGCACCAAGATCAAGCTGGCGTTTCTCATGGACAAGCATGACACCGTAGGTATCGACTGCGTTGCCATGTGTGTCAACGACATCATCTGCTCGGGTGCCGCCCCCCTCTTCTTCCTTGACTATATCGCTTGCGGCAAGAACATTCCCGAGAAGATCGCCGCTATCGTTTCGGGCGTTGCCGAGGGCTGTGTGCAGTCGGGCTGTGCCCTCATCGGCGGTGAGACGGCAGAGCATCCCGGTCTTATGCCCGAGGAGGAATACGACCTTGCGGGCTTCTCCGTGGGTGTCGTTGACCGTGACGCTGTCATTGACAACAAGACGATGAAGGCAGGCGACGTGATGATCGCCCTTCCCTCGACGGGCGTGCACTCCAACGGCTTCTCGCTCGTACGCAAGGTGTTTGACATCGATAACGCCGACTTGACCTCTCCCCGCGTGGAGCTTGGCGGCAAGTCGCTCGGCGAGACCCTCCTTACCCCCACCCGCATCTATGTCAAGACCATCCTTGCCCTTCTTGACACGGTCAAGGTTTCGGGCATCACCCATATCACGGGCGGCGGCTTCTACGAGAACATGCCCAGATCCATTCCCGACGGACTCGCCGTAGAGATCAAGAAGAGCGACGTACGCGTGCTTCCCATCTTTGACCTGATCGCAAAGACGGGTAACATTCCCGAAAGAGATATGTACAACACCTTTAACATGGGCGTTGGTATGTGCGTTGTCGTTGCCGAAGAGGACGTAGAAGCAGCCCTCGCTTCTCTCCGTGCCTCGGGTGACGACGCATACGTCATCGGCAAGATCGTTTCCTCCGAAAACGGCGAGCGCGTTACGCTCCTCTAATCGGGTACGGCGATGAAAAAAATCAAAATTGCCGTTCTCGTTTCAGGCGGCGGCACCAATTTACAGGCACTCATTGACGCGCAAGCGGCAGGCATCATCACGCACGGCGAGATCGCCGTCGTCATTTCGGGCAATCCCGACGCCTACGCCTTAACGCGCGCGGCAAATGCGGGCATTGCCTCCGCCGTGGTTTCGAAAAAGCAGCTCGGCGGCTCACAAGAGGCGTTCGAAGCCGGAATTCTTGCCGAGATCGAAAAAGCAGGCGCGGAGCTTATCGTGCTTGCGGGCTTTATGAGCATTCTCTCCGAGGACTTCACCTCTCGCTTCCCCCGCCGCATTTTAAACGTGCATCCCGCCCTCATTCCCTCCTTCTGCGGCAAGGGCTTTTACGGACTGCGCGTGCATGAGGCGGCGCTTGCCTACGGTGTAAAGGTGACGGGCGCTACGGTGCATTTCGTCAACGAAATTCCCGACGGCGGCGAGATCATCCTCCAAAAGGCGGTCGACATTCTTCCCGGCGACACCCCTGAGGTGCTTCAACGCCGTGTGATGGAGGAGGCGGAATGGAAGATCCTTCCCGCCGCGGTCGAAACGGTCTCTCGCGACCTGCTTGCAATCGAAAATTTGTAAAGGAAACGCTACATTATGAAGATTATGGTCATCGGCGGTGGCGGCAGAGAGCACGCCATCATCAAAAAAATCAAAGAAAATCCTAACGTCACCGAAATTTTTGCACTGCCCGGCAACGGCGGCATCGCTGCCGATGCGACTTGCGTCGCCATCGGGGCAAAGGATATTGCGGGTGCTGTTGCCTTTGCAAAGGAAAACGCCATCGATTTTGCTGTCGTCGCCCCCGACGATCCCTTGGTGCTCGGCATGGTAGACGCCCTGGAAGAAGCGGGCATCCCCGCCTTCGGTCCGAAGGCAAATGCCGCCATCATTGAGGGCAGCAAGGTCTTTTCCAAAAACCTCATGAAGAAATACGGCATTCCCACCGCCACCTACGAGGTGTTTGAAAACGCGAAGGATGCCCTTTCCTATCTTGAAAACGCCCCAATTCCCACTGTCATCAAGGCAGACGGGCTTGCGCTTGGCAAGGGCGTTATTATCGCCATGTCCCGTGAAGAGGCGACGGATGCCGTTCGCTCCATCATGGAGGACAAGGTCTTCGGCGCGTCGGGTAACCGTATTGTCGTGGAAGAATTCTTAACGGGTCCCGAGGTCTCGGTGCTCGCCTTTACCGACGGCAAAACGCTCATCCCCATGGTATCGTCGATGGACCACAAGCGCGCGCACGACGGTGACGAGGGACTGAACACGGGCGGTATGGGCACCGTAGCCCCCAACCCCTACTATACGAAAGCGATTGCCGACGAGTGCATGGATAAGATCTTCCTTCCCACGATGGCGGCGATGAACGCCGAGGGACGCACCTTCCGCGGCTGTCTGTACTTTGGTCTCATGCTCACGCCGAACGGTCCCAAGGTCATTGAGTACAACTGCCGCTTCGGCGACCCCGAAACGCAGGTCGTGCTTCCCCTTCTCGAAAGCGACCTTCTCACCGTGATGCAGGCGGTGGCAAACGGAACTCTTTCCGATGTCGACGTTCGCTTCCGTGACGGCGCGGCTTGCTGTGTCATCGTGGCTTCCAAGGGTTACCCCGTGAAGTACGAAAGCGGCTTCCCGATGCTCTTACCCCCCGATGAAAAGGAATCCTTCATTTACGTGGCAGGCGCAAAGAAAGCTGATGACGGTACGCTTCTCAGTGCAGGCGGACGTGTTCTCGGTGTCACTGCCGTAAAGGACAACCTCGAAGAGGCTATTGCAGCCGCCTACGCTATGACGGAAAAGGTAAAATTCGAAAACGGCTTTTACCGTCACGACATCGGTGCGAAAGCACTTGCTGCTAAGAAGTAAAAAGGAGTTTACATATGGTTTATCGCATCTACGTAGAAAAAAAGCCCGAGCTTGCCAATGAGGCGGCAGGCATCTATTCCGACCTTTCCCTGCTCCTTGGCATCAAGGGGCTTAAAGGTGTCCGTCTTCTCAACCGTTACGACGTGGAGAACGTCAGCGAAGAGCTGTTTCGCGCCATCACGGGCACGGTGCTTTCCGAGCCTCAGCTCGACATTGTGACCGAGGAGCTTCCCGCAGGCGACTTTGCCGCCGTCTTCGCTGTCGAATATCTTCCCGGACAGTTTGACCAGCGCGCCGACTCTGCCGCGCAGTGCATTCAGATCATCTCCTGCGGCGAGCGTCCCACCGTGCGTACCGCACGCGTGTACCTCTTGGAAGGCGAACTGACCGAAGAGGATGTAGAAAAGATCAAGAAATACGTCATCAACCCCGTCGAATCGCGCGAAGCGACCCTTGACACCTTTGAGACGCTTGCCGTCGACTACCCCATTCCTACCGAGGTGGAGACTCTTGACGGCTTTATCGCCCTTGACCGAGACGCGCTTGCCGCATTCGTGAAGGCGAAGGGTCTTGCCATGGACCTGGAAGACGCCCTCTTCTTGCAGGGCTATTTCCGTGACGAAGAGAAGCGTGACCCCACCATTACCGAGATCCGCATGATCGACACCTATTGGTCCGACCACTGCCGTCACACTACCTTCTTAACCACCATCGACAAGGTACGCTTTGACGATCCCGTAACCGAAGCAACCTGGCGTGAATATCTCGCGACCCGTGAGAAGCTCGGCAGAACCAAGCCCGTAAACCTTATGGATGTAGCAACCCTCGCGACCCGCGCCTTAAAGGCAGAGGGCAAGCTCCCCCGCCTTGACGAGAGCGAAGAGATCAACGCCTGCACCGTCAAAATTCACGTCACGGTGGACGGCAAGGAGGAGCCTTGGCTGCTTCTCTTCAAAAACGAGACCCACAACCATCCTACCGAAATTGAGCCGTTTGGCGGCGCCGCCACCTGTATCGGCGGTGCGATCCGTGACCCGCTTTCGGGACGCTCCTACGTTTACGCCGCTATGCGTGTGACGGGTGCGGCTGACCCGACGAGACCCGTTTCCGACACCCTTGAGGGCAAGCTTCCTCAGCGCAAGCTCGTAACGACCGCCGCCGCAGGCTATTCCTCCTACGGCAACCAGATCGGTCTTGCAACGGGTCTTGTCGACGAGCTTTACCATCCCGGCTATGCCGCAAAGCGTATGGAGATCGGTGCTGTCGTTGCGGCGACTCCCGAAAACCATGTGCGCCGCGAGTGCCCTCTGCCCGGTGACGTTGTCATTCTTCTTGGCGGACGCACGGGACGCGACGGCTGCGGCGGTGCAACCGGTTCCTCTAAGTCCCACACCCTCTCCTCGCTTGAAAGCTGCGGCGCAGAGGTGCAAAAGGGTAACGCACCCGAGGAAAGAAAGCTTCAGCGTCTCTTCCGCAACGGCGAAGCCTGCCGTATGATCAAGCGCTGTAACGACTTTGGCGCGGGTGGTGTATCCGTCGCCATCGGCGAGCTTGCCGACGGTCTTTTCATTGACCTGAACGCTGTACCCCGTAAGTACGACGGTCTTGACGGCACCGAGCTTGCCATCTCCGAATCCCAAGAGCGTATGGCTGTTGTCGTGGAGAAGGAGAACGTCGAACGCTTCCTTGCCCTTGCCGATGAAGAAAACCTCGAGGCGACCGTGGTCGCGACCGTAACGGCTGAGCCTCGCCTTTCCATGGTATGGAACGGCAAGAAGATCGTCGATATCTCTCGTGCCTTCTTAAACTCCAACGGTGCGGAAAAGCATATTGATGTTCAAACCGCGCACGCACGCCCCTACGGCAAGCCCCTCGTTTCCTCCTTTGCGGACGGTATGCGCGCCCTCGCGGGCGACCTCAACGTCTGCTCGAAGAGAGGTCTTTCCGAGCGCTTTGACTCCACCATCGGCGCAGGCACGGTATTTATGCCCTTCGGCGGTAAAAACCAGATCACGCCCGCGCAGGCAATGGCAAACCTCGTTTCCGTGGAAAAGGGTCACACCGAGGACTGCTCGGTCATGGCGTACGGCTACAACCCCTACGTGACAGAAGCATCCCCCTATCACGGCGCATATCTCGCCGTCGTAGAGTCGGTCACCAAGCTGATCGCTTCGGGTGCCGATTTTAGTGACACCTACCTCACCTTCCAAGAATATTTTGAGAAGCCCATGAAGGACGCCTCCCGTTGGGGCAAGCCCTTGGCTGCTCTTCTCGGTGCGTTCCGCGCGCAGATGGAGCTGGGTATCGCCTCGATCGGCGGTAAGGACTCCATGTCGGGCTCCTTTGAGCATCTGAACGTGCCCCCGACGCTCGTTTCCTTCGCCGTCACCACCGCAAAGGCATCCGAGCTTGTGACGGGTGAATTCAAGGCGGCAGGTCACAATGTATATCTGCTTGCCCCTGCATACGGCGTAGACGGTCTTCCCAAGGCTGAGTCTCTCCTTGCGAACTTTAAGATGGTCACGTCTCTTTGCCGTGCGGGCAAGGTTGCCGCTATCTATACGCCGACCTACGGCGGTATTGCCGAGGCAGTCATGAAGATGTCCTTCGGTAACGATATCGGCTTCACCTACGCGTCTACCCTTCCCGTGTCTAACCTCTTCGGTTACAATTACGGTGCGTTCATCGTGGAAATGACCGACGACAGCGCACCCGAAGGGGCACTCCTTCTCGGTACGACCACCGAGAAAGCAGAGCTTCGCTATGCGGACGAAGCGGTATCTCTCTCCGAAGCACTTGCTATCTACGAGGGCAAGCTTGAGCCCATCTTCCGCTGCAACATCGAGCAAAAAGCGCGTGAGATCCCCGCATATTCCTATACCGCAGGCGTCAAAGCAAAGGCGCCCGCAGTGAAGTGTGTGAAGCCCACCGTGCTCATCCCCGTGTTCCCCGGTACCAACTGCGAATACGACTCCGCCAAGGTCATGCGTGACGCAGGCGCCGAGCCTCGCATCATGGTGCTCAACAATAAGACCAAGGAAGGCATCGCACGTTCGGTTGAAAACTTTGCAGCCGCAGTGAAGGACGCACAGATGATCTTCGTGCCCGGCGGCTTCTCCGGCGGCGACGAGCCCGACGGATCGGGTAAGTTTATTACCGCCTTCTTCCGTTCCGCGGCAGTCAAGGACGCCGTCACCGACATGCTTGATGTGCGCGGCGGCTTAATGGCAGGTATCTGCAACGGCTTCCAAGCACTGATCAAGCTCGGTCTCGTGCCCTTCGGTAAGATCATCGATACCGACGCCGATTGCCCGACGCTCACCTTCAACACCATCGGACGTCACCAGTCCCGCATCGTGCGCGTGCGCGTTGCCTCCAACCTCTCTCCTTGGCTGAGCGAAGCCGAAGTGGGTAAGGTCTACTCGGTGCCGATCTCGCACGGCGAAGGTAAGTTCCTTTGCTCGGACGCGTGGGTGAAGAAGCTGGCTGAAAACGGACAGATCGCGACCCAGTACGTGGATATGGAAGGAGCTCCCAGCTACGACGTGCACTTCAACCCCAACGACTCGGTTGCCGCCATTGAGGGTATCACCTCGCCCGACGGCCGCGTCTTCGGTAAGATGGGACACGCAGAGCGTATCGGCTACGGTCTCTACCGTAACGTGCCCGGTGATTACGACATCGGTATGTTCCGTTCCGCCGTCAAGTTCTTTAAGTAAGGAACGAACGCGGGGGATTTTAAGGAAATCCCCCGCACCCCAAACCTTTTTATAAAAGAGATTTATGAAAATTAGGAAAACCGCCGTCTTAAAAGACGGCGGTTTTCAAGTTTTGCACTTCCTTAATTATCTTTTACATATTCAATGATATCCGAAAGGTCGCATTCGAGCACCGCACATATGCGATCCAAAATATAACTGTCGTACCGAACAACGCGATTTTTATAATATCGGTCTATCGTTTGAAATTTGACCTCAGTTCGCTTGGCAAGCTCATATCGCGTCATGCCGCGCTTGTCCAAATATTTATCTATTTTCAATCGTACCATAAATATCCCCTCCCTATTATATATTCTATCCAATATATACCTACTTGAAAATTTCTCTATTTTGGTATATACTTATATAGGTATATATAAAAAGGAGGAGTTAATACATTGAAATTACTGGTCGTTGGTTCACGAAGTATTACAGACTTTGACTTGTCGCCCTATATTTCGGCTGAAGTTGATACCATTATCAGCGGCGGCGCGGGAGGCGTTGATACCTTGGCAGAAAAATATGCTGATCTGCACCGTCTCTCCAAATACATCATGCGTCCACGGTACGATCTTTACGGGCGTGGCGCACCGCTGAGGCGCAACGAGCAAATGGTAGACCTTGCCGACGCCGTGCTGATCATATGGGACGGTACATCCAAGGGTACAAATTACACGCTAAAATATTCTCAAAAAAAGAACAAGAAGGTGTTGCTTGTTCAAGCATGATGAAAACGCGCCCTTTTTCGTGAAAAAGGGCGCCCCAAAAAGCTTTTAAAAATTTTTAAAAACGCCTTCTCGAACGAGAAGGCGTTTTCTTCCTTAATGTCACCGCCGGGTGACATATCACGCTTGCGAAGCAAGTATATCACCTGCCCGAAGGGCAGATATCACTTACCGCACAGCGGCAAATATCACGCACCCGAAGGGCGCATTATTTTTCCTCATCCGTTCTTCCAAGGAGGTAGTCAAGAGAAACACCGAAATAATCCGCAAAGCGAATAAGCGTTTGATAATCCGCCTCGCGCTCCATGGTCTCGTATCGGCTGATGGTATTTTGATTCATGTTTAGATCCATAGCAAGCTTCAATTGAGAGATCCCTCTCTTTTTTCGCAAGACCTTGAGCCGAAAATCCATGTTCTCTCCTTTTTTTCCCAAATGCTCTTGACTTTATTATACCATTATGGTATAATCAGAATATCCCATTTCGGGATATATTTATACAACAAGGAGAAAAGACATGAAAAAAATGATGATTGCTCTTGGGTCCCTCTTGGTTGCCGCTTTCGCCCTGCTCATCGGCATATCGGTATACAAGAATCAACCGGAAAACGTGGCTATTCGTGCTATTACGGGAAGCCTTGAGCAGCTTACCGAGCGTGAGGAAATCGCCTTCGCTTATAACACCTTGCGCGAGGGCTCTATCGCCTTTTCCGTGAAGGAATGGGTGGACGAGGACGGTGACGACGCGCTTGAGGGCGGCTCCGTTTCGGGAACACTTCACTTTTCCGATTCTGCCCTAATGCTAAAGGATTTTTATTTAAATCTCTACGACACAAGGCTTGACGGTGACCTATACCTGTCCGACGAGCTGCTTTATGTGAAGGAAAACGAGATCCTTGACGGTGCGTACGGCGTTTCGTTTTCCGAGCTCGCCCATGATTTCGCGCACTCCGTCTTTGCCTACGACGCAAACAGCGATTACTCCTTTCCAAAAAGATGGTCCGACATGATCACAGGCTACGAGCATGAAGGGAATGGCGAAATGGCGAAGGACGCAGAAGCGCTGGCGGAGGATCTCTTTTCCGAGCTTTGGAAGGCTTTCTGCGAAAACGTTCCCTTTACGTCTCAAATTGATGAAGTACGCCTTGACGGTGAAAAGGTGAAGGCGCGCGTGATTCATATTGAGATTACAGGAGATCATCTTGCTGACTTTTTAGAGGACATGCTTACCGTTCTCGAAGAGCACGAGGGACTTGAAAAATTCATCGACACCTATGAGGAAGATCTGAAAGACCTGTTTTCCGCGTATGGCTTGCAGGAATACGAGAGCTTCCGCGAAATATACGACGAATTTATCGAAGAGCTAACAGAAGAGATCGAAGATTTTTGTAAAGAGGAGAAAAGCCACTTTGAGCCGATCACTATTAAAATTGCTACTCCCAAAAGAAGCAGCGATCTCCTTCTTTTGCGTATAGACTGTGATGGAGAAACCGCCCTTTTGCTGGATTGCGGAAAAGATGGACTTGCAAAAAGCGATAAGATCATCGTCGAAATCTATGGAGAAAGCGTTGTTTACGAGATAGATAAAAATGACGATGAGGATTTTAACCTCTCTGTTGAATGCGACGGCGAAAAGATCTTTTCGCTCGATATCGATAAAGAAAAGGGACGTTTTTCCGTATCCGTGGGAGAAACAAACGACTGCTATATCTTAGAGGGCACCTTTGAGCAAAGGGGTACAACTACAACACTCACGGTGAAGGAATTTACCGAAAAATACTACTCCTACTATTATGAAACCACACGCGAATACAGCTACGAAACAAATACCGTCATTACCATCAAGCAAAAAGACAAAATGCCTTCTGCTCCCAAGGATTTTGACAGCATTGATAGCATTACCGAGGAGGATCTGGAGGCTTGGGTAGATAAGCTGGAGCACCTATATTAACAGAAAAAAGGCGGCATGCGCCGCCTTTTTTCTTTTCTATTACAATATAAACATAAGTCTTCAATCTTAGCCTTTTAAGATAAAGGCAGTAGCGGGAGCCACGCACCCGAAGGGCGCATATATCAGTCTGTTTCTCTCTCAAAGAAGCCTTTCAGCGAAACGGGGCTCTTGCCTTTCGCGGGCATTTCGCCGAGAAGCACCTTCACAAAAGCGCGGAAGGTGATATCGTCGTGGGAATACGCGTTGACGTAAGTGCGGAGAAAAGGGAGATCATAAAGCTTATACGGATCTCCAAAAGACGTAAAGATCACCCGCGGATGCGCGACCCCGACGCCTCTCCAAAACGCCATAATATTATCCCAGTTGATGCGAATCGTACCGCCGAGATAGTTCGCGGGATTGATACGGCAGTTAAAGAGAACACAATCGTAGCCCTTTAGATCTTCTTCCAGCTTCTTGTGGTCAACACCGTAGCTGAGCATCATATCCGCAACGTAGCCGCGCTTTTCCAGCTCCTCCTTCAACACATTGATGTGATTCATGTAAGCAGGGAAGCCCATATCGTTGCGGTTGCGCTGAATATTGATAAGCAGGAATTTAGATCCCTTGGGAAGAGAAAGAGGAATGAGGTTTTGCGTGTTGCGTACAACGGTGATTGCTTGATCTGCAATCTTCTGAGCCACGTCCTTGATGTCACCTGTGATCTCAATACCTGCCATCAGTGCCTCTTGATCCTCAAACAAGCGCGCTTTATCCTTCATGCGGAGAATGCGGCGCACTGCATCGTGAAGACGCTCTTTTGTGATCTCGCCGCTCTTCACAGCGTTGAGCAAATAATCGTGTAGTCACGGGCTAGGGGGAACAACAGCATATCGCCGCCGTTTTTGATAAACTCAATGGAAAGGCGATCAGGCGGGCACACGACGCTCGTACCGACCATGCTCATTGCATCCGAAACGAGGCAGCCTTCAAAGCCAAGCTCGCACTTCAAGAGCTTCGTCATAGTGTTGTAGCTGAGCGTGCCCGGCTTAGGACCTAATATAGGATCGATCACGTCCTCATTTGCGGGAAGCGCGATGTGACCAACCATAACAGAGCCCGTGCCCGCCTGAAACATCTCACGGTAAACATATCCATAGGTTTGCACAATACACGGGAATCACGCCCTCGGGGAGTGCTTCTACGTACTCCTTCGGCATCTCGCACTTTTCTATATAATAGCCGTGGTTATTCCAAGGACGGAAAAACATATCCGACCATATCATAGGGGTATAGCCGTACTTTTCGGCAATCTCCTGCACACGTGCGAGGTGCTTTCCGATAATAACGGCGGTATTTTCATGACCGTATTTATCAAGATACGCGCCTCTTCCGAGCGAGTGCGCTTCGTCCATGCCGATATGGATACGGCGGGTCTTAAAGCACTCGGAGAGGGTGGCAAGCATATGCTCTATCAGCTCGTAGGTACGCTCTTCGCCCACAAGCAGAACGTCATCCTTGTCGATAGGCGCTTTGCCCCAACGCAAAAATTCCTTGATGTGCGCCAGCGTTTGTATGCAGGGGATGACCTCAATGCCGATGGAAGCACCGTATTGGTCAAGCGCCTTCATTTCTTCCTTGGTATATTTTCCGCGCATATAACCAAAGAAGGGTTCGCCGTCCACCTCATAGGTATCCTCAACATAGAGGAAGAGCGCATTGTAGCCCATCTTCTTCATATAGAGCATGTATTCCTTAAGCGTTGACAGCTTCATCACCGAATTGCGCGACATATCCAGCATCACGCCAAAGGTATCAAAACGATTTTTGGCCATAGCATTCTCCCTGATTATAAGAATTATAAGAAAGCAAAAGCGCCGACCGCGGGCATCCCCGTCCACGGTCGGCTATGAAATTACCAGATTTGACCAACGGTCATCGTCTTGATCGCTGAATTATAGTTGGTAGACTTTTCTTTTTTCGCGATAGGAAGGATCTCTTCCTCAAGCTCGGGAATGGAGGCAAGCTCTCCCGCGAGATAAGAAAGGAGAGACTTGCGGCAGAACTCAAGGCGTGCCTTCACACCGCCAAAACGGATGTGTTGTACTTCAAGACCAAACCGCTTGTTTTCCGAAAGCCACTGCTTTTCCATTGCCGCAACAAAGATATCAAGACGGCGGATAGCGAGAGGATAATCCTCCTTCGCGATTTTCGCCAGCATCTCCTTATCGCCCGCCTTATACGCGGCACGCACGCGAAGACCGAGATCGTACTTCACGGCAAGCACGGAAGCAAGCTTCGCCGCTTCGTTGAAGAGAGGCGCATAACGGCGGCTCTTTTTCGCCACGGCGGCAAGCTGCTCGGAGAGTGCTTCGTATCGGTGCGCGGCATTCGGCTCAATGGTATAATCCAGCCAGCCGTGGAAGGTGTCGGCAACGAGAGCGTACTTTGAGGGATTGGGACGGGGGCTTGCACCCTCACCCGCACCGACGATATGGTCAAGCTTATCAAGCAGCATAAAATCCTCGTAGGCAATGCCAAACTTCTGCTTAAACTTCTTTTTGATCTTCTCCTCATCGGTATTGCCCTTTGCTACCTCGGCGAGGTAGAAGAGAGAGGGTAAAACACCCCAGCGCGAGCACTCTCCGCCGTCGTCGCCCCACATGGTAAAGAAGACGTTCTTCGTCTTATTCTTCTTTGCCGCTTCGAGCGCGGGAAGCATGGTTTCAAGAGTATAATCGTTGTGCGGCATGTATCCCGTCCAGGTCCAAGCGCCGCCCGCAAACCAAAAATCCTTTGAGAGTTGCTTGTGATTATACATCATATTGTCGTAGGTTTCAAAGCTTGTATGGTAGTAATCCCAAAACACGGGGATCACAGACTTGGGAAGCGCCTCTACGTACTCCTTCGGCACTTCACACTTGGGAATGTAATAGTTATCCTGATTCCAAGGACGGAAGAACATATCCGACCAAAGCATCAGCTCAAAATTATACTTTGCCGCGATCTCCATGATACGGTCAAGATGCTTTCGGATAATGGCGTGAGGATCCTCGTAGCCGTTTCTCGCAAGATAAAGTCCCTTACCGAGCATGTGCGCTTCGTCCATACCGATATGAAGGCGACGGGTAGTGAAGCACTCGGAAAGAGTTGCGAAAAGGTGATCAATAAACTCATAGGTACGCTCATCACCCACAAGGATGATATCGGGGGTATCGCCGGGGATCTTCGACCAACGCATATGTGTCGCAAGGTGCGCGAGGGTCTGAATGCAAGGGATGACCTCAATACCGACGGATGCGCCGTAGGCATCAAGCTCCTTCATCTCATCCTTTGTGTACTTGCCGCGCATATAACCGAAATAAGGTTCGCCGTCTGCCTCGTAAGTATCCTCGGTGTAGAGGAACACGCAGTTGTAGCCCATCTTTGCAAGCGCATCCATATAACGCTTCATCGCCTCGACCGTCATTACCGAGTTACGGGAAAGGTCGATCATCACGCCGAATTTTTCAAACTTCATCTTTGCCATAATCTTTTCGCCTTTGCTTTTACAGAATCAAACCAATTTTTTTATCAGCTCTTCGTGCGAAAGCGGGGAAAGAAGGGCGGGCGGAACGTCAAGCACCGTTTTAGAACCTGCGTCCTCCCTCTCGTAAAGTCTGTATGCGGCACGGGCATAAGCGACCAAAACGGAGGAGGTAAATTCGGGATTGGAATCAAGAGAAAGGCTATACTCTATCGTGTGGCTGTGCCCCTTGTCAAGCCCCGTTCTTCCCGTGCGGATAACCCTGCCGCCGTGCGGAAGCGCCATATGCTTTTCCTTCATTTCTTCCATCGAAATGAAGGTAACGGTGGTATCGTAATCGGCAAAGTAGTTGGGCATTTCCTTGATCTCACGCTCAATATGGGCAAGATCGGCGCCCTCCTTCGCCACAACGTAGCACTCACGGGTATGCTTCTCCCTTGCCGTAAGCGAGGGGGCTTCTCCGCTTCTCACGCGGGCAAGAGCCTCGTCGATCGGCACGGTGTACTGCCTTGCGTCAAGCACGCCGTCGATACGACGGATAGCATCCGAATGTCCTTGGCTGACACCTCTGCCCCAGAAGGTGTAATCCTCCCCCTCGGGAAGAACGGCAGAGGCATACGCGCGTGCGAGAGAAAACAGTCCCGGATCCCATCCCACCGAAATGACGGCGACCTTGCCGCCTCTTTTCGCCGCCGCGTCCACGCTTGCGAGATGCTCGGGAATGCGCGCGTGGGTATCAAAGCTGTCCACGACGTTAAAATGCTCGGCAAGTGCGGGCGTCTGCTCAGGAAGGTCGGTAGCGCTTCCGCCGCAGAGGATCATCACGTCGATATCGTCTCTCATCGAAATGGCAGCATCGGCAGAAAAAGCGGGTGCGCCCGTTTGTGTTTTTAAGGATGCGGGATCGCGGCGGGTAAAGACGCCGACAAGTTCCATGTCGGGGGTCTGCGCGACTGCCGCCTCCACCCCTTTACCGAGGTTTCCATAACCGTAAATTCCAATACGAATTGCCATATTTTTATTCCTTTGTGCAAAGAGTTATTTACTTTCTTTGAAATGGAGCGTCAAAAAGTCCATCTTGGTGATAAATTGACGCACACGGACACCCGCCGAAGCAAGCATTCTCTTGGATGCCAACACCGAAGGGGTATTTGCATACTTGTCCGAAAGGTAGACCACCTCACGAATACCCGACTGAATGATTGCCTTCGCGCATTCGTTGCAGGGGAAAAGCGCCACGTAAATACGTGCTCCCGCAAGGCTTTTGCCACGGTTGTTTAAAATGGCGTTGAGCTCCGCGTGGACAACGTAAGGATACTTGGTATCGTTTTGATTTTCCCCCTCGCGCGCCCAAGGATACTCCTCGTCCGAGCAGCCGTAGGGGAAGCCGTTATAGCCCGTAGACAGGATGCGATTGTCGTCATCTACGATGCAAGCACCGACTTGGGTGCTGGGATCCTTGCTACGCCTTGCGGCAAGCATTGCGACTCCCATAAAGTATTCGTCCCATGAAATAAAGTCTTTCCGCTTGTCACTCATTGGATCATCCTCGCTTTCAAAGCTTCACTTTCTTTTATTGTAACATATTTTTCCTTCAAATACAATAGAAAAGAAAAAGAATATCACCTCATTTAGGCAATATTCTTTCTTTAAATTTATTTTACACGACGCGCAAATCCGTTTTCAAAAAAGGCAACCGAGGCGTCGATGATCGCCCCACGCTCATCCTCTTGATATTTGTCCGCAACACCAATGATGGGAATGCCGAGCGACACCGCCGTTTTGATGCTGTAAAGAGAATCCTCAAACAAATACATCTCCTTTGGCGCGCAAGCGAAGGAGCATGCCGCGTCAAGGAAGATGCGAGGGGCGGTTTTCCCCTCGGGATAGCTTTCGCCGCCGAGAATAAAGTCAAAATAAGCGCGAAGCCCTGTACGGGTAAGACAGATCTCCGCCAAAGGGGAGGGCGTGAGTGTCGCGACACCCATTTTCACACCGCGCGCTCGGAGGGAATCCAAAAGCGTCTTAGCGTCAGGCTTTGCGACAGCGTCCGTCTCGTAATGCGCCTTTAAAATGCGAAGCACGTCATGCAATCCAAAGGTATCGGCACGTGGTGAAAGATGCAAGGAACGAATGTATTCCACCCCCGCGTAAAAGGTCTTCTTTTCAAGGATACGTACATCGTTTCCGCTGAGTGAAAGCCCCTCTTCCGCCAAAAATTCGTTGGTGGCATTTCGCCAAAAGCACATGGTATCCGTCAAGGTGCCGTCCATATCAAAAAGGGCGTACCGAATAGGAAGATCGGAAAGCATAGCGTTCTCCTTTCGTTTTTACATGATTATTATACGCCTCGCTTTTGTCCTTTTTATGAATATCCGAAAAAAGGTTGCATTCGCTTGCTTTTTGTGTTACAATAAGAGAGAAAATATCCCCCCAAGAGGTGTTTATGACAGATTATACACAGGTCGCGGTGGTCGGTGCAGGGCACGCGGGGATCGAGGCGGCACTTGCCGCGGCAAGAATGGGTATGAAAACTGTGCTTTTCACGCTCAATCTCGACTCTCTCGCCAATCTTCCCTGCAATCCCTCCATCGGCGGCACGGGCAAGGGGCATCTCGTTTTTGAGATCGATGCCCTCGGCGGTGAAATGGGTAGAGCCGCGGACGCCGTCACCCTTCAATCCCGCACCCTCAATCTCGGCAAGGGTCCCGCCGTCCATTCCAAACGCATCCAAGCCGACCGTATGCGCTACCGCGCCGTCATGAAGCGCACGGTAGAAGGGACAGAAAATCTGCGTCTCGTGCAGGCAGAGGTCACCGCCCTTTTGACCGAGGAAAAAACGGCAAAAGGCGTGTTACG
>SVRR01000041.1 GCA_015064745.1 Oscillospiraceae bacterium | reverse complement strand
GTGGTTTTTCTTGGCGGAGAGATAGGGATTCGAACCCTAGATGCAGTATCAGTGCATACACGATTTCCAGTCGTGCGCCTTAGACCAACTCAGCCATCTCTCCACGCACGCAAAAGAGTATAGCATAACTTTTCCAAAAAGTCAAGAGCTTTTTTGAATTTTTTCTTCTAATTTTTCTTCTAATTTTTCTTCTAAATTCCTTTTTTAAAAGCAAAAACTATTGAATTTATAAATTAAGTGTGATAAAATATGAAAGGCTCTATACGTTTCGCGTGTGCGCGAGCTGGGAGTAGCACTGGTTTTGGAAGGATTTCGTGGAATGCTGACGAATTACCATACTCATACAACGTTTTGCGACGGAAAAAGCACCGTTGAGGAAGTCGTGCTTTCGGCTCTTGAAAAGGGCTTTGATGCGATCGGCTTCTCGGGGCACGGTTATACCGCTTTTGACTATACCTATTGCATGATGGATATGGCGGGATATCTTGCCGAAATCCGTCGCGTCAAGAAAAAGTATGAGAAGGATATAGAGATTTATGCGGGAGTTGAAGAGGATGCCGCCTATCCTCTTGACAGGCGCGGCTTTGATTATGTTCTCGGTTCGTCACACTACTTCCACGTAAACAGGGTGTATTATCCCATTGATTCAAGCTACGAATGCATGCAAAAGTGCGTCTCCGTTTACGGCGGCGATGCGCTTCGTATGGCTGAGGATTACTTTTCCTCGTTTTGCACTTACATAAATACCTACCGCCCCGATATTATCGGACATTTCGATTTGCTTACGAAGTTTGATGAGCAGCATCCTTTTTTTCTTGATAATGCCGACTATCGCGCGCTTGCGGTACGCTATGCGCTTGAAGCGGCAAAAGGCGGCTCTGTTTTTGAAGTCAATACGGGTGCCATCGCGCGCGGCTATCGAACGACGCCTTATCCCCATGCGGACGTTCTGCATGCGCTGAAAAAGGCGGGGGCTCGGGTGATGCTTTGCGCGGACAGCCACCATGCGAGCACGATCGATTGCGCCTTTGACGAAGCGAGAGCGCTATTGAAGGACATCGGCTTTTCGTCTACGGTGCATCTCTATCACGGGGTGTTTACGGACGTGGCGCTTTGACGCGATTCGTCGTTTGATGCGCCTCGCTTGGCGTATTCCGTCGGGGATAGCCCATAATATTGCTTGAACATTTTTGAAAAATTAAAAATATCGGTGTAGCCGACCGAGTTTGCGGTCACGGCGACGGGTTGTCGCTCCTTTGTCAGCAGTGCCGCCGCCATCCGCATGCGGTATTCAAGGAGATATCGCTTTGGCGAGACTCCCATCTTTGACTTAAAAAGCGTTGAGAAGTAGCTTCGATTAAGTCCGAGGCGGGAAGCGATTATTTCCACCGTGATTGGCTCAACGTACTCGGAATGAATGCAGTCAAGCGCGTATTGTACATAGTCGACCTCGCTTTCGCCGCTGTTTTCAAGAATCAGCGTGAAGAGCTCCCAAAGACAGGCGCAAAGAAAGGCACTTCGTCCCCTTTCGTGGTTGCCGCAACCCAACATTATTTCCAATCATCCCGAGGAAGCTTGCGTCGAGGTCCCTTGTCTTTTAGACGGTCATGGTGTTCATCCTTGCTACGTTGGCGCTCTCCCCGTACAGTGTGCCGCGATGAATATGACCAACGTCAACGTTCAGCTTCTTACCATCGAAGCGGCTGTGACCAAAAAGCGTGAGTACATCTATCAAGCGGCGATGCTTGACCCTCGCTGTGCCGCAGAGCTTGATATCGACACCATCAAGAAAATGGTCGATGACCTCATTGAGGCGCACGGCGATTATTTGCCCAAGTATCATTGATTTGACCCATAAGGCGTAAATTATCCCTATTTCGTACCGTACCTTCATAAAAAACGAAGACGTAGACTATAATGTGGGTGAATATGAAATGAAAGGATTACGCCTTATGAAAAAAATCTTATCGGTTTTCTTGATCGTTATCCTCCTTTTGCCTACCTTCGTGCTATATACGCAGGCAGAAGAGGTACCCTTTGACCTTTCCTGTGCCTCCGCCGTTTTAATGGAGGCAAGGACAGGGAAGATCCTCTATGAAAAAAATGCCGAAAAGGCACTCCCGCCCGCCTCCGTTACCAAGGTCATGACGCTTCTTCTCGTGATGGAAGCGGTTGCTTCGGGAAAGGTGAGTTGGGATGACACCGTTAGTGTAAGTGAGCATGCCGCTTCCATGGGCGGCTCACAAATCTACTTAAAGGTCGGCGAGACGATGCCACTTTCCGATATGGTAAAAAGCGTCGTGATTGCCAGCGCAAATGACGCGGCGGTGGCTCTTGCGGAGCACGTTTCGGGCAGTGAAGAGGCGTTTGTCGCAAAAATGAATGCGCGCGCCGCAGAGCTTTCCATGACGAGCACGCATTTTGAAAACACCAACGGACTCGACGATACGGTGCAAAATCACGTGACCTCTGCCCGTGATATCGCCATCATGTCTCGTGAGCTGATCAAGCATCCGAGGATCCTCGAATACAGCTCCACTTGGATGGATACCATACGCGATGGCGCGTTTACACTTGCCAACACCAATCGTCTTGTGCGTTTTTATCCCGGTGCTACGGGCCTCAAAACAGGCTCGACCGCTAAGGCAAAGTTTTGTATCAGCGCCACGGCAGAAAGAAATGGGGTTTCTTTGATTGCTGTGATCATGGGCGCCGAAACGCGCGATGTGCGCAATGCGGAGGCGAAAAAGCTTCTTGACTACGGCTTTGCGGGCTACGGTGTTTATCGTGACGACGCACGCACGCTTCCCACTTTACCCGTGGACGGCGGAATGAAGGATACCGTTTCTCTTTCTCTGACTCCCTTTTCCGTGGCACTTCCCAAAGAGAAGCTCGCAGCAGTAGAGGCGGTCGTTGAACTGCCTATGCGCCTTTGCGCTCCGCTTGCCATAGGCGATAAGGTTGGGCGTGTGGTCTACACACTTGACGGTGAGACAATTGGGGAAACACCCATCACCGTTTCCGAGAGGGTGGATAAGATTTCTTTCCTTGAAATCTTGCGTCGTCTCCTCGGGGCTTTTTCCTTCTCGTGAAAGCGGACACCGATCGTCCCCACTTCAAAATGTTTTAGGAATCATTTTAAAATAAGGGAGTATAAAATGGCAGTTTTGAAATTGAATGAGCGCTTTGCAAGCGTGTTTGTCACCGAAGCAGAGGTGAAAACCACCGCAGAAGACGTGAAAGCGGCGTATGGCACGGTGGCGAGAAGAGACGGCGTGGGAAACGATTTTCTCGGCTGGTTGGATCTTCCCGTGAACTATGACAAGGAAGAGTTTTCCCGTATTTTAAATGCAGCGGACCGCATCAAAAAGTCTTGCGACATTTTGGTGGTTATCGGCATCGGTGGTTCTTATCTCGGGGCGCGTGCGGTAATCGAGTTTGTGAAATCTCCCCTTTACAACAACATGAAAAAGGATACTCCTGACGTTTACTTTGCGGGTAACAGTATCAGCACCTCGGCGCTGACCGAGCTTCTTTCCCTTTGTGAAGGCAAGGACGTTTGTGTCAATGTTATCAGCAAATCAGGCACTACCACAGAGCCTGCCGTAGCCTTTCGTGTTTTCCGTGCGCTTCTTGAAGAAAAATACGGTGTAGAGGGCGCGCGTGAGCGTATCTTTGTCACGACCGATAAGTCGCGCGGCACGCTGAAGCAGTTTTCTACCGAACGCGGCTACGAGACGTTTGTCGTTCCCGATGACGTCGGCGGCAGATTTTCCGTTTTGACCGCTGTGGGACTTTTGCCCATCGCTGTTGCCGGGATTTCGATCACCGATTTGATGGCAGGTGCTGCAAAGGCGCGTGAGGAGCTTTTAAACGACGACGTGGCAAACAATATTGCTTTGCGTTACG
>SVRR01000024.1 GCA_015064745.1 Oscillospiraceae bacterium | reverse complement strand
CTCGTTGCCGCCGCTAAGGACGGCACGCTCGAAGAGGTGTTCGGTACGGGTACGGCAGCCGTTGTTTCCCCTGTCGGTAAGCTTCGTTATATGGACGACGTTATGCAGATCGGCGGCGGTGAGATCGGCGAGCTGACGCAGAAGCTCTACGACGAGATCACGGGCATTCAGTGGGGTAAGCGCCCCGACCCGTTCTCTTGGAGAGTAGAGGTCTAATTTCATAAAAAGGGGATTGCCGCGCAAGCGGCAATCCCATACCACTTTATATCCACTTTTTGGAAAAGCAAGAAATATTTGCATTTTCTCTATTAATGCAAATAAATGCTTGCATTTTGGAAAGGAAAGCTATGGCTAACAGAATTGAAACCAAGTGCGTGCAGGGTGGCTACACCCCCGGCAACGGCGAGCCTCGCCAAGTGCCGATCATTCAGAGCACGACCTTTAAATATGAGTCCAGCGCCGAAATGGGTAAGCTCTTTGACCTTGAGGCGTCGGGATATTTCTACTCCCGCCTGCAGAACCCCACCTGCGATACGGTGGCAAGAAAGATCTGCGAGCTGGAGGGCGGAAGCGCGGCGATGCTGACCTCCTCGGGTCAGGCGGCGAACTTCTATGCCGTTTTTAATATTGCCAACTGTGGCGACCACGTGGTTGCCTCCTCGGCGATCTACGGCGGCACCTTTAACCTTTTTGCCGTTACGATGAAGAAAATGGGTATCGACTTTACCTTCGTTACCCCGAACTGCTCCGACGAGGAGTTAGAGGCGGCGTTCCGCCCGAATACCAAGGCGGTCTTCGGTGAGACCATCGCCAACCCCGCTCTTGCCGTTCTCGACATTGAGCGCTTTGCCAATGCCGCACACGCGCACGGTGTTCCCCTGATTATTGACAACACCTTTGCAACTCCCGTTCACTGCCGTCCTATCGAGTGGGGCGCGGACATCGTTACCCATTCGACCACCAAGTATATGGACGGTCACGGCTCCGCCGTTGGCGGCTGTATCGTGGACAGCGGTAAGTTTGATTGGACGGCGCACGCCGAGAAGTTCCCCGGTCTTTGCACGCCCGACGACAGCTACCACGGCATCACCTACACCGAGCGCTTCGGTCTTGGCGGCGCGTTTATCACCAAGGCGACCGCACAGCTGATGCGCGACTTCGGCTCGACGCCCGCGCCTATGAGCGCATTCCTTCTCAATCTCGGTCTTGAGAGCCTGCACGTCCGTATGGCACGCCATTTTGAGAATGCTCTTGCCGTTGCCAAATTCCTTAAAAACCATCCCAAGATCACTTGGGTACGCTTCCCCTCGCTGGAGGGCGATGAGGACTATGCGCTTGCCACGAAGTATATGCCGAAGGGCACCTGCGGCGTTGTCAGCTTCGGCGTGAAGGGCGGCCGCTCTGCCGCAGAGAAATTTATGGGTGAGCTGAAAATGATCGCCATTGAAACTCATGTTGCCGACGCGAGAAGCTGCTGCTTGCATCCCGCAAGCGCGACTCACCGCCAGATGACTGACGAGGAGCTCACGGCGGCAGGCGTATCGCCCGACCTCGTTCGCTTCTCGGTAGGCATTGAGAGCGTTGAGGACCTGATCGAGGACCTCGAGCAAGCTCTCGCCACCGTTTGATAAAAGGGAAGAGCCTAACAAAAAAGAAGGTTAAAAGCAACGGAAGGCCTTTGACACGCGTCAAAAGCCGACCGTAATTCTTCAATCTTCACTATTCACTACTCATTCTTTGAAAGGAAGTACACACCGTTGCCGATCCGTATACCCAACGAATTGCCCGCTACCCGAGTTTTAACGCGAGAGAACATCTTCGTTATGACCGAAACGCGCGCGCAAAAGCAGGACATCCGTCCCCTTGAGATCCTTCTTCTCAACCTGATGCCCACCAAGATCGACACAGAAACCCAGCTTTCCCGCCTGCTCGGTAACACGCCGCTTCAGGTGGAGCTGACCCTCCTTCATACCAAAACGCACGAGTCGAAGAACACCGCTCCCGAGCATCTGCTTGCCTTTTATAAGGTGTTCGATGACATAAAGCATAAGAACTTCGACGGTCTTATTATCACGGGCGCGCCCGTGGAGAAGCTGGTGTTTGAAGAGGTCGAGTACTGGGAGGAGCTCTGCGAAATTATGGAGTGGAGTAAGACCCACGTTCACAGCACCTTCCACATTTGCTGGGGTGCACAGGCCGGTCTTTACTACCACTACGGTGTCCCTAAATACCCTCTTGACGAAAAGATGTTCGGCGTATTTGAGCATGCCGTTTCTGACCGCAAGAATATGCTTTTCCGCGGCTTCGACGACACCTTCTTCGTCCCGCACTCCCGTCATACAGAGATTCGCGCCGAGGATATTGAAAAATGTCCCGCGCTTGAGATCCTTTCGGTTTCCGAGAAGGCAGGCGTGTACGCCGTTGCCTCTCGAGACGGGCGGCAGATCTTTATTACGGGACACTCGGAATACGATCCCGAAACGCTTGCCAAGGAGTATTTCCGCGATCTTTCGCAAGGTAAGCCCATCACCGTTCCCGAAAACTATTTTCCGGGCGACAACCCGGAAATGCCCCCCCTCGTTCGCTGGCGCGCGCACGCCAATCTCCTTTACTGCAACTGGTTAAACTACTATGTATACCAGACCACGCCGTACGATTTGACCGAGCTGGGTTGACGCAAAAGAACGAAATAGCCACACAAAGAGAGCCGAAAAAGCTCTCTTTTTTTGCGCCGAAATGCCCGTTTGTTTCGTTTTTTGCCCGTTCATATACGTTAATAAAAAGTTTACATTTGAAAAAATCTACAAAAAGGGCAGAAGAGGAGTCCAAAACGGTGGCTATGGCGAGAGCTTGGCGGCTATGCGGAAAAAGTTGTTTTTTTCGGGAATATGAACGGAAAAATGGAAAAATATTCAAATTTACACATAAAAGCGGAATGGAAAAAGCAGGAAATGAAGTTATTTTAAGGCAGAAAATACAGCAAAAAGCACAAATATTATATATATTTTTGAACAAAACGACAAAATATTCATTTTTGTGCAAAAAGATGTTGCAATTTATCTTTTGCAGTATTATAATATAAAATAGAATTTTTATCTCCACGCGCAGTGCGTGCGAGAATGACTGCTTACCGAAAGGAATAAAATTACAATGAGATTTGGCAAACGCCTTTTATCCCTCGTTCTCGTCGTAGCGTGTCTTGCCACAACGCTCTTGATCGCTCCCGCGGCAAGTGCGGAGACGGCGAGCTCGTCGAGCGAGAGCTTTACCAAGAAAAAGGTGGTATCGGTGCTTTACGATACCTCGGCATCGATGACGCAGACGGACGGCACCGCTGACCAGCGTTATTTGTACGCGCAGTACGCGATGCAAATGCTGATGTCGATGCTTGGCACGGGAGACTCGCTTTACGTTACGCCGATGCAGAGCAGCTCTAGCTGGTCGACCCCCGTCAACGCTTCTAGCTACAAGAGCAGTGATTTTGTTTTGAGCTCCACCTCCACTACGTTTAAGGACTCCGGCTTCAAGGTCGATCTGTCCGACCCCAACCGCAACGGCGTGATCGCGAAAGCTTTGAGCAACACCTTCTTAGGTTTGACTCCTAACGGAAGCAACACGCCCTCCTCTGCGATCAAGTGGACGGTGCAGCACCTTCTTGACGAGGGTATGAAGACTCACGCAGAGACCTCGGCGGATGAAGAGAGCGACACGGAGTATTACTTAGTCGTTCTGACCGACGGTGAGCTTGACACCGAGAAAGATAAAAACAAGATCGCAAGCACCTTTAAAACCGTTTCCGGTGTGGATAAGTACGCGAACTATCAGTGCATCTATCTTGCCTTCAGTCCCGGCGCTCAGGGTCTTGACGGAACCAGTCTTGAGAGCCTGGCAAACTTCACGCCATACACGGCGAAAACGAGTGCTGAGCTGATCACCGCCATGCAGAAGGTCGCCAATCAGATCTCGGGCAGATACTCTCTTGATAAAAGCGCCTACATCAACGCCGTAAACGGCAATACCGTCACGGTTGATCTTTCCGGCGTTGCCTTCGGTCTTCGCTCGGTATCGGTGATGCTGCAAAACTGCGCGGCAACGCTTCAGTCTGCAAGCTACGAGGGCGAGTCACTCCCCATCTCGCTCGGTACGACCATTTCCTCGGTAGGACTTTCCGGAATGCAGAACGGCTCCACCGCCGTTGTGCGCCGTGTGAACGACTCGGGCAAGTTTTCGGGCGGAAAGCTGACGCTGACCTTTAACGGAAACGTGGACGCAAGCGGACTTTCCATTCTGCTTGAGCCGTCTTTGACGCTCACCCCCATCGTTGAAAGAATGGAAAACAACGGTTATCTTCCCATTGACTCCGCATACATAAACGCAAATATGAAGAAGGACGACAAGGTTTACATCTCCTTCGCCGTCACCGACGAGGCAAGCGGCAACCGCGTGTCTCTTCCCGACGCTGTGGCGACGGTTTCCTATATGGGCACGTCCCAACAGATCTCGGGCGCGCAGAAGGCGACGGTCCCCCTGGCTCTCGGCTTCGGCAATATCTCTATCTCCGTCAGCGTGCTGGGCGGCGCGTATACGATGTACGCTTCCATTCCCTGTAACGTGCTTGAAAACCCCAGCTTCTTCCGCGTGGAAGCAGGCAAAACCGAATCCATAAGCGACACCGAAAAGAAAACCGTCTTTACGGTTTATGACAATAACACTCCCGTGATCGATAATGACGTGCTCGGTAATTACAGACCCTCTGTGACCTTCAAGGCGGCAGATGGCTCGACGCTTCCCGCAAGCACATACAACGTTGCCTACGAGGGCGGTAAGATCGCGTGCTACTTAAAGGCGTCAGGTCTTGACTACGGTGCTTACACCGTTTCTGTTAAGGTTTTTGACGCACAGGGCAACTTCCGTTCCGCTGAGGCGAGCGTGCCTTATTATCCGACGGGTATTGAGGTAGCCCCCGAGGGCGAAAGCTCGCTTTCGCTTTCACATTACGCCCTCTCGCAGAATGTGGCGAACGGCAAGGGCTTCACCTTCGCGCTTACCTCGAACGGCGAAAGCTTCCCCTTCATTGAAAACCTGTTTACCTACACCGTTAAGGTCGGCGCACAGAATGTTTCGAGCGCGTGCACGATCGAGGACGGTAAGCTCATCTTTGTTCCCACAGAGGAAAATCTTGCCTCTCTTGCGGCAGGCACGGGCATACACGAGGTCTCCGTTTCGGTTAAGTCGGACGCAGCAGGCGTAGACACGAGCTGCAAGGCGATCCTTGAAATCAAGGAGACCGTCTTCGAGATCGTCCCCTTGACGACGGATAAGACCCCCGTCAACCGCTTCCGCCCGAGCAAAAACAACTCCGCGCTCTACTTCCGCGTTCTGCGTGACGGTGTAAGTCTCTCGGCTGAGGAGCTGGCAGCGGCGCTTGAAAGCGGGGAGCTTTCGGTCAATTCTGCTTCGATGGGCGTTATCTCCAGCGAACAGACGGTAGAGACCAAGGACGGTGCACCCGCCGTGTGCGTGCGTATGTGCTCAGGTCAGGGCCCGCTTCCGTATCTGCTTTCGGGTATGTTTGTCTTCGGTGACAGTAAGGATGTGAAGCTTTCCTACGGCAATGTCGTGGGTGAGGACACCGTTCCGCTGGTTTCTCCGAGCATTCTCCAATATATCGTTCGTATTCTCGTTTACCTCTACCTCATTCAGCTTCTTATCGTGCTTTTGACCTTCAAGAATCAGGAAAAGGTCAAGCGTATTCCCGAGGGTATTCTGGTTCGCCTTTCCCTCGTGGATAAGGACGGTAAGAGAAAGAACGTTGAATCCGTTCGCGTTATGAAGGTCGTAACGCTCAAGGAGCATTTGATCTTAAAGCGCTTGATTCCCTTTATGGGACTTCTCCCCTCTTTCCAGAAGAAAGACGTTGCCACCTCCGTCGGCACGCTGACCTATACCGACACGGGTCTGCGCATGAGATCCAGCCGCGCTTGCGTTGAGGCAGAGATCAAGACCAAGGACGGTAACAACCCCGTTGCAACCAGAGCAAAGCAGAAATTCGCGAACAGCAAGGCAAAGGCGGGAACGCTCCGCTTTGAGCCCTCCGAGCTGAACAATATGTGGGTGGAAGCCACCAGCCAGACCACCGAAGCGGCAAAGCTTTCCCGTCTTGGCACCATGAGTGGACCCATCCTCAACGATAACCTCTATCTCTTCATTGAGAAAAATCGCTACTCGAAGTGATAGAGCGCGCCCCAAGGGGCAGGAAAGGAAAATAAAATGAAAAGCGTACTGATTCTCGGCGTCGGCGGTACCGGCAGCCGAGCCGTCAACCTTCTGCAGAAAAAGATCGCGCGTTCCGGCGGAACCGAGGACGTAAAGATCGTTTCCGTAGTGTTTGACACCAACGCGGCGGACGAGAAAAATATCGACGCCGCCACCGTCATCTCTCTTTCGGAGAATGCCACCGTAGGTATGGTGCGCCGCCGTCTCGGCACACAGTGCGACGAGTGGTTCCCGAAGGACCGTAAGTATGACGAAAACAATCTTTCTATCGGCGCAGGGCAGTGGAGAAAGCAGTCGTATCTTGCCTTCCTCAACGCGATGAACGATTCTATCCGCCGCAACGATCTGGACAACGCGCTTCAAAAGCTCGTTGACCAGACCCAGTCAAATTTTTCGGTGGATATCTACACCGTTGCTTCGCTTGCGGGCGGAACGGGCTCCGGCTCGTTTATTCCCTTAACGCTCTACGTTAAGAAAAGACTGCGTCAGATGTTCCCCAACGCCACCGTGCGTGCGCGTGCGATGCTTGCTTGCCCCGACATCTACGAGGCAAAGCAGAACGGCGACAAAATGAACATCACGAGCATTTACGCCAACGCTTACGCGATCTTGCGTGAGCTTAACGGTATCAACCAAGTCGTATACGGCTTAAACGGTGCCGATTACGACAGCGGCAAGGGCGAAAGCGCGCGCCGCGGAAGAACCCCTGTGTCCTTCCGTCTTGGCAGTGAGGACAGCCCCGTCGGCGTTTTGTTCGACTCGAAAAACAAAAAATACCATTCTCCCACCAGCGCACCCTTTGAGCGCGTATGCTTAATGGAGAAGATCGTCAATGTTTCCTCGGTTGCCGCGCACGACGAGGCGATGGCAAATATTCTTTACTCTCTTGTTTGCACCAAAGCGGGCGGTGAGCTCGACGGTATTTGGTCCAACGAGGAAAAGAAGCGCGCGGGTGAGACGGGTCATAACTGTATGTATGCGGGTATCGGCTCCTCCGAGATCAATTACCCCATCGATACGCTCCTTGAATATTTTTCATGGCGTAAAACGCGCGACGACGTTGAGGGCGAGTGGCTCTTGCTTCATAACGCCACCGAGGCGCAGATCAGCGAAAAGCGCAAGCTTGCCAAGGAGATGCGCAAGGAGTATCACTTAACCACAGAGGACTATGCGAAGCTCTTTATCGACGCGCAAAAGGCAGAGGAACGCACCGAAACGGGTAACGTTACCGAGCTGATCCGTTCCGCAACCCGTTACTACGAAAAGCAAAACGGCAAGGAAGAGCTCAAATACGTCTTTGAGGAATACTGGGCAAAGCTACAGGAAAGCTTCCAGGGACTCATCCCCGATCACGAGAGCATCGCTCGCCGTATTGCCGACATCGACCCTGTTTCAAAGCCCTCTCTCTTTGCTTCGAAGAGCGTAAAGGAGGGCGTTGCCACGCAGGTTGCCGACAATGCCGAGCAGGTCTATCTCAGACTTAACGACTTCTATCAGGCGGCGGTGGACGCGATCCGCAGTCAGATCAATGTCTGCTCCGATGCTATTTTGCCGATGGATACCAAGAAGGATCCTACGGCGAGCCTCGACCTTTCCTTCACGCAGAACGTTTTAAAGAGAAACGGTTTATATATCCATCCCGTTGCGGCAATGTATCAGCTGTGTGTTTTCCGCCTGAGAATTCAGGAGATGCTTGCCGATCTTGACAGCACCGAATGGAAGGATCTTTCTTCCTTTGAGGTAGGCAAGCTTCCGATGGCATATATCACCTGTACGGGCGATATCTCGTCTCTCGGCTTTGGCGGTAAGGTACAAAGAAGCGCGTACTTAAAAAAGGACAGATCGCGTCTTGCCGCAATGCTTTCCGAGTCCGGCAGGGAAGAATACGCAAAGCAAAAGACCGATTACGAGATCGACAATCAAGCCATCAAGAAGGACGGCGATATGATCTTAACGCGCCTTGCCAACGAGGCGTATCAAATGCTCCTTCGTCGCGTGCTTGGCAATGTGGCTGACCGCGTCAACGCCCTGATCGATTCGTATCGCTCCTTCTTCCGTCGTTTTACCGAGCAAAAGGCTCGCCTTTCCGACCGTGTGAAGCGTTCCGAGCTTGAGCGCTCCGAGAGTGCGGAGACCTCTTGCATCTACGTCGGCGCTTCGATCGAGAGCCGCCGCCGTCATTACGAGCAGATCGCGGCAGAGAGTATGTCTGGCACCTCCGCAAGCAACGACATTGCGGGTCGCGGCGTTTTCTCCATATCATATAATATGGCGTGCGCGAAGCGCTTTAAGTCTGAGGACGACATCAAGGTGGATACCACGAGCGTATTCTCCTCGATGTACGAGGCGAACAAAGCGGTCATCAAGAAATCCGATTACTATCAGGAGATCGCGAAGAAGACCGTGCTTGAGGTCATTGCCGACGAAAACGGCGACGACGCTTACGCCGTCGGTAAGCATACTATGATGATGGCGTACGAGATGGCGAAGCCCGCCCTCCGCGTTTTTGAGAACGGTATGCAGAAGGAGCAGGCAGTCGTTCTTGTTCCCGAAGCCATGGAGGAATACCTCGAGGCGAATACCCAGACCTTTGACCTTACTGTCAGAGGCGGTGACGCCAAGGCTTGCACCGACGACCTGCTCGGCAGCTGGTGCCGCAGTGCACTCGTCCGTCAGGAAGCCAATATTCCGATCAATACCGTTTATATCTGCCGTGCCCTTATGAGCGTTGACTCCATTGATATTATCAAGGTCAACGAGAATAACCTTGAGGACGGCTACTACAAATACTATCTTGAAACCGTCAAGATGGCAGGTCCCGACTACTCAAAATGTGCGGACGGCTCGGGCTACGCCGACGACAGCAAGCTTCCGCACCTTGGCTTTAACTGGCACAAACGCGGATACCTTCCCTTTATCAACCGCGATCTTGAATACGAGGCTGACACTAAGATGGTCAAGGCGCTTCTTTACGCCCTGATGAACGGTCAGCTCTCCTTCAAGAGAGAATACGGTGACACCGCCTTCCGTTATGACGGAGAAAAGATCGTTGGAGACGGCAGATTTGTTGACCACAACAACCTCGTTGGCCTTATCGCTTGGCTTCGTCCGCAGGACGACAAGATCGAGCAGTGGAGCCGCGCTTTTGATGAGGAGGTAGAGGAGCAGCTTGCCAATCTTCCCTCCGCCGGCTTCGTTCACCAGATCGGCAAGGCAAAGACGGCGCTTACACTTACCAAGTATCTTAAGATGCTTCGCCGTAACGTCTTTGAAAACCTCTTTAAGACGACGGGTAAGGAAAAGGCAAGTCCCGAGGAAGAAAAGAAGAATGCCGCGCTCAAAAAGAAGCTGCGCATGAATATCTTTGAGTTTGCCTATCGCATCAAGACCGAGGAGGAGGGTCATTACGGTTACGACTGTAACGACGCAGAGAAAATCCTTCGCGTTGTCAGCGATCTTCTTTGGGAAATGTGCGAGCGCGTTGTCAGCAGCGACAAGGATCAGTTCAAGGAAGTATACGAGTGGGAGCTCGACTACTTCATTGCCGAAATGTATATGTCCGAGGATATGCCCGAGGACGAGGCAGACAAGGTTGCGGTTATCAAGACGATGCTCCATTTCGCCAACCGCGCGGGAAGCTTCATGGAGATCGTTCCCAGCCGCGACCCCAGCGTCAAGTGGGAAAAGAGAGACTTCAATCTTTCCGAATTCCTCGAAGAACGCATTTCGTCGCTTGATCGCGTAGCGAAGAACAAAGCGCAAAGCGATATTGGCGCAAAGAGTGACGCACCCGTCGCTGTTGAGGCAGACGGGGAAGAGGATAAATAACACCTCTTGTGTCAAAGTTCCTTCATTTATAATTATTAATAGCAAAAATACAACTTAAAAAATCAGAGGAGAAGAAAAATGAAGAGTGTTCTCATTCTTGGCGTCGGTGGTACCGGTAGCCGTGCAGTGAACATGCTGCAAAAGAAAATCAACAGAATGGGTATGCAGGACAACGTAAACATCGTTTCCGCCGTGCTTGACACTAACGCGGCTGACGAGAAGAACATTGACACTGCAACCATTGTATCCCTCTCGGACAACGTTACCGTAAAAACGGTACGTGAGCGTCTTGGCGCTGTTTGTGACGACTTTTTCCCTAAGGACTCGCTCTTTGACAGCAACAACATCTCCATCGGTGCAGGTCAGTGGAGAAAGCAGTCCTACCTTGCGTTCCTCAACGCTATGGCAGGCAGACAGAAGAATAACCTCGACAGTGCGCTCGAAAAGCTGGCGGATAAGTCCAACCCCTCCATCTCCATCGATATTTACACCGTAGCATCCTTGGCAGGCGGTACGGGCTCCGGCTCCTTTATTCCGCTGACCCTTTACGTTAAGAAGCGTATTAAGGAGATCTTCGGCGCAAAGACCACCATTCACGCAAAGGCTATGCTTGCCTGCCCCGATATCTACGAGGGCAAGCAGAACGATCCTCTGAACGTGACCAGCATCTATGCAAACGCATACGCTATTCTTCGTGAGCTCAACGCCATCAACCAGGTCGTATACGGTCTTAACAGTGCCGAGTATGACGACGGTAAGGGCGAGGTTGCCCGCGCAGGCAGAACTCCCGTTCGCTTCCATATCGGTACGAAGGACAGCCCCGTAGGCGTGCTCTTCGATTCGAACGACCCTGCATTCCATTCCCCTGAAGCAGCACCCTTCGAGCGTGTTTGTATGATGGAGAAGATCGTCAACGTTTCCTCTATCATCGCGCACGACGAGGCTCTTGCCAACACCCTTTACTCCCTCATTTGCACCAAGGCGGGCGGTGAGCTTGACAGCATCTGGTCCAACGAGGAAAAGAAGCGCGCAAACGAGACGGGTCACAACTGCATGTATGCAGGTATCGGCTCCTCCGAGATCCAGTATCCTATTGAGGAAATGATGGAATACTTCGCATGGCGCAAAACGCAGTCTGACGCGGAAGGCGCTTGGCTTGCGCTTCATAACGCTACCGAGGCGCAGATCGCTGAAAAGCGCCGTCTTGCCAAGGAAATGCGCAAGGACTACCATATGACCGTTCGCGACTATGCAAAGCTCTTTACCGATGCACAGAAGGCAGAGGCTCGCACTGAGACCTGCAACATCACCGAGCTGATCCGTTCCTCCGTTATGCGTGAGGAGGAAAGAGGCGATACGGTTGAGTCCATCAGCATTCTTAGCGAATATTGGGAGGGCGTAAAGGAAAAGCTTGCTGATCTCGTTCCCGATCACAAGGCTCTTGCCAGCAAGATCGCAACCCTCGACCCCGTTGAGAACCCCGGTCTCTTCTCGGGCAAGGCTGAAAAGGAGGGCAAGGCACAGGCTATTTGCGACAACGCGTCACAGGCATACTCCACCCTTAACAAGTTCTATCACGATGCAGTAGAGACCATCAACAGCCAGCTTGACGTTTCTACCGACGCTATTCTTCCCATCGATCCTAAGAAGGATCCCGAGGCAAACCTTGGTCTTTCCTTCGCAAGAAACGTGCTTCAGCGCGACGGCTATTACATCCATCCCGTTGCCGCGATGGTACAGCTCTGCACCTTCCGTTTGATGCTTCAGGATGAGCTTTCGAATCTCAACGGAAGCGAGTGGAAGGACGTTGGCTCTTACGAGATCGGCAAGCTTCCCGCAAGCCTTCTTACCTGTACTGAGGATCTCGACACCCTCGGCTTCGGCGCAAAAACGAGCAAGAGCTTCTATCTCAAGGGCGGCAGAACCCGCTTCACCTCTATGCTTGGCGAGCAGGCGGCAGAGGCATTCAAGAACCAGAAGACTGACTACGAGACGGATAACGACGCCGTACTGAAGGACGCCGATATGCTTCTCACCCGTCTTCACAACGAGGCAGGCGAGATGCTCCTTCGCCGTGTAATCGAAAAGCTCGGTGAGCGTATCGACGCACTTATTGAGAGCTACCGTTCCTTCTTCGGCCGCTTCTCTGAGCAGAAGGATCGTCTGAAGGATAAGGTGAAGAGAGCCGAGGAGGATAAGGCAAGCTCCAACGATACCTCTTGTGTATACGTAGGTGCTTCTATCGACCAGCGCCGCCGTCACTACGACACTCTTATGGAAGAGAGCATGGCTGACGAGCGCGAGGGCAACAGCGTTGCCGGTGAGAGCGTATTCGGCATCGCTTATAAGATGGCTTGCGCAAAGAAGGGCAACGTTGAAGATGCTGAGCGCGTTGACGCTACTGCTGTATTCGACGCTATGCACAAGGCAAACCTTGAGCAGCTTTCGAAGTCCGATTACTGTATCGGTCTGCGCGCAAGAAACGTATTCCAGGTTATTGCCGAGGAAAACGGCGGTCACGAGTATGACGCAGGCAAGCTTGCCGTACAGACCGCTTATGAGATGGCGAAGCCTGCCCTTCAGGTTGCTTCGGGCGGTCAGCACAAGAATCAGGCTGTCGTTCTTGCGCCTAAGAGCGTTGAGGACTACTTACAGAAGAATACCGACCGCTTCGGTATCTCTATCTCTGCTGCTTGCACCGACGACCTCGTTACCAGATGGTGCCCTGAGTCCTTCGTTCGTATTGAGGACACCGTACCGAAGAACACCATCTTCGTATGCCGCGCGCTTATGAGCGTCAACTCGGTTGATATCGTTAAGGTCAACGAGAAGAGTGGTGAGGACGGCTACTACAAGAGATATCTTGAGGCTGTCAGAATCGGTGAGGAGCAGAAGAACGACTCTATGTTCCCGCACCTTGGCTTTAACTGGCACAAGCGCGGTTACCTGCCCTTTATCAACCCTGATCTTGAGGCAGAGGCAGACAAGAAGATGTTCAAGGCACTTCTTTACGCTATTATGAACGGTGAGATATCCTTCAGCGTTCAGTATTCTGACAAGGCGTTCCGTTTTGCAGGCGAGAAGATCGTTGGCGACGGCAAGTTCGTTGACGAGAATAACCTGCTCGGCCTTATCGCTTGGCTGCGTCCTCAGGACGACAAGATCGAGAAGTGGTGCCGTGCGTTCGACATCGAGGTAGAGGATCAGCTGAAGGTTCTTCCTAAGACGGGCTTCGTTCACGAGATCCCCACCGCAAAGGCAAAGCTTACCACCACCAAGTATCTGAAGATGCTCCGCACGAACATCTTCGAGACCATTCTTGAAAACAGCACCGGCGCGGCACAGACCGTTATGAAGAGAGACCTTAACCTTAGCCTCTTCGAGTTTGCATACCGCATCAAGATCGAGGAAGAGAGCCGCGGCGGCTACGACTGCAATGACGCGGAGAAGATCCTCAAGGTCGCAAGCGATCTCCTTTGGGAGCTTTGCGAGCGCGTTGTCAGCAGCGACAAGGATGAGTACGCCGAGGTTTACCAGTGGGAGCTTGACTACTTCGTGGCTTCGCTTTGCTGCGACGAGGATACTCCTGAGGCAAGCGCAGAGGACGTTGCAAAGACGATGCTCCAGTTTGCAAACCGTGCAGGCTGCTTTATGGAGATCATTCCTTCCACCGTTCCCTCGCAGAAGTGGGAAAAGAGACCCTTCAACTTTAACGCATTCAAGCAGGATCGCATGAATTCCTGCGTGGCTCGTATTATGGCGGCAAGAGCGCCTAAGGTGAAGAGCGCTCCCACTGCTGAGGCACCCGCTACCGAAGCACCCGCTACCGAAGCACCCGCAAGTGCTGAAGGCAGCGAAGAATAATCGTTTTCGCGCGGTGCGTGCCGCGCACGCTTCCCACCCTCGCAAGCGTGAGGGTGGGGAAGCCCCCTGTATTTTATAAACAGGAGAAAGAAAAGAAGATGGCTTTTCTTTCTAAGAAAGGTACTTAAACAATGTTAACCTATGTGATCAACACATCAGAGAATAAAGTTTTAAAGAGCGAGGTTCTGTTCGAGCTGGTCGGCTATAACAAAATCGTATGGATGCGTAGCGGGCTTTCCGATATTGCAGACTGTGCAGACCAAATTCTCCGCCTTCAGCAGCCTATGACGGCAGGGGAATATCGTGTCGTGGTCCTCGTTGACTTTTTGGCGTTTGAGAAAACGCTTTACCCCGAAGAAAATCCCGTCAGTGAATACCTGACGATTTATAGAAAGCTGATCGAGATCTACTTATACGATCAGTTATATTCTCCTCTTCGCCGCGCCCAGCTTGGCTTTGACGGACTCGAGGTGTTCTATATTCAGTACAGCGAAAAGAACACTATCCGTGAAAACGCCGCCGAGAAGTATCAAGTGGCAGAGCTGATCGGTCTTCCCGACGAGGCAAGACGTATCATCGAGGAAAGACAGAAGGCGGCAGAGGAGGCAAACGCTCCCCGAAGTGCCGACGGTTCGAAGTCTAAGAAAAAGGACGAGCCTAAGGCAGAGGAAGCCTCCTCACTTGAAAAATATGAGACCTTTAAGGTTGCTTACCGCAACGGTGAGCTTCTTTTCCGCGCGGAAGATTTTTGTAAGAACGTCAAGGCAGGCGAGGGTGCCGACTACGAAAGCTTTTACAGAAGCTATACCGAAAAGCATGTGCACGCATACCGTGCTTTCGGCTCTCGCTCGCGCACCTACGTGGCGGAATCGGCGTCTGCCAGAATGGAAAGCCGCGCTGCGTTTGACAACCTAAATCTTTCCTTGGCGATGATTCGAGCCTATGAGCAGGAAAGAAGCCTTGCAGATACCGTAGCCGAGCGCGACGACGTGGTAGATATTCCCAAAATGAACAGAAACATCTTTTTTGACGTCATTCGCAAATCCTACGGTAAGGTGCAAAGTGCCTTGGAGCTTGTGCGTCAAAGCGGCAAGGCAAACGGCTTCTACCGTCTGGAAACGGAGGACGCGGTCTCGGAGGATATTTGCCGCAGTGAGCTTTCCGAGGAGGAAAAGCAGATCGTGGCAGGTGAAGCGCGCTTGAAGAACCTCAAAAATCAGTATGCCGAAATCAAGGCGTTTGCCGCGGTCCGTCCCGGCGAAAAGAGCGAGGCGGAGAAGGCAGAGCTTTCGGGATATATGAGCGCGTATAAGGAAAAGCGCGACGAAATGCGCAATCAGACGGGCGAGGAGTTCGTCCGCGATATGCTCGCAAGAGCTCCCAAGCAGAGTAAGTATCCCTCGGGTCTTGAATACGAAAATGCTGTGGAAAAGAAAAAAGCCACTATGCGCACCATTTATAAAACGGCAATCGATGCTGACTATAAGGGTGCCGATTACACCAAGGAGTTTGAAGAGGCAAACGAGGTGTATGACCGTTATATGCGTGCCGAGGCGGCACTCGCCAAGAATTTCCGCATTCACCTTGGATGTCTGGTTCTCGTGCTTGTGGCAATGATCGTTCCTTATCTCATTTTGCAGCAAACGAACTTCTCTAAGTTCGGTGCGGGACTACTTGCGGCGCTTGCTGCGGCGATCTTCGGCGGTGTGTACATCTTTTCCGCGTTTATCCATATCATTCCGCTGCTTCGCGCAAGAAGCCTTGCCCGTATACGTATGACAGAGCTATACGAGTCCTGTCTTTTGAAGAAAAAACGAGCAATGTTCGAGCTTCGCCGTCGTTATGAGGATTATCTGCCTGCGGTAGAGACGATCCGCTACGAGATCTATAAGCTTTCTGTCCTTCACGACGCTAACCGTGAGATCAACCGCCACATTGAAGAGCACCGCGAGATGTTAGAAAAATTGCGAGACGTTCTTCTCGGTATGCTTAACAGTATGCAGGTAACCTATAAGGCGGATGGAGAGGTTATGCTTGACGACGATGAGTTCAAGATCAACGAGTCAATCCGCGCTAATATGATTTATAAGGTATTTACGCTCGACACCATCGAGGAAATTTTTGCAGAGGGAGGTATGTAAGATGGCGTTTGTAAAGGTTCTGATCATTCTTGCAATGCTTTTCCTTCTGTTCTTCCCGCTTCTTCCTCTGCCGATGAAGCTTCGTCGCTTCTCCACCTTCCGCGCGCTCAGATACGACCCGCCGCACAACAGGCTTAACCTGTCCTTCGTGCTTTTGACGGTTGCGGAGTTCGTTGGACTTGCGGTGGTATACGTGGCTATCTTCCGTGTGGCAAAGAGCGTGATGGGCATTTCCTTTATCGCCAAGCTTTTGAATAAGGCACCCGCAGTACTAGAGTTCAACGCGACCATCTTCAGCGTTCTTATTCTCAATATTATCACTCTTTACGCTCTCGTTCTTTTGAAAACCATTGTTAAGAACGTGATGAACCGCGCCTGCGGCTTCAAGAAGGAAGCGAAAAAGGATAAGAAGAAAAAGAAAAAGAAGGGCGAGGACACCACAGAGCCCGAGGCTGTGACCGCGAAAAAGGAAAGAAAACGCGGCCGTATTGCCAGCGTCCTGCGCTCCAAGCGTAAGAAGAAAAAGGAAGATGCCGAGGAGGAGCCGAAGCCCGAGGAAGCCGAAGCTCCCGCCGAGCGTGTTACCACTGCGAAAAACGAGAAGTTCCAAAAGGAACATCCCATTCTCTTCCGTCTTTACCAGAAATTCTGGGGACTGTTCTTTGAAAAGCCCGATTTCGTATATGCACGCCGCTACGTCTTTACAGCAGTCACGGCTATTCAGTTCTTCATTTATCTTGTAGAGATCCTTTATGCCGTCCTTTTCTTCTCGATGCTTTTGGCGGTGTTCTTCTCCGTTCCCGATTTTCTTTACAGGGTGCTCAGCTTCGTTACCGCGAAGATCTACATTTATCCCTTCATCTCCATTCTTCTTTTGCAAGAGCTATGCAACACCTTCCGTTCCGCGTGCAAGGAGCCTGAGGAAACGAAGAAGGTTATCAAGCGCGAGGAGGAGGAGAAGGAAGAAAGAAAGAAGATCGGCTTAAACAAGCTTCGCAGTAAAATCCTTCGCCGCTATGCGAAAAATCATTCTATCCGCTATTTTCCGGCGGTAGATACCAAGGTCGTGTCCGAATATACGGCAACCAACGATCTATATAAGGATGCTCTCACCTATATCAGCACTTATATGAAGGCGCATTACGGCAGGGTCATCCAAAGCTATATGGGCGGTCTTGACACCGTTTTTAACGGCAGACACGTTTATTTTGGCTCGTCCTTTTATTCTCAGCTTGGCGAGTACATCATCACCTACACCTACGTTCGATTGCTTGCGGGCGAGAGAATGCTCTTTATCGTTTCCGACAGAAGCCAGGTCGTAAAGCTGCAGCAGTATATCGGAAACCGCTTGACCGACATCACGGGCGTTACCCGCGACGAGACATGGCGCGTATACAGTGCCGATTCTCACCACGTCAACGAGGCAGACGTTCTCGTTGGTGTTCCCGAGGACTTTGCGACTGACAATCTCGTTGAAAACTATCCTGCCTTCTTCGAAGAGGTATCCAACGCCGTATTTGTAGACGCGGACCGCATTCTTAACCTCAACAGCTATCTTTGCACGATTATGGCAAGCCGTCTTTTTGAGGCAACCGAGGATCGCATCCGCTTTATGTTCCTCTCGCGCGATGTTCTTCAGGGCTTCTCCGCAAGCCTTCGCAAGTTCTTCTGTATTGACGAGGAGGTTATCGACTGCAACAGCGCCGAGGAAAACGAAAACGTTTCCTATATGCTTTGGAACCGTGAGCGCGGCGCGCTTTACAATAAGCACGGTCAGAGCGAAACGACGATAGAGTGCCTTGTTGCCGAGGCGGCGTATGACGCCGCTGTGGACGGCATTCGCATTTTGACCTCCGTGCCCTTAAAGCCTGCTGAAAAGCAGAACTTTATGGCACACGACGTGGAGATCAACGAGTTCCACAAGAAAGTTCCAACCGTCAACTATATGATCTGCACCGATGACCGTTGCAATCTTGCCGCCGCCATCTATGCATACACGCGTTTCCACGGACGTGAGGCATCCATTCTTCACATTTTAAGCCGCCCGTATCTCCTTCGCGAATACTTCGGTGACCGCGTGGAGATGTATTCCAATCGCTCTGACCTTATCAAGCCCCGTGCCACCGAGCATGCCGACACCAAAAAGCTTCTCCTGCTTCGTCTTCTTTGCGAGGCAACCGCAAGCAAAAACGGCATTCCTCTTTCGCGCTTCAGAGCACGTATTGACGCGGCGATGAAGGAAAAAAAGCTCGCTCGCGCATTTGATGACACCGCCCGTGTTGCCTTCCTTCTTTCCGAGCTGATGAACGATCCCGCTATGATCGAGCAGAAGTCTGTGGAAAAGAGCGATGGCAAAAAGCACGACTACACGATGGCGAAAAAGCAGGTATACAGCTATTACAGCCTGCTTCAGCCCGAGCGCAAGGACGGCTACGAATTAAAGAGCGAAAACCACATCTCCTTCCTTCGCATCGAGGAGATCTTCAAGGAGCTTCTTAAAAACAATACGCGTGTTGAGCTTTACCTCAACGGCAATCTGCTTGGTAGACTTGATAATTTCCCCGAGCGTGTATACCAGCAGTATCTGCCCGGTCAAAGCATCATTTTTGACAACTGTGAGTATGAAATCGAGAGCATTGCCAAGGGCGGAACGGCGATTTATCTGCGCCAGGAAAACATCACCTACAACAGCTGTGTTGACACCGCGCTTTTGCGCCGTTACAGCGTAAAGGATATGAGGTCGGAGGAAGACGGCGTTGCCGGTATCTATCACTTCACGGCAGGCTCGCTCGATAAGATCTGCGTTGAGCATAAGCGCGCGCACATCTACGGTGAGACCTACGGCTTCTACAACCTGATGGCAAACAGCCAGACGCTTGACTTCGTAGAGGGCGTGGTCGGTAACGCGGCACTGGATGACCGCATCGTCAAGAACCAGGCTCGCGATATGAAGGATGGACTTCTTCTTTCCGTTCGCCTTTGTGCGCGCGGCATCAAGTGTACCGACGGTATGCGTAAGCTTCTTTCCGCGGTGTTCAGTGAGTTTATCCGCACGATGTTCCCCGATGCATACCGCTGTATTGCCGTATGCCCTGTTTTGAGTGAACCCACCGATGCCACGGGCATAGACGGAAACTTTGATAAGCAGGTAGAGACCCTATATCCTTACCTTGTCGGTGAGGAGGGAACGCTTCCCACCGCCGATGAGGACTCCGTTGAGCTTCTCATCATCAATGATGCGAAGGAGGATATCGGCGTTCTCGATATGCTTTACGATGGCGCGGGCCGTATTATGGAGGAGGTATTCTCCTACATCGTCGATTATCTCAGCTGGCTTAAAAAGAAGGAAAAGCTTCCCAAGGGTCAGAGCCATTACATCTACTTCGGCTCGGATCATCTGCCTGAGGTCTATGACCTTGACGGATGCCTTGAGCTTCTCGGTAATTGTGTGCGCCGCTTTGACGAGGAAGAGGGCAAAGAGATCGTAGAAGAAGAGCTGTTCTGCTCTTTCTGCCGTACCAAGCTCGAGACGGGTCGCTACTCCGCCTTCGATAAGTCTCGCCTTATCTGCTTTGACTGTGAGGTCAGCATGATCAGTGAGGAAGAGGAGCTCTCCGACCTTGCCGACAGAGTATACGCATACTGGAAGAGCCAGTTCCCCGACGTCACTATTCCCGAGGGTGTTACGGTCGAGTTCGACGACGCGTACGATCTTGACGAGGAAGCGGCAAAGAACAATCACTATTACCGCTTGGACGAGAGTGCTCGCAAGATCCTCGTGGAGAGCGACAGCCCGGAAAACACCGCGTTCGTATCTATTCTTCGCGGTCTGATCTACTTCTGGCAGAAGGATAACAATCTCATTATTGCCGAGAGTGAGGCGCAAATGACCTACGAGGAGCGCCGCTACCTGCGCTCGAAGAGTGCCGCCGAGGCGGCGTCCTACGCCGTTAAATTGCTCGATACGGCATCTCGCGAGCTCCTTAAAAAGATCAAGAGTTATGTCGAAGAGGCAGAGGGCAACACATCCTTCGGTTATATGCTAAGGATACTCGAAGAGATCGAGGCAGAGGAAGAGGTTGAGGTTCCCACACTCGTTCCCGAGGATGACGAGGGAAGTGACGCGCTCTTCGATCCTGACCTTGTTCCTCGCTTCTGGAAGCGTTATCTGCGCGGTAAGCACGCCACGGATGACGATGGCGAAAAGGAGAGTCTGCTTATGGATAGCGCCGCCCCCGGAATCGTGCTTAACCGTATTCTCAACGCGCCGCCGCCCGTAGACGACGATGACGATCTTGATTCGGATATCGCTGCGGCAGACGATGCCGACGCACTCGAAGCGGAAAGCGCTGAAAAGCCCATTGCCGCCGAGGATGACACGTCTACTTCCACCCCCACGCCGAGCGAGGATGAGGAGAGTGAGACAAGTGGCGAGAAGCCCACAAAGGAGAAAAAGCGCCGCGTTTCGCTTGGCCATATCAAGACGGGCGACGAGCTGGTTCCCTTTGAGGAAGAGGAAAAGACCAACAAGAGCTTGCATCTTTACAATGAGATCGCACGCCGTATTGCCGATTACAGCCGTGAGCCCGTATCTATTGCCGGATTTACGGAGGAAGAGGTCTCTCGCATTTACTACTTCGTTCTTTACGATTATCCCGAGTTCTTCTGGACGAAAGGCTATTCGTGGAGAGGCAGTGAAATGACGATCAGCTACCGTTGCACGCTTCCCGGAAGCGAAGAGGTTGACGTTAAGAAGGTCACCAAATACCGCAAGGAGCTTCGTAAGAGCGTCAAATACTTTACCAAGGGTATTACGAGCAAAACCAAGCCCTATGACGCGATGATGACCATCTATCGCCGACTTGTGCTCAACCTGGATTACGACGGTGTGGGACTGGACGGCGGTGTAGGAAAAGATACGCGCGAGGATGACGTATTGCGTTCACTTTACAGCGCGCTCGTTAAGAGAAAGGTCGTTTGTGCGGGCTATGCCGTAGCAATGCAGTATCTGCTCCAATCCGTTGGTATCTGCTGCGGAAGCATCGTCAGCGACACACACCAGTGGAACGTCGTTAAGTTCGGTCGCCATTGCTACCATCTCGACGTGACCTGGGCAGACAATTCCAACACCAAGAGCGGTGCGAAGGATAAGGATAAGATTTTCTACAGCTATTGCTGCATTACCACCGAGCTGAACAACCGCGGCGGTAAGCAGAGACTTTTGGAGATGCCTCTGTTTAAGGGCGTTGAGGACTTCACCTCCATCAAGCACGACTATTTCCGTATGAACGACGCTTATCTTGCCTCCTACGACGAGGAAAAGATCGCGAAGATCTTTGCCAAGGCAGCCTCCGAGCCTGAATTTGAGGGCTCCGCACGCTGCGCCGCATTCCGTATGCGCGACCTTGCAACCTTCAAGCTTGTGCTTTCGAAGATCCAGGGCGGCGGATACTGGTCCATCGTGGAGAAGGCTAAGGCGCTCCTCGGCAAAAACAAGAAGGCGATCAAGCTTCTTGAAAAGGCGTGGGGCTATTACTCCGACGAAAAGACCTTTACTATTCACTTCTTTGCTAACTAAACGGCAGAGAAACACCAAAGGAGCCGATCTTTGTTTCAAAGATCGGCTCCTTCTTTTTGCATATCGTTCGCCGTATCTCGCATAAAATAATACGGAGGGATCTGCTATGCATAAAATGTACATAATAGTTGTCATTTTGTCTTTGTTGCTCTTGAGCGGTTGCGGTAAGGTGAGCGAGCCGCTTTCCGCAAGGGAAAGAATAGAAAACAGCGTTGCTCTTCCATCAGGCGCGTGGTATACCGATGTGGCACAGGTGTGGGAAAGGGAGTTTTTGTCCGAGAGCCTTCGTCCTTTTTTCTTCGGCGAGGAGACTCCCGACTATTCTTGGGTGCTGTATCTCGGTGCGGAGAGTGATACGCTATGCGAGATCTTATATGCCGTTTGCCATACCGAGCGAGAGGCACGCGCGCTTGCCGCGCATCTTTCGGCACGGATAGAGACGCTCAAAAGGGAAGCGGAGGGAAGATACGCCGAGGCGCTCGGCGACGCTACGGTGGAAAGACGCGGAAAAAGCGTTCTCTACACCTGCACCGAGGAAAACGGTCGCGTGCTCGCGCTTCTTCGCTAAAAAAGACCTTATGTAAAGAATTCTTTACATAAGGTCTTTCTCTTTAATGCTCGGCGTCGAGCCAGTTTTTGCCGATCGCGGTGGACACGGTCAACGGCACGGAAAGGGAGATGGCACCCTCCATTTCCTCGCAGAGAATGTCGCGGACACGCTCGGCAACCGATGCGTGCGCCTCTACAATCAGCTCGTCGTGGATTTGTAAAATGAGATGTGCGTCAAGCCCTTCGCGCTTTAAGCGGTCGTCCACACGCACCATCGCAAGCTTGATGATGTCTGCGGCGCTACCCTGAATGGGACTGTTCATTGCCACACGCTTGCCAAAGGCACGCATAGCAAACACCTTGGAGGAAAGCTCGGGAATGTAGCGGCGGCGTGAAAAGAGTGTTTCGGTATAGCCCTTCTCCTCGGCATTGGCAACCACGCCGTCAAGATATGCCTTGATACCGGGATACTCACCAAAGTAGCTTTCCATATATATCTTTGCCTCGGCAACGCTGACACCGATATCTCCCGAAAGGGAGTAGGCGCTGATGCCATACACGATGCCGAAGTTGACGGCTTTGGCGCGGCTTCTTTGGATATCCGTCACAGCGCCTTCGGGTATGCCGAACACCGCCGACGCGGTTTTTCTGTGAATATCCTCACCCGTTTGAAAGGCGGAGCACATCTTCTCGTCGCCCGAGATGGCGGCAAGCAGGCGAAGCTCGATCTGGGAGTAGTCGGCGTCGACCAAAACACAGTCGCTTCTTTTGGGGATAAACACACGGCGCAGCTCGCGCCCAAGTGCGGTGCGAACAGGGATGTTCTGTAGGTTCGGCTCGGCGGAGGAAAGTCGCCCCGTCGCCGTCAGCGCCTGCTTGAAGTCGGTGTGGATGTCGCCCTTTTCGTCGGCGACCTTCAAAAGACCCACCGCGTAGGTGGAATAAAGCTTGCTGATCTGGCGGTAGGCAAGGATCTCGTCGATAATGGGATGATAACGGCGGAGCGAGGCGAGCGTGTCTGCATCGGTCGAGTAGCCGTTTTTGTTTTTCTTCAAGCCCTTGGTGGGAAGCGCGAGATGCTCAAAAAGCACCTCGGAGAGCTGCTTGGGGGAGTTAATGTTAAACTCTACACCTGCCAGCGCCGTGATGTTTTCGGCAAGCACCACCATTTTTTCGGCAAGCTCGTTTCCGTACACAGTAAGCGCTTCGGTATCTAAGCGGAAGCCTGCCTTCTCCATTTTTGCCAGCACGGGAGAAAGGGGAAGCTCGATTTTTTCCAAAAGCGCACGCGCGCCGATCTTTTCGATCTCGGAAAGCAAGAGCTTTTCAAGGTAATAGATATAAGCGGCGGCGGGCTCTGCTTCCGTGCATTCGCTTTCGAGATAGCGAAGGGAAAGCGAGGAAAGACCGTTTTGTCCCTCTCCGCTTAAAACATAGGCGTAGAGCATCACGTCGCGCGGGATAATATCCGCATCGATGCCCGCGGCAAAGAGCGTGTGCAAAAGCCTTTTGCCGTCGTAGGCGATCACGCTTCTTTTTCCGTCAAAGAGGGGCGCGAGCTCGGCAATTTCGCCGCAGAAAAGAAAGGCGCGCTCGCCGTCAAAAAGGGAAATGCACTCGCCCACGTCGATAGCGAAGCCTTCGCCGCTTATCGAGGCGAGGATCTCCTCGGCGGTGGCTTCCTTGTATTCCTTGATGGGGGAGGGAATGCTTTTTTCGTCGCTCTCGCTTTTTCCGCAGGAGCAGACCTCGGGCGCGTTAAGCCCAAACTTGCGGATAAGCTGGTGAAATTCCAGCGAAACGCATTTTTCATACATACGGTCGTTATCTATACCGCTGTATGAAAGCGCGTCGAGTGAAATGCCAAGGGGCACCTCGCGGCAGATGTTGGCAAGCCAGCGCGAGTCGTACGCCGACTGCTTGCCCGCCTCCAGCTTGGCACGCACGCCCTTTGAAACGGTGGGAGAGTCAAGGTTTTCATAAACGCCGTCGATAGAGTGAAATTCGGATATCAGCTTTAGTGCGGTTTTCTCGCCCACGCCGGGTACACCGTAAATATGGTCGGACGAGTCACCCATCAGCGCTTTGAGATCCACGAACTCAGAGGGCTCAATACCGTACTTGGCAAAGAAGGCGTCGCGGTCAAAGACCTGCGTTTCTCCTGTTGAGGCAAGGAGCACGGTAACGCGGGGGCTGATGAGCTGTAAAAGGTCGCGGTCTCCCGAAAGCACGTAGGCGTGGATATCCTCGCCCGCTTCGGCAAAGGAGGCAACGGTGCCTAAAATATCGTCTGCCTCATAGCCCTCAAGCTCTAAGGTGTGAAGGCCCAAGTAGCACAAGCACTCCTTGGCATCGTCAAACTGTGCAAGCAGATCGGGCGGTGTTTCGTGGCGTCCTTCCTTATAGTAGGAAAAGCGCTGCTTGCGGAAGTTGGGCGCTTTAAGGTCAAAAGCCACGGCGGCGTAATCGGGGCAAATGGTTTTTAAATGATGGGTGACGATGTTTAACATGCCATACACGGCGTTTGTGGGGCGTCCGTCTTTCGTAGAAAGGGGACGGATACCGTAATAGGCACGGTTGATAATGCTGTTACCGTCGATAACCAGTATCTTTTTCATAACGTCGGGCTTCCTTTATTCGTGGCGCTTGAAGTCAAGCGTGGTATCAAACTTATCGGCATTTTCTTCGTCTTCTACAGGCACTTCGCTTTCGTTCCCGTTTTCCTCGCGCGCTTCGGCGTCGGACTCGTCGCCAAAGTCGAAGGATTGTTGATCAAGGTCGTAAAGAGCAATATGGGTGTCAACATCGGGGTGAAGATCATTTTCGGTGCTTTCTTTGATCTCGTCTGCGTATACGCCGCGTGCGTCAGCCTTTTTGCCAAGATCAAGCATCGCCAAAAGGCGAGAGGCGGTGTAAAGCCCAAAGGAAAGAATCATAAAGCCGTGCACGATATTGCCCGAGAGCGCTTCGCTGCTTTTTAGGGCATAAATAAGCTCGGGAAGGGCGTTCGAAAGCGAAAGGGTGAAGGCGAGCATCGAGAGGGGGAGATAAACAGCGTTTTTCGCCGTGCCGAAAAGGAAGCGGCATTCGGTGATGAAGAAGAGCACGAAAACCAAAACGGAAAGCTCATCAAAGATCTTAACAGGGCTATTTAAAACCAGATCGGTATTGAAGTAAGCGTAAAGAATATAAAACACCGAAAAAAGAACTGCACCGATAGCGCTTAGTGCGCGAAGCGCGAAGGAACCTGTGTCCAGCGCGCTGAGTGCAAAGTGAAGAACAAGTCCCACACCGAAAAGCACAGTCAAGGCGCAAAAGAGGCCTTCAAGCAGAGATGCGGCTTCAAAGACGCGAGGAAGAGTCGTGATCAAAAAAACTGCCGTGGCTACCGCCGCAAATGCCGAGGCAAATGTGACGAAAACGGTGGACCGACGTTCGCCTTCCTCAAGCTGTGCTCGAGAGAGAAAGCCGAAGGCGGCGTAAAGCACAGTGGCAATTACGAGCAGGAGGGGAAAGAGAAGCTCGGAAAGAGCGCCGGGGGCGAAGTATCCTAAAGCCTCATCGTAACGGAATAGGAATAAGAAGGTTCTTATCGAGGCGGCGGTAAGGGAAAGAAGGAGCGCGACAAGTAAAACGAGAACATAGGGCTTTTTTAAAGATGCTTTCATAAAGGGTACTCCATTCTATCGGCGAAGGGTACGATGCCCTCGCGAAATATTCAACAAAAGTATTTTAACGCATATATATTAATAAAATGTAACTGTTTTGGTGAAAATCGGTAGGAAAAAGCATTTTTTTTGCTCCAAAACTGAAAAAATCGAAAAAATGCCGAAAAAATTCGTTTTTGTTGTTAAAAACGGTGCGTGAAAGACGGCAAAAATGGCGAAAATAGGTAAGAAACAATCCTATTTTATGCAATATGACCAAAAATGATGAGCAAAAACACGGAAATTTTCTACGAAAAAGTTTCCCGTAAGGTATTGCTTTTTTAGTCCAAATAAGGTAAAATATATAAGCTTGATATGCGATGAAGCGGGAGGTTGCCACCTTGAAAAGTGGGGAATTTCCGTGGAGTATGTCCGACAAACGGGCGAAACAAAGCTTTTCACACTGCATAGGGCAAGCGTCCGGGAGTTCTTGAAAAATCAAGGGCTGGTTCCCGGCATTTGTTCGGAGGGCGCGGAAACGCACGGCGCGGTGTGAATGAAAATCGCCCCCCTGAAAAAGAAATTTAGAAGGAGGCAAAAACAATGGCAAAGGAAAAAATCAGAGTGAAGCTCAAGAGCTATGACCACACCCTCGTAGATGCTGCTGCGGCAAAGGTTGTAGAAGTAGCGAAGAGAAACGGCGGCACGGTTTCGGGTCCTATCCCGCTGCCCACCGACAAGGAGATCATCACCATTCTCCGTGCGGTTCACAAGTACAAGGACAGCCGCGAGCAGTTTGAAACTCGCACCCACAAGCGTCTGGTTGACATCCTTAACCCTCAGCAGAAGACCATCGAGGCTCTTATGAACCTTGAGCTTCCCGCAGGCGTTGAGATCGAGATCAAGGCGTAAATCCCACCGTACGAACGCGTACGCAAAACAAATCCACTACCCGTGGTCACGTTGATGCGTTCGGGAAACCGAAAAATCAAGCGCATCAACCAATAACGAACGGAGGTAAAAAATGAAAAAAGGCATTATCGGTAAGAAGCTGGGCATGACCCAGATCTTCGATGAGGTCGGCAACGTCATCCCCGTAACCCTGATTGAAGCAGGTCCTTGCGCGGTGGCACAGAAGAAGACCGTCGAAAACGACGGCTACGATGCAATCCAGCTCGCTTTTGCTGAAGCGAAGGAAAAGCATCTGACCAAGGCTGAGCTTGGTCACTTCAAGAAGGCGGGCATCTCTCCTAAGAGACACCTGAAGGAATTCCGCCTTGAAGATTGCAGCTCGTATGAGGTTGGCGCGGTTGTTTCCGTCGATACCTTCGCCGCAGGCGAGAAGGTCGACATCACAGGAACCAGCAAGGGTCACGGCTATACCGGCTCGATCAAGAGATGGAACCATCACATCCTCAGAATGACGCACGGTACGGGTCCCGTACACCGTCAGCCCGGTTCTATGGGCGCAAACTCCACCCCTTCTCGTATCTACAAGAACAAGAAGATGGCTGGTCAGTGGGGTAACGAGCAGATCACGATCCTCAACCTCGCTGTAGTAAAGATCGACGCAGACAAGAACATTATCGCTGTTAAGGGCGCTGTTCCCGGTGCAAAGGGCGGCATCGTCTTCATCCGCGATTCTGTGAAAGCATAACGGAAGGAGGAAACACGAATGCCTAATATGAACGTAGTAAATATGGCAGGCGAAAAGGTTGGCGAAATCGCGCTTTCCGACGTTGTCTTCGGCGCACAGGTCAACGCAACCGTCCTCCATACCGCAGTTAGAGCATATCTGCTCAATCAAAGACAGGGCACACAGTCCACTCTTACCCGCACCGAAGTTTCGGGCGGCGGCAAGAAGCCCTGGAAGCAGAAGGGTACCGGTCACGCAAGACAGGGCTCTACCCGTTCTCCTCAGTGGACGCACGGCGGTATCGCACTCGGCCCCAAGCCCCGTAGCTACCGCGTAACCCTCAATAAGAAGGTTAAGAGAGCTGCACTGTTCGGCGCGCTGACCGACAAGGTCGCAAGCGAGAACCTCGTAGTAGTGGATAACATCGCTACCGAGAACTACAGCACCAAGACGATGGTTGCTATGCTCGCAGCCGTATCCGCTGCAAAGAAGACGCTGATCGTTCTTCCCGCAGTTGACGAGAAGGTTATCAAGAGCTGTGACAACATCCCCGGTGTTAAGACCACCGTCTACAACGCAATCAACGTGTATGACATCGTAAATGCCGACACCTTGATCCTCGCACAGGGCGCAGCAGAAAAGATCCAGGAGGTATATGTAAAATGAGAAACCTTTCTGATGTTATCTTGAAGCCTGTCATCACCGAAAAGGCTATGGATATGATTTCCGGCAAGCGCTATGTATTCAAGGTAGTTAAGGACGCCAACAAGGCAGAGATCGCCAAGGCGGTTGAGGCTATGTTCGACGTTAAGGTTGCCGACGTTAACACCATCAACATGAAGAAGAAGCCCAAGAGACTCGGCGTTCACGCGGGCTACACCGGCGAGTGGAAGAAAGCAATCGTTACTCTTACCGAGGACTCTAAGACCATTGCATTCTTCGACAGCCTGAATTAACGGGAGGTAAACAGAATGGCTACTATGAACTATAAGCCTACTACTCCTTCCCGCAGAAGCATGGTTACGCCCTCTTTCCAGGAGCTTACGAAGTTTGCTCCCGAGAAGAGCCTGATCGAAACCAAGAAAAAGCATGCGGGACGCAATAGCTACGGCAGAATCACCGTTCGTCATCACGGCGGCGGCAACAAGATCAAGTACAGAATCGTGGACTTCAAGCGTCAGGCTGAAGGCACCGCAAAGGTTATCGGCGTAGAATACGACCCTAACCGCACTGCTTATATTGCACTTCTTGAGAATGAGGAAGGCAAGAAGAGCTACATCATTGCTCCTGTTGGTCTTACCAACGGCGATGTAGTATGCTCCGGCGCCGACGCTGACATTAAGCCTGGCAACACGCTTCCTATCTCTGCAATTCCCGTTGGTACTGTTATCCACAACATCGAGCTTTACCCCGGCAAGGGCGGTCAGCTCGCTCGCTCCGCAGGCGCTCAGGCTCAGCTGATGGCTAAGGAGAATGGCGAGGCTCAGGTTCGTCTCCCCTCGGGCGAGGTTCGCATCGTTCGCTTGGATTGCAAGGCAACCATCGGACAGGTTGGTAACGTTGAGCACGATACCATCAAAATCGGTAAAGCAGGTAAAAAGCGTCACATGGGTATCCGTCCTACCGTTCGCGGTACGGTTATGAACCCTGTAGACCATCCTCACGGTGGTGGTGAGGGTCGCGCACCTATCGGTCACGCAGGTCCTCTTACTCCTTGGGGCAAGCCCGCTCTCGGTTATAAGACTAGAAACAAAAAGGCGAGAACGAATAAGTTTATCGTTAAGCGCCGTGGCAGCAAGTAATGCCGCTTAGAATAAGAAGGAGGCACTCATAAATGAGCAGAAGTTTGAAGAAACCGCCTTTTGTGGAAGCGAAGCTCTATAACAGAATCGTTGCCATGAACGAAAAGGGCGAAAAGAAAGTACTCAAGACCTGGTCCCGTGCATCCACTATTTTCCCTGAATTTGTCGGTCATACCATTGCTGTTCACGACGGCAGAAAGCATGTTCCGGTATACGTCACGGAAGATATGGTTGGTCACAAGCTCGGTGAATTCGCACCGACTCGTACCTTCAAGGGCCACGCAGGTTCCAAGACATCCAATAACGGTAAGTAATCAAAAATATTCGTAAATCGCAATAACGCGAGAGGAGGCAAAGCCTAAATGCAGAAAGAAAAAAGAGTTGCGCTCGAAGAGAGAAAGGCTGCCGAGAAGAATGCTCCCGAAGGCAGAGCGTACTTAAAGTATGCAAGAATCTCTCCCCGCAAGGTTGAAATCGTTCTGAACCTGATCAGAGGCAAGGATACCGATACCGCTATGGCTATTCTTAAGAATACCCCCAAGCGTGCATCCGAGTATCTCATTAAGCTCCTTAAGAGCGCCGTTGCTAACGCAGAGCACAAGAATGCCGAGAAGGCTCTCGGTATGGACACTGCAAACCTTTACGTTGCAGAGTGCTTCGTATGCCCCGGCCCCACCCTTAAGAGAATTATGCCCAGAGCTCAGGGTAGAGCGTTCCAGATTTTAAAGAGAACCAGCCACGTAACGCTGGTAGTTAAAGAGAAGGAGGTCAGATAACAATGGGACAGAAGGTTAATCCCCACGGTTTACGCGTTGGCGTAATCAAGGATTGGGACTCCAGATGGTTCGCAAAGGACGAAGAGTTCGGCGACACCCTCGTATCTGACTACAAGATCAGAAAGTTCCTGAAGGAAAAGCTTCAGGCAGCTGGCGTTCCCAAGTTCGAGATTGAGCGCGACAGAATGCGCGTTCGTATCTTCATTCACTGCGCAAAGCCCGGCATGGTAATCGGTCGCGGCGGCGTAGAGATCGAAAAGCTCAGAGCAGAGCTTGAAGCAATGATTGGTCGCCCCGTTGCGCTCAACGTTGTTGAAATCAAGAATCCTGACAGCAATGCACAGCTCGTAGCAGAGAGCATCGCTGCACAGCTTGAGAACAGAATTGCTTTCCGTCGTGCTATGAAGCAGGCAATCGGCAGAACCATGCGCCTTGGCGCAAAGGGTATCAAGGTTTCCTGCAGCGGCCGTCTTGGCGGTGCCGAGAAACCTTGATACCCTTTGCGCCAAGGCGCAT
>SVRR01000023.1 GCA_015064745.1 Oscillospiraceae bacterium | reverse complement strand
AAGCGGGTCCTGCTGCCATGTTGTCGGGGTGCAGAGTTCTGCCCGTACCGCCGCCAGATGCAACGGAGAAATACTTCTTGCCATTCTCGATCGCCCACTTCTTGTAGGTACCTGCAACGGGGTGCTGGAAGCGAGTGGGGTTGGTGGAGTTACCGGTGATGGAAACGCCGACGTTCTCAAGGCGCATGATGGCAACGCCCTCGGGAACGCTGTCGGAGCCGTAGCACTTGACCTTTGCTCTATCGCCCGTGGAGTATGCAGTCTCGGAGAGCACGTTAACTTCCTCGGTGTAGGGATCGAATTCGGTTTCAACGTAGGTGAAGCCATTGATTCTGGAAATGATCATAGCGGCGTCCTTGCCAAGACCGTTGAGGATAACGCGGAGGGGCTTTACGCGCACCTTGTTAGCGTTAAGAGCGATCTTGATCGCACCCTCAGCAGCCGCGAAGGACTCGTGACCTGCGAGGAAGCAGAAGCACTCGGTCTCCTCGGAGAGGAGCATAGAGCCGAGGTTACCGTGGCCGAGACCGACCTTGCGGTTCTCCGCAACAGAGCCGGGAATGCAGAATGCCTGCAAACCGATACCGATAGCGGCAGCGGCGTCAGCAGCCTTCTTGCAGCCCTTCTTGATTGCGATAGCGGCGCCGACAGTGTACGCCCACTTTGCGTTTTCAAAGCAGATAGGCTGGGTCTCTTCTACGATCTTGTAGGGGTCGATGCCGTAGGCATCGCAGATGTCCTTGCACTCGTCGATGGAAGAAATGCCATATTCCTTGAGTGCGGCGAGGATCTTCGCCTCGCGTCTTTCATAACCTTCAAACTTAGCCATGTTACATTATCCTCCTTCTTATTCCTTGCGGGGATCGATGTACTTCACAGCATCAGCAAAACGGCCGTAAGTACCCTTCGCCTTCTCGTATGCTTCGTTCGGCTCGATGCCCTTCTTGATCATATCGGTCATCTTGCCGAGAGAAACGAACTCGTAGCCAATCACCTGATCGTCAGCGTCAAGCGCCATTCTGGTGCAATAGCCCTCGGTCATTTCGAGGTAACGGACACCCTTTGCCTTGGTACCGTACATCGTACCAACCATGGAGCGCTCACCCTTACCGAGGTCCTCCATACCCGCGCCGATGACGAGACCGCCCTCGGAGAACGCAGACTGAGAACGACCGTATACGATCTGAAGGAAGAGCTCACGCATTGCGGTATTGATGGCGTCGCAAACGAGGTCGGTGTTAAGCGCTTCAAGAAGCGTCTTGCCGGGAAGGATCTCTGCTGCCATAGCCGCAGAGTGGGTCATGCCCGAGCAACCGATGGTCTCAACGAGAGCCTCCTCGATGATACCGTCCTTTACGTTAAGAGAAAGCTTGCACGCGCCCTGCTGGGGTGCGCACCAACCCACACCGTGGGTATATGCGGAGATGTCGGTGATCTCCTTTGCCTTCACCCATTTGCCCTCTTCGGGAATGGGAGCGGGACCGTGGTGGGGTCCCTTGGCAACTACGCACATGTTTTCCACTTCCTTGGAATAAACAAGTTCTGCCATTGTTTTATCTCCTTTTATAAAATTAACTGAATGGGAAATTATTTTACGATCTCGCCGTAAACCTCGCCCGCGGCACCGGCTGCGTTGCACTCGTCGGTGTCAATATGCATAGCGAGAGCGAACTTATCGCTAACGCGAACGACGACGTCGTCGAAGATCAGAGGACGGGCAGTGTCAAGCTTTACCTTAACGATCTCCTTATCGGAAACGCCAAGCTCCGCAGCATCTGCGGGGGTCATATGGATGTGGCGCTTTGCCACGATCACGCCTTCGGAAATCTCCACAACGTTGTCGCCAACCTTGATGGTGCAGCCGGGGGTGCCTGCAATATCGCCGCTTTCGCGAACGGGCGCCTTCACACCCAGGGTGCGTGCGTCGGACAGAGAAATTTCCACCTGGCTTGCAGGACGTGCGGGACCGAGGATGCTCATTTTAAGGCTACCCTTAGGACCGATAACCTCTACCTTTTCCTCACATGCGAACTGACCGGGCTGAGAAAGATCCTTCTTATTGGTAAGGGTATAGCCCTTGCCGAAGAGGGTGTCGATCGCCTCCTGTGAAAGATGTACGTGACGTGCCGAGGTTTCCACAAGAATTTTGCTCATTTTTATATCTCCTTTGTTTTTTATACTGTCTTACGAGCTACATTTTTGCGCTTATAATATTGTAGCATAAATTTTCGAAAAAGTAAAGTTTAGAAGCAAAGAAATTTGTAAAAAATAAAAGAAATTTAAGTTTATTTTGAAAAGGAGCATACCGATGGCAAACGAAGAGGGAAAGAACGAGCGCATTGCGGAATTGGGGGCGGCAAAAAACGAGGCGGGGGACATTTTTTGCCTTTCCATTATCGGGGAAATCGAGGGGCACGGTGTGCTTGACTCAACCCGTAAGACGACAAAGTACGAGCATCTTTTACCCCTTCTCTTCTCTTTAGAGGAGGACGAGGCGACAAAGGGGATCTTGATTCTTTTGAATACGCTTGGAGGAGACGTAGAGGCGGGGCTTGCGCTTGCGGAGGTGATTGCCTCCATGAAGACACCCTCCGTTTCTCTCGTGCTTGGCGGCGGGCACTCCATCGGCGTGCCCTTGGCGGTCGCCGCAAGGCGTTCGTTCATCGTGCCGTCGGCAACCATGACGGTGCATCCCGTTCGCACGGGGGGACTCATTCTCGCCGTGCCGCAAAGCTTTGATTATCTCGAACGTATGCAAAACCGCATTGTACGCTTCGTCGTGGAGCATTCGGGGGTAAAGGAAACGGCTTTTCGCCAAATGATGACGGCAACCGACACGCTTGCCAACGATATTGGAACGCTTCTTGAAGGCGAGGACGCGGTGAAATGCGGTCTGATTGACGAGGTGGGAGGCTTAAAGGAAGCCATCGCGGCGCTTTACAGCTTCATTCGGGAAGAATAAAAAAAGGCTACTCTTGGCAACTTTTTATAGCTTCATATTGCTTAAATTGAAAACCTTTTTTCCGTTTTTCTTTGCATTCATATACAGTCGATACAATCCACCGCTATGGCGATCAACGTGAGTTACCACAACGTCTGCAACTTTTATCATCCACTGATTGCGATGTAACAGCGCAAGCCTAAGTGGCTTATCTTCAATTTCAGGATATACAATCATATCATACTTTTCTCTCAGCTTGGGGATAAGCTTTTCGCAATATTGCTCTGTAATATACGGTGTAACAAAAGTCAAACGCACATTTGAATGTATCACTTGATACCTCTTGCAAGCGTTATATGCGAAAGCGTCAAAAGCTCCGCTATCTCTTAAATAAAAATTCGTTCGTTCATCAGTGATCACCTCGTTTAAAAAAGCAAGCAGTTTTTCTTCCAAATTCTCTGACCCGTACAATTTAGAAGGTCCGCAAAAAGATATTATCATAGCATTTCTCCTTGTGTAGATTCACCTTCATAATTATATCACATTTCTCACAAAAAATCAAGAAAATATGTAGGTTTACCTTCTTATATTTTTTAAGGCAACTTGATAAAATAGTAGTGTAAGAAAAATATCGCGAGGAGGTGTATTCATGACCGTCAACGACGCCGTTGCAAAACGGATTTCCGATTTGTTAAAAGAAAAGAAAATGTCGCAATACCGCCTTGAACAAAACTCCGGAATACAGCATGGAAGCATGCAATGCATCATGAATGGTCGTAACAAAACGGTTACGCTCAGCACGATCATGCTTCTCGCCAGAGGCTTTGAAATGACTCTCGTTGAATTTTTGAACGACGATCTTTTTTCGTCGGACGAGCTTGAAATAGAGTGACCCTCTCTTTTGAAAAGAGAGGGTCATTTTTAATAGTATCTGCCAAGGTATGATCTCTATTAAATCACACGCGGTCAACAGAAACGACCGTATAATGATCGGGGTGTTTTTTGCCGATCTCCTCGCCGATGGCGGCGATGATCTCACGGTCGGAGAGTGTACACTCGAAGGGGACGGCAACGTCGAAGATGAGGTTGGAGTGGGTCGTACCGCGTACCATGCGGAAGTCGTGCACCGTGATGCGCGCATCAACAGAGCGTGCCGCGGCGGCGGCTTCGGCGTGCATGGCGTCCACCACAGGGTCGCCCACCACGATGGGATCAAGGTGGACGGTGGCACGGACGCGAAGCTTCTGCCAAAGCTCTCTCTCGATATTATCGATGGCGTCGTGCGCCTCAAAGATATCACCCTTTCCGTCGACCTCAACGTGGAGCGAGGCGATCACGTTTCCCGCACCGTATTTATGCACGGAAAGGTCGTGCATACCGACAGAAAGCGGACATGCCGCAACCAGCTCCTCAATGGCTTTGACGGTTTCCTCGTCGGGAGCTTCTCCCAAAATAGAATTCTTGGTTTCGAGTAGAATTTTTCCGCCTGCCACGAGGATCAAAGCAGAAACGGCAACGCCCATCGCGCCGTCAAGTGAGAAGGGCAACGCGACGTAATGTGCAACGACGGCGGCAACGAGAACGGCGGTCGTCGACAAAACGTCGGAAAGACTGTCGGCGGAGGCGGCACGCATGACGGCGGAATCAATTCTTTTACCGATTGCGCGGTTAAAGGCGGCGAGAAAAAGCTTTCCGAAGACGGACACGCCAAGCACTGCAACCGTAACCCAAGAAAAGGCGGTTTTCTCCACGGCATCGGGGGTAACAACGGAAGCGTAAAGAATCGTTACCGATTCTTTCAGCAATTCAAAGCCAACGAGCAAAATAAGGAAGGAGACGATCATACTTGCTACGTATTCGATGCGTGCGTGCCCGTACGGGTGGTCTCGATCCGCCGGCTTTGCGGAAATACGAAAACAAATGAGCGCAACGAGAGCCGCACCTGCATCCGAAAGATTGTTAACGGCATCCGCCTCAACGGAAAGCGAACCCGATAGGATGCCGACGACCAGCTTCCCCGCCGCTAAAATAAGGTTTAAGACGATACCAACGATGCTGACAAGCATACCGTACGCTCGGCGCACAGTCGGGCTTTTTACATTTTTATAGTCGCGCACGAACAAGCGTGCAAGCAGTTCAAACATATGGCTCCTTTCGGCTCAGCTCCTTGTCTTTTTTCCTTTGATCAAGGGGGAGATATGCTTATAGATGAGGAAGGTGATCAGAGTAACGACCAAGCCTTTCAAAAGATTGAAGGGGGCGTTAAAAAGCCAAAGGCAGGTATAGATATCACTGACAAAGGGAAAGATTGCCTGATATGCCGCGAGAATCGCATCCTTGGGCATGAAATTATAGTAGATGGGATATGTAATCAGAAAATTGATGGGAACAGAGAGCACGCTCATGGCAACAGCTCCCGTGAAGCTACCGACAAGAGCCCCTGCGCGCGTTTTATGAAGGCGGTAGATCACACCTGCCGTACCGACAAACGTGGCGGTGAGCAAGAAATTGGCAAGCTCGCCAACGCACCCCGTGTTGGTCATGGGGAGGTGCAGAACGTTTTTTATTAAAGCGACCGTAACCCCTGAGACGGGTCCCATACTAAACGAGGCTATGAGTGCGGGAAGGTCGGAAAAATCAAATTTAACGAACGCCGGAATCAAAAAAGGAAGCGGAAATTCAAACATTTGAAGCACGAAGGAAAGGGCGCCAAGCATGGCGGTGACGGCGAGATAACGAACCAGTAAAGGTTTATCCATTGTTTTCATGTGTTTTCTCCTTTTGCGGCAAGAGGGGTCTTACCTACATTTTATATTTATGCCGCAAAAACGGGAACATCCCCGCAGTAAAAACACTGCGGGGATGCCTTTTGCAGCCTGTTTCTTTTTTCATCCGGACTTTACCGTCGGTACGGGAATCACACCCGTTCTGTACCCAAAGGGCACTCGTGGACTTTACCACCGGTATGGAATTTCACCAATCCCCAAAGAATGACAAGCAAACCAATTTTAATTACGCCTTGATCTCGGTAACAACGCCCGAACCAACCGTTCTACCACCCTCACGGATAGCGAAACGAAGACCCTGCTCGATAGCGATAGGAGTGATGAGCTCAACTTCCATATCTACGTTATCGCCGGGGCGGCACATGTCAACGCCCTCAGGGAGCTTGATAGCGCCGGTAACGTCGGTCGTTCTGAAATAGAACTGAGGTCTGTAGCCGGAGAAGAAGGGCTTCTGACGACCGCCCTCTTTCTCGGTCAGAACGTAAACCTGACCAATGAACTTGGTGTGAGGCTGGATGGAGCCGGGCTTGCAGAGAACCTGACCTCTTTCGATCTCGTTCTTCTGGATACCACGGAGAAGAGCACCGATGTTATCGCCTGCTTCTGCCATGTCCATCATCTTGTGGAACATCTCGATACCGGTAATAACGGTCTGCTTCTTCTCGTCGGAAAGACCAACGATCTCAACGGTCTCAGCCATCTTTACGACACCTCTCTCAACACGACCGGTAGCAACGGTACCACGGCCGGAGATGGAGAAGACGTCCTCGACAGGCATAAGGAAGGGAGAATCCTCGTTACGAGCGGGAGTAGGAATGTAAGCGTCAACCTGCTCCATGAGCTCCTTAATGGGAGCGTAATCAGCGCCGTTGGGATCCTTATCCTCGGAAAGGAGAGCAACACGAGCAGAACCACGAACGATCGGAATATCGTCGCCGGGGAAATCGTACTCGGAAAGAAGCTCACGGATTTCCATCTCAACGAGGTCAAGAAGCTCCTCGTCAGCGATGTCGCACTTGTTCATGAAAACAACGATTGCGGGAACGCCAACCTGACGAGCAAGAAGAACGTGCTCGCGGGTCTGCTGAAGAGGACCGTCGGTACCTGCAACAACGAGGATAGCACCGTCCATCTGTGCAGCACCGGTGATCATGTTCTTAACGTAGTCGGCGTGGCCGGGGCAGTCAACGTGTGCGTAGTGACGAGCAGCGGTCTCGTACTCTACGTGACGAGTGTTGATTGTGATACCACGAGCTCTCTCTTCGGGAGCGTTGTCGATCTGATCGTAAGCGAGGAACTCAGCGCCGTTACCAAGAGAAAGGTACTTGGTGATAGCAGCGGTAAGGGTGGTCTTACCGTGGTCAACGTGACCGATGGTACCAATGTTTACATGGGGTTTGGTTCTTTCGAATTTTGCCTTTGCCATTGTAATAATCTCCTTGTTTTTTTATTTTTTTAATATTTTTTGTGGGGCGCGGGAGGTTTTCCCTCTCCGCGCTATTTTACGTGACACCGAATGTCACAAGGAAAACGAGTTAAGATCAGTCGTTCTTCGCGCGCTTCTTGATGATCTCCTCTTGGATGCTCTTAGGCACTTCTGCGAAGTGGCTGGGCTCCATAGAGTACTGACCGCGGCCCTGCGTCTTGGAACGAAGGGAGGTTGCGTAGCCGAACATCTCTGCGAGAGGAACGGTGGACATGATCTGCTGACCGCCGGATACGGGTTCCATACCCTCAATCGCACCGCGGCGAGAGTTGATATCACCCATAACGTCGCCCATGTAATCATCGGGGATGATTACGTTAACCTTCATCATAGGCTCGGTGAGAACGGGGTCTGCCTTTCTCATAGCTTCCTTGAACGCCATAGAACCGGCGATCTTGAACGCCATTTCAGAGGAGTCGACCTCGTGGTACGAACCGTCGTAAAGGGTAACCTTTACGTCAACGACGTTGTAGCCTGCGAGAACACCGCACTGCATTGCGCCCTGGATACCTGCATCAACTGCGGGGATATATTCCTTCGGGATCGCACCGCCCGTGACGGCGTTAACAAACTCGTAGCCCTTGCCGGGCTCGTTGGGCTCAAGGGTGATCTTAACGTGACCGTACTGACCCTTACCACCCGACTGACGTGCATACTTGCACTCGTGGTCGACCTTCTTGCGAATGGTCTCCTTGTAGGCAACCTGAGGTGCGCCGACGTTTGCTTCGACCTTGAACTCGCGGAGCAGACGGTCAACGATGATCTCAAGGTGCAATTCACCCATACCTGCGATGATGGTCTGGCCCGTCTCTTCGTCCGTGTAGGTACGGAAGGTCGGGTCTTCCTCAGCAAGCTTCGAAAGCGCGATACCCATCTTCTCCTGACCTGCTTTGGTCTTGGGCTCGATAGCTACGCGGATAACGGGCTCGGGGAATTCCATGGATTCAAGGATAACGGGATACTTCTCGTCGCAGAAGGTATCACCAGTCGTGGTATAACGAACACCGACGACAGCAGCGATATCGCCGCAGAAGCAGGTGTCGATATCCGAACGGTTGTTGGAGTGCATCTGCAGGATTCTTCCGAAGCGCTCTTCCTTACCCTTGGTAGAGTTGTAGACGGCAGTACCCTTGTCTACAAAGCCGGAGTAAACGCGGAAGAAGCAGAGCTTACCGACAAAGGGGTCGGTAGCGATCTTGAACGCAAGTGCGGAGAAGGGCTGATCGTCACCCGCATGACGCTCGCACTCCTCGCCGGTGTCGGGGTCTACACCCTTGATAGCGGCGATATCGGTAGGAGCAGGCATGTAGTAGATGACGTTATCGAGCATCTTCTGAACGCCCTTGTTCTTATAAGAGGTACCGCAGCAAACGGGTACGATCTTATTTTCGATGGTAGCACGGCGAAGTGCGGCACGGAGCTCCTCAACGGTGATTTCCTCGCCGTTAAAGAACTTGTCAAGCAGCTCGTCGTCGGTCTCGGCGATTGCCTCAACCATGGCGTCGCGGTATTCCTGCGCCATATCCATCATATCAGCGGGGATATCCTCGACACGCATATCCTTGCCGAGGTCGTCGTAGTAGACGTCCGCCTTCATTTCCATCAGGTCGATGATGCCGCGGAAGCTGCCCTCTGCGCCGATGGGAAGCTGAACGGGAACCGCGTTCGCCTTCAGTCTCTCCTTCATCATCGTCACAACGCGGAAGAAGTCCGCGCCGGTGATGTCCATCTTGTTAATGTATGCCATACGGGGAACGAAATACTTGTTCGCCTGACGCCATACAGTCTCGGTCTGGGGCTCAACGCCGCCCTTTGCGCAAAGAACGGTTACGGAACCGTCAAGTACGCGCAGAGAACGCTCAACCTCGACCGTGAAGTCAACGTGACCGGGGGTATCGATGATGTTTACACGATAGGTGTTAGCCTTTGCCTTTGCAGGATCGTTGTGGAACTCCGAGGGAGCCCAGAAACAGGTGGTAGCTGCAGAGGTGATCGTGATACCGCGCTCCTGCTCTTGGACCATCCAGTCCATGGTTGCGGTACCGTCGTGAGTCTCACCGATACGGTGTGTTTTACCCGTATAAAACAGGATACGCTCGGTCGTCGTCGTCTTACCGGCATCGATGTGTGCCATGATACCGATATTACGGGTCTTTTCGAGAGATACTTCTCTTACACCAAGTGGCATGTTTCAATCTCCTTGTTTTATTGGGTTAAATTAGAATCTGTAATGAGCAAACGCCTTGTTTGCCTCAGCCATACGGTGGGTCTCTTCCTTCTTCTTGAAGGCGCCGCCCATTCCGGCCTTAGCATCCATAATTTCTGCCGCAAGTCTTTCGGACATGGTACGCTCGCTACGGGATCTGGAGTAGGTGGTGATCCAACGCAGACCGAGGGTCTGACGTCTCTCAGCGCGAACCTCCATAGGAACCTGATAGTTCGAGCCGCCTACACGGCGAGCCTTGACCTCTAAGACAGGCATTACGTTTTCGAGAGCGGCGGTGAAGACCTCCAGAGGATCCTGACCGAGCTTTGCTTCAACCATAGCAAATGCGTCGTAAACGATCTTCTGAGCTACGCCCTTCTTGCCGTCCAGCATGATGTTGTTGATCAGCTTGGTAACGAGCTTAGATCCGTACATAGGATCGGGCAACACGTCTCTCTTGGAAATTTGACCTCTTCTTGGCACTGTACTTCCCTCCTTCATATTATTTTCATGATATCACAGGTACTCGAAGAATTGTCTCCGTGAGTGCTCGCAGGCGCGGGATTCAATAAATAAACATTATCAATTCAGCAAGCTCGTGCGAAACACTGTGGGTTTGTCTTAAAAAGAATTACTTCTTCTTAGGACGCTTTGCGCCGTACTTGGAACGGCCCTGCATACGGTTTGCGACACCCTGTGCGTCAAGCGTACCGCGGATGATGTGGTAACGGCAACCGGGAAGGTCACGTACACGTCCTCCACGAATCAGCACAACAGAGTGCTCTTGCAGGTTGTGACCGATACCGGGAATGTAGGTGGTGCACTCCATACCGTTGGTCAGACGTACTCTCGCGATCTTACGAAGCGCGGAGTTCGGCTTCTTGGGGCTGGTCGTGGTAACCTTGGTGCAGACGCCTCTCTTTTGGGGAGCGCTCTGGTTGGTAGCCACATTGTCCAGCGCATTGAAGCCCTTCTGAAGCACGGGAGCCTTGGACTTGTAGACCTTTTCGGTGCGGCCCTGCTTTACGAGCTGGTTAAACGTTGGCATTTTTTTCCTCCTTTACTGAATTTAAAACGTTTATCTATACCGTGCTTGGTTGAGAGCACGAGCATAAACGACCTGAAAAATGGCATAGTTATCCCATAGGACGCCATTCTTTCGATATTATAGCACAAGCCTTCTTATTTTGTCAAGTGTTTGGGCAAAAAATTTTGTTCTTTTCGGAATTTATTTGGTTTTTTCAAATTATTTTTGCCAAGCTTCTTTTCCCATATGCACAAGATGGCAAAAAGAAAGCGGACGAGCAAGCTCGTCCGCAAAAAAATCAATCTTCTTTTTGGTATGCTTTATAGAAGTGCGTGATTTCGGTGTCCTCAGGCATATCGAGCGACAGCACTTGTTTTTCTTCCATTTCTCAAAACCCTCCATGATGTTTTTCATGAAATTAATACAGCAGTTTTACAGATGCCTGCCAACCCCCGGAAAGAAAACACAGCAAAATCGTACCGAAAAAGAGCAAAAAAAGACGCCCTTGCGTTTGATTGCAAGGGCGCACTTTCGATTCTTATGCGTTTTCTTCGATAACGTCCTCAGCCTCTGCTTCCGCGGGCTCCTCTGTTTCAAGAAGCTCCACGTTGCGGTACTTGGCAAGACCCGTACCTGCGGGGATGAGCTTACCGATAATGACGTTCTCCTTCAAGCCGAGCAAACGGTCAAGCTTACCCGCAAGAGCCGCCTCGGTGAGCACCTTGGTGGTCTCCTGGAAGGAAGCGGCGGAGAGGAAGGAGTCGGTATTGAGCGCCGCCTTGGTAATACCAAGGAGAAGAGGCGTATAGGTGGCAAGACGGAGATCTCTCTCGCCCGCGTCGATACGCGCTTGGATGGCTTCGTTTTCGGTGCGAAGCTCCATGACGTTGACCTTGCTGCCTGTGAGAAGGTTCGTATCACCGCCGTCGTCGATCTGTACACGGTTGGTCATCTGTCTTGTAATGACCTCGACGTGCTTATCGTTGACCTCAACGTTCTCGCCGCGATAAACGCGCTGTACCTCACGGACGATATAGTCATAGACCGCATCGATGCCGTTGAGGCGCAGGATATCCTGCGGATAGAGGAAGCCCTTGGTCATGGGAGCGCCGATTTTAACGCGGTCACCCTCCTTGACGGTGATATCCATACCGAAGGGGATATCGTAAACGGGCTCTTGACCCTTGGGAACGTCGGGAGACAGAATGGAGATCTTGCTGATACGGTGGTCGGTGTCAATGTGCACCGTACCCTCGTGCTCGGAGACGATAGCACCCTTCTTCGGCTTGCGTGCCTCGAAGAGCTCCTCGACTCTGGGAAGACCCTGCGTAATATCGGAACCTGCGACACCACCCGTGTGGAAGGTTCTCATGGTCAGCTGAGTACCGGGCTCACCGATGGACTGTGCGGCGATAACGCCGACGGCTTCACCGATGTTGACGACCTGACCGGAGGCAAGGTCCGCACCGTAGCAATGCGCACAGACGCCGCACTTAGAGAGGCAGCGAAGCACGGAACGCACGGGAAGCTCCTCGATGCCTGCGGCAACGATCGCCTTAGCGCCCTCGGGAGAGATCATGCAATCCGCCTCCACGAGCACCTCACCGGTTGCGGGATGCACAACGGGATCGATGGTAAAGCGTCCGACGATACGCTCCTCAAATTCCTCAAGGACGCGGTCTCCGCTGACGATCTTGGACATCACGATACCATTCTTCGAGCCGCAGTTTTCCTCACGGATGATGACCTCCTGCGAAACGTCAACAAGACGGCGGGTCAGGTAACCGGAGTCTGCGGTACGGAGTGCGGTATCGGAGAGCGACTTACGCGAGCCCTTTGCACCCATAAAGTACTCAAGCATGGTAAGTCCCTCACGGAAGTTGGACTTGATCGGGATCTCGATGGTCTTACCGTCGGTGGAGAACATGAGTCCGCGCATACCTGCCAGCTGACGGGTCTGCTTCATCGAACCACGGGCTCCCGAGGTACAGATCATGTTGATGGCGTTATAGGCATCAAAGCCCTTGATAAGCTTATCGGAAAGCTCCTCCGTCGCCTTTTCCCAGATCTTAATGGTCTTGGCGTAACGCTCCTCGTTGGAAAGCTCACCCTCCATATAGAGATCGAGCGTTGCGGCAACCTCTGCCTCTGCATCAGCAAGGATCCGCTTCTTCTCCGGCGGGATACGCATATCGTAGATCGCGATAGAGATGGCGGAGCGCGTAGAATACTTGTAGCCCATTGCCTTGATCTCGTCGAGGACGGAAGCGGCGGTGGCAAAGTCGTGATGCTGAATGGTAGCGTCAACGATCTTCTTCAGCTTGCCCGAATCGGTCAGGAAGTTGATCTCAAGGTCGCAGACGTTTTCGGTGGGCTCACCGTTCTCGTCAAGACGCTTCACATAGCCAAGGTCCTGAGGGATCTTGGAGTTGAAGATCAGTCTGCCGAGGGTCGCATCAACGATGCGGGTATATTCCTTGCCGCCAACAGTCAGCGTGCGGCGGATCTTGATAGGCGCATGAAGTCCGAGCTCTCTGTTCTCGTACGCCATAACAGCCTCGTCAAAGTTACGGAAATACTTTCCTTCGCCCACCTCGTATCCGGGCTTTTCCAGCGTGAGATAATACGAGCCAAGCACCATATCCTGCGAAGGAACGGTAACTGCCTTACCGTTCAAGGGTTTGAGCAGGTTGTTGGCGGAAAGCATCAAGAAGCGCGCTTCCGCCTGTGCCTCTGCGGAAAGGGGCACGTGCACGGGCATCTGGTCGCCGTCGAAGTCGGCGTTGAATGCCGTACAAACGAGAGGATGCAGCTTGATAGCTCTTCCCTCAACGAGCACGGGCTCGAACGCCTGAATAGAAAGACGGTGGAGGGTGGGTGCGCGGTTCAGAAGCACGGGATGCTCCTTAATGACATAGTCAAGCGCATCCCAAACCTCGGGGGATACGCGCTCTACCTTTCTCTTTGCGTCCTTGATAGAGGTGGCGTTTTGGGTCTCGATCAAGCGCTTCATAACGAAGGGCTTAAAGAGCTCAAGTGCCATTTCCTTAGGAAGACCGCACTGATAGATCTTGAGCTCGGGACCGACGACGATAACCGAACGTCCGGAGAAGTCAACACGCTTACCGAGCAGGTTCTGACGGAAGCGACCCTGCTTACCGCGCAGCATCTCGGAGAGAGACTTCAAGGGGCGGTTGGAGGGACCCAGCACGGGCTTGCCGCGCTTGCCGTTGTCGATAAGAGCATCCACGAACTCTTGAAGCATACGCTTCTCGTTGCGGACGATCAGCTCGGGCGCGCGCATCTCGATCATCTTTTTCAGACGGTTGTTACGGTTAACGACGCGGCGATAGAGCTCGTTGAGATCGGAGGTCGCAAAGCGGCCGCCGTCCAACTGCACCATCGGACGGATGTCCGGGGGAAGCACGGGAATGACGTCAAGGATCATCCACTCGGGGCGGTTGCCCGACTTGCGGAATGCCTCAATAACCTCAAGGCGCTTGATGATACGGATCTTTTTCTGACCCGAAGCGGCAAGAAGCTCCGCCTTCAGCTGTGCGGAAAGAGCCTCAACATCGATGCCTGCGAGAAGCTCCTTGATAGCCTCGGCACCTGCGCCGACGCGGAAATCATCCTCGTACTTTTCACGGTAGGACTTTAATTCAGCCTCGGTGAGGATCTGCATCTTGGTCAAGGGTGTACCGCCCTCATCAAGGACGATATACGCGTCTCCAAAATACAGCACTCTTTCAAGAAGTCTCGGAGAAATGTCAAGCACAAGACCGATGCGCGAGGGCACCGCCTTGAAATACCAGATGTGCGACACGGGAGCCGCAAGCTCCACGTGTCCCATGCGCTCGCGGCGTACCTTTTTTGTCGTGACCTCAACGCCGCACTTTTCACAGACCTTACCCTTAAAGCGGGCACGCTTATATTTACCGCAAAGACATTCCCAGTCCTTCTGGGGACCAAAGATCTGCTCACAGAACAGACCGCCCTTTTCGGGCTTGAGTGTGCGGTAGTTGATGGTTTCCGCCTTCGTGACCTCGCCGTGAGACCAGCTACGGATCATCTCGGGAGATGCAAGACCGATTTTTACAGAATCAAATATTTTCATCGGATATAAAATACCCCTCTCTATTTTTTAAGTTCCGCTTGGGCAAGATCAGTTTTCGTCGTCGCCGTCGAAGGCTTCATCTTCCTCGTAAACGTCTTCAAAGGCTTCTTCAAAGTCGTCCTCGTCCGAAAGATCCTCCTCGTCAAGCTCCTCGTCCATCACGTCGGCATCATCCGTGCCGTCACCGATGAGCGCGGCGTCCACTGCCTTCTCTACCTCTTCAAGGTTTGCGTAGGTGGGAACGTTGTCGTCGATCAGCTCGGCAAGGGTGATCTCCTCACCCTTTTCGTCATAGATGCGGATGTCGAGCGCGAGAGATTGCAGCTCCTTCACGAGCACCTTAAAGGATTCGGGAATACCGGGCGTGGGGATATTCTCGCCGCGCACGATCGCCTCAAATGCCTTAGTACGGCCGCTGACGTCGTCCGACTTCACGGTCAAGATCTCTTGCAGGGTATACGCGGCACCGTAAGCCTCCAGTGCCCAAACCTCCATCTCACCGAAGCGCTGACCGCCGAACTGTGCCTTACCGCCGAGAGGCTGCTGGGTAACGAGAGAGTACGGACCGTTGGAGCGGGCGTGGATCTTATCGTCAACCAGATGGTGTAGCTTGAGGTAATACATGATACCTACGGTTACGGGGTTGTCGAACAGCTCACCCGTTCTTCCGTCATAGAGGTCGCTCTTACCGTCGATGACACGGAGCTTGCCCTCCTTCAGGAGGCGGTTAAACTCTTCGGAGTTTTCACGGACACCGGGATCAAGGTTCATGAGAACCTTTTTGCCGTTTTCATCCTCTTCTTCAAGGAAGACGGACTTACCGTCGACGCACTCGCCGTCACGGATCTTGCGGCAAAGACCTGCCTCGCGCAGGCACTCGATGATGTCGGTCTCCTTAGCACCGTCAAAGACGGGGGTCATGATCTTCATGCCAAGCTCACGCGCGGCGATACCGAGGTGAACCTCAAACACCTGACCGATGTTCATACGGGAAGGAACGCCCAAGGGGTTCAAGACGATATCGAGCGGGGTACCGTCGGGAAGGAAGGGCATATCCTCGGGGGGCAAAATGCGGGAAACGACACCCTTATTACCGTGGCGACCTGCCATCTTGTCGCCGACGGAGATCTTTCTCTTCTGAGCGACGTAGACAACGACCTTCTTGTTTACACCGGGAGCAAGGTCGGGCGCATTTTCGCGGGTGAAGACGTCAACGTCAACGACGATACCCGACGCGCCGTGCGGCATACGTCTGGAAGCATCCTTGACCTCTCTTGCCTTCTCACCGAAGATGGCGCGAAGAAGTCTGTCTTCGGGAGAAAGATCGGTCTCGCCCTTAGGCGACACCTTACCGACGAGAATGTCGTTGGCGCGCACCTCGGTACCGATACGGACGATACCCTCGGCATCAAGGTTCTTGAGCGCGTCGTCACCGACGTTGGGAACCTCGCGCGTGATCTCCTGCGGACCGAGCTTGGTGTCTCTTGCTTCCCACTCGTACTTTTCAATATGAATGGAAGTATAAACATCGTCACGAACAAGGCGTTCGTTCAAAAGAACCGCGTCCTCGTAGTTGTAGCCCTCCCATGTCATAAAGCCGATGAGGGCATTCTTACCGAGCGAAATCTCGCCGTTCGAGGTTGCGGGACCGTCCGCGATGACCTGCCCCTTCATGATGCGGTCACCCTCATTCACGATAGGACGCTGGTTCACGGAGGTGCTCTGGTTGGAGCGCTTGAACTTCGTCAAATAATAGACATTTTTCTGTCCTTCGTCGTTGAGGACAACGATCTTATCGGAAGCTACCTTCTCTACAATACCGTTTTCCTTAGCGACTACCACGGCGCCTGAGTCAACGGCAGCCTTATACTCCATACCCGTACCGACATAGGGCGAATCGGTCATCATCAGAGGCACAGCCTGCTTCTGCATGTTCGAGCCCATGAGCGCACGGGTGTTATCGTCGTTTTCAAGGAAGGGGATCATCGCGGTTGCGACAGAAACGAGCATACGGGGAGATGCGTCCATGTAGTCGATCTCGGAGGCGTCAAACTCACCGATCTCCGACTTATCGCGCGCGATAACGCGGCGGTTGATGAAGTGTCCCTCCTCGTCAAGAGGCTCGTTTGCCTGCGCGACGATATAGTTATCCTCAACATCTGCCGTCATATATTCCACGATATCGCTAACGATACCCTTCTCCTTGTCTACCTTGCGGTAGGGTGCCTCAAGGAAGCCGTACTCGCTGATGCGCGCGTAGGTGGAGAGGTAGGAAATAAGACCGATGTTAGGACCTTCGGGCGTCTCGATAGGACACATTCTGCCGTACTGCGTATAGTGAACGTCACGGACGTCGAAGGAGGCGCGGTCACGCGAAAGACCGCCGGGACCGAGCGCGGAAAGACGGCGCTTATGCGTCAGCTCTGCCAAGGGGTTGTTCTGGTCCATGAACTGCGAAAGGGGCGAAGAACCGAAGAACTCACGAATAGCGGTGGTCACGGGACGGGAATTGATGAGAGACGCGGGCGTCATCTCGGAGGAGTCATGCACCTGCATACGCTCCTTGACGTTCTTATCCATGCGCGACATACCGATGCGGAGCTGATTCTGAAGCAGCTCACCGACGCAACGCAGGCGGCGGTTGCCAAGATGGTCGATATCGTCCACATTGCCAATGCCGTGCGCGAGGTTGAAGAGGTAGCCGATGGAAGCAAAAATATCGTCCTTCGTGATATGGCGAGGCGCAAGCTCGTAGGCACGCTCGCGGCAAAGCTTTTTGACCGCGTCCATATCGCCCTCGGCGGCTTCGAGGATCTCCTCAAGCACAGAAAGGCGCACCTTACCCGAAATACCGACGTCCTTCAAGTCGAAGCCGAGAACAGTCTCGGGGTATACAGTACCGTTCGAGAAGACCTTGATCTCCTTGCCCTCGGACTGCTCGCTCGTCACATAGACCTCGTTCACGCCGGCGCGCTCAATGGTCTCCGCCATCTCACGGGAAATAAGGGTGCCTGCCTCGGCGATCACCTCTCCCGTGAAGGGAGAAACGGCGGGTCTTGTCAGCGTGAGTCCGCGGATACGGCCCGAAATGGCAAGCTTCTTATCAAATTTGTAACGACCCACGGGCGCAAGTGCGTAGCGCTTGGGGTCAAAGAAGGTATTTGAGATCAGCGTCTGTGCGCTCTCCGCTGTCGGCGGCTCACCGGGACGCATCTTTTTATAGATGTTCTTCAGAGCCTCGTCGCGAATGGGCGTGCCTCTCTCCTCAGCAAGACGGCGGCTGTCGTCCTTGTCAAGCGTGGGGAGAAGCAGGTCCTCGTTACCGAAAAGGGCGGCGATCGCCTCGTCCGTATCCTCGCCGAGAGCACGCACGAGAACGGTGATCGGAATTTTTCTGTTCTTATCGATCTTCACATAGAAGATGCCGGAGGCATCGGTCTCATACTCAAGCCACGCGCCACGGTAAGGAATGACCTGCGCGCTGTAGCTGTTTTTGCCCGTTTTGTCCATCTCGGAGGCGTAATAAATACCGGGAGAACGCACGATCTGCGAAACGATAACACGCTCCGCGCCGTTGATGACGAAGGTACCGTTCTCGGTCATCAGCGGGAAGTTACCCATGAAGATCTCGGAGGACTTGATCTCCCCCGTTTCCTTATTGGTCAGGCGAACCACCATACGAAGGGGTGCCTCGTAGGTAACGCCGCGGCGCTTGCACTCCTCAACGGGGTACTTCGGCTCGGCGTCGATCGAGTAGGACACGAAATCCACCACGAGATTCCCCGAAAAATCAACGATCGGGGATACGTCGTGCAGGACCTCCTCAAGCCCCTCGCTCAGAAACCACTCGTAGGATTTCTTTTGCACCTCGATAAGGTTGGGCATTTCGAGCGAGTCGTCGATCCGCGCGAAGCTCATACGTTTCGTGGTGCCAAGCTTTCTTTCTTTGAGTTCCATTTGCAGCTTACTCCATTTCTTTTCGGACTTTGAGACCTTTTAAAACAATTAGGAAGTTTTTCGCACTTTTTCTTTAAAATTTACAGTTTGTTTACCAAATTTCGTAGGAAAATTTTCTCGTTTTTGATGAACAAATTGTAAATTTTAAATCAACTTTTTCTAAAAGAAGCCATATGTGCGCAGTTTAATATTATATACAAAAAAGCCCTCTTTGTCAAGGGCTTTTCCAAAAAAAGTTAAAATATTTTTATTTATACGAAATTTCATCCTTCTCGTCCGTACCTGCGGCAAAAAGCGCGAACGGAGGCTGCTTCACCCTCTCGGAGGTCAGAGAAAGAGGTTTTCCGCGCACACTCCGAAAGGTGAGCCGATAAGAAAGAAGTCCCATGGGATGAAGCGGGGAGCCGCCGTATTTACGGTCACCGACGATGGGATGCTGTCGCGAGGAAAGCTGCACGCGGATCTGGTGCGTGCGTCCCGTGTGCAAAGCAATGTGTAAAAGGGAAAGCGTCTCCTCGTCGCTTCCCTTCTCGCTAAGCACCTCATAAGCGAGTGAGGCATCCTTTACGCCGCGGCGCATACGGGCAACAACGTAGCTTTTGTTTTTTGCGGAATCCTTGAAAAGAAGGTCATGCATTTCTCCCTCTTTTTCTGCCAGCTTGCCCGAAACAACAGCGAGATATTCCTTTTTGAAGCATTCTCTGTCCGCGAGAAGCGTTGTATAAAAGGCGGCGCTCTTTTTATGCTTCGCGAGAAGCATGACCCCCGATACCTCGCGGTCAAGACGGGTGATGGGAGCAAGGAAGCCGTCCTTGCCGTGGGCAAGGAGAGCGTTCACGACCGAGGGGGATGCTTCCGATGCTTCGGAAAGAAGCCCCGCGGGCTTATCAACAACAAGGGTATCGCCGTCCTCATACAGAATCCGTATCTCTTCCGCCATATCAAGACTTCTCCTTTCTTTCTCCTTCAATGCCAATATCGTTGCCGAGCACGCTGCCGCTTTGTACTGCCGTGCGACCGAAACGGTCGCGCAAGGAGATCACTGTCTCTTCAAGGCGCTCGCGCTTTTCTCTTTTTTCATCCTGCTTTTCCTCAAAGAGCGACATTTGCGTAACGGCATCCTCGGCGTGCAAAAGTCCCGTCGCCGCCACGCTGATCATACGTACGGGCACACCGCGACGCACGGCATCCGTCGCGAGAGAAAGAGCGGTATCCGATATTTCCCCTGCCAAGTGGGTGGGAAAGGAAAGCGTGGTTTGCTTTGAGGTGCTCTTTAACAGATAATCCTTCAGCGTGACGCTGACAGTGGTACATTTCATGCCCGTTTTACGAAGCCGGTAAGCGACATCCTCAGCAAGCACGTGAATACCGAGAGCAAACTCGTCGCGTTCGGTAAGATCGTGACGAAAGGTCATGCCGGCACTCACGCTTTTGGCATCCGTTTTATCGTAAAAATTCGCGACCGGGCTCTCGTCCTCTCCTCTCGCACAGATAGAAAGCTGCGCGCCTGCCTTGCCAAGCTTGGCTTGCAAAAAGGCGGGGCTTGCCGAGGCAAGGTCTCCAATTGTCCGGATTCCCATGTCCAAAAGCAGCTTTGCCGTTTGCTTTCCGACAAAGATCATGGCATCGGCGGGAAGCGGGTGTACGATCCGCGCAACATCTTCCCGCCCGATCACAGTAACGGCATCGGGCTTTTTATAGTCACTGCCGAGCTTTGCGAAAATCTTATTGAAGGAAACGCCGACGGAAACGGTAATGCCAAGCTCCGCCTTGACCTCGCGGCGTATGCGCTCGGCAATCGTGACGCCGTCTCCAAAGAGAGCGCGGCTTCCCGTGACATCCATCCAAGCCTCGTCGATGCCAAAGGGCTCTATCATGTCCGTATAACGGGCGAGAATTTGTCTGAATCGGCGGGAAAAGCGGGCATATTCCTCGTGATGAGGCGGCACGAGCACGAGTGCGGGACACTTCTTTTTTGCCGACCAAATGGTTTCGGCAGTCACGACCCCTTTTGCCTTGGCAAGCTCGTTTTTGGCAAGAATAATGCCGTGGCGCGCCTCGGCATCCCCCGCTACCGCCATGGGGACAGAAGCCAAGGAGGGATTGAAGACCATTTCCACCGAAGCAAAAAAGCTATTGCAATCCACGTGTAAAACGGTACGCTCCATGCGCTCCCCTCCCATTTTTCTCAGTTGTTTTCCCTATACGGGGGCAGCTCCATGGTAAAGCGTGTATCCACACCCTCCGTGCTCTCGGCACGAATATCGCCGCCATGCGCCGTAACGATGGTTTTTACGAAATAAAGCCCCAGTCCTACGCCCTTTTTATCCTCGCCGCGGCTTTTGTCGCTCTTGTAGAATCTGTCAAAAACATTCGGCAGATCCTCCTCCGAGATGCCGATGCCCTCATTATAAACGGAAAGGCGCACGCGCCCCTCGGTACGTTCAAGCGCTATGGCAAGCTTGCCTCCCTCTCTTGAAAACTTTACGGCGTTTTCAATGAGATTGTAAAGCACGCGGTACATCGCGTCCGCATCGGCGGATACGAACATTTTATCCTCCTCCGCCTCAAAGGAAACATCAAGTTTCTTCTCGTTAATGCGCTGCTCAAGCGAAATAAGAACGGTGGCAGCGTTGTCGGCAAGATCATACTTGGCGAAATTCATTTTTCTTTCGCCCATTTCGAGGCGCGACACATCCAAAAGATCAGCAACGAGGCGTGAAAGCCGCTTGATCTCCTCGGCGACCAGCGAAAGATAGTGTTTTTGCCGTTCGGGCGGCAAGGAGCCGTCCGCCACAGCCTCAACGAAGCCGAGCATGGAGGTCATGGGCGAACGAAGCTCATGCGAAACGTCCGAAATAAAGCGGTTTCGCTTTTGCTCAAGACTTTCAAGCTCTCCCGCCATGTAATTGAGCGCGGCGGACAGCTCCGCGATCTCGTCTCCCCCGACCGACTCCACACGCTCCGAAAAATCCCCCTTCGCATAGCCGTGCGCGGCGCGGCTCATACGGCGAATCGGGTCAACGTGTCTTTCTGTGATGAAATAAACGGCTACAAGCACGCCAAGCATGACCCAAAGACAAGCCATGACAACCGTTTGGGTCGTCGCCTTGGTGATCTGCTCCACGCTTTCAATAGAGGTCGCCGCGTAGACGCATCCGAGATAACGCCCCGTTCCATCGACAAGCGGCGTAATATAAACGATATGCGTACCGCCGAGTGCCTTAACGGTTTCGGTCTGTCTGTACGGCTCCCCCGCGTCTAAGATCACGGAAACGCGATCCCAATAGACTTCATCGGAAACCACCGCCCTTGCCGTCCAAAGAAAGTCCTTTGAGGTAAGAAGAATGTTTTTATCCACGTCCATAACGAACACGGAGGATTTTGCATTATCGTGGAAAAGGGATTCTATTGCCTCCTCAAGCCCGGGGCGGGAGACGAGAAACTCATCGAGCGGAAGCTCCGATCCGTCGGGATAGCCACGCGTAACGATCGCGGCTACGAGCATAGAAATATGCTCTATCTCCGCTTGTCTATCGCTTTTTCCGTAATCACCGACAACGGCGGAAAGAACGGTAGCGAGGATCAAAAAGCTGAGAACCACGATGATAGACACCGCGGTTATGTATTTTGAAAAAATGCTTTTAAACATTCGGCACTCCCCCTGCTTTGAAGCTTCTTTAGTTATTATACAATATTTTTATCGGCTAAGTCAATTATTTTGCGAATATTTATTGACGACGTTCGTTTTTTGTGCTATGATGTAAAATAGAATATTATGCGACGGGAGAGGATATACAATGAACCACAACACCGTAACACGCTTTGCGCCCAGTCCCACAGGCTATATGCACATTGGAAACCTGCGCACGGCGCTCTACGCTTATTTGATCGCGAAGCACTCGGACGGCACCTTTATTTTGCGCATCGAGGATACCGACCGTGAGCGCCTTGTGGAGGGGGCTACCGACGTCATCAAGTCCACGCTCTCAATGACGGGGCTTACGTATGACGAGGGTCCCGACAAGGGCGGCGACCACGGTCCCTACGTGCAGAGCGAGCGCAAGCCTATCTACATGGAATACGCAAGGAAGCTCGTTGACATCGGCGCGGCATACTACTGCTTCTGCACCAAGGAGCGCCTTGAAGCGCTTCACGAGGAGGATGCTACGGGCGGCTATGACCGCCATTGCAGAGATCTTTCGCCCGAAGAGGTCAAGGCGAGTCTTGACGCAGGCATCCCCTTCGTTATCCGCCAAAAAATGCCGACCGAGGGGCGCACCGTCTATACCGACGCCGTGTTTGGCGAGATCGGCTGTGACAACAAGGAGCTGCAAGACCAGATCCTTATGAAGGCTGACGGCTATCCGACCTACAACTTTGCGCACGTGGTGGACGACTACTTGATGGGCGTTACCCACGTAGTGCGCGGCAGCGAATATTTGACGAGCACCCCGAAATACGCGCTTCTTTACGACGCTTTCGGCTGGGAGCGCCCTGTGTACGTGCATCTGCCCCTTCTCATGGGCAAGGATGCCGAGGGCAACGTTTCCAAGCTTTCGAAGCGCCACGGCGCCGTTTCCTTCCAAGACCTTGTGGCAGACGGCTACCTCCCTGAGGCGATCGTCAACTATATCGCATTTCTCGGCTGGTGTCCCAAGGGAGAAGAAAGCGAGACCGAGATCTTTGATCTTGCAGGGCTTCGCAACGTATTCACCGTAGAGGCAATCAACAAATCCCCCGCCGTTTTCGATTACGACAAGCTTCTTTGGTTTAACGGCGAATATATCAAGCGTCTTTCGGACGAGGAATATTTGGCAAGGGTAACGCGCTTCTTAAAGAGCGAGATCCCCGCACATATCAATAAGGAGAAGATGCTTCTTCTGTTGCACGGGCGCATCGCGAAGCTCTCCGAGATCGATGAGCGTATCGCGTTTTTCCTTTCTCTGCCCGATTACGACGCTTCCCTTTTCGCAAACAAGAAAAACAAGGTCACCGCGGAAAGCGCAAGAGAAATCTTGAAAGAGGCACTGCCCGCACTTGAAGCGGTTGAGGACTTTACGAACGACACGCTCTATGAAGCACTCCTCACGCTTGCAGAGCGTCTCGGGGTAAAATCGGGTGCTGTTATGTGGTGCGTACGCATCGCGGCGGCAGGTCTTGCCGTTACACCCGGCGGCGCTACGGAGATTATGGAGGTTCTCGGCAAGGAGGAGACCCTTTCCCGTCTTGCCACAGCGCTTCAAAAATAAGTCTTGAAGAGGGACATCTCATGGCAAAAAACATTGCTGAGCGCATTGACGAAAGCTTTTCTTCCTTTTCAAAGGGACAAAAGCGGATCGCTAACGCCATTTTGAACAATTATGAGAAAGCCGCTTATATGACAGCGGCAAAGCTGGGTGCCTTTTCCGAGGTATCAGAGTCGACCGTGGTGCGCTTTGCCGTAGAGATCGGCTATGCCGGTTATCCGGAAATGCAGCAAGCCGTGCGTGAGCTTTTGCGTACTAAGCTGACGTCCAGCCAACGCATTGCGGTCACGAACGAGCATCTTGAGGACGGAGATCTTCTTTCGGTTGTTTTGAACGCCGATATCAGGAAGATCAAATACACGCTCGAAAATACCGACCGTGCCGTATTTTCCCAGGCGGTAGACGCGCTTCTCCACGCAAAACGCATCTACATTTTCGGCTCTCGCTCCTCCGCCATGCTTTCGCAGTTTCTAAGCTACAACCTGGAGCTTATTTTCGACAACGTTAAGCGCATCGAGCTTTCCTCCAACGCGGAGGTTTTCGAGAAGCTCTTCTCTATTGGCGACGGAGACGTTCTTTTCGTCTCTTCCTTTCCAAGATACTCCAAGACGGCGATCAACGTCGCAAGATATGCGCAGGACAGGCACGCAACGGTAATCGCGCTTACCGATTCCGCCGTTTCACCGCTTGCCGGTTACGCCGGTATTCTTTTGACGGCGCAAAGCGACATGGCTTCCTTTGCCGATTCCTTGACCGCCCCCCTCTCCATCATCAACGCTCTTCTCGCTTCGGTAGCAAAGGAGCGCGAGGATGAGATTACCGCGCGCTTTGATAAGCTTGAGCGCTTGTGGGAGGAGTATGACGTTTATGACAAGCACTAAGCGGATCGCCGTTGTCGGCGGCGGTGCCGCGGGCATGCTTGCGGCAGGCACAGCGCTTGCGATGGGCGCACAGGTGACCGTATTTGAGCATCGAGACCGCACCCTTCTCAAGCTGGGAATCACGGGGAAGGGACGGTGTAACCTGACGAACAACGCTCCCGTATCCGAGCTGATTGCCGCTGTCGTACACAACCCCCGCTTCCTTTACACTGCCTTTTCCGCCTTTTCCTCGGAAGACACCATGGCTCTTTTTGAGAGACTTGGCGTACCTCTTAAAACAGAAAGAGGCAGACGTGTTTTCCCCATCTCGGACAAGGCTTCGGACATTGTAAAGGCGTTGCGCCAATATGCCGCGGATGCCGAAATACGCTTTGAGCACGTGAAGGGATTGCGCTTTGAAAACGGACGGGTGATGGGCGTAGAGGCTCGCGACTTTTACCCTGCTGATGCCGTTATTCTCGCAACCGGCGGGCGTTCCTATTCCGCTACGGGATCGGACGGCTCGGGCTTCGCCTTAGCCCGCGCGGCAGGACATGCCGTAACGCCGCTTTCACCTTCTCTCGTGCCTCTCACTTCCCCGTCTCCCCTTTGTGCCGAAATGCAGGGGCTATCGCTCAAAAACGTCGGACTTCGCATTTTGCGCCGCGATGGCGGAAAGTGCCTTTACGAGGATTTCGGTGAAATGATGTTTACTCATTTCGGACTCACAGGTCCCATGATTCTCTCGGCATCGGCACATCTGCAAGGAGAAGATATCTCCCGCCTTGATGCGGTCATCGATCTCAAGCCCGCCCTTGACGACGCGACGCTTGACGCACGCCTGCTTTCGGATTTTGCAAAAAACGCAAACCGTAATTTTGAAAACGCGCTTGGCGGTCTTTTACCTACCAAGATGATTTTACCGATGCTTTCTTACGTCGGTATCGATAAAACAAAAAAAGTCCATCTGATCAAAAGAGAGGAGCGACGCGCGCTTCTTCGCGCCCTAAAGGGCTTCATGCTCCCCCTCTCCGGCTTTCGTCCCATTGAGGAAGCGATCATCACATCGGGAGGCGTTTCGGTCAAGGAGGTCTCTCCCAAGACCATGATGTCCAAAAAATGCAACGGACTCTTTTTTGCGGGCGAGATGCTGGACGTCGACGCCTACACAGGCGGTTACAATCTGCAAATTGCCTTTTCCACCGGTTATCTTGCAGGATGCGGTGCCGTGGATTATATCAACGCGAACAGCGAAAACGAAGGAGATTCAAATGTTTTATAAGATCGCTCTTGACGGTCCCTCCGGCGCGGGAAAAAGCTCACTTGCCAAAAGAATTGCCAAGGAGCTTGGCATCGTTTACGTCGATACGGGTGCGATGTACCGCACCGTCGGACTTTACGTGACGCGAAAGGGCGTCCGTCCCGACGAAGAAGAAAAGGTCATCTCACTTCTTCCCGAAATTTCGCTTTCCGTTTGCTTCCGTGACGGTGAGCAACACATTCTTCTCGGCGACGAGGACGTGGGCGGTCTTATCCGCACACCGGAGATCTCTATGGCAGCATCCCGCGTTTCCGCGATTCCCGCCGTTCGCGCCTTCCTTCTTGACACGCAAAGAGATCTTGCCAAGAAGAACAGCGTGATCATGGACGGCAGAGATATCGGCACAGTTATCTTCCCCGATGCCAACGTTAAGATCTTTCTCACCGCCTCCCCCGAGGCGAGAGCGCGCCGCCGCACGCTGGAACTGTCCGAAAAAGGAATAAACACGCCTTACGAAGAGGTTTTGCGCGACATCATCACGCGTGACAAGAATGACCGTGAGCGCGAGATCGCACCCGCGATTGCCGCCCCCGATGCTATTGTTTTGGACAATTCCGAGCTTGACCTCGAGGGCACCGTCGCCGCCGCACTCACCATCATTCGTTCGCGTGTCGCGGAGGCGTAAAATGTCGGTCACTATCGCCCCCAACGCCGGCTTTTGCTTTGGTGTTAAGCGTGCCACGGATTTTGTGGAAAGCTTGATTGATTCTCGCGGAAAAAGCACCGATATTTACACCATCGGCGCACTTATCCATAACCGCCATTACAACGAAGCACTTGCCGCACGCGGCGTGCATGCTATTGAGGTGAAGGATGCCGAAAGCGCTGCTCTCCACGCAAAAGAGATCGGTCGCTCGTGTATTTTTGTCATTCGCACCCACGGTTTACCAAAGGAAGATGAAGGCGTGCTTCGCCGTCTGGCAAGCGATCACGAGCACGTGTCCGTCGAGGATCTCACCTGCCCGTTCGTGAAACGAATTCACAAAATCGCCGAGGAGGAAACAAGCGAGGAAACACGCTTTATTTTGCTCGGCACGCCAACCCATCCCGAGGTGCAAGGCATTATGAGCTACGCGGTGGGCGAAAAAACCGCGCTTCCTACCGCCCAAGCCATTCAAGAATACGTTGAGCTTCGTCAAAATGACCAAAAATTTTTGATTTTGGCGGCACAAACTACGCAAAGTCTTCAAGAATGGAAAAAAACGCAAAAATTTCACGAAAAACTATATACAAAATCAAAAATTTTTGATACAATATGTAGTGTGACTGAGAACAGACAAACAGAGGCAGTCGCGCTTGCGCGCGCATCTGACCGCATGATCGTGGTCGGGGGACTTGACAGCTCCAACACGGGCAAGCTGTATGAGCTGTGCCGCGCCGTTTGTCCCGACACCGTACGGATCGAGTCTGCATCCGAGCTCTCCGACGAATACAAAGCGGATGCCACTAAAAACGTTGGAATAACCGCCGGCGCTTCCACACCGAGCGGCATAATATTGGAGGTATACAAAGCAATGGAAAACTTTGAGCAAATGTTGGAAGAATCTCTCAAAACTTTACATACAGGAGAAACCGTTACCGGTATTGTCACCGCAATCGCCAAGAACGAAGTCTATCTTGACCTCGGCGCAAAAGTGACCGGTGTGATCGCTTACGACCAGATCACCGACGAAGCCGGTGTAGACCTTAACACCCTGTTTAAAGTCGGCGATGAGACACGCGTTTTTGTTATCCGCGTAGACGACGGCAAGGGTGTTGCTACCCTGTCGAAGAAGCGTGTAGATAACGATGCGTCTTGGGATGGCATCGTTGCTCTTTCGGAGTCGGGTGAAGCGGTTGAGGGCAAGGTCATCGACGCTGTCAAGGGCGGCGTTGTTATGATCGTGGCAGGCTACCGTGTATTCGTTCCCGCATCTCAAACCGGTACGGCAAAGGGTGAGGATCTCGCTCCCCTCGTCGGTACCGTACAGAAGGTCCGCATCATCGACATCGACAAGCAGAAGAAGCGCGCCGTCGCTTCCATCCGCGCCATCCAGAGAGAGGAGCGCAAGGCGGCTGAGGAAGCCATTCGCGCTACCCTTGAAGTCGGTCAGCACTACACGGGTGTGGTCAAGAACCTCACCAAGTACGGCGCATTCGTTGACATCGGCGGCATCGACGGTATGGTTCACAACTCCGAGCTTTCCTGGAAGCGCATTAAGCATCCCTCTCAGGTAGTTTCCGTCGGTCAGGAGATCGAGGTCTTCATCAAGGAGCTTGACGAGGAAAAGGGACGCATTTCTCTCGGCTACAAGACCGAAGAAATGGACGATTTCTATCAGTTCGCAAAGTGCCATAACGTTGGCGACGTTGTAGAGGCTAAGATCGTTAACATGACCCCCTTCGGTGCATTCGCTGAGGTTGCTCCCGGCGTAGACGGTCTCATCCACATTTCCAAGATCTCTCTTGACAAGATCGCACGTGCCGAGGACGTTCTTGAAATCGGTCAGGTCGTGACCGTAAAGATCACCGAGATCGACAACGAGAACCGCAAGCTTTCCCTCTCCATCCGTGCTCTTCTCGAGGAAGCGCGCCGCGCTGAGGAGAAGGCAGCTTACGAGGCTGAAAAGGCTGAGCGTCTTGCAGCTCGCAAGGCTGAAGAGGAAGAGGAAGCTCGCCTCCGCGAAGAGATGGCTCCCTACATCGTTAAGACCATCGACTAATTCGAGTGTAGCTATGGCACCCGTTTTCACGGGTGCCATCATAAAATCGGGATGTAGCGCAGTTGGTAGCGCGCCCGGTTTGGGTCCCCGAAGAAAAAACAGTTAATAACTGTTTTTTCGAGGAGGTAACTGAAATAAGGAATATTCGCCGTGAGGCTGTGCCGAAGGGCGAATACGACTATATTTCAGGAAGGGCGACCATCGGATGTGTCAATCAAAGTTCTCTCCCTCATTGACCCTTATTTTCGCTTTTGTTTTTCGGGATGTAGCGCAGTTGGTAGCGCGCCTGGTTTGGGAGCAAGACACCGACTACACTCTCCGAGAAAACAAAAAACGCCGAAAGTCCTTGTAAACATTGACTTTTTCGGCACTCTGCTCTCTCGCAAAATCCTCAATAAAAGCGGTTTGACCACATGTTTGACCACTTACGGAAAATGACCTAAAAATCGAATATTTTTCACACTTCGGGGTGTGGCGCAGCTGGTAGCGCGCGACGTTTGGGACGTCGATGCCGCAGGTTCGAATCCTGTCACTCCGACCAAATTTTGTGCATTACGCACCAAAAATCAGTCCTTTTCGTAAGATTGGGACTGATTTTTTGTTTATTATATCCAACTTGCTCTTTTGCCAAAAGACCACAATTTTTTTGCAAAACGCTTTCTTTCGGCACAAGACACCGGTTTTGTCCGTTTTTACAAGCACTTTTGAGTGTTTTTTGGAAATCCCTTTTCTTTGATTACTGCGATGCAAATTTTGAGGGCTGACACTTGCTCAGCCCTCATTTGTTATGCCTGTTTTGCCTTTTTCTTTTCGGCTGCGATTTCGGCTTTCATAGTTTTTATCAGTTCTGCGAGCTTTTCCTCGCATTCCTCTCGTGTCTTAGCATATACATTCTTGGATATGCGTTTTCCGTTGACTCTCGGCGTGAACCGCCCTTCGTAGAGGTGGTCGTTTATCATCGTAACGCATCCCGTGCCACTCTTTCGTATCTTGGGCTTGTACGGCTCAAAAACCGCTTCTGTGGCGTTTTCGGGGAGTGGCTCGTCACTTACCTTGGGAGGCGGCGGTTCGGGCATTTCTGCGTTTGTACCGCCGATCTCTCGGTCTATCCTTACCGCCGCCTGCTGTTGCATGGTGTCGGTGATATGGCTGTAGATGTTCAAGGTAGTTTCCGAGCTAATGTGACCTATCATAGCGGAGAGAGTCTTGATATCCATACCGTTTTCGAGTGCCATCGTTGCGAAGGTGTGCCGCAAGTCATGAAAGCGGATCTTCTTGCAGTGAGAGCGTTCAAGGATCACTTGGAATCGGTGATACACCGCTGTGGGATTTCTCGGCTCTCCTTCTTTGACGGGTGATGGGAACATCCACTCGCCTTTGGTCTGCTTTTTCAGCTCTGCGAGAAGCTCCACCATATCGTGCGGAAGGAGGATGGTGCGTACCGAGGATTTTGTCTTGGGTACGGAGATTTCCTTTGATGAGCCTGTCTTTACGACCTGCCGTGTGATGCGAAGCTCGCCTGTCTGCAGATTAAGGTCACGCCATTTCAGCCCTATGATCTCACCTCGGCGCATTCCCGTGGTCAGCTCGAGAAGGAACATCTCGTAGTAGCCTTCCTCTTTTGCTCGTGTTAGGAAGCGTAGGATCTCTGCCTGAGTCAGTACCTGCATCTCCTTTGCTTTCTTCGGTGGCAGTCTGCATCCGATTGCAGGATTGTTTGTGATCAATCCCTCGGCAACCGCTTTTTCGAGTGCGGTTCGGCAGGTGGTGTGGCAGGAGCGTACCATTCTGTCGGACAAGCCCTCGCCGTACTGCTCTACGAACCGCTTGCGACCGCCTTTCTTCAGCCTTGCGTAGAATTGCTGTAGGTCGTTCTGCGAGAGCTTGTTCAGCGGTATCTTACCGATTTCGGGGATAATGTGCGTATAGATTCTTCCTTCGTAGCTGAGCTGTGTGGTCAGCCGTATTTTCGGCTTGGAGAAATTCTGATACCAGAAGTCGATCCAATCGCCGAACGGCATATCGGGCTTTAATTTATCGCTTGTTCTTCCGCACTGCTCCTTGAGTGCATCGAGCTTTTCAAGGCACTCGGTCTTAGTTTTCGCCAAGACGCTTTTCGTACGTGGGTTGCCGTTGTCGGCATAACCGACAACGACTCGTCCTTCCCACCGTCCGTCTTTTCGAAGGCGTACCGTGCCTTCTCCGTTTTTGCGTTTTTTGTTTGCCATTTCTTACTCCTTTATCATTATTTTTTGCATCATATTGCCTACGACGGCGGATGCGTTCTTCTGCATATCGCTTGTTACGTGGGTGTAGGTGTCAAGTGTGAAGCTTGCATTGGTGTGACCGAGGATTCCCGAAAGTGTTTTGGGATCGACACCACTCTTCATTGCGTGGGTTGCGAAGGTGTGGCGTAGGTCGTGGAAGCGTATCAGCGGTAGCTCTGCGTGTTTGAGTATTACCTTGAGCTTTCGATAGGCTGCTTCGGGGTGTATCGGCTGTTCGGGATTTAAGAATGCAGGAAACACCCACTCGGTTATCGCCGTTTGCTTACGCTTTTGCAATACCTCTCGGACACTCGGTGGCATAGTGATAACTCGAGTACCCGTGTTCGTTTTGGTTTCTCCGATGTTTATGCCACCGCCTTTCTTTGCGGATACCGACCTTTGCACTCGGAGCTTGTTGGCATCGAAGTCGATGTCACTCCATTTGAGTCCGCAGATCTCACCACGGCGTAAGCCTGTCATCACCTCTACATAGAAGAAGTCACACCAATATTCTTCTTTTTTGATTTCTTCGAGGAATCGGTCGAGCTGTTCGTTGCCGAGGACTTGCTTCTCGGCATAATTTGTTTTCGGTATTGTTGTACCGTTTGTCGGATTCTTTGCGATAAGGCGTTCTCTGACCGCCGTATCCAAGGCTTCGTGGAGCATCATGTGGATCTTTCGCACTATGCTGTCGGCAAGCTCGTAGGAGC
>SVRR01000022.1 GCA_015064745.1 Oscillospiraceae bacterium | reverse complement strand
CTGCTTTCTGCACTCGGCGATAAATCTTCCCATCTTCAATTGATCCATAGACGACCTCCTTTCGCATACAGTATAACTGATATCTGATTTAACGTACACCTACCGTTGGTTTAGTGAGGAGAAGTAAACCAACGGTAGAGCAAAAATAACCGTCAAATTCTTATTGATCGGTGAGATAATTATACCATATTTTTATGAATATTTCAAGCGTTCAAAACCATAAGGGCTGACAGTTTTTCTTCTGTCAGCCCTCGTGGGTTATTCAGTCAAAGTTTCAATAGCAATCTGCATCCCCAGTTTGAAAGCGTATTCAAAGATTGCCGCCTCCACCAAGCTCATATACTCACTCCAACAATCGTGAAAGTTCTCAAAGGTTTGTTTCTGCTCATCCATAAAGCTTTTCTCTAAATTCTCGTGATGACGTGACATATATCCGAGAATTCTTTCATCTAAACGATAAAAATTTACTAACTTCTTTTATTGTTTTTTTAAGTTCGTGGAGGGTTGACAAAGCGTTTGCTTTATGTTATAATATATCCGCAACAAATTTACAACTGTATAGTATACTAGGAAAGCCTTTGTTTGAAACGCGCGTTTCGTGCGAAAAACCTTGAAATTTCGCAAAAGGGCTTGAGATTTTTGGTATCTGCGGAGAATATCCGTGATATAAAAAAAAAAAAAAGGAGAAAACACAATGAAAGCAAGAAGACTTGCAATTCTCGCCCTCACTCTCGTGACCGTCGTCACTATGGGTATCGGTTACGCAGCCCTCAATGACGCGCTCCACGCAAACGGTAGCGGTATCCTTACCAAGAGTGCGGCCGATGACGCGTTCGACGGAGAAGTCTACTACACCGGCACGCCCTCTGTTGTGAATTGTACGGCTGAGTTTGTCACAGGCGAAAAGCCCGATACCGTTAATGTCACCATTGACGACACCCTCGCAATCGTTGGTGATACGGCGACCTGTACCGTGACTGTGAAGAACGATTCCGCCGTTCCCGCGACCATCGTGACCAACACCTCTCAGGACTCTGACCACTTCCGTGTGACCGCTGAGTACCCCTCGGGTAACAGCATCGCAGCCGGCGCTGAGATCGAGGTTGTTATCAAGATCGTCCTCAAGCAGACCGTTGCAGCTGACTTTGATGAAGCAGAGAGCTTCGGCATTAGTTTCAACGTATCCTCTGCAGGCTAATTTCACCCCGTAACGCGGCGCACGATCGCGCTGAGGACAAGGAAAGGAGAAAGGAATATGAGACGCCCCGTGCTCGACCGACGACCGTTCGTGATCGGTATCTCTCTATGCCTTCTTCTCTTCCTTGTCCTATGCCTTCTCTCTCGCAATGCCGCGCGCTACGCCGTTGCGGCGATCACCCCTGTTTTTGCCTTTTTCGCCTTCCTTTATCTTAAGAAGATGCCCTTTTCCTCGGTGCATAGACGCGCCGTGCTCTTCGTTACCCTTCTCGTCGCCGTGCTGTACACGGCGCTGTGTCTTCTTTCGGGACTTCATTTCGGCTTCTTTCTTGCCGATGTAGCATTTTCTTTTCGTTCCCTTTTATCGTATATTCTTCCCATTACCATTACGGTTATTTCGATCGAAATCACGAGATGTGCCTTTCTCGGTCAAAAGGGATTTTTCGCTCGCTCGGTGGCGTACGTTATCGGTACTCTTTCCGAGGTGCTACTCGTCACTTCCTTTTCCGCGGTGACGAACTTTTATCACTTTATGGACCTTATGGGCGCGACGCTTTTGCCCGCGCTTGCCGCACAACCTCTTTATCAATATACGGGAAAGCACTACGGTGTTTGGCCTGCCATCAGCTTCCGCCTTGTGACCTCTCTTGCTCCCTTTCTTATCCCCATCCGATCGGGCATGCCTGATTCTCTTTCCTCATTTGTTTCCATTCTTTTGCCCCCTGCGCTCCTCTTCCTTTTGCGTCTGCTTTACGGAAAAACTGTCAAAACGACCGAGAAGCGCCGTGCGGGAAAATGGCTGTACGCCATGGTCGTGTCGGCGCTGATCTTCGTTACTTCCTTTATGATGCTGATCTCCAACGAATTTCGCTTCGGACTTCTCATCATTGCGACCGATAGCATGACGGGCTCGATCAACAAGGGCGACGCTGTCATCTTTGAGGAATATACAGGGCAATTTGTGGACGAGCAGGACGTCATCGTCTTCTACCACAACGACCGTGTGACAGTGCATCGCATCGTCGATATTTCCCGTGTCAACGGGCGCAATCGTTATTTTACCCAAGGTGACGCAAACGATTACCTCGATAGCGGCTATACTACCGACGCCGACATTATCGGCGTCGTGAAGGGTAAAATACCTTATTTCGGCTATCCCACCCTTTGGTTAAGAGGGCTGTTTAATTAAAGTAAATTCCGAGAAAAATTTTTGGTTTTTTCACAGAAAGGACTATATCATGTCTGAAGCAGAAAAAAAGCGAAGAAGGGAATACAGGCTGAACCGTAAAAAACGGATTATGATTTTCTCGCTTATCCTTTGCGGGCTTGTTCTCCTGTCGGCGGTGTTCGGGATCGTTTACCGAGCCCTCGACGACACGCTGTTCGTTTCCTACAGCGAAACGAGCAATATTGCCTACAAGGTAAAGCTCTTCCCCAACGAATATCTTGACGAGTGGCAGAACCAGAATCAGTCCTACGTCGCCGATCTTACGGACGAGGTGCAAGCGGAGTTCGTTTACACCATCGCAGTGGACGAGCCCGACGTAACGTATTTCTATACCGAGTCCGTCACCATCACCCTCGTCGTTGCAGACAGAACCTCGAAGGTGCCGATCTACCAGCCCGTGGACGTCATTAAGGTGCCGACCTCTGCCGCGGTAGAGGGTAATACACACCTTTTGAACACCGTTACGGTCGACTACGACGCATACAGAGCGCAGGCGGCTGAATTTATTGACGCATACAAGCTTACCAACGTGGACGCGTACGTTTCGGTCACCATGCGCGTCGATACGGTCGGCAATCGCACCTATTCCATGCCCAAGACCTATGAATCGACCTTAAAGCTGCCTCTCATCGACCTCACCTTCCGTCCCGAAACCACCTCGAGCGTTCCGATGAGTGCAATGCAATACCTCGAGTGCGAGGCGGGCGTCGCCGTTAAGCTCTTCCTCGTTTTGACGGGAGTGTTCAGCTGTCTTTCCGTGCTTGGCGCCGCATTCCTTGCTTGCTTTATCTACTTCACGAGAAACGAGGATATCAACTACGCGGTCCGCGTTAAGCGCTTGATCGCAAGCTACAAGTCCTTTATTCAGGAGATCACGACTCCCTTCGCACAGGAGGGCTATCAACTCGTTTACATCAAGAACTTCAACGAGATGCTTGAGGTGCGCGACACCGTCGGCTCTCCCCTTCTTATGTATGAAAACGAGGACGCGACGGCGACCAGCTTCGTCATCCCCTCGAATATGGGCATCCTTTACTGCTACGAGATCCGCGTTGAGGATTACGACGATATCTACGGTACGGGTATGACGCCCGAGGCGATCCTCGGTACCGAAAAGGACGACAACTTCTTCGTCGCCTTCTTCAAGAGAATCATCGCCTTCTTCAAGTCTGACAAGGAGGAAGCAAAGCCTGTAATTGAAGCAACCGAGGAAACGGAAGTGACCGAAGAAACGGAAGCAACCGACGAAACGGAAGTGACCGAGGAAACCGAAGCAACCGACGAAACGGAAGTGACCGAGGAAACCGAAGCAACCGACGAAACGGAAGTGACCGAAGAAACGGAAGAAGAGGCAATTCCCACAATCGCGGACGCCGAGGAGGAAGCCGAGGCGGAGGCTGTGGAGGACGCTCCCGAATCCGAGCCCGTAGAGGACACTCCCATCGAGGAAACATCCGCAGAGGAAACTTCCGCGGAAGAACTCAAGCAAGACTAAAACAAAGAATACCTCGCGAGGGGAACCCCCTCGCGAGGAAAAGAAAGAGAGGTGCAAAGGAATGAAGATTCGTGCTTTGGCGATGATCCTTTGCACCCTTTTTATGTCTACTGCCTTTTTGGGGATAGGCTATGCCGCCCTTAACGACGAGCTGACCGTCAGCGGTCAGGGTACGGGTAAGGTGCCCGAGATCGTCTATATTTCCGCCGTTACGGTATCGAACGGAAGCGCAACGAACATTACGAAATCAGGCACTGTGCTCGGTAGCACCGTAACTCTTGCCGCGAGCACGTCCGCGCAGACGATTCTGCGTGTGACGGTGAAAAACAACACCGAATATCCGTACGTTTTTAACGGTTTGACGTATACCGAGGGCCCCGACACCTACGACAACACCGCAATCACGGTGGCGACCTCGATCAAAAAGGGCGTTGCGCTTTCCGCGGGCGCATCCACGAGCTTTGACGTGACCTATAAGTACAAAAGCGGCGTTGCGTCGAGCAGGACGTTAAACTCCATCGTCAATCTTTCCTTCGTTCCGTCCGATGAATATATTCCCGAAATTGCCGTCAAGGGCGCGATCGGACAGTTCGGTGCTATCCTGAACGATTCCGTTTCCTATAATAAGCTCATAGACGCCATGGACAATACGGCGGGTGGGCGCGCGAACAACACCTATATGGGCAACGTAGCGGGCGCAACGGACGCCGACTCAAGGGCGATCGACGAGCTCTTTACCGTGAACGGCAAGCATCTTTTGACGCTTGATATTAAAGGCGACGGCACGGAAACCAACGTTACCGCCATGATCAAGCGCGAGGATATCGGTGGCACGAGCGCCGACGAAATGGTTATATACATGACGGGCGAAACGATCTCCGGCAGCTTGTTCCGTCCCTCCGAGGTGCAGGTCTTTGCGGCGATCTACGTGCAAAACGACGCGGGTGAGTGGGAGCAAAGAGGCGAGCTCTTTGAGGGCGTCGCAAATTCGAACAACTACTCGGGCGGTTGGGGAAGCCACAACTCCTTCAACACGGACACATGGGAGAGCGCCAAGGTCTACAACAACGTGAAAGCAGGATCGACCATTGAGCAGGTGCTTGCGGGCATTCCCGCGGAGTGATCTTCAAATTAAAAAACTCGATTTCGAAAGAAATCGAGTTTTTCTTTTATTGCGCGGTGTTGATCACCGTCAAGCCCGCACGCTCCGCCATGCGTACCGTTTGTCCCGCGCCGCGGTAGGGACTTGTGAGATAGGCGATGCAGGCACTTGGTGGGGCAGTGACCGCAAGTTCAAGGCTTGTCACTCAAAGCAAAAAAGCACCCTATAAGGGTGCTTTTTCGCAAGATCAGGACTGATTTTTTAATATCTCAACTTACTCTTTCGCCAAAAGACCCCAATTTTTCGCACAAACGTTATGTTTCGGCACAAGACACCGGTTTCAAGCATTTATTATGGGCGTTTTGGAGTGCTTTTGGAAAATCCCTTTTCTTTGCCTACTGCACCGCAAATATTGAGAGGCGACCGTTTACGGTCGCCCCTTGCGTTACCGCATAACGTCATCGTGATCCTCTTGCAAAATTCAACCAAAGAATATCCTCTCAAAAACGGCAAGACCACCTATTACGTGTGCCAAGGCCACCGTTGTCTGCCGCCAACGAACGACTTTCGCAAACTGATTTAAATTTCCCCATAGAGAGAATTGCCGAAAGTAGAGATAGGAGTTTTTGAGACAAAAAATCAGCCTCCGACAAGGATTTTTCCTATCGGAGGCTTAATATTAATTTTTTGCCAAGCATTATCAACGGTATTTTCCGTAAAAACGGCTAGCACGATTTTTCGCTTCGTTTTAGCGAGCTTGATCCGCATCCCGCGATGCTAGGTACTCTTCCCTGCCGCTTTCGTACAGATTGTTGCCGTCCGCATCAATAACGACGATTACGGGGAAATCCTCCACCTCCAGGCGGTGGATCGCCTCAGCGCCAAGGTCATCATACGCGACCACATCCGCTTTCTTTATACATTTACTGAGCAAGGCGCCGCAGCCTCCGATTGCGCCAAAGTAAACCGCGCCGTGCTTTTTCATGGCGGATACAACTTCGGGAGCGCGCTTTCCCTTGCCGATCATACCCGTGAGACCCTCGGCAATCAAGGCGGGGCTATACGCGTCCATGCGGTAGGATGTGGTGGGTCCCGCAGAGCCGATGACCTGCCCCGGCTTTGCGGGGGTAGGACCTACAAAATATATAACCGTATCCTTAATGTCAAGGGGGAGTGGCTGTCCGCTTTCGATAAGCGCACAGAGCCTTTTATGCGCGGCGTCTCGCGCGGTATAGATCACCCCGGATAAAAGGCAGCTGTCGCCTGCTTTGAGCGCTCTTGCGCTCTCGCGTGTGAGGGGAGAAGTGATCCGAATCGCCATCAAAGCACCTCCGTTTTATGTCTGGTCACGTGACAATTGATATTGACTGCCACGGGAAGTCCCGCAATATGCGTGGGAAAGGTTTCGATATTCACCGCAAGTGCCGTGGTTCTGCCGCCAAAGCCCTGCGGACCGATACCGAGCGCATTGATCTTTTCAAGCAGCTCTTGTTCCAGCGCGGAGTAAAAGGGGTTTTCGTTGCGCTGATCAAGAGGGCGTAAAAGCGCGCACTTGGCAAGATACGCCGCCTTGTCAAAGGTACCGCCGATGCCAACGCCAACGACGATCGGGGGACACGGGTTGGGACCCGCCGCCTCCACTGCGTCGAGGATAAATCTTTTGACGCCGTCAATTCCGTCCGAGGGAGAAAGCATGGCGATCTTGCTCATATTCTCACTGCCGAAGCCCTTGGGGGCAACGGTAATTTCAAGCGTATCCCCGGGCACGATGTCGCAATATATCATGGCAGGGGTATTATCCCCCGTGTTCACACGGTCAAGAGGGTCGCGAACGACGCTCTTGCGGAGATACCCTTCACGATACCCCTGTCTCACGCCCTCATGGATGGCGTCGTACAAATTACCCGTAATATGTACGTCCTGTCCTACCTTAACGAAAACGCAGGCAACGCCCGTATCCTGACAGACGGGCAGATCGTTTTCGTCCGCAATCTCACAGTTCTCAATGATGCGATCAAGGATCTCTTTTGCCACAGTACCGTTTTCAACAGCGCGGCAATCGCGTATACACTGCTTTACGTCCTCGGTGAGGTGACAATTCGCGTCAATACACAGCTTTTTCACCGTCTCTGTAATAAGCGCGGCGGTTATTTCTCTCATTGTTAAATGCTCTCCGTTTACAAGTCTTTTCTGAGGTATACCATATCAACGAGCGTGACTCCGCACTCGACGATGGGGTGGTCGTAGTTGTCCGTAAAGAAATTGGGAATTACGTGAGAACGGACGAAGCCGCACTTTTCGTAAAAGGGAATGGTTAAGGGCGAATCTCCCGTACCCACCTGCAAGCAGCTATACTTGCCGCGGTATTGTTCCTCTACGTATTCTATCATTCGCCGTCCGTAGCCACGCCCCTGTGCTTCGGGGGAGACGGCAATGTTTTTGATTTCAAGCATCCCTTCTCCCTCGTCGGTCACGACGCATACGCAAAGCGTTTTACCGTCCTCTTCAAGTGCGTACATATCGCCGCGCGAAAGATAGAGGTCGATCATTTTCTCCGACTCATCAGCGATGAGAAGAAGATCAAGGTAATTCTTTTTTTCCGATGTATCGATTTTTAAAAAAGTCATGCTTTTTCCTTTCTGTTTATCTCGCGGCGAACGTACAAAAGCAAGAATGCGGCAAGAACGGCGGCGAGAATATTGACACCGACGAAGTTGAACCAAATAGCATCAAGCCCGAACGACCAAAGCGCCCCCAAAAGCAATACGGGAAGAAGGAAGGCAACAGACACCGACATGATAGTGGCAAGCGCAGGCTTCTCGATGGCACTGAAGAAGCTTTGCGTGGTAACGGCGACCCAACGAAAAAGATAGGTGACACAAAAGATACGGATAGCGTACGTAGAAATTTCAAGCAGCCTTGCGTCTGCGGCATTGACAAAGATAGAGGCAAGCGTTCTTGGGAAGAAAAAGAGGATGCTCGTAGAAAGGATGCCAACGACGGCAGTACCGATGTAATTGCACCCGACGATCTTCTTTACGCGGCTGTAATCGCCCGCACCCCAATTATATCCAATGGAGGGCGCGAGAGAATCACTGATGCCGTAAAGAAGCGGCCAGCAAAGATCGCTTGCGTACATCAAGACGGCGTAAACGGCAACGGCGGTCGTTCCGCCTCCCTCGCCAAGCTCGATCACCCCAAGCGTCATGAGCGAAATATTCATCAGAATAGAGGTCACGCGCCCCGAAACGTTGTTAAGAAAGATCGGAGAGCCGCAAGCGAAGATCTGTTTGAGCATGGAAAAACGGATGCGAGGTCTTTTGAATTTCAAAAGCGCCTTTCCCCTTACAAAGGGGATCATAGCCACAAGAGAGCAAGCACACATGGAAATGGAGACGGCAAGCGCCGTACCCACAACATCCATTTCAAGAGCAATCAGGAAGAATGCCAAAAGTCCGACGGTAGCAAAATTCGAAATGACATTTATAAGCATACTTGTCTTAACGTAGCCGCTGATGCGAAGATAGTTGTCCATCGCGAAAAAGATGGTCGTGAGGGGACTTGTTAAGGCAAAGGTGCGAAGGTATCTGACGGAGGTGTCAAGGAGTGAGCCGTCCGCCCCCATCATGCGCGCGAGAGGATTTGCCGCAAAGAATATAAGGGTTCCCATAAAGAGGGAGGTAATGAGGATCAAGAGGATAGAGGAAGAAAAGACGTTGTTTGCCGTCTCATAATCCTCCTTGCCAAGCGCAATGGAGATGGGAACGGATGCGCCGACGCCGATGAGGTCGGAGAGTGAAAAATTGATGAGAACGAGTGGAAAGGCGATATTGATGGCAGCAAACGCCGCTTCACCGAGGATCTGTCCGATAAAAGCGCCCTCAAAAACGCTGTAGATCGACATGGCGAACATGCTGATCATGCCCGGAAGTGCCACAAGGAAAAACAAACGCCACGGGTGCATCGTGGCATACATGAGCTCTGTTTTTGTTTTCGTTTTCATGCTTTGCGCACCACCTTTCCATACAAATTTTATTATACAGCATAACGAAGGAAAAAGCAACATTTTTCTAATATTTCTTGACAAAACAAGGGGAGAAATGTATAATGAATACGTAAACAAAAAGCAAGGAGCAACGCTGTGCAGATCAAGGAGCTTTTAAAGGGAATCGACCCTTGTGCGTGCGGCAAGCCGCATGTCTGCCCGATAGAACACGTTATCATTGGAGAAGATGCTTTTGCGTCTCTTTCCCGCATCACCGAGGGCTACCGCCATATTCTGCTCGTTGCGGACGAGAACACCTACGCGGCGGCAGGCGAGCGTGTTATGCTCCGACTTGGCAAACGCATTGAAAACGCTCTCATCTTTCCCGGTGACAGCATTCTCATTCCGAATGAAAAGGCCATTGACGCCATACTTTCACAAGTGACCGAAAAGACCGATCTTATCGTTGGTGTCGGCTCCGGTGTCATCAACGACCTTTGCAAGATCACCTCCTTTCAAAGCGGGCTTCGCTACGATATCGTGGCGACTGCTCCCTCCATGGACGGCTACGCCTCGGTCGGCTCGGCACTCATTCTTGACGGCATGAAGGTAACGAAGAATGCATCTGTCCCACGTGCCATTATTGCCGACACGTCGGTTTTGGCGAACGCCCCCATAGAGATGATTCGCGCGGGCTACGGCGATATTATCGGTAAATACGCCTGCTTAAACGACTGGCGGCTCGCCGCTTGCGTGCTTGACGAATACATCTGCCCCACCGTTCTCGGTGCGACGATGGAGGAGGTTGAGAAAACCGTCCGCTTGGCGGACGGCATTCGCGCGTGCGACCCCGACGCTATCGGTGCTCTGATGGAGGCACTCGTTGCCGTAGGCATTCTCATGGCTTACGTCGGGAACTCCCGTCCCGCTTCGGGCAGTGAGCATCATCTGTCTCACTACTTTGAAATCGTAGGCATTGAGCGAAACGAGGAATATCTCCCACACGGTATCGACGTTTGCTTTTCTGCCATAGAGACGGCGTGCCTGCGCGAAAAGCTTTTGGCGCTTCCCTCTCTTGACGGCTTTACGTATTCCTTTGACAAGGAGAAATACGAAGCAGAGATCCGCCGCATTTACGGCGGCGTTGCCGACGAGGTGCTCGCCCTGCAAAAGAAGCTCGGTTGGTACGAGCTTGACCGTGTGCGCGTCTACCGTGAAAAATGGGACGAGATCAAGAAAATCCTTGCGGATGCACCCACGGCGGACGAGATGGAGGCGCTTGCTTCCCGTGTTGGGCTGAATAAGCGCGAGTTTGACGGCTTGTACGGGCAAAAAAAGATTGAAGACGCCCGTCTCTACGCCAAGGACTTAAAGGACAGATACACCGTCCTTTGGATGTATTACGATTTGTTTGGGCAGAAATAAAAAGGAAGAACGCAGAGCGAATGCTCTGCGTTCTTTTAGGTTTCAAGCAAGAGAGATAGAAGATCTTCCCCTGTCATGCCAGCGATATAGGGAGAGGGGTCGATGGGGGGAAGCGCGTCAAGGGTTTGACCGCAAAGGGCATCCTCCAGCGCGCCGACGGGGCTTGTGCCAAAAAAGTCGCCGCAGATGCACACCTTTTCGATCTTTTCCCCTGCGAGCACCATTTCGATGCACACGATGCCGAAGGGATACTTCTTGCGACGCTTCACGGTATAATCGGTTAGATACCGCTTTTCGGAGAGGATCCACTCGCGCGAAGCGTTACGTTCTCTAAGAGCCTCTATGACATCTGTCGCGGGGATTTCTATGCGTTCGGCACCCGTAGTTTTCAAGACGTGCGCTTCGATGCTCTTGATAAACTCCTCTGCCGTGATGCCGCGAAGGAGAGGGGCAAGGTTGCCGACTCTTCCCTTGTGCGATTTTACGGCGCGGTGTGCCAGCTTTTCCTTGTCGACACGCAAAACGCGCGACATGACATCGGCATCCGTATCGTAAAGAAGGGTGCCGTGGTGAAGGATGCGTCCGTCACCCGTATATTGCGCGTTGCCGGAAAACTTTTTTCCCTCGCATTCAAGGTCGTTTCTGCCCGAAAGCTCCGCTTTTACGCCAAGGGTGGCTAACGCCTCGATAATGGGGCGTGTGAAATAGGCGTAATCCAGTGCCGTTGCACGCTCACTTGACGTAATAAAGGTATAATTGACGTTACCCATATCGTGATAGACGGCACCGCCACCCGAAATACGGCGTGAAACACGAATATTCTCTTTTTTCGCATAGTCGAGGTCGACCTCGGCATAGGCATTCTGATTTTTTCCAATGACGACCGTTCGTTCATTCTGCCAAAGCATAAAAATATCGTCCCGCGTGTGTCGCAAAAGATATTCTTCCACGGCAAGATTGTAATAAGGGTCGGTCGAATGTAAACGAAGATATTTCATAAAACCCAAATTAGGGGCATACTCTCGCATGCCCCTAATCCTTTACAAATTAGAATTAAATGCCCTTCTTGCTGCGCTCGATCTTCTCAAGATCGGTGAAGTTGGTTTCGGGCACATAACCGGGAATGGGCATGATCTTCTCGGCGATAGCGTCGATGATCCAGCTTGCCTGCGGGAAGAAGCTCTTTTCAAGCTCGAAAGCAGGCGTGATCCAGTTGCGGGAGCCAACGACAACGGGAGGACCGTCAAGATAGTCAAATGCCATTTCGGTGATGTTGGAAGCCATATCGCGCATGACGGAGGCACGCTCACAAGCGTCGCCGACAAAGAGCACCTTACCCGTCTTCTTGACGGACTCGATCACCTTCTCATAGTTAAAGGGAACGATGGAGCGCGTGTCGATGATCTCGGCGGAGATGCCATACTTCTCTTCGAGGATCTTTGCCGCTTCCATTGCGCGGTAAAGAACGGCACCGATGGTGACGATGGTAACGTCCTTACCCTCGCGCTTGATATCGGGCTCACCGAAGGGAATCTCAAAGTGACCCTCGGGAACACCGTCCTTGCGGAACTCTTCACCAAAGCCGTAAACTCTCTGCGACTCGAAGAAGACGACGGGGTCGGTACCGCTAAGAGCCGTAGTCATAAGACCCTTCGCATCGGTAGGCGTGGAGGGGAATACGACTTTCAAGCCGGGGATGTGTGAGCAGAGTGCCGTCCAGTCCTGCGAGTGCTGTGCGCCGTACTTGGAGCCGACGGACACGCGGAGGACGATAGGCATCTTCAAGATACCTGCGGACATGGACTGCCATTTTGCCATCTGGTTGAAGATCTCGTCGCCGGCACAGCCGATAAAGTCTGCGTACATCAATTCAACGATAGCACGGCCGCCGCACATTGCGTAGCCGACTGCCGAGCCGACGATAGCGGACTCGGAGATAGGCGAGTTGAAGAAGCGGTGGTAGGGGATGGCTTCGGTCATCTTCTTGTAAACGCCGAACGCGCCGCCCCAGTCGCGGTTATCTTCACCGTATGCGATAAGGGTGGGGTCTTCGTAGAACTTATCGATGATAGGCTCAAAGAGACCGTCGCAGACGTTATACATCTTCATCTTGGAGACAGGCTTGCCGGAAGCGTCCTTTGCGGTGCGGATCTTGCCCTTGATCTCCTTGACACGGGGGCACTCGTCCTTGGGCATAAGAACGTCAGCTTCACGCGAAGGATCCATGGAAACCACCTTCTCGTTAGAGAACATGATGGAAGAAATGGCGTCGGGCTCTTTGTTGAGGTCCATTCTGGGCGAGATCTCATCGTTGATCGCGAGCTTCATGACCTCGGTCATGCGTGCCGTGATGTCCTCGTGGATCTTGGCAAACTCGTTCTCGGTAGCAACACCGCCGAGGATAAGCTTGGTCTTGAACGCGAGGATAGGATCTGCTGCCTTCCAAGCTTCGATCTCTTCTGCCGTACGGTAAGTAGAGGAATCGGAAGGAGAGTGACCCGATACACGGTAGGTCACGACGTCAAGAAGTGCGGGACCCTTGCCTTCAAGCAGGAGCTTCTTCTTGCGGGTAACGGCGTCGATGACAGCGAGAGGATCGTAGCCGTTAACACGCTCCGCGTGCATCTGCTGAGGGTTGAAGCCTGCGCCGAGACGTGCAACCATATCGTAACCCATGGTCTCACCGCGGGTCTGACCGCCCATACCGTAGTGGTTGTTAAAGACGTTGAAGAGGATAGGCATACCGCCGTCCTCAAACTTGCCGTCCATGCCCCAGAGCTTGGTGATCTGGTCCATGGAAGCGAAGTTGAGTGCTTCAAGCACGGGACCGCGTCCGGTTGCACCGTCACCGCAGTTGGAGATGACGATACCGGGCTTGTGGTTGGAGCGCTTGTAGAGTGCTGCACCGAGCGCGATGGGCGCGGAAGCACCGACGATCGCGTTGTTGGGCATCAGACCAAAGGGAATGAAGAAGGCGTGCATCGATCCGCCGAGACCGCGGTTAAAGCCGGTCTTGCGGGCAAAGATCTCGGCAAGTGCGCCGTAGAGCAGGAAGTTGATAGCAAGCTCCTTGACGTTGCCGCCTGCGTTCATGTGCTTCTCAACGACGGAAAGAACCGCACCGTCAAGAAACTCCTTCATGATGTCGTAAAGCTCCTTATCGTCGAGCTTATGAATGGAAGAAAGACCCTTAGCAAGGATCTCGCCGTGGCTACGGTGAGAACCGAAGGAAAGGTCGTTGATGTCAAGCGAGTACGCTTCACCGACAGCGGAAGCCTCCTGACCGATGGAAAGGTGGGCAGGGCCGGGGTTGTTGTACTCCACGCAGTTGTAGCAGCTCTTGACCTTGACCTCGTTGAGCATGGTCTCGAACTCGCGGATGATCGCCATGTCGCGATAGATGCGCATCATGTCGTCCTTGGAGTAGATCTTAAGCTCTTCTTCAAGGGTCTTGTTGTACTGACATACGGGGATGTCCTCAAAATGGATGTAGCCTGCGTCAAAGGCTTTCGCAGGGTCGACGTATTGACTTTTCGGCATTTTTCTATCTCCTTTTAATTTTTATTCAAACATAGCTTCACGGATGACCTCGCATACCGTGGGATGGGGGAATACCATCTTCTGAATATCCTCTACGCGCATCTCGGTCTCTACCATCATGGCAGCACCGTAAATGATCTCGGAGGCGTAGGAGCCGATCATATGCAGTCCGACGATGTTTTTGTGCTTCTTGTCGGTGATGACCTTGAGGATACCGTAGCCGTGCTCGTTCTCGGCGATGTATCTTCCGCTGTACTTCAACGTCAGCGTTTGGATATTTACATCAAGACCCTTTTCCTTGGCGGTCTCGGTGGTCTCGCCGACGGAGGCAACCTCGGGGTTGGTATAGATAACGGCGGGAATGGAGTTGTAGTTCACCTTATCCTTTTTGCCAAGGATATTGTTGATACAAACCTCACCCTCGCGATAAGCGGTGTGCGCCAGCATGGACTTGCCGTTGACGTCGCCTGCCGCCCAAACGCCGGGAACGTTGGTCTTACCCATTTCGTTCGTGACGATAGCGCCTCTTTCCAGGTGGAGCCCGATATTCTCACAGCCGATGCCTGCCGTTCTCGGACGTCTGCCGATGGAAACAAGGGCATAGTCTGCGGGGATCTCTACCGTCTTTCCATCCTTCTCGTAGGTGACGGTCTTATTTTTGATAGAGGTCACACGAGCGCCGAGGATGAACTCAACGCCGCGTGCGGCGTAATCCTTTTGGAGAAGAGCGGAGATCTCACGGTCAACAGGACCCGCGATGTGGTCCATCATCTCAACGACGTAAACCTTAGCGCCGACAGAGTTGAAGTAGGAAGCCATTTCAAGGCCGATAACGCCGCCGCCGACGACAACGATGGTCTTCGGAATGGCGGGGAGATCAAGCACCTCACGGTTGGTGAGCGCAAAGCCCTCTTTCAGTGAATCGGCAAGACCGTCGATGGGAGGAAGGGCGGGGGCGGAGCCGGTAGCGATGAGAAGCTGCTTACCGACGTAATCCTTGCCCTCGGCAGTTACGACGAAGCCCTCGGCGTTTCTTTCCTTGATCACGGCAGAAGCCTTGACGACCTCAACACCGCTTTTCTTCATCTTAGCGCCAACGCCCGCGACGAGCTGCTTGACAACGCCGTTCTTGCGGTTTACGACGAAGGCGTGGTCGATGGCGGCAGAGCCGAAGGTAACGCCGTAATCGGCGCCGTGCTTGGCGTAATCGTAGATCTTCGCGGAATAAAGAAGGGTCTTTGTGGGGATACAGCCCTCGTTCAGGCAAACGCCGCCGAGCGCTCTTTCTTCGATCACGAGAGTTTTAAGACCTGCGTGACCCGCGCGTTCTGCGGCGTTGTAGCCGGCAGGACCGCCGCCGAGAATAATCAAATCGTACATTGCGACACTTCCCTTCTTACTTCGCCATCAAAAGGTCGATGTTCTCAAGTGCAAAAGCGACGTCCTGCAAGAATCTTGCGGCGTCCGCACCGTCGATCACACGATGGTCTGCGGTGAGAGAAAGACCCATAGCGGAGTAAACGACGTCCTCACCATCTACCTCCTTGATGCGCTTGCTTACGCAGTCAATGCCGAGGATCGCGGTCTGGGGAGGATTGATGATAGGCGTAAAGGACTCGATGCCGAGAGAGCCGAGGTTAGAAACGGTGAAGGTCGCACCCGTGAGATAGTCGGGGCTGATCTTACCGCTCTGTGCGGCGGTGATCACGCTCTTCGCTTCCTTGGAAATGTCATTGAGGGACATGTTGTTCGCGCCGAAGACGGTGGGAACCATAAGTCCTCTTTCGGTATCAACGGCGATACCGATATTGACGTTGTTGAAGTAACGAACGGTGTCTCCAAGACAGTGTGCGTTAAACACACGGTGCTTGGGGTACTTGAGCACGCGGGAAACGGCGTACAGGATAACGTCGTTCAGGGTGATATTGGCAAGACCCATCTTCTCGGCACCTGCTTTGAGCGACTTGCGGAACGCAAGAAGCTTAGTAGCGTCAAAGGAGGTGTTATAGGTGAGCTGTGCCATTTCCGTAAGGGATGCGCACATCTGCTTTGCGATGATCTTGCGGATGTTGGGCATCTTGACGTCCTCGTACTCTGCGACGGAAGCTGCGGGAGCTGCTGCGGCAGGTGCGGCTGCGGGAGCTGCGGGCGCCGTGAGATCGGCAAGAACGACACGTCCGTTTGCGCCGGTGCCTTCAACGGGCGCGGTGTAGGAGGCGGATGCGGCACCCGAAACGGTCAAGCCACGGTCAAGCAAAGACTGTACGTCGCGCTCGATGATGCGTCCGTTAGGACCGGTGGGGATTGCTTTCAAAAGGTCGGCACCCGTCTTTTCCGCCAGTGCCTTGGCTCTGGGGGAGATCGCGCCGCTTGCGGCAGCGGTTGCTTCGGGAGCAGCCTCGGTTACGGGCGCGGCGGCAGGTGCGGCTTCTTGTGCGGGAGCAGCTTCTGCGATAGGCGCGGGAGCAGCCTCGCCTGCGGGAGCAAAGGCAGAGATGTCCTCGCCGGCAGCGCCGATCACGCAAACGTTCTCAAGGCAGGGGACGTCGTCACCCTCTTCGTGGAAGATAGCAAGAAGAACGCCACTTTCGGGAGCTGCCTCATCGAAGGAGGATTTATCGGTTTCATAGGAGAAAAGAATATCTCCCTTTTCGACCGTATCGCCCACCTTTTTGTTCCAAGAGGTGATGATACAAGACTCAACGCTTTGTCCCTGACGGGGCATGATAATTGGAGTTGCCATTTTAACATTCCTTTCAATATGGATTTTACGTTTTTCATCACATTTCATTGTAACATCTTGCTTTTCAAATGTCAACCGTTTTTGCCGTAATAAAGGATTTTTTTAAGATTTTTTTAAAAAAATGGGGGAAAGCGCTTATCTTTTTCCGCCGTGGACGGCTTGACAAGGTTTTCAGGGTATGGTATACTGTAAAAGCAAGTCAAAAAACCAAGGAGTTTTTCTATGGAAAATTTCACTCTTCATCTCGAAAACGAGGCTACAAGCTGGGAAAACGCCACCCCCGTCGGTTGCGGCTCGCTGGGCGCTATGCTGTTCGGCGGTGTTACGCGAGAGCGTCTGCAACTCAACGAGGAAAAAATTTGGGCAAACGGTGTTAAAACACCCTTATCCGAGGGCTTTTACGAGCGCTTTCACGCTTTGCGCGATGCACTTCTCCGCGGCGAATGCGGCGACGAGCTTGCCAAGGAAACTCTCACCCCGCACTTCACGCGCATCGGCTCCTTTGAGACGGCGGGCGACCTTTTTTTTGACGTCACGCACGCGGAAAACGGCGATGCTACGGAATATCGCCGCGATATAGATCTTCTTCACGGCGTTGCCACCGTTTCCTACCGTATCGGCGACGCCAATTACCGCCGCACCCTCTTCGCCTCTTATCCGCAACGAACCGTGGTGCTTCGCTTTGACGGCGATGCCCCCCTTTCTCTCCGTGCAAGCTACCAAAGGGAAAACGCCGAGGTCGTTATCCTTGACGGAGAAATGACGGTTTCGGGCAAAACGGCGTGTGGCAAGCATACCTTTTCCGTCAAGCTCTGCTTTTTGACGGAGGACGGCGTGCTTTCCGCGGAAGCCGACTGCCTTTGCGCCAAGAACGCAAGGCATCTTGAGATCCGCATTACGGCGGCGGCAGACGCCGAAGCAAAATCCCCCGCCTCCCTTCCCTATGACGAGATCTTTGCGGAGCACAAGAATGATTTTTCGCGTCTCATGGGTCGCGCCGCCGTGCTTTACGACGGTGAGAAGTCCCTTGACGCGCTTCCCGTCCCCGAACGCCTTTCGCGTGTGCGTGACGGCAAAAGAGATTCGCGACTTGCAAACCTCTATTTCAGCTTCGGACGATACTTGCTGGTATCCTCTTCAAGAGAGGGGACGCTTCCCGCAAATTTGCAGGGTCTTTGGAATGAAAACATTAAAGCAATATGGAACTCCGACTACCATACGAATATCAATTTGCAAATGAACTATTGGCACGCCGAGACGACCAACCTCTCCGAATGCGCGCTTCCTCTCTTTGACTACATGAATGGGTATCTCCTTGAAGGAGGCGCACGCGTGGCGCGTGACTTTTACCACTGCGGCGGCACGGTATTGCATCATTTAAGCGATATTTACGGCTTTGCCGCCCCCGCCGACGGTGTTTGGGGACTTTGGCAAATGGGCGGAGCATGGCTGGCTTACGCTATGTGGGAGCATTACCTTTTTTCTCCCGATCTCCGTTTCTTAAAAGAGACGGCATATCCCTATATCGCCGCATGCGTTCGTTTCTTTCTCGATTTCACCTTCACGGACGAGCATGGGTATCTTACGACGGGTCCCTCGACCTCTCCCGAGAACAAATACTTCATTGAGAAGGACGGTGAGCGTGTTAAAGCCTTTCTCTGCCTCTCGCCCACCATGGATATCGCCATTTTAAGAGGTCTTTTTGAGGCTTATGTTAAGACAGAGGAGCTCCTTTCCATCAACAGTGAGATGCTGGAGGAGACCAAGGCGGCGCTTGCCAAGCTCCCCGAATACAAGATCGGTTCAAAAGGGCAGTTTCTTGAATGGCAAAAGGAATATGAGGAAGTGGAACCGGGGCATCGCCATATCTCTCACGCTTTTCCGCTTTATCCCGGATGGGAGATCACAAGACACACGCCCGCGCTTATGGATGCCATCCGTCAAACGATCAAAATGCGTCTTGAAAACGGCGGCGGTCACACGGGGTGGTCATGCGCTTGGCTGATCAATCTTTTTGCGCGGCTTGAAGACGGTGACAGTGCCGCCGATATTATAGACAAGCTCTTTGCAAAGTCTACCTTGGACAATCTTCTTGACACCCATCCGCCCTTCCAGATCGACGGCAATTTCGGCACGACTGCCGCCATCGCGGAAATGCTTTTGCAAAGCCATGCGGGCGAGATCGCGCTTTTACCCGCGCTCCCCTCCTATCCCGAATACGGAAGCGGTCGCTTTTACGGGCTTCGCGCGCGCGGCGGCGTGACGGTGGACGCAAAATGGGAGGACGGCCGCGTGACGGGCTGCACCTTGAAAGCAGAAAAAGATATCCGCGTGAAGCTCCGCGCGAACGGCAAGGATCTGTCCGTCCGCTTAACGAAAAATCAACCCATGGAAATCTCGTTTTAAGAGGATATGTCTATGCAAATCAGAAAAGCGAAAGCGAGCGAGCTTACCGAAATCCTCGCCATTTACGAACGGGCGCGCGGATTTATGAGGGAAACGGGCAACCCAACACAATGGGAAGGCGGATATCCCTCCTACGCGCTTCTGTCAGCCGACATAGAAGCCGAAAGCCTTTACTTAATTGAGGACGAAGAGGGGATTCACGGCGTGTTCGCCTTTTTCCCCGAAGGAGATCCCGTATACGACGCCCTCTCCGTTTCGTGGTTAAATCCCCTTTCTTACGGAGCAATTCACCGTGTCGCAAGCGCGGGAACGAAAAAGGGAATGCTCGGCGCGTGCGTCGATTTTTGCCTTTCCGTCCGCGAAAACTTGAAGATCGACACGCACAAGGACAATCTCGTAATGCAAGCGGCATTAAAAAAGGCAGGCTTTACGGAGTGCGGTACGGCGAACATTCCCGACGTCGGTGAGCGCATTCTGTTTCAGCGTTGTGAAAGGAATCAGCTATGACGAAAAATAAAAACCGCCGCTTTTACGCGGCGCTCATTCTCTTCGGTCTTATCGGCCAAGTCGCGTGGATGGTAGAGAACATGTATTTCAACGTGTTCATCTATAACATGTTTTCGGCATCCCCCGCCGATATATCCCTAATGGTTGCCGCCTCGTCAGTGGTTGCGACCGTAACGACCGTTCTCATCGGAGCACTTTCCGACCGTGTGGGAAAAAGACGCCTTTTTATCTCACTCGGCTACATCCTTTGGGGTGCTTCTATCCTGCTTTTTGCCCTCGTACGCAAGGACGTGATAGGAGCGCTTCTCCCTACGGCGGTCTCCGTTTCCGCCGTTTGCGTCACCGTAACCGTTTTGCTTGACTGCTTGATGACCTTTTTCGGCTCAACGGCAAACGACGCCGCCTTTAACGCTTGGCTGACCGACGCCGCCGACCCTCGGCACCGCGGCGCGGTAGAGGGCATCAACGCCATGATGCCTCTCGTCGCCATTCTCGTGGTGTTCGGCGGTTTTATGTCCTTTGATCTTAAAGAGGCGTCTGCTTGGACGGTCATCTTTATTATCATCGGCGGCGTGGTGCTCGTTTCGGGTGTCGCGGCGCTGTTCCTCGTCGACGAGCCAACGAATCCGACCGCATCCGAGGACGGCTACTTGAAAACGGTGCTTTACAGCTTCCGTCCCACGACGGTGAAGAAAAACGCGCTTCTCTACGCGACGGTGCTTGCCTTTGCCGTTTTCGGCATTTCCATTCAGATCTTTATGCCCTACCTCATTATATATTATGAGGTAGCGCTCGGCATGACTGATTACGTTTTCGTCATGGCGCCCGCCATTGTGCTTGCCTCGGTCGCCACCGCCTTCTACGGCAAGGTCTACGACAAGCTCGGCTTCTTCCGTTCGGCGCTTCCCGCGCTCGGCGTGCTTGCGCTCGGCTATATTCTTTTGACGCTTTTCCGCGCGACGCTTCCCGTTTTTCTCGGTTCGCTCCTTATGATGACGGGATATCTGTCGGGCATGGCGGTCTTTGGGGCGATGCTCCGCGATCATATTCCCGAGGGGAAAGCCGGTGCGTTCCAAGGCATTCGCATCGTCGGACAGGTGCTGATTCCCGGCATCGTGGGACCCGCTATCGGTGCATTCGTTTTAAGGGACGCCGAAGTCATGATAGGCTCGGACGGTACGGAATCCTTCATTCCGAACGAAAGCATTTTTATCGCCGCCTTGGCAGTTGCCGCGTTTACCGCGCTTGCGGTGCTTCTCTGCCGCGCGGTTGAGAAGAGAAAAGCAATCGACTAAAAAAGAGAAAAACGCATCCGTGAAACGGATGCGTTTTTTGGTCTATCGAGTTTCATTTTTTGGCTTTTCGCCGCATTTGCCGCCACAGGATTTCGCACAGGGACATCCAACGCACCGCTGTCCGCGTTTCTTCGCGCGGATGAGATAGAAGGCGGCGGCACCCAAAACGAGCAAAAGGACACCGACAACGACAAAATCGACCATGGTATTAAGCACCCGCCCTTCTTCCGGCTCGGAGAACGAGGGCAACGAGGGTGCCCACCATTGCCAGCACGGCAATGAGTCCTGCCATGGCGGCATCCGCGTTGAGCGTAGCGGGGGCGGTGATGAGTGTACCGACCGTATAGGTGAGATAGGCTACCGTATAACCCACACCCAGCTGAAGTCCAATGCCTGCCGCAAGCCATTTCACGCTCTTCATTTCGGCACTCATAGCGCCGATCGTAGCAAAGCAGGGGGGCGAAAAGAGATTAAACATTAAGTAAGCGAGCGCGGAAACGGCGGTCAGGGGAAGCACGTCGGCAAGCACCGCGCCGTCAGCCGTGCCAAGGAAGCAGACCGCCAGCGTTCCTACGACGTTTTCCTTTGCCACAAAGCCCGTAACGATAGCGGCGACCAGCTGCCAAGAAAGCACGCCGATAATAGGTACGAAAAGGTATGCCACAGGCCCCGCGACAGAGGCTAAAATAGAATCGGATGCCGTTGCGTTGGCAGGGGAAAAGCGCCACGTAAACGACTGCATCAGGTGCACCGCGGTATTGCAAAGAAGGATAATGGTCGCCGCCTTGACGATATACGCCCATCCACGGCTGCACATCGACTTGAACGCGCCGAGGAAGGAAGGCATCTTATATTCGGGAAGCTCAATAATGAAATAAGACTTTCTTCCCTTGTGCCCTGTCAAAAGACCTACGAGCAGAGCGCCGACGAAAATGATGACGATGCCGAGGAAGTACATAAGCGCGCTCACCCAGCCGGAATTATCAAAGAAAGCGCCCGCAATAAGGGCAATGACGGGGATCTTTGCGCCGCAAGGCATAAAGGGCGCAAGCATAGCTGTCGCACGGCGCTCACGCTCGTTGTGAATGGTGCGGCTTGCCATGACACCGGGGACGGCGCACCCGACCGCGATAACGAAGGGAATGACCGACTTTCCCGAAAGCCCCACCCTTTTGAAGATGGGATCGAGCACGACGGCAACGCGCGACATATAGCCGCAATCCTCCAAAACGGCAATCAAAAAATACATTATCATGACGAGGGGCAAAAACCCGACAACGGCGATGACACCGCCGATGACACCGTCTACGAGAAGGGCGGAGAGAAGCGGATTCGCGTTTCCAAGAAGCATCTCCACCCAGCCTTGGAACATTTCGAGAATGCTCACAAGTCCCGGAAGGATAAGCTCGTTTGCTTCGCCTTCATTAAACGTGATTCCCTCGGCGATAAAGGTGCCGAGCCAAGTCTGCGAAATGAGGAATACGAGCGTCATAACGACGCCGAAAATCGGAATACCCAGCCATTTATTCGTGAGAATGGCATCGATCTTATCGCCGATGTTTTTGTCCTTTGTATGTACCTTGCGCGATTCCACCGCCTCAACAATACCGTTCACAAACGCGAAGCGGCGGCGGTCTGCCAGCTTGACAGCCTCCTTATCGGCAACGTCAACGTCGCCCTCGGTATAAGGAGCGCTTTGTGCCGTCCCGACGCAGGCAACGGCAGCCTCAACGAGCCTTTTCAGTCCTCGCTTTGAGGTGGAGACGGTGTTGATCACAGGACAGCCAAGCTTTGCCGAAAGCGCCTGCGTGTCGATCACGGTCTCCTTTTTCTTGTTGATATCGCTTTTGTTAAGCGCCACAACCATGGGTATGCCGAGTTCAAGCAGCTGCGTGGTAAAGAACAGGCTACGGCTGAGATTGGTCGCATCCACGATGTTCACGATAATGTCAGGATCCTCTTTCTTCACGTAGGAGCTCGTGATGCTCTCCTCGCTCGTGAAGGGAGACATGGAGTAGGCACCCGGAAGATCGACGGCAACGATTGCCTCTTCGCCCTTATGATATGCCTTTTTGATGGGATGCTCCTTCTTCTCTATGGTAACGCCTGCCCAGTTACCGACCGTCTCGTTCTTTCCCGTCAGGGCGTTGTACATGGTTGTCTTTCCGGAATTTGGGTTTCCAATCAACGCGATTTTCATAAAAGATGTCCTTTGCTGTACTTGCTTGAAAGATTAGCATAGGCTAACCTTGGGGTAAAAAAACAACGATACACCGCTTATTCTTAAATCTGTATGGCGCTCGCCAAAGCATCGTCTATGCTGTAACGTCCGTCTTTAATAGATACGACGCATCCATGCTTGCGATGGAAAACGACGGTGATGGGCTCGCCTGCGTAGCATCCGAGAGAAAACAAAAAGGCATCTAACTCCTCGTCGCCCGTTTTGACGCTTTGGATGACGTACGTTTTCCCCTCTTTCGCTTGCTTTATATTCATATGCTCACCCTCACATTTCTTTACAGTTAGCGTACGCTAACCGATAGCGGCAAAATAGAGTTAGCATTTGCTAACCACCGATATTATACACGGCTTTCTCCCTTTTGTCAAGCCTTTTTTGAAATATTTTCCCTGCTCCTTTTATTTTTGGAAAAAACAAGAAGACGGGGGCGTGTTTTCCCCGTCTCCTTTGGAAAAATTAAACAAAAGCACAGCGTCAGCTGTTTTTCCACGTCTTTGCGTTGAAGAGAACGAAGACGGGCAAAATCTCAAGTCTGCCGATGAGCATGGTAAAAAGCAGCACGAGCTTTGAGAAGCCGCTGTACGCGGCAAAGGAAGCATAGGGTCCCACCGCTTCGAAGGCGGGACCGATGTTGGAAAGGCAAGAGCACGCCGCGGTAAGATTGGTAAAAATTCCGTGCGTGACCTCGTAAGTGCCGCCGTCGGAGACGACGGTCATCGCCGTCCCCCCCACGGGATCAAAGGAGAGGATCAGCGTAACGAGAAGCATAAGGAGAAAATAGAAGGTCATGTGCATAAAGACGCCCCGGATGGTGCTTTCGGAGAGCGTTTTGCCCTCAAACTTCGCTTTCGGAACGTAGCGGGGATTGATCGTTTTACGCACGTTGATATAAAGACCCTTCACGGCAATCATGACGCGAGAGACCTTGATGCCGCCCGCCGTGGAGCCTGCCATACCGCCGACGAACATCAAAAGCAAAAGCACGGTGGCGGAAAGGGGCGGCCAAAGCTGATAGTCGGTGGTGGTATATCCCGTCGTCGTCAAGATGGAAGCGACCTGGAAGAAGGAATGGCGGAACGCCTCCTCGCCCGTATAGACCTGCGCAAAATCGCCAACGCTTCCGATGAGTCCCAAGAAAACGAGGAGAACCGCAAGCAGGATAATAAGCAAATAGGCGCGAAGCTCCTCACTCTTAAGCACCGCTTTGACGTTGCCTATCAAAATAAGATAGTAAAGGGCAAAATTACAGCCGAAAAGGAGCATAAAGACCGCCATCACGTATTGCGAGAAGGCGGGAAAAAGCTCAATACTGCCGGGCAAAAAGCCAAAGCCGCCCGTGCCCGCACACCCGAAGCTCGCGAGCAGACTGAAAAAGAGCTTATCGTTTTCGTAGCCGGGAATGGGGCTGTCAAAGAGCAGTATGATCACCTCAAGCACGGTGAGCCCAAGATAAATGAGGTAAAGGATGCGGGTCGTCACCTTCATTTTGGAGACGATCTTACCCACCTGCGGACCTGCGGATTCAGCACGCAAAAGGTGCATTGACGAGCCCTCGTCGCTTTCCGGAATAAAGATCAGAATGAAAACCAGAATTCCCATACCGCCGATCCAATGGGAGAAGCTTTTCCAAAAGAGTCCCGCACGCGATATGAGGGTGATGTCCGTTATAACGCTTGCCCCCGTCGTTGTAAACCCCGACATGATCTCAAAGCAAGCGTCGATATAGTTTGGGATATCTCCGTTGATGACGAAGGGGACCGCCCCGAACAGGGTCATAACGATCCACGCAAGTGCTACGAGCGCAAAGCCCTCTCTTTGATAAAGGAAGGAGCGCTCGGGCTTTAAGGTCTGCAAGGAAAGTCCGATACCGACGAGCGCCAAGATGGGAAGCAGAAAAGCGATCTTCCCTCTCACACTCTCGCGATAAATAAAGCTGACGAGCAGGGGGGCAAGCATGAGAAGCCCCTCAAGCACCATGATCTTTCCGAGCAGCTTTCCGAGATTTTTACAGTTCATGTGCTACCTCACTCAAAAAGATCGTTTAAGTCGTCAAAATTCTTGTGTGTGGTGACGACGATAACGGTATCTCCCATTTTAATGCAAGAGTTACCGTCGGGAATAATGACCTCTTCGCCGCGAATGATGGAGGCGATCAAAGAGTTATCCTTCATCTTCAATTCTTTTAGCGGTTTATCGTAAAAATATTCCTTTTTCTTGGCGGCAAACTCAAGCGCCTCCACGCGGTTGCCGACCAAACGGTAGAGGGTCAAAACGTTACTGCCGCGCTTATTGGCGAGCGCACGGATATAGCTCAAGATGTTACCCGAAACGATGTTCTTTGGGGAAACGTTGTTTTGGATCCCCACCTCGCCAAGCATATCGTAAAGGTCATCGCTTCGGATAAGGGTAATGGTCTTATCCACCTGCTTTTTGTTGGCAAACATGGACATCAGCATGTTCGCCTCGTCGCCGTCGGTAAGGGCAACGAAGGCGTCTACCGATTCTATTCCCTCCTCAAGCAGAAGGTCGTGATGCGTCGCGTTGCCTTCAAGCACGGTAGCGCGCGGCAAAAGCTCGGCAAGACGCTCCGCCTCCGCATGATTTTTCTCAATGATCTTAACACGGTATTTTTTACCCGAAAGCTTTTCGGCAAGGTAATACGCCGTTCGTCCGCCGCCCGCGATCATAACGCTCTTTATGGGGGATTTGACAAGGTTCGCCTCGGTCAAGAATTCGCCAAGCACGCGCGCCTCGGAGGTGAAATAGATGCGGTCGTTTTCTTCAATGACGAAATGACCGCTTGGAATAATGACGTCGCCACCGCGCTGTACGGCGCAAATCAGGACACGGCTCGCAAGCTTCTTGGCAATCGAAATAAGGGTTTCGCCAACAAGCGCACAGCCGCGCTCTGCCACGATCTCCACGAGCGAGACCTTCCCTCTGGCAAAGTGGTCGATCTGCGCGATGGAAGGAAGGCTGATAAGGTTAAATATCTCCTTCGCCGTCTCCATTTCGGGATTGACGATCATGGAGATACCGAGCTCGTCCTTCATGGCGATGATCTGACTGCGGTAATCGGGATTGCGAACACGGGCGACGGTATTCTTGACGCCGAGGTACTTGGCAACGAGACAGCAAAGAATATTTAATTCATCGCTGTACGTCAAGGCGACCACGAGGTCGGCTCCTTTCGCGCCCGCTTCTTTTTGGATATCCATGCAAGCACCGTTGCCGACGACCCCCGCCACGTCATATTTTTCGATCATGCGGGAAATGACCTGCTCGTTCTCGTCGATAAGCGTCACCGTATGCCCCTCGCCGCTAAGGCTGCCGAGCACCGTTTCTCCCATGGTACCGAGACCGATGATCACGATCTTCATAGCTTTGCTCCTTTTTGCGTCATAGCGCAATATTTCCGTATTTTTTATCATTATACACCTTGACAGAAGATAAGTAAAGTATTATAATGTAATAAAGTTTATTCAAAAAAGTTATAGGTGGATTTATGACTTTACGACATCTTAAAATGTTCGTTGCGGTGTGCGAAAGCGGCAGTGTGACGCGCGCCTCGGAACAGCTTTATATCGCGCAGCCCACCGTTTCGCACGCCATATCCGAGCTTGAAAAGTACTATAACGTCAAGCTTTTCGACCGCATCAACCAGCGCTTGATTCTAACCGATACGGGGCGTGAGCTTCTCGTAACGGCAAAGGAGATCCTCTCAGGCTTTGAAAGCTTTGAGCGCCTTGCGTCCTTCGGTGGTCAAAGCCCGCGCGTGCGTATCGGAGCTTCCCTAACGCTCGGTCAGACGGTCGTTCCGCCGTATCTCAAGCGTCTGGGCGCCGAGCACCCCGAAATCGAAGCACAGCTTATGATAAAAACCTCCGCCAGCATTCAAGCGGAAATTGAAAACGGAAACCTTGACTTTGCTATCGTAGAGGGCGAGGTCGCCTCTCCCTATCTGCGCGCAGAGCTTCTTATGCGCGATAGGCTGGTTGCCGTAGCGAACGCGGCGGACAAGGTGCCCGATACGCTTTCCGCCGAGGCGCTTGCCCACTACCCTCTTTTGCTCCGCGACCACGGAAGCGCATCGCGCGCATTTTTGGAGAAGTTGCTCACCGCCAAGGGCATCCATATCGTCCCCCGCATGGAATCGGTGAATGACCAAGCGCTTATCACCGCCGTTTACGCCTCCCTCGGTATTGCCCTTTTACCCGAGAGCTTCGTTGGCGGTCATATCGCGCGCGGCAAGTTCAAGGAGATCAAGATTGAGGACCTCGACAGCCGCAGAAACAACTATCTCATTATTCACAAAAACAGACGGCTTAATTCTTTCCAAGAAACGGCGTATTCGTTAATGAAGGAGATGTAAAAAAAGCAAGGCTCTTGCCTTGCTTTTTTTATCACGGCGAAGCCGTGGATGGAATCGCTCGCATAGCAAGCGTATGGAATCCACCGCAGGTGGAATGGAATCAATGCGAAGCATTGGATGATCCCGTACGGAGCCGACTTTCGCCTTTGGCGAAATCGGGGGAGGCGGGCTTGCCGCCGTTCTGCAAGCAGACGCCGCTCTGCGCTCCGCCTCACGCACCCATACGCGTGCGTTCCGCACGCGTTGGGTTCAATTACGGTCCGTACGGACCGTCAGAAAACAAAAACCACCTCATGCGAGGTGGTTTTTGTTTTCTGGTGACCCGTACGGGAATCGAACCCATGTTTCCAGCGTGAGAGGCTAGCGTCTTAACCGCTTGACCAACGGGCCGTTGATCGAACGGTGATATTATAGCACACGTTTTCAAAAAAAGCAAGAGGTTTTGAAAAAAAAGTTTAGGATTTTTCGAAATATTTTCTACTTTTCTCTGCTTCTCCGATTTCCGGATAAAAGTTATCGGATCGTGCACTCGACGCGGGCGGGGCGGGGTCAAGACGGCGGTCGGCGATTTCAAGGATATTCTCCGGACGGATCCAAGGCTTGCCCTGCACCGCGCTCGTTTCCTCGTGGGTGAGATAGCCGCGGTAGACGGTAAGGCTTCTGCGGTAGAAGCCGTCCTTTGCACAGCATTCCGCCACACCGTCATTTAAAATACTCATAACCATTGGGAGCATTTCGGAGGCATAAGCGACCGAGGTGGAATGTGCCACAGCACCCGGAATGTTGGAAACACAGTAGTGTACCACGCCGTTGACAACGTATCTGGGATCATCGTGGTGAGTCTCGTGACTCGACTCAATAGCACCGGGATCGTCGTTAGAAACATCAACGAGAACCGAGCCGGGCTCCATGAGCTTAAGCATCTCCTTATCGATGAGAAAATCGGTGCGGCTCTTATCCCACTTCACGCAGTTGAGCACCATATCCGTTTCGGGGAGTACCGATGCGATGGCTTCCTTGTTACAAAGCATAGTGTTGATCTGACTCTTATACTGCGAAAGCAGCGTGCGCAGAAGAGCGATGTTGATATCCATGACGGTGCAGTTTGCGCCGAGCGCATGAAGCACCTCAAGCGCGCCTCTACCGACAACACCCGCGCCGAGAATGAGGACGTTCATACGGCGCGCACCCGCAAAGCCGCCGACGTACATTCCCTTTCCCCCATTGATGGTGAGCATGGATTCAAGACCGAAGAGCGCGCCCTGCTTGCCTGCCGCCTCACAATTTGGAGAGCCATAACGATGCGCGTCCTCCGCCGTGAAGGCGATACAACCGCTTTTCAAAAGCGCGTCCACTTCCTCGGGATGTCCCGCGGGATGAATACAGCCGAGAAGGATCTGTCCCTCTCGCATCAAAGGGTATTCGACAGGAGTAAACTCCTTGACCTTAGCGACCATATCACAGCCCGCCCAAAGCTCCTCGGCGGTCATAACGATCTTCGCGCCCGCCTCGGCGTATTTTTCATCGGGGAAGCCTGCCGCCTTGCCGCAATCATGCTGTGCCCAGACCTCGTGGCCCGCGGCAACGATGCTTCTTACCTCGGCAGGGGTAGAGATGACGCGATACTCCCCTTCCTTAATGTCTTTTAAAATTCCGTAAATCATCTGTTCCTCCAAGCTCTTTTTCGTTTCTATTCTTCCCATAAGCCGCGCCAAATATAAAAAATCCGATTTTCAAATGAAAATCGGATTTTTTGGTTAGATTTTCAAGTCAGAACTTTGCAAAAAGCCATTCGCCGCCACCGAGCTTGATGCCGTAGGCACGCGCGACACCGCGCGCAAAGCACATTTGAATACGCGTATCGGGAATTTGGAAGCCGAGGAAATCGTCACCGAGCATACGCTCGTATTCCTTCACCAGATCGGGGTCGAAGGTATAGTCGTACATGATGACGCCGCCTTGCAAGCGATCAACGTAAAAGGGGCATTTGTGCTTCCTTATATATTCGTAAAGGGGCGTGCCTTTGGCGGCTTTGACGTTGAAGCGAAGCTCCTCCGGCCAAAAACGTTTTGGCAAAAGCGGATACCGAAGCTTCCCTTCAAAAGCCCGCTTTTTTCATATTCTTCCCAAAGATCGTCCGCATAGCAATGTAGGTATGTCAGCATAAAAATCTCCTAATATTTCATTACTGTATTTTAACACAGAAGCATACGCTTTGCAAGCAATTTAAAAAATTAATAACGATAATAATATCCCGCATCATCCGAATGTCCTATCGATACACCAAAGGTGTGCGAAACGATTCCCGACGCGAGAACGCTTGCAGGGGAACCCTGCGCAAGTAACCGTCCCTCAGCGAAAAGGGCAACTCGATCGCAAAGCGAAAAGGCGAGAGGCAAATCGTGCATAACGACCGCAACCGTTTTTCCTTCCCGAGCAAGCGTTTTAAGAGTGGATAAAAGGGTGTACGCATGGCGAACGTCAAGCGACGACGTCGGCTCGTCAAGCAATAAGACGTCGGTATCCTGCGCAAGCGTCATGGCAATAAAGGCGTTTTGACGCTCACCGCCCGAAAGGGATGAGAGCTTTATATCCGCAAAAGGGAGCACCCCCGTTCTTTCCATGGCGGCACGCGCTATGGCGTAATCGCGTTCGCGGTAACGGCGCGGATACGATAGATGCGGAAATCTTCCGTGCAATACCGCTTCAAAAGCGGTCATATCGGGCACCTGTGTGTCTTGGGCTAGATAGGAGATCCTTTTGGCGATCTCTATGCGCTTCATTGAGGAAAGGGGCGAGCCGTCTAAAAGGACTTTTCCCTTTTTCGGAGGAAGAATTCCGAGCATCGTTTTCAAAAGGGTGCTTTTTCCCGAGCCGTTCGGACCGACTATGGCTGTCAAGGAGCCGGGGGCAAAGGTAAGATGAATGTCGCTTAATACCGTTTTATCCTTATAACCAACCGAAAGGAAAGAAAGATCAAGCACAATGCTTCCCCTCCCTTCCATTTATCAAAACAAAGAGGAAAAAGGGAGCGCCAATCAGCGCGATCGGAATGCCTACGGGAAACTCATACGGCGCAAGCACCACACGCGACAACGTGTCACAAAGGCAAACGAAACCGCCACCGAAAAGAAGAGAAAGCGGAAAAAGGTGTTTCGACGACGCACCGGAAAAGGGGCGCACCGCATGCGGCACCAAAAGTCCGACGAAGGAAAGAAGCCCCGCAAGACAAACAGCCGCGCCCGAAAGCATTGCCGCAAGCATTAAAAAGAGAGAGCGGGCATTCCCCACGCGCAAGCCGAGACCGTATGCATTTTCATCGCCAAGCGTTAAAACATCGTGCTCGTGTGAAAGTGTAAAAAGAAGGCTCGACGCTATAAGTATCAGCAAGACGGCGGGTGTGAGCTTGACATAGCTGACACCAGAAAAATCTCCCACGCGAAACGCCACAGTCATAACGGCGGCATCGGGAAAGAAAACGGAAACGGCATCACTCGCGGCACCGAGCAAGCTGTTAAGCGCCACGCCCATTAAGATCACAGTTCCTCTTCCGACACCCCATTTTTTTGCGCCGAGCGCAACGAGAAGAACCGAGAGAAGTGCACCGAGAAAGGCAAAGAGCGCAAGGCGAAAGCCGCCCAAAACACCCATGGCACTCGCCACCGTAACAGCAAGCCCTGCCCCCGCATTCACGCCGATCACGCTCGGTGAGGCAAGACGGTTGCCGAGCGTTCCTTGCAATACGGCACCCGAAAGCGCAAGCGCTCCCCCCGCGAACAAGGACGCCAATGTGCGTGGGAGACGAACGTACCAAAAGATTCTCGCTTCGGGGCTTGTACGCGTGTCATCGCCAAGGGCAGAAAGAAGCTTTGAGAGAGAAAGCGGCGTACTTCCGCACATCACACCGAGGAGCAATGCAAAAAAGACAAGAAGGACAGCGAAAAGATAGCACAAGGAAAGGCTGTGCTTATTCTTCGGCAAGGATTTCAAAAAGCGTTTCATAAGCTCCCCCCCAACGAGCGTTCGGTTTCAGATGAAAAAGAGTTTTGTCCAAGACGTGAAGCCTTCCCTCCTGAACGGCGCGAAGCGTTCCCCATGCAGGATTCTCCGACATCATTTGATCAAGCGAGGAAAGCGCCGCCGCTTCATCGTCCCCCATAGCGACGATGAAAATATGATACGGCTCTTCTTTTATAACCTGTTCAACGTTCAAGCTTTCAAGGAGCCCTGAGCCCATGTCGGCAATGTTGATGCAACCAAGGTCAAGGAGCATCTCACCGAGCACGCTTCCCTCGCTTCCCTTTGCTTTGACGAAGCCGGAGGATGCTCGCAAAAAAAGCACCTTGCGTTTCTCATCGGGCAACGGAGACGATTTGTATAGGTTACAAACTGCATCCACCCGTTCCTTCACGGAAACACCGTTTTTTTCATAAAGGTCTTCTCTTCCCGTGAGATCCGCAGAGAAGCGAAGCATATGAAGATAGTCTTCTACGCTGTTAAGTTTAAAATAAACGACCGAAATGCCCGCCGCCTCCAAGGGCTCCTTTAAAGCAACGTGGGAGGCGCTCGATGCACTCGCGAGGACGAGCGTGGGAGATGCAGAAAAAAGGGCTTCGAGGCTTGGCGAATGAGCTCCGCCAAGATTTACGGCACCTTCGAGAGGGAGAGAAAAATCCTCCCACGCGTCTGCCGATGCCGCGACGACCCTTCCGCCTGCGAGCGTATAAACATCGGCAAAGCTGCCGAGAAGCGCGGCGACCCTCAAATTTTCCACAGGGACGGCGACTTCTCTTCCGAGCGCATCGGTAACCGCAACGGCTTGAGGAGGAGGCTCCGCGACGGGCGCACAAGCACCAAGCGCCAAGGCAATCGCAAGCAAAAGCGCAAGCGCTCCTATAAACCGACTCATTTTCGACACCTCCAACAAAAGGATTGACACGCATAAAAAAGCGTGCTATAATAACGGTACCATTATAGCATACGACATCTCGCGTGTCAATCGAAAGGAAGTAAAAATGAGTATAACGAAAGAAGATATCACAAGCGTAAAGGGCCGCGGCTTTCTTCTCAATCGCGGAACGGAGTGTTTTTCCGGCAGAGTAGTTTCGATCGGCGGTCTATTTACGGCAGACGACCTTTCCGTTTTAGCGGAATGTGCCAAGAAATTCGGCTCGGGCGACGTGGCTTTTACCTCCCGACTTTCTGCTGAGATCATAGGAATTCCCTTCGATAAAATTCCCGAAGCGGAGGCTTTCATGGCGGAGCACGGGCTTTTCTTCGGCGGAACGGGTGCCAAAGTGCGTCCCATCACTGCCTGCAAGGGAACGACCTGCATTTTCGGCATCATTGATACCCGAGCAATGGCAAAGACCATTCACGAGCGTTTTTATATTGGAATGCGTGACGTCGCTCTTCCCCATAAGTTTAAAATCAGCGTAGGTGGATGCCCCAACAGTTGTATGAAGCCAAGCCTCAACGACGTTGGCGTCGAAGGGTGCCGCCAAGGCGGCGTTTCTCTTTGCCGCGTGTTTGTCGGCGGTACGTGGGGCAGAACGTTACAAAGACAAGGAACTGCGCTTTCTACGCTTTACAAGGCAGAAGAAATCCCCGATCTAATCGAAAAGGTGTTGCTCTTCTACCGTGAAAACGGCATCAAAAAAGAGCGACTCGGCGCACTGATTGACCGTGTTGGGATAGAAACGCTTGAGGCGGCAATCGCAACGGACGACCTGCTTTTAAGACGTAACGAAATCTTATCCCTGCCGCTAAACGAGGGATAACAAAACGAGAGAATTCTGTATTCTCCATTTGGGAGCGTTTACGGAATTCTCTCGTTTTTTGTGTCTTAATAACCTTTGTGCACGTTAATCACGATGAGATTTAACTTCCATTTATATCCAGAATCAGTGGAAATAAAGAGGCGAAGCGGGGCGTCCCTCTTCTGATGGATGGGAACGAGCTCGCACTGATAGCGACCAGCGGGAACGATGCTACCGCCCGCCGTATAGCCCTGCTCGGTAGAAAGGCGGGTGACGGAAGCCTCCTCTGCGTCGCCCGAAACAACGAGCAGCTCGTACTGCCCTCTCGGCATTTCAACGATAAACTCGGCGTCGCCCTCCCCTTCTAAGAAGTCGCGGCGCAAAAGATCGGGGGCACCTCTGTCGATCGCCGTGATACCCTCGGCACTCGCAAAACCGTAGCCCTGCTTGGGGGTGAACTTGACCGCATCTCCAAAGACGGGGGTAAAGCGCATATATCTCGCGCTGCGCCCCGCATCCGAGAGGCATTGCACGGGAAACTCCGAGCGATAGTCCTTATCTTCCCTCGCGCCGAAATCAAACTTGTAGAGGGTGTGATTTGCATGACGCAAATTTCCGTACATCCACTCACGCGTTGCGCCGTCGAGTGCCTTGTAATAGGAGGTATCGGCATCCTCGCCGATGAAGATCTTGCGCTTGAGCGCGCTTGTATGGGTCAAAACGGCAGGGGTGGTTTCCGAAGGAACGACGAAGGAAACATCGGGCG
>SVRR01000002.1 GCA_015064745.1 Oscillospiraceae bacterium | reverse complement strand
ACGCACACTTTGCCGTATGGCAAAGTTCGTTTTACTACATCTGAAATTCGCTTGCGCGATATGCGCTCGCGGAAGCTCTGCTTCCGTGCAAAATCTTCGATTTTGTAGCGAATTTGTGATATAATAAAACAAAACGGCGAGGATTGCATTCTCGCCGCCGCGTGCGAAGGCACGCACACTTTGCCGTATGGCAAAGTTCGTTTTACTACATCTGAAATTCGCTTGCGCGATATGCGCTTGCGGAAGCTCTGCTTCCGTGCAAAATCTTCGATTTTGTAGCGAATTTGTGATATAATAAATTCACCGAAAATCCAGAATTTGATGAGGTAATTAAGATGATAGATGTAACCGCATGGATGAATGTCTTTTTGCAAAGTCTAAATCATAAATTTGAAAACCGCGTGTGGTTTGTCGGCTTGCAGGGGAGTTACGGTCGCGGTGAGGCTCGTGACACAAGTGATATTGACATTGTCGTGATACTGGACGAGTTATCTGCCTCGGATATTCAGAACTACAATGAAATGCTCGACGGTTTGCCGCACAGAGAGCTGATCTGCGGATTCGTGTCGGGTAAAAATGAAATTTTAAATTGGGAACCTTCAGACCTTTTTCAGTTTTATTATGATACAACCCCGATAAAAGGAAGCCTTGACGAATTGCTTACTGTCATTGATGAATCGACTGTGGACAGAGCGATCAAAATCGGCGCTTGTAACATCTATCATGGATGTGTGCATAATATGCTGCACGAAAAGAGTGACGACATTTTGCGCGGGCTATATAAATCCGCCTCTTTCGTTGTGCAGGCAATTGCTTTCCGCCAGAGCGGAAAACATTTTAGACATCAAAAGGATTTGTTATCGGTTGTCTCGTCCGATGAACAGACCATCATTAATACCTTTTTGCATTTGAAAGGCGGTAACTCAGTTGACTTTAATTTGATGTCCGAAACATTGTTTGCTTGGTCAAAAAAATGGATTTTGGAAATCAATTAAGCAAGCTCTAATTGATCGAGCGTTTTTTAGTCGTTCTTACACAAACCAAAACACCATCGCAACGCGATGGTGTTTTTTATCCCAGCCGACGAAGGAGGCTTGGTATGGAAGCAACGCGCGATGCGCGTTGTATGGAATTGCGGCTATGCCGCAACCTTTTTTACAATTCGTATAAGCATTCCAATAGGCTTACAGGGTAGTTTGCGAAGCGGTCGGCATTCAGCAAGGCAAAAAGATCGTCCTTCCCCATCCAATCGAACGTGTTTTCCCCATCGCCACACAGTTGTTTTGTAGATACGTCATAGCAACGCACAACATAAAAATCGCAGATCAGCCTGTTACGTGTTGTGGTAAGGGCGGGCGCGACGTCGCCGAAATAAAAATCGAATCCAAAGCTTTGCTGTATAGCACGCTGAATGCCTACAAGACTGCAACACTCGTCTTTCAGCACGTAGTCATGAATGGCAAAGTCGTACCTAGACTCTGTTTCCGTTCCGCTTTTCCGCACCAACACTTTGCCGTCGCTGTTGAAAAACACCCCCACAAAAGCATGCTTATTGAAAAACGGTGGATAAGCACCTTCCTCACAGTCACCGTTTTCTTGCAGAATTTTTTGATTATCGAAAAGGGCGAGCTTGCGCGCGTTTTCGTCTTTTTCCGATTTTTCGCCATATATCCAACAGCGCGTCAACACTTCTACAACCTCGCGCGCATCGTCCAGCTCTAAAATGTACGGAGGATACGGTTGGGCGTTGTTCAACGTTTGCAACACTTTGACAAAGGTGATGGTATCTTGTACAAAGGTCTGTATATTTGTCTGCTTAATGATTGCGTAATTACTGTATTGCAGTCCATTCTTTAAAAGGTATTTTTCCGTAACATCCTTTTGTGCAAGAATCACACCGTTGCCCTCATAGCTCTCCACGCCGCAATCAAAGGTGCGCTCGGCATCGTCGATGACGATTTTATCCCCGTAATCCACAAAGTAAAAATCGAAAACAAAGCTGTCAAGGGAATCCACGTTCACAAGTCCCGATTTCACATCGAACGGAAAATTCAACACAAAAAAGTCCTTTACGTCGGGGTTGTGTATGATGTTTTTGTAAACGTACTCGGGCAAATATTTTTCACATTTGCGTGCATTGCTATTGATCAAATTGTAGTCAACAAGTCTTTCTCGGTGTTGCAGAAAAAACTGTTTCATTTGTTCAAAATCTGTCATAAAATCGCCTCCACGACAGCAGTATAACATAGATTTGAAAAAAAGTAAAGAACCCACACCAATATTTGGTTATAAAATCACCGGTTTCCTACTGCGCGTAACAGCAGTGACCGCTACCTGTAATTTTGCAATTTCATCCTAAAAATTCATCAAAATAACATAAAAGTTTACAATTAAAAGCTAAAAAACACTCGCTTATTTTTTGAAAATGTTTTATAATGGTCTTAGCATGATCCCAGTTCATTCTCGGATCACGACACTAAAACATGACAACAAAAGAATTGAGGAACACCACATGAAGAAAACCCCCGCACTCGACTCGACGGGCAAGCGTCCGTTTGGCATCCGCGACAGCGTCGCCTATGCCGCAGGCGACCTTGGCTGCAACATGAGCTTTGCCCTCAAGGGCACGATGTCCATTTTCTGGACACAGTTCATGGGTATGGACCTTTGGTATGCCCTTCTTCTCATCGTCGTTCAGGTATGGGACGCCATCAACGACCCTCTGATCGGCTCCATTATCGACTCGGACAAGCGCAATTATAAGAAAAATAAGTTTCTCTCCTACATTTGGCTCGGCTCTATCGGACTTATCGTAGGCGGTGCTTGTTGCTTCCTTCCCTTCCCGAACGCAGAGCCTTGGGCAAAGGCGATCATCTTTATCGCCGGCTACGTGGTTTGGGATGCCTTTTACACTGTGGCAAACGTGCCTTACGGCTCGCTTCTCTCCCTCATCTCGAACGACGTGAAGGACAGAGCCTCCCTTTCGGCATGGCGCTCGGTCGGCTCTATCTTCGGCAACATGCTCCCCATGGTCATTCTTCCTTTTATCATTTACGATTCGGAAGACAATCTGATCGGTGAGCGCGTATTTATCGCTGCCCTTATCATGGGTGTTCTCGGCTTTATCTGCTTCCAGTTTATGATCCGCAATACCGAGATCCGCGTAAATACCGAGGTTGCCCTTTCCGAGGAAAGAGAAAAGTTCAACGTCTTCAAGGCATTCGGCAACTTTATCAAGAACCGTCCCGCTGTCGGAGCCACCATCGCCGCTATGGGTATGTTTATCGGTATGCAGGGCGCAACGACTGCCGTGACTGTCATCTTCCAGTCCTATTATAACAATGTCAAGATCTCGGGTATCGTTCAGCTGTTTGCCATGATCCCGATCGTCTGCTTCACCCCTCTTGCCCGCAAGATGGTTGCGAAATACGGCAAGAAGGAGCTGGCTACCTTCGGCTCTATCTGCTCTATGGTGGCAGGTCTCGGTCTCTTTATCATCACGCCGAACAACGTCGGTCTTGACCTTATTCTTTATATTGTATTCCAGCTTATTTACAGCCTTGGTCTCGGCATCTATTCCACCGTATCGTGGGCAATGATGGGCGACGCAATCGACTACAACGAGTGGAAGACGGGCAAGCGCGAGGAAGGCACGGTCTACTCTCTGCACTCCTTCTTCCGCAAGCTGGCACAGGGAATCGGTCCTTCTCTCATTCTCATCATTATGGTTGCCTTTGGCTACGTGGGCGCAAACGAAGGCAATCAGCTTTTCGACGTTGCCGTCAACATGAGATACATCGTTGCCGCAACCTTTATGTTCTCCGCGCTTTTGCAATTTATCGGTCTTGCGCTTGTTTACAACCTTGATAAGAAGACTCTTGCCGAGATGAACACTGCCCTTGGCAGAGATGTTGAGGCGGACGACGTTTTGACCTACACCACCGCAGAGGATAGCGACAATTTAGTATAATCCAACACTCTACGGTGCCTCATAGGAGGCACCGTATTTTAAGGAAACAGGAGAAGCATATGAGAAATATTGTAAATTTTAACGACGCATGGCTCTTTACCAAGGAGCTTCCCGCAGAGATCCCCGCGTCGCTTCCCGAAGGCTGGGAGAGCATCGTCCTTCCCCACACATGGAACGCCATCGACGGTCAGGACGGCGGAAACGACTATTACCGCGGCACCTGCTATTATGCAAAGAAGATCAAGAAGTCGGCACTTCCTGTATCGGCACGCTACTATCTTGAGATCAAGGCGGCAAACTCCTCGGCAGACGTGTATCTTGACGGCAAGCATCTTGCCCACCACGACGGCGGCTATTCGATTTGGAGAGTTGACTTGACCGCGCATTTGAAGGACGAATCCTTACTCGTGATCGCGGTCGACAACGCGCCGAACAACAGAGTATACCCTCAGATGGCTGATTTCACCTTCTATGGCGGTCTTTACCGTGGCGTAAATATTATTTGCGTGCCCGACAGCCACTTTGACCTTGATTACTACGGCACACCCGGCATCAAGATCACCCCTGAGATCTGCGGCAAGGACGCTAAGGTCGAGGTCGAGGTCTACACGACCGAGCTTACCGAGGGTCAAAAGATCGTTTACACCCTTTACGACAAAGAAGAAAACGAGCTTGCCGAGATCGTCTCGACCGACAAAAAGGTCGTTTTCGACATCAAGGACGTGCATCTCTGGCACGGTCGCCGCGACCCCTATCTCTATTGCTGCGAAGCAGAGCTTGTTGCAAACGACGAGGTTCTCGACAGCGTTTGCAGCCGTTTCGGTTGCCGCACCTTCAAGATCGATCCCGAGAACGGTTTCATCCTCAACGGTGAGGAATATCCCCTGCGCGGTGTTTCCCGCCATCAGGACAGATGGGGCATTGGCAACGCCCTGCTTCCCGAGCATCACGCGGAGGATATCGACCTCATCATGGAGGTGGGCGCTACCACCATCCGCCTTGCACACTATCAGCACGATCAGTATTTCTACGATCTGTGCGATGAGAAGGGTCTTGTCATTTGGGCGGAGATCCCCTACATTTCGAAGCACATGCCGACAGGCCGCGAGAACACCATCTCGCAGATGAAGGAGCTGATCGTTCAGAATTACAACCACGCCTCTATCGTCGTTTGGGGCTTATCTAACGAGATCGGCATTGGCGGCTCGGACGAGGATCTGCTCGAAAACCACCGCATTCTCAACGATATGGTCCACGAGATGGACAAAACCAGACTGACCACAATCGCCGCCGTTTCGATGTGCAAAATGGACGATCCTTATCTCCAAATTCCCGACGTTGTTTCCTACAACCACTATTTCGGCTGGTATGGCGGCAACACGGATATGAACGGTCCTTGGTTTGACAAGTTCCACGCGATGCACCCGAACATCCCCATCGGATGCTCCGAATACGGCTGTGAGGCGCTCAACTGGCATACGTCTTCCCCCCGTCAGGGTGACTATACCGAGGAATATCAGGCGTATTATCATGAGGAGCTGATCCGTCAGTTCTTCTCCCGCAAGTACATCTGGGCGACCCATGTATGGAATATGTTTGACTTCGGCGCGGACGCGAGAAGCGAGGGCGGCGAAAACGGACAAAACCACAAGGGTCTTGTCACGATAGACCGCAAATATAAGAAGGATGCCTTCTACGCTTATAAGGCTTGGCTCGTCTCTGCCGAAGAGGACCCCTTCGTGCATCTGTGCGGCAAGCGCTATATTGACCGTGTCGAGGACGTGACGAAGGTGACGGTCTATTCCAATCTGCCTGAGGTGGAACTGTTTGCAAACGGCGTGTCGCTCGGCAAAAAGACGGCTGAAGATCACTTCTTCTACTTTGACGTACCCAACGCAGGCGAAACGAAGCTTGAAGCGGTTGCGGGCGAATACCATGATGAGAGCGTCATTCGCAAGGTCGACGAAATGAACATGGATTACGTCCTCCGCGAGGTCGGTGCCGTGCTCAACTGGTTCGACGTTGTGGAGGTCGAGGGACGCTTCTCTCTCAACGACAAGATTTCGGACATCGTGGCAACCAAGCGCGGCAAGCTTTGGCTCATCGGTATGGCTCTCAAGCTGAAAAAGAAGATGAAGGCAAACAAGAAGGGCGAAAAGGGCAAGTCCGGCGGCTTTGACGTCAACCTTAAGGATGCCGCAGGCTCGGGACTCATGGATATGATGGGCGGCTTTACCGTTCTTCGTCTTTCTTCCATGATGGGCATGATGAACATCTCCTTTACCAAGGAAGAGCTGTTAAAGATGAACAAAAAGCTCAACCGCATTAAGAAGAAAAAACAATAAAAAAAGGTAGCCCCGCGCGATCCATACGGACGCGCGGGGCATTTTTTCTTTTATTGTAAAAGCTCGTCCACGGAGACGGAAAGTGCTTGTGCGAGTACCAAAAGTTCAATGTCGGTCACGAAGCGCTTGCCACATTCAATACGCTGAACGGCGTTTTTATCGACGTCCATACCGTAAAGCTGGAGCTTATCCGCCAAAGCACGCTGAGACATCTTCGGCGTTTTGGCTTTTCGGAGCAGATAGACGTTCTTACCGCAAACGTTATTGTTTCCACCGTCCGTCTTTGTTTTGAACATTTTTTGACCTCTTTTTTGAATTTTTGACATTCAGTGCTTGACTTTTTTATTATTATATGCTATAATCATGGCATCTTTGACATCTAGTGAATGTCGAAATAAGAAAGAGTAAAAAATTTATCAAGGAGAATCATCATGAAAAAAGCAAAACATATCTTGTCTTGGCTATTGGCTCTTGCCATGCTTACATCCATGCTATCGGCATGCGATGTCATCATCAACCCAAACGATGGCAATAATGGCAACGATAGTACAACCGATGGCTCCGCCGACAATGGCGGCAACGCCAACGGCGGCAACGCCAACGGCAATGATAGCAACAACAACAGCGATTCCATTGTAACGGAATATGTAAAAACAGAGGAGATATATTCAGCAAAGAAAGCGGGTGAACAGGGAGCCGCAAACTATCAGTTAAAGAACTCCTTCCGTGATGACAACTGTTGGTATTTTGTCTATTATCTCGGACGAGTCGAAAACGTTCCTCTTGATCTTTCCAGAACAAACTGGGAGCATTTTAACGGAACGATCGCAATGAAAGTAAAAACCTCCTACTCTAAAATGACAGCAGAAGAGGTCGCTCAAACGATAGAGCGCTCTCATACAGAAACGGATGGTTGGAGCAACGAGTTGAAAACAAAGCTCGAGGGTTCCTTGTCCCTTTCTTCCACCATAGAGAGGAGAGTCGACGTAGCTGCTGCTATTGAAGGCATCGGTGTCGGTGCAGGCGTGAGTGCATCGAATACAATAACCGCAACGCTGACCGCAGGCCTTGAAGAGACCATAGGATATCGCGGCGAGCTCACGAACTCACTTGTACTGCTGGATGAAAGCAAGAAATCAGAAACGCTTACAGAAACCTTGGAAAAAGAGTATACGTTTGATTCTGGATACAACACGCCCGCAGGCTATTATCAATTAGCACACTTTGCGGCTGTTGATGTATTCGGCATCGTGATATACAATCCCACAACGGAAAAAGCCACCGTTTCTTCCATTTCGAACTATTCAATGATATCCTCCCAATGGGCATATTCTGCGGATTCAAATTGGGAAAGCAACCTTTCGCCCGAAATGCTTACGCTGGACGTTGAGGGCTTAACCTTTACCGAACCCGAAAAATACGTTAAAAACCCCGAGCAAGAATTGAAGCCCGAGCAAGAAACCACAACGGTCACCGTTGATTTCACCGAGCAGTACGGTGAAGGTGAAAACGCAGATGTCGTATACGCCAATCCCAAACTTGAGAATTACGACGCGGCGAACTTCGCAGACGGAATCTTTAAGGCAAAGGGCACCTACGGCGGCAAAAAAGTAACGAAGTACGTCTTTAAGGGCTGCTATAACACCCAAAACAATGACGGCGACACCAGCAAGTATATTCTTTCTAACTTCACCATTCAAATCGACGCCGAGCACGATATTGAGATCGTTCTCGATCACGTTTCCTTCCGCGGTGCGGCAGGTCTTCCCGCAATTCGCCTAAATCCCGACAAAACGCAAAACATTACGGTAACACTTACAGTGAACGGTGAAAGCATCCTCTACGGTGCCGACGGGCAAAATGCCGAGAGCGCAGGTGAAAGCGGCGACAACGGTGCCGCAGCGATTGATTTCAGTGCCTCCGAAGGTGCAGAGTTGATCATTGGCGGTATCGCAAAGCTGACCGTAGTCGGCGGCAACGGCGGCGACGGTTATAACGGCAAAAACGGTACCAAGGGTAGCAACGGTAAAGACATCGGCTTGGGAATCGCGACCGGTGACAGCCGTCCCGGCGGAAAAGGAACGAGCGGGGAAAACGGTACCAACGGCGGTAACGGAGGCGCTTCCATAAAAGCAACTCTGACCACAATTCGTACGCAAAACGTCATTCTGATCGGTGGCAACGGCGGCGCAGGAGGCGCAGGAGGCAACGGCGGCGCAGGAGGCAAAGGCGGCCAAAACAGCTGGGCAGGCGCATTGGGCGGTTGTCCCGGAAGCGGCGGCGACGGCGGAAATGGCGGCGACGGCGGGCGTGCCGGCAACGAACTTTTAATGAGTGGTGATGGTATCGTCGCAGACGGCGGTCAGGCAACTATTTATCGCGGCGAATACGGTGTTGTCGGTGCTGCGGGAGTAGGCGGTGCAAAAGGCGGCGCAAGCGGAGATCCGCAGGGTGATGTTGCCGGCGGTAAACCGGGCGAAGCCGGAAGCGCAGGCAGAGTTATCGGCAATACCGAAACCGTTGAAATGATCGTCATAGATTAAAACGGCTATCTTAACAAAATCGGGCGTCATTGATGGTAAGAGAGTCAAAAGCGAAGTGTTGCTTGGCTTACGAGATCGAGGCGCCCGAAAAATTAATCGTGCCGATAGGCAATGCAAACATTTAACAGACGGATTAATTTCCGCACAATAAAAGACGTTAAGGAGAAACTATGACGGAGTTAGAAGCAAAATTAAACGCATTTGATTACGAGGATCTCGGTGATGGAAGGTATGCCATCATTCGGTTGAAGGATACTCTTGCGGAGCACGCGGAGGTGCCCGAGGGCGTTGTCGAAATTCGCCACTCGGCCTTTAACTGCTGTTCCCTGCTTCGCTCCGTCTCGCTCCCCGACACACTTTTGAGTATTCAAAGCTATGCTTTTAATGGCTGCTCCTCGTTAGAGGAAATCATTCTTCCCGATTCGATCAAGGTTCTTGGAGATCACACGTTTGCCTCCTGCTCCGCGCTAAAAAAGGTTGTGTTGCCTCAGAGCTTGATCGAAATACCGTGGGCTCTTTTCGACAAGGCTTCTTCTCTCAAAGAGGTGGTTTTACCCGATGGTATTAAAAAAATATGCCGATCTGCATTCAGCGGCACAGTGATCAAAGAGATCCACGTTCCGATCTCCGTACAAGTCATCGAGGAGTATGCTTTCAGCGGAAGCACTAAAAAGGTGCATTATGCAGGCTCCCGCCGGCAATGGAAGGAAGTCTTCAAGGGAAAAACGTATTCCAATCAATTCTCGCTTTCGTGCGCCGTGCAAGAAAAAAAGCCGGCTTCCCCAAAAGAGCAAAAATCGACCGCAAGCGCACGAAGCACCGCTTCCACGCGCGCGAAGGAAGAAGACCTCACGATACGTATAAAAGCGTGTGAACGTGCTATTCGCGACCAAGAAAAAAAGATAGAAGATTTAGAAAAAAAAGACGGAGCTCTCAAACGCCGAAAGGTTGCGGGAAAAATCAACAGCTTCCTCTTTTGTGTAGTTCCGTTGATCGTCGGACTTGTTTTTCGTTGCTTCGCTTCGCACGAATTAGGTCGCACCTTTGGCACGCTTTGCTTGTTATGGGGAGCGTTTTGGATAATAATTGATATTTATGTTGTTTATACTGTAAAATCAAATAAGAACCACAAGAGTGAAGAATCCAGAGTTTCTGCCGAGCTTCAAGAAGCAAAGGACATTATGTTGGTTCTCCGCGAGGCATTGCGTTTGGCATGTGAGGAAGGAAAGCTCTTGGGAGAAAAAACAAGCGACGGCAAGATAAACTTTGACCTTCCATTGTCACTTCGTGCATCACTTTTTGAGCAAAATCAAACGTGCAAGACTTGCTTGTATGGCGGTGAAACTGTTAAGCGAACGGAAAATGTGAATACCGGTACAATCATTTCCGAAGAGCATGTTAAGTATTTTTGTACGAATCGCGGCCATAAAGAGGTACAGGGCGAAAACTGCTGTGACAATTATTGCGCTGCAAGACCGTTCAAAGCGGTTGATAAGGCGTTGAAAATGTGGGAGCCATATGAGGAGGAGATTAAAATCGGTTTTCGTTAATCCTAAAAAGTACGGCTTGTGAACTAAATGGCGGTCACTTCACTCGCCGTACTTCCCAAATAAAGAACAGTGTTCGCACTCGGCGCATCCGGAGCAGACAGATCGATCAACTCGTAATAAAAGGCTTCGAGGAGCCCCCATGGAAAAAATCTGTAATTTGATTGTTTAAAGGAGACAATTATGGAAACCGTCAAAACAAAGAAATCTCTTAATTACCCCCTTCTTTTGGGCATCATTGATTCTGTACTTCTGTTTTTGGTATTGGCTATGACTCACGAATATTACCGCAAAGACGATTCTTTCGGCAGCTTTATGCTCTTTTGGATCTCGGTAATCGCCGTCAACCTATTGTTATCTTTTTTCCTCAAAAAGAGCTACTACGCCGGTATAACAATGATTTTTTGGGGCCTTTTTCGTCGGTACATACCATACGTCCTAAAACTTATGTTCGGAATCGAAAGTGAGAGCTTTAAGCACTTTCAAAAGCTGTTTTGCGAGTGGTGGTCTCCAATCATGGTTGACTGGCTTCCCGTGCTTGCGGGCGTTCTCGGTATTTTGACACTGCTTTGGGCAAAAAAGGCTGTAGGCTTAACAGAGGAAGAGAAAAAAACCTTCATCGAAAGAAGAAGTGTTTTTATAATCATTTCCGCATTTTATTTAGGAATTTTCCTGTTGCTCGTTGCGAATTTGGGCTCCATCAATTTCTACAGTTCGCTGCCTGCTATCCTCTTCAACACCTTTGGCAATGGGATAGGCAGTATATCCTATCTGCTCCAAAGTTTGGGAAATTGTTTCGATTTCGAGATCGTTGAAAAAATTTTCGACTACGACTACGTATCCCTTTGGTGCTATGCTCTTCTTCCCTCCTATCTCGTTTATCTCGGCGTACATCATCCCTTTTCGGAGAAGACGAGCAAGCCGCTTTGCGTGATCGGTACGGCTCTAACACTGATAACCTCGATCGGCGTAATACGCCAATTCAGCGACAAAGAGGATATGACTTGGAATCTTCTTTTGGTCATCATCTCGCTTGTTTGCATTCTTGGGGGATATTTCTATTTCTGCAAAAAGCTGCCCGAATGGTCCTACGCTCTCGTGGGATGCGGCTTTTTGATCTATGCACCCATGATTCTGTTGGCTATCCTGCTTGCGATCTGCTATTTCATCTTTAAGGCAATATTCAAGGATCGTCCTACAACGCCGAAGCAGCCAAGAAAGTGGGAGGTTACCGAAAACGGCGTAACCTATACCATCGAAGAAACGCACGATGGCAAATTCTACGACGACTGCAACCAAGAATGGAGAACGGACAACGACGGCGTGACATTTTACAGAAAAAAATAAAACACAAATAGCGCGAGTTTCTTTTGAAACTCGCGCTATTTTTCGTATATTACGGCATTTCGTCCGGGAAGAAGACACCGGAAACCGCGTAAATGCCGCGCCCGCCTTTGTAATGCTCCTTGACGGCTTTAAACAGGCGCGTGTTTTCGGGGAGATCGTCAAAGGGGTAATCCGTGCCGGGCTTCCCCTTGACACGGAAGGCAAAGTGGAAGACGCCGTAGCCCGCGTCTCTCGCGATAAAGCGATGGCGAAAGCCCTTACCGAATTTCACGATATTAGACTCACTGCCGAGAAGCTCTTCCAGCGTGGGATCTAATAGCCACGAGGCGCAGTAGAATGCCTTGTAATCAAAATCGGGGAAATAGGTTTCGACGAATTTTTGCATTTCGGGATATGTAGCCCTTACGGCTGCGTCGTCAAGTTTTCCGTCCGCGGGAATATGAATGCTGATGACCTTATCGTTTGGCGATAAAATGCGCCGCCACTCGGATTTGGGAAGCTTTGTCTCCACATGAGAGGCGCGCCCCGTGCCGTCCGTCGCGTAGCCGATATAATCGGTTTCCGTTTCGGTGATGACAGCATCCCACGCATCCGTTTCATCCTCGTAAAAGATAATGCCGAGAGTACGTCCGTCCTTGTGCATACGAACGTTATCGACGAGAGCGACCCTCTCGCCTTTTTTGTTTTCAAAGACAGAAACACCCGCATAGCAGGTTTGGCAAAGCTCAAGCTCCAAGCGTCCGATACGGAAAAGCTCGCAGTTGATAATATGCTGATTCCAAAGAAGATGCGCATACCCCGGCACACCGTGACGAAGCTCGTAGTTCGTGACGCCGTATTCCAGCTTGCAAAGCATCAACCGCACCAGCTCCTCGGGAAGCTTGCGTGCCGAAAAGAGACTGTAACAATAAGGGATCTGCGAGAAGATGATCAGCGCTTCGAGCATATCGAGAGCAAGGATATGCTCCCCTTCAGGGCTTTTCGGAAGCTTAACCGCCCTAAGCTCCCCAAAGGCAGTTCCTCTATTTTCGACAGCGCGGCAAACGAGCGCGAAAAAGAGGGAAAGCTCCTTGTTCTCGGCTACCGCCGCCGCTGCCCGCTTGTATAGGTCAAGCCGTCCTTCAAACACGCCGTATTTCTTGGCGGTATCATCATAATATTCGGGTGTAAGGTAAATACAGCCGTTTTTTTCAAAGTTGGCGGCTACCGCGTCGTAAATATCGTTCCAGCGCTCGGGCCATTTCTCACAGCCGACGCGCGTCATGAGTTCTTCAAGTGTCATTTTTCGTCCTCCCAATCACTAGTTCTTTCGTTTTTGGGAATTTTATTTTGATTATAGCACGGCTTTTACGCATTGTCAAGAGGATTTCCCATACGACGCTTGGAACGAAAGTTTCCTTGTTTCATATTCTGTAAATGAGCGAAAGCTCATAACAGCAAAGGAGTGACTTCTCTTGGAATCTAAGGAAATTTTTTATCCGGTCTTTGGCGGCGGCTGTCGCTTTCGGCGCAACTGCGGATGCGGCGAGACTGCTGAGACCGACGCAAAAGCTCCCTGCGCATCGGGGCATGATCCCTTAGCGGGGATGTCGCTTGCCATGGTGTATTCACCCGAGCAAGCATTTGAAGGTCTTTACGAGCCCAATGAGGCACTTACGCGCGGTACTGTTTTTATCGCGCTTGAGAAGCCCTTTTACGGAGATGGGAGGAACTGCTGATGTGTGACGATCGTTCCCGCCTGCTTCACAAGCTGCAAGCAGAAGATTTTGCCGTCTACGAGGCGGTGCTTTATCTTGACGGTCATCCCGATTGCCGCCACGGCCTAGCGTATTATCACCGTCACCGCGAGACTGCCATGCGTCTGCGCGCGGAATACGAAAAGAAATACGGCGCCATCACAAACACAAGCGTATGTGACGCCTCTCATTTCGGGTGGATCGACGGCCCTTGGCCTTGGGAAAAGGAGGCAAATTAATCATGTGGAGCTACGACAAAAAGCTGCAATATCCCGTTAAAATTAAAAACCCCAACCCCGCCATCGCAAAGGTCATTATCAGCCAGCTGGGCGGTCCCGACGGCGAGCTCGCCGCTTCCATGCGCTATCTGCATCAAAGATATTCCATGCCTTATAACGAGGTGGTCGGTATCTTGACCGACGTGGGCACCGAGGAACTTGCGCACCTCGAAATGATCGCCGCCATCCTGCATCAGTTGATGAAGGGCGCATCTCCCGAAGACATCAAGCGCGCAGGCATGGAGACCTACTTCGTGGATCACACGGCAGGGCTTTATCCGCAAAGCGCGGCAGGCGTGCCCTTCGACATGAAATACGTAGGTGTCAAGGGTGACGTTATCGCGGATCTCAACGAGGACTTAGCGGCAGAGCAAAAGGCGCGCGTGACCTACGACAACATCCTGCGTCTTGTAGACGATCCCGACGTGCGAGACCCCATCAAATATTTGCGACAAAGAGAGCTCGTGCACTATCAGCGCTTTGGCGACGCGCTCCGCATCGCGCAAGATAGACTCGATTCAAAGAATTTCTACGCATTCAACCCTGCCTACGACCGCAAATAAAGCAAAAAAAGAACCGTTTTCTATAAAACGGTTCTTTTTGTAAATAAAGATTTACTTTTCATCGATGAACGCAAGAAGATCGGAGACAACCGCCTCACGGCAAAAGTCATTCAAAATCTCGTGACGCGCGCCCTCGTAAAGCTTTATTTTCGCGTTATGTCCCGTAGAGACCAGCTTATCGTAAACCTCTCTTACGCCCTTTCCGAATTTCCCCACGGGATCCTCCCCGCCGGAAACGAGAAGGATGGGAATGGCTTTGTCTAGATTTTTATACCATTTTGCTTCATTCGTTTCTTTTGAAAGGCGAATGAGATCTCCCATGGCGCTGACGCAGAAACGGAAGCTGCAAAGGGAATCGGCGGCGTATTTTTTACGCACCTCGGGCAGAGTGGTGATCCAAAGATTACGCTCGCCGCCCTCTCCCTTAAAGCGGTCATTGTAGCCACCGAAGGCAAGCTTATCAAGAAAGGGGGAATAATGCTTTGCGCCGTAACGCTTTTGATTCATGGCGATGAGCGCGAGGGCGACGCCCGACAAGGGATTTTTTCCACCCGTGCCCATCACGATGAGCTTATCGGGACGGAAGGTGTTGGCGGCGGCAAGGCGGACGATAAACGAGCCCATGCTGTGCCCCATCAGGATATAAGGGATATTCTCCCCGTAGCGTGCCTTGACAGCGGCGGCAAAAAGAGCAACGTCCTTGGCAAGGAGCATATGCCCGTCCTTTTCGGCAATGAAGCCGTGCTCTCCTTCCTTTGCAGTATAGCCGTGTCCAAGGTTATCGTAGCCGACACAAAGCACGCCTTTTTCTGCAAGGGCTCTCATAGTAGGGGTATAGCGAGAGATGTGCTCGGTCATTCCGTGCACGATATGGAGAATGGCACGCGGCTTTCCCTGCGGCACCACGGCAACGCCCGCGAGGGCATGGATGCCATCCGAGGAGGAGACGCGTAGGGATGTTACAAAAACGCCCATTTAAATTTCCTCGCTTTCGTAAACGTTGGAAAAAGCACGGCAGGCGCATACGGCTCTTGCCCAAGCTTTTTTCTCTTTTTTTCTTTCTTCACTGTCGATGTTAGGATAAAAAGCGCGATGGTCTTGACTCTTTATCGGAAGCGCATCTCTGCTTTCAAAGAAGCCGACCGCAAGTCCCGCGAGGAAGGCGGCGCCGAGTGCCGTTGCCTCCGCGTTATCGGAACGCAAAACGGGAATGGCAGAGATATCGCTTTGCATCTGCATAAGAAGGTCATTCCGTGACGCCCCACCGTCCACGCGCAAGGAGACAATGCCTGCTTCGTCACCGAGTGCCGCCTTCATATCGCGATTCATCGCGGAAAGAACGTCCTCTGTTTGAAAGGCAATCGATTCAAGCGCGGCGCGGATGATATGATTTCTACCGGTGCCGGCAGTAAGACCGACGATCGTGCCTCGCGCGTGCATATCCCATGTGGGAGCGCCGAGCCCCGCAAAGGCAGGGACGATATAAACACCGCCCGTATCGGGAACACGGGAAGCAAAATATTCGCTGTCCTGTGCCGCATGAATGAGGTGCAATTCGTTTTTGAGCCAGCTGATGACCGCACCGCCGACAAAGACGCTTCCCTCAAGCGCGTATTCAAGCGCTCTTCCTTTTTCGGTGGCGGCAAGCGTCGTGAGCATGCCCTCATGACTTTTGGCAGGGTGGTTGCCCGTATGAGCGAGCAAAAAGCATCCCGTGCCATAGGTGTTTTTGGCGTTTCCCGCGGAAAAGCACCCTTGACCGAAGAGGGCGGATTGCTGGTCGCCGGCGATACCCGCGATGGGGATCTTCGCTCCCATGCAGTCCAGATAGCCGTACACCTCACTGCTGGAACGAATTTCGGGGAGCATGGCGCGCGGGATATCAAGAATAGAGAGAAGCTTCTCATCCCACTCGCCCGTATGAATGTTGCACAGCATAGTGCGCGAGGCATTGGAGACATCGGTAGCAAAGACCTCACCGCCCGTTAGCTTCCATAAAAGCCATGTATCCACCGTGCCGAAGGCAAGCTCTCCCCGCTCGGCGCGTGCACGCGCTCCCGCAACGTTATCGAGGATCCATTTTATCTTGGTGCCGCTAAAGTAGGGATCGATGCGAAGTCCTGTGGTTTTGGCAATATATTCGCCGTGTCCCGCCTTTTCCAAGGCTTCGCAGATGTCTGCCGTGCGGCGGCATTGCCAAACGATAGCGGGATAGACGGGCTCACCCGTTTTCTTATCCCAAACAACGGTCGTCTCCCTTTGATTGGTAATGCCGACGGCGGCGATCTCGCGGGGATTGATACCGCTTTTGGCGACGCATTCGGTGAGTGCCGCGTATTCGGCGGCGTAAAGCTCCATCGGATTTTGCTCCACCCAACCCGCTTTGGGATAATACTGCGGGAAGGCATTTTGCGCGACCGAGACGACGGCGGCGTTTTGGTCAAACAGGATGGCGCGGGCGCTCGTCGTTCCCTCGTCTAAGGCAAGAATATATTTTTTCATGGGCTCCCCCTATTTTTCCTTCATCTTATTGTACCACAGAGAGACAAAAAAAGCAACTTTTTTCGAAAAATTCATTGACAACAAAGGTGCGGCATGGTAAAATGAGTATAAGAAAAAGAGTTAGAAAGAGATGGATTTATGTCCGAGCTCAAATCAACCTTTGAAAAATACACCACACTCTCACGCACAGCACTTCTCGCTACGGCAAGCCGAAGCATGGCGACGGCGCTTTCTCACCTGCGGCACATAAAAGCAGGCAACGAAAACGAGCTTCTCTCGGCAATCGTCGCCGCCGCCCTTGGTGCCGACGGTACCCTTTCCGAGAAAGAGATCGACTTTATGGGAGAGCTGTTTTCTTCAACCCTTACGAAGGAAAAGCTGTCCGCCTTGACCGCACGCTTTGAAAACGAAAAAATGCGTACGGCGACCGACCGCATGGTGGATAGCATGGACAAGGAGGGCAAGCGCGCCATCTGTACGCTTTGCCTTTGCATTCTTGCTTCGGACAAGACGCTTTTGCCCGAGGAGAACGCGTTTTTGCTTCGCTTGATTCGGTAAAAACGGCTTTGTGACCGCGTCACCGAAAAGCACCGCATTATTTTGTATACTATAAATGAGCCCCATACAACTGACGGAACGCGGAGCACCGCGAGGGAATATGGGGTTAACACGCCGACCGTCTGGGCGATTCTTACAAAAAAGGAGACAGCAAATGAAACACAAGAATTGGGAAGGCTTTAAGGCGGGCAAATGGCAAACCGAGATTGATGTCCGCGATTTTATTCAATCCAATTATCATCCATACGAGAGAGATGCATCCTTTTTAACGGGTGCCACAGAGCGCACACAAACATTAATGAAAAAAGTGGAGGCGCTCTTTACGATAGAGCGTGAGCAGGGCGGTGTTCTTGATATCGACACCGCAACCGTTTCTTCTCTTACCAGCTTTTCACCCGGATACGTAGATAAGGAGCATGAGCTCATTGTCGGTCTTCAGACCAACCGCCCCTTAAAGCGCACCGTCAATCCCTTTGGCGGCATGCGTATGGTCAAGAACGCCTGCGAGGCGTACGGATATAAGCTTAGCCCTAAGGTGGAGGAGGAATTCCGCTTCCGCACCACACACAACGACGGTGTTTTTCGCGCCTATACCGATGAGATGCGCGCGGCGCGCAAATGCCATGTCATCACAGGCCTTCCCGACGCTTACGGCAGAGGACGTATCATCGGCGACTACCGCCGTGTAGCGCTGTACGGTCTCGCTCACATTATCGCCGAGAAGAAGCGTGACAAGGCAGCCCTTGCCGAGGGCAACTTCGACGGTGATCAGATCCGTCTTGACGAGGAGCTGTTCAAGCAGATCTCCTTCCTTGAATATCTCCGAGAAATGGCGGAGATGTACGGCTTTGATATTACCGAGCCGGCAAAGGACGCACGCGAGGCGATCCAGTGGACCTATTTTGCCTATCTCGGTGCCATAAAGGAGCAAAATGGCGCCGCCATGTCGCTTGGCCGTGTTTCCACCTTCTTTGATATTTACATTGAGCGAGATATCGCGCGCGGTATCTTAACCGAGGAGCAAGCGCAGGAGCTGATCGACGACTTCGTCATCAAGCTTCGTCTTGCCCGCCATTTGCGCACCCCCGAATACAACGAGCTGTTCGGCGGCGACCCTATGTGGATCACCGAAGCGGTAGGCGGCATGGGTGAGGACGGAAGAACGCTCGTCACGAAATCAAGCTTCCGTATGCTGAACACGCTGTATACGCTTGGTCCTTCCCCGGAGCCCAACCTGACGGTGCTTTGGTCGAATGACCTTCCCGCGTCCTTCAAGGCGTTTTGCGCCAAGGTTTCCATTGATACCGACTCCATTCAATACGAGAATGACGACGTGATGCGTCCCATCTACGGTGACGATTATGCCATTGCCTGCTGTGTTTCCGCGATGAAGCTCGGCAAGCAGATGCAGTTCTTTGGCGCGAGATGCAATCTTGCCAAGCTCATGCTGATCGCTATTAACGGCGGCTTTGATACGACCAGCGGACTGCATATCGGACCGCAGATGCCCGTACTTGAAGGCGACGTGCTTGATTATGACACCTTTGTCGCACGCTTTGATATTTATCTTGCATGGCTTGCGAAGCTGTACGTCAACACCATGAACGTCATACACTATATGCACGACAAGTATGCCTACGAGAAGGTGCAAATGGGCCTTCACGACACCTTTGTTGAGCGTCTTATGGCGTTCGGCATCGCGGGGCTTTCTGTGGTTGCTGACTCCTTCAGCGCAATAAAATACGCAAAGGTGTGCCCCATTCGAAACGAGCAGGGACACATCGTAGACTTTGATACCAAAGGCGATTTCCCCAAATTCGGCAACGACGACGACAGAGTTGACCTGATCGCCAAGGAGCTGACGCACAAGACCATCACCGAGCTTCGCAAGACACCGACCTACCGTGACGCTGTTCACACCCTTTCGGTGCTGACCATCACCTCGAACGTCATGTACGGCAAGCACACGGGCGCAACCCCTGACGGAAGACACGCGACGCAAGCCTTTGCGCCCGGCGCGAACCCCATGCACAACCGTGAGGAAAACGGCGCGCTTGCTTCTCTCAACTCGGTGGCAAAGCTCAGCTACGACGACTGCCGCGACGGCATTTCCAACACCTTCTCCATCACCCCCGATGCCCTTGGCAGAGAGGATGCGGAAAGAGTAGACAACCTCGTTTCCATCCTTGACGGTTACTTTAAAAAGAAGGCACATCATATCAACGTGAACGTCTTAAACCGCGAAACGCTGATAAAGGCATACGAGGATCCCGAAGCGTACCCGAATCTTACCATTCGCGTTTCGGGCTACGCCGTCAACTTCCACAAGCTCTCGCGCGAGCAGCAGAGAGAGGTCATCAGCCGTACGTTCCATGATGCACTGTAATTCATCCGTGAACGCGCCCACAGGGCGCGTTCATTCCATCCAAACGCTTGCGACGCTTGACGGCCCCGGCGTGCGCTATGCCGTGTTTTTGCAGGGCTGTCCCCTCAGGTGCGGCTGCTGTCACAATCCCGATACTTGGGATGAGACAGGCGGAACGCTTTACACCGCCGAACAGCTTGTCCAAAATGCCCTAAGATACCGCGAATATTTCGGCGACTTTGGCGGTGTGACTCTTTCGGGTGGAGAGCCGCTTTGGCAGACTGAATTTGCAGAAGCATTTTTTCGGCTGGCTAAGGAAAAGGGGCTCAATACCTGCCTTGATACCGCAGGCTGTTTGTTAAACGACAAGATCAAAGCACTCCTTGCTGTCACCGACCGCGTATTGTTGGATATTAAATACCCGACCGATGCGCTGTACCGCGAATACGTGGGGTGCGGCATGGACACGCCGCTTTCCTTTCTCTCGTGCTTGGAGGAGAGATGTATAAAAACGACCCTGCGCTCGGTCATGATTCCCACCTTGAACGACACAAAGGCGCACGAAGAATTTTTGACGGAGCTTGTGCGCACACATGGGTGCATTGATACGGTTGAAATTCTCCCCTTCCGCAAGCTTTGTACTGTGAAGTACAAGCAGTTAGGAATTCCCTTCCGCTTTGCGGATATTCACGAGCCGTACCCCTTAGTGGTGAAGGAGATGCAAGAACATATCGCGCATCATCTTAAAGGATGAAAAAACGCAGACATAAGCCTGCGTTTTTTCATTAAATGAACAGAAAAAAACGGTAAGGTTTCATTTTTCCTATTGACTTTTTGCTGTTTTTATGCTATACTTTTCTCGAATTTGAAATCGGTTTTCGTTTTCGTTTTGAGGAAGGACAAATCATGGACGAAAAAAAGGAGCGCGGCGATTATAAAACACGCGCGTATTTTCTCATCAAGGACGTTCTGCTTTCGGCAGGCGGCGCACATCTGCGCGCGGACGAAATCTATGACATTTTGAAAGCACAAGGGGAGCGCGTGGGGCTGACCACCGTTTACCGACAGCTCGCAAGACTCGCCGAGGAGGGCTTTGTCCGTAAAACGACTACAGAGGGACAAGGCAACTGCTACTCTCTCCTGGACGCGCACTGCGCTGAGCATTACCATCTCGTTTGCACCGAGTGCGGCGCCCTCGCACATCTCTCCTGCGACCGCATTGCATCTCTCATCCACCATATTGAAGCGCATCATGGCTTTACCGTTACTCCCGCAAGGACTACCCTTTACGGACTGTGCGCCGATTGCCAGCGCAAAAGAAAGGACTTCTAATGACTCTAGCTGCTTTTTTAGAGGAGGTCATCCTCGATTCTCTAAAAGATTTCGGCAAGCTGTTGCCCTTCCTGTTTTTAACCTATCTTTTGATGGAATTTCTTGAGCACCGCGCCGGGGAGGGGATGGAAAAAGCCATTCGCCGCGCAGGACACGTGGGGCCCCTTTGGGGCGGACTTCTCGGCGTCGTACCGCAATGCGGCTTCTCCGCTGCCGCTTCGGGACTTTACGCAGGGCGTGTGATCTCTCTCGGTACGCTCATCGCGCTCTATCTCTCCACCTCTGATGAGATGCTTCCTATATTGATTGCCGAGGGAGCAGCCCCGCTTTTGATCGTTAAGCTTCTTCTTGTCAAGTTTGTAATCGGCACGCTGGCAGGCTTCCTCATTGACCTTTCTTTCCGCTTGCTTAAAAGCAAGGAAAGGGAGCACGAGCATATTCACGAGCTCTGTGAGCATGAGGGCTGTCACTGCGAGGAGGGTATTTTTCGCTCTGCGTTGCACCACACCCTGCACATCGGGCTGTTTCTTTTGATCGTCATGCTTCTTTTAAACACCGCCGTGTTTTTTTTGGGGCACGAGCGTATCGCCGACATTTTTTCAACCGTTCCCGTGCTTGGTCATATCCTTGCCGCGCTCGTGGGGCTTATTCCAAACTGTGCCTCCAGCGTCCTTATCACCAAGCTTTATCTTGAAGGAATGATTTCGGCAGGCTGTATGCTTTCGGGGCTTCTCGTCGGCACGGGTGTCGGACTTCTCGTGCTTTTTCGCGTCAGTCGCAGAAAGCGCGATGCGTTTTCCGTTCTTCTTATGCTCTTTGGAATCGGTGCCCTCGCGGGTATGCTGATCGATCTTTTGGGCATTGGTAATATTTTATAATTTTTGGAGGTCTTAACATGGAAGAGCTACATACCGTATCCTTAGAAAAAATCATTGAAGAATTTTCTCTGACCGTTGCCTATCTGCCCGACCTTCCCGAAAACATCCTTATCTCAAACAAGCACGTAAACCGCCCCGGTCTTTCTCTCACCGGCTTTTACGATCATTTTGAACAAACGCGCATAGAGCTTATCGGCAGAGCCGAGCATCTTTATTTGCAAAAGTTCAGTGATGATGAACGCCGCGAGCATTTGCGCGACTTCATGGCGCACAAGCCCGCCTGCCTCATTTTCACCTCTTCTCTTACGGTTTTCCCCGAGGCAATCGAAGCGGCGGAAGAATACGGCGTACCGCTTCTTTCTGCGAAGGAAAACACCAGTGAATTCATGGCGGCGCTCATCGCCTTTTTAAACGTACAGCTCGCGCCCCGTATCACCCGTCACGGCGTACTCGTCGAGGTATACGGAGAGGGCGTTTTGCTTCTCGGCGACAGCGGCATCGGCAAAAGCGAAACTGCCATTGAGCTCGTCAAGAGAGGTCATCGCTTGGTGGCAGACGACGCGGTAGAGATCAAGCGCGTATCAAGTAAAACGCTCGTCGGCGAGGCACCAGAGATCATCCGTCACTACGTAGAGCTTCGCGGCATTGGTATTGTGGACGTTCGCCGTCTCTTCGGCATGGGCGGTGTCGGCATGACCGCTAAGATCGACCTTGTGATCAATCTTGAGCATTGGGTACAGGGAAAAATGTATGACCGCCTCGGAATCGACGAGGAGACGGTGGACCTTTTGGGCATCAAAATTCCCTCCATCACCATCCCCGTATGTCCCGGACGAAACCTTGCCGTCGTGCTTGAGATCGCGGCGATGAACCACCGACAAAAGAAGATGGGCTACAACACCGCCGAGGAATTTAACGCAAGATTGATGCAAGAGATGGGCATTCCGATGGAATGATCCCTTAGAACCGAGCCACAGGCTCGGTTCTTTTTTTCCTTCCTTCCGCATACATTTGAATGTCAAACAATAAAGGAAGTGAGAGGAAAGCCATGTCGAATTTTGAAAACCGCGCACAGAAGGATCTCGTAACCGACGCTGTGTTCACCGAAAGCAACGAGGAGTTTATCTTACCCGACTATATGCCTGAGATCGGGCGCGTTTTGCGTGTAAGCGCAACGCTTCTGCCCGAAGAGCATTATGTCGGGAGCGACGGCACGGAATTTTCAGGACGTTTAGAATACCGTTTGCTTTACAGCGACAGGGAAAACACCGTCACCGAAGCGCCTTTGGAAGGACGGTATACCTACCGTGTTCACAGCGACAAGGATTCTGCCGTCACCTACACGGAAGAGCGCATCGAGAGCGTGAACGCCCGTCCGTCCGCCCCCAGAAAGCTGGGGATCCGCACCCGCATTCTTGCCCGTCCGCACGTATTGATAGAGGAAGCTGCCGGCGTCCCGCTCTCGACACTCGTACAGGATGCGCCCGTAGAAACGATTGCGCGTGAAGTCTCCGTCTTAGAGCGCAACGCCTGCTTTTCGGGTGCCTTGCACGCGGAGGGACGGTTTACGGTTGAAGAAACGTCTGCCGACGCGCTTACGCTTATTTCGGTGCAAAGCGGCGTTTTGCCCGAAACGAGAGAAGCGCACGACGGCTATCTCTCGGTGCGCGGAAGGCTCATCTTCACCCTACTTTTGCAAAAGATGGGCGAAGCGCCTTTCGTCAAGGTTTGCACTCTGCCCTTTGAAGAAGAAATTACCGCCAAAGACGCAAAAAAAGAGGATCGGGTCGTACTCAGTGCACACGTCGCCTCTCCCACCGTCACCTTTGAAGAGGACGGAGAAAACACCGCTCTTCTTCTGGATACCGAATATTATCTGACGGGAACACTTCTATCCAACCGTACCGTATCCGTGCTGGAAGATCTTTACGTACACGGTGCACGACATGACATTGCGAGACGGCAGTTTAACGCAGAAAAGCTGATCGGATGCGCGGCAGGCAATCTAACGGTTAGTGCGGAGCTTCCCCTCCCTGCCGACATTAAAATGACAGGGTGTCTCTTTCCCCGCTTTTCCTTAAAGGATGCCGCCGTTTCTCGCGTAGGCGACAAGGCTACGGTAGAAGGAAGGCTGGACGCTTCCCTGCTTTGCTTTGGTAGTGATGAAATTGAAAAGTGCGATTTGACGCTTCCCTTCCGTGCGGAGCTTCCTCTTGGCGGTGTAGGGGAGGAGGGGGAAAGTTTTTCGTTTTCCGTCACCCCCGTGGGCGGCGGCGCGCAAGTGAGCGGTGAGAAGGTACGGCTTTCGACCGAGCTTGCCGTATCGCTATGCTCTGTATGTCCCGTTTCTCTTTCACTGCCTTTCTCTGCCGTCAAGACGGGTGACATAGAAGGGTACGATCCCGCCACGGTCCTTCTATATTATCCCACCGACGGCGACACCTTATGGTCGGTGGGCAAGCGCTATGGCGTGCCGCTTGCCGATCTCAAGCGCCAAAACGGCATCCCCGAAGAAGAGGAAAGCACAGCACCTCTTGACGGATATTCCTATCTTTTCACCCACGGTCTTTAAATAAAAAACGCGGTCGAAGCAATTTATGCTTCGACCGTATTCATTAGGATTCGTAGGCGGTATCCTCGCCAAAGGAGACCGATTTACTTTCCTCGGAGATATAGGAAAGAGGGTCAACGGCTTCGCCGTTATACGTCATTTCAAAATGCAGGTGTGCCTCCTCTGCGCTTTCAACGAGCGCGGTGTTTCCTACCGTTCCAAGCTTCTGCCCCGCCGTGACCTTAGCGTCCTTGGTGATGCCCTCAGCGAGCTCTGCGGAAAGATTCTTATAAATGCTGACAACACCGTTGCCATGGTCAACAGACAGGCACTGTCCCATCAAAGGATCGCTCCAAACAAGGGAGACCGTACCGCGTGCCGTAGCGAAAACGTCCGCCCCATCGGCGGTGGCAATATCGATGCCCTGATGGACGCGAAAATCATTCATGGTGGCAGAATACACAGGGAGCGTATCGTCGTGCGTTTTGCTGACGGCGCCCGTTGCGGGAGCGAGATAAGAGGTAACGGGCTCCTCTTTGGGCTCGGCGTCCGTCTTACCGTCGTCGGGAGTTTCGGGCGTGGGAGTTTCGTCTACGGGCGGCGTTACATCAGGTTCGGGGGTTGCCTTCTTTCCGAGAGCCGCCACAAGGCCGATGATGAGCGCGCTGATCACGAGAACGCCTACCACCGCAAGATACAGAATACGTGCTTGCTTTTCATTTTTGGGTTTGATTTGCATACATGAGGTTCCTTTCCTTTTTTGTATCCTTATTTTTGTCTTTTTGATGGAATTTATACACGAAAGGAAAAAGTTTACCAAATCTATTTTCACAGCCCCTCACAACCGGTATTTATAGCGTTTTAAGAAAGACAGCATTAGGGCAAGACTTTCTTATTGACATGAAGAAATGTTTATGATATACTGTAAAAAAGCAGTAGGAGGGAGAAAATATGAAAAATGCAATCACGCTTTTAACCGAAATTATCAAAACGGAAGTATTCGGCGCTCCTTTTTCCCCTTTTACGCTCTCTACCGAGGAGGCGATCGAGCTATTTCGCCTTGCTAAGCGCCACGAGCTTACCCCCATCGTAGGAAACGCCGTTTGCCGTAAAGAGGTAGACGCAGACGAGCGGGTAAAAGATTTGTTCGAAAAAGAGTCCTTCATCGCCCTTTACAATTACGAGATGATGACAAAGGAGCTTGAAACCCTTTCTTCCCTTTTTGAAAGCACTCAAATTCCCTTTATGCCACTCAAGGGTGCTGTGCTTCGCGGCTATTATCCCGCACCTTGGATGCGTACCAGCGGTGACGTTGATATCCTTGTAAATGAAGCGGATCACGAACGCGCAAAGCAAATATTCCTCGCAAACGGATATCGTTTTGAACATGAGAACGATTGTCACGCCAATTTTGTTTCTCCCTCGGGCATTCTCTTTGAGCTTCATTCCCGTCTTTTTCGAAAAGAGACGCTTCCCCTTGCCGCAAAGTTGCTTGAAGACCCGTGGGTACACGCGCATCCCGTGCGCGACGGCGGTTATCTTCACGCCCTCTCGGACGACGTCTTTTATCTTTATCACGTTGCGCATCTGGCGAAGCATTATTTAAACAGTGGCTGCGGTATCCGTTTCTTTCTCGACCTATGGATCTTGGAGCAACGCTTACCTAAGGGCTCCCCCCTTCGCGATTCCATGCTTGCGGATGCCGGACTTCTCGCCTTTGCAAAGCACGCAAAAGCGCTCTGCGGCGTTTGGTTTCACGGAGACACGCATTCGCAAACGACCAAGGAGATGGAAAGCTACCTTCTGTCGGGCGGCATTTACGGAAGTCCCGAGACGAACGTCTCCGTGAGGTACGCAAAGCGCGGACGCAAACGCCGTTACATATTTAACCATATTTTCCTTCCTTATAAGGCGTTAAAAAGCGTTTATCCCGTCTTAGAAAAGAAGAAATGGCTTTTCCCCTTCTTGCAAGTGCGAAGGTGGTGTCGATTGATCTTTCGCGGCGGCGGCATTCGCGCGATCCGCCATCTTTATCAAAAAAGCGTCATCGGCTCGGGAACGAGACGAGAAACGCTTGAGCATTTAAAAAATCTCGGATTTTAACAATGTCCGCTTTATAGAAACGACGTCCCCCCTGCGTTTGCAGGGAGGACGTGAATTTTTTTGTGCATAGGACGCTATTCGAGTTAAATCAATTTTTTGAGAACGCGCGAAATAGAGTCTGCCATACGCATATGCCCGATATCGTTGGGGTGGGTACCGTCGACGGTGCAAAGGTCTCTTCCCTTTTTGCCCAAAAGGGTCTTGCCGTCAATGAAATAAAGATTTCTGTCGCCGTCTCTGACAGCGTTTCTGTAATTCTTCATGATCACCGCGCGGCGTGGACCGAACCATGCGGGGCACGTGTCATAGTCGGGGGCCGTGAGCATGATGATGGGGGTGTCGGGGCAAGTGGCACGGAAGCGGCGGTAGAAGCGATCGTGCGTGTTAATGAGATGCTCAAGCGTGGGGGCGTTATGGTCGTAGTCCATAATAAAGATGTCGGGATTTTGCGCGGCGATATGATCACAGATGGCGTCCTCTCCCTTGGCGTTGCCCGAAAAACCAAAATTCACAAGGTCGATACCGTGGCGCATGGCAAGAATGTTGGAATAAGCAAGTCCCGGAAGCGAGGTGCAGCCGCCCTGGGTGATCGACGAGCCGTAGGTGATGGCGCGCTTTCCCGATTTATAGGCGGGAGCGGGCAAGAAGGTTGCGCCCTTCTTGAGTCCGATATGTAATTCTCTTACCGCGTGATACAAGGGAAAATGGATGGTGACCTCATGCGTTCCAAGCTCTCCGTTTTCCTTCTCGCCATCGATAAGCGGCAAATAGCCATGCGGAATGCATCTTCTGCTCACGTAGCCGTCCTCACTGGGATTAGACATGGGATAAACGAAGGTCGATCTGTATTTTCCGTCCACGAAAAGGTCAAAGGAGGAGCTTCCCGTCGCGGAATGATTATTTTCCGGCTTTTTATGAGCATAGACGCTACGATGGAAACAAAGGGAGAGTCTGTTACGAAGCGGAGTCTGCCGCCCGCGGTATGCTTGTTCAACTCATAAACGGCGTTACTTACCGTCTTTGCCACCTCCGAGGGAATACGAAGGTAGCGCCGTTTTCGTAGATGAGACCCAAAAGGCAAAAGAGGTTTTCCTTTACGTCATAAAAGACGGTATCATCGGTTCTGATGGTAGTCTCAACGGCAAAATTCGGATCAAGCTTTGCAACGTCAAACATGATTTTTCTCCTTATTCATTGATTTGCTTAGAGTCACAAAAGTATTTTTCGGGACCTACACCGCAATCGGGGCAGTGCTCAGGCGGCGCGTCACCCGTATGTCGGTGACCGCACACAGAGCAAAGAAAGACGGACTTTGACGGATCCTCTAAGGGCGAGATGGAGAAGCTGTAAAAACGGTTGATATTCTCACAGGCGTCGATGCCGAGGTAATACTCCTTGGGGAGATCGGGGAGACGGACCGACATTCTTTTACCGTCCGCCGCAATTTCAAGCACGTCATCCTTGATATCCACGGTGAGGGTATGCTTTTCCCCAGCCGCGACGGGAAATTCCACGTTCATCATCTTTTTCCAGGTGACGGTATCGTTTTTATCGGTCGTCAATCGCCAGACATTAATGCCCATCTCGTAAATGACGACCTCGTAATATTCGCGATAGCGGTAAAGCCCTCGCGCATCCCTTGCAAGGTCATGGGCGATGACGATGAGGGGGGCACCGAAGCTTTCAAAGGCACATTCGGTCGAAACGCGGTAATTGCCCGTAAAGGGCGTCTTTACCATAAGGGAAACATTTTCGAAGCCAAAGGTGTTTCTATCGGTCGTTTGGTTGAAAACGCAGTCCTCGGCTTGATGAAATTCGGGCACATCCTCCCAACGGTAGGAATTTGCCGCGACAAGCGCCTCGTTTTGCCAAGCGCCACGGGCAAAGGAAATTTTCATAGCAAGGTCGCTTTCTTTAAAATTTCGATTGATCGACGACAGCCTTGTCGCTGTCCGGGAAAAAGCAATCCATGACCACGGGGCGCAGCTCGCCGCGGATCGCCTGCACGGGAGAGGCAAGCACGTGCTGTGTATAGAAGACCGTGAGCTCATGCTTGCGATCGATAAGCGAATAAGCACCCGCCGCGCCACCCCACCCGAAATCGGTGATCGTCGTATCGCCCTTCTTCGGGCAACGCACGCCGAGACCGTATCCATAGCCACCGGCATAGGAATACGTGGTACGGTGCGCGTCGGTCAAGGTATCGGTCGTCATCAAATCGAGCGTCGCCTCCGTGAGAAGCTTGCCTGTGCGAAGGGCTTCCAAAAAACGTATAAAGTCGTCCACCGTAGAGACGCATCCCGCGCCGCCCGAGGCGTGTGCTTTGCCGAGGCGGTAAAGGGGGATCTTGCCGCATTCGACTGCCCTCTTTTCCTCGTCGTTGTAGGTGTAAAGAGGAGCAAGCGCGTCATATTCCGCATACGGCAGTAAAAAGGTGGTGTTGGGCATTTCCGTGGGATCAAAAATGCTCTTTTTGCAAAATTCGTTAAACTCGGTGTCCGAGATCACCTCAACGACGGCGGCAAGCACGTCGTGTGCGAGGCTGTAGCACCACTTCTCACCGGGCTCACAGTTCAACGGCTCAAGCGCGTGGTATCTTGCAAATTCCCGTGTCGGGGAAAGTCCGTTCGTTTCTTTTCGAAGCTTGTTGAGAGAGGGCGAACGCAGGTCGTAGGTAAAGCCCGCCGTCATGCGAAAGAGGTCAAGAATACGAATAGGGTTCTTCGCCTTGCGCGTTTTGCCGTCCGCATCCCTCACCGTCATATCGGCGTATTCGGGAAGATAATCGTACAGAGGGTCGGTTAAGCGAAAAAGCCCCTTCTCGTACAGCATCAGCGCCGCCGTGCAGGTGATGACCTTGGAGCAGGAATAAAGGTTGATAAGCTCCCGACCGGTTGCGGGGCGTGTGCCGGCGAGATCCAGCGTTCCTTGACAGCGTCTGTAAACACGTTTTCCCTTATGGTAGACAACGCAGTCGTTCCACGGGATGCCAAGCGCCAAAAAGGAGTCAAGTTTTTCGTCAAGCTTGGTAAACATAGCACGCTCCACCGTTTTTCTTTCAGTATAGCACAATGGGGCGGTTTTGTAAAGCCGTATGCCAGAAAAAAGTACACGAAATCTGCTTTTTTTATCGCTGATAATATCCGTCGAGAAAATGTCCGAGACGGTGCATGGCGTCGGCCAAGATCTCCTTTTCGGGAAGCATCACAATGCGGAAATGATCGGGGTGAGGGTACTCAAAGCCGCTGCCCGGAACGAGCAAAATTCCCGTTGTGTGCAAAAGATCGCGCGCAAAGCGACGGTCATCGGTCACGCCGAATTTTTCTCTGTCCAGGCGGGGAAAGAGATAAAACGCGGCACGGTTCTTCACAAAGGTGAGCCCATCGACGCGCGAAAGCACCGAGACGGTCGCTTCCCTTTGCTCGTAAATGCGTCCCCCGGGGGAAACCATGGCGCGGGGCGTTTCTTCATCCGCAAGTGCCGCGGGAATGGTAAGCTGTGCCATGGTATTGGCGCAAAGGCGCATAGAGGTCACGGCGATGATCGCTTCTCTGTACGCCGCCGTCACAGCGCGAGGACCGCTGATGACCATCCAGCCCGCGCGAAGTCCGCAAAGAGAGTGCGACTTGGAAAGACCGTTCATGGTTATGACGGGAATATCGGGTGCCAAGGCGGCGATGGAGGTGTGCGTAAGACCGTCAAGGACAAGACGGTCGTAGATCTCATCCGAAAAGACGAGCAGACGATGCTCTCTTGCCAAGCGAGCGATGCCCTCTAACAGATCCTTGGCGTAAAGCGCACCCGTCGGATTGTTGGGGTTGATAAGGACGATCGCGCGCGTTTTCGCGGTGATCTTTCTTTGGATATCCGCAAGGTCGGGCATCCAATTTGCCATCTCGTCACAGGTATAAAAAACGGGAGTACCGCCCGCTATGCGTACGCTGTTGCTCCACAGAGAATAACAAGGCGTAGGCAAAAGCACCTCGTCACCCTCGTTCAAAAGCGGTGTTAAGGCAAAGGAGACGACCTCGCTGACGCCGTTTCCGATAAAAACGTCATCGGGGGTGATGCCCTGTATTCCTTTGCTTTCGTGATAGGCGCAGATCGCCTCGCGCGCGTCGGGCATTCCCTTAAAGTCACAATAACCGAGGGCGCGCTCCGTGCCTGCGGCGAGAGCATCCTTGACACTTTTGGGCATAGTGAAGCCAAACGTGGCGGGATTTCCCGTATTTAACCGCAAAATATCCCTGCCCTGCTTTTGCAGCTCCATTGCCTCAAAGAAAAGCGGACCGCGGATATCGGAATGGACCTCCTCCATGCGGAGGGATGTTTTCACAGTATTCATATCAAAAAATTCCTTTCAATTCTCTTGACAACATTATACACAAGCGTTATAATATAGTCAAATACATATAATTGTATAATAGTTATAGCAAAAAAGGCATAAGGAATGCCCATAATGTTTCGATTTAACGAATATGTTTACGAGGTCTACAAGGAACGAAGCTTTTCAAAGGCAGCGCATAATCTGCACATCAGTCAGCCTTCTCTCAGCGCAAAAATCATCAAGCTTGAAAACGAGCTTGGTCTTCCCATCTTCGACCGCAGTACGTCGCCTTTACGGCTGACCGAATTCGGCGAGTTCTATATAGAGGCTGTGGAAGAGCAAATGAAGCTGGAGGCGCAGGTGAAAAATTATTTAGGCGACCTTCATTCCTTAAAGACCGGACAGCTTTCCATTGGCGCGAGCAACGTTTTTGCGGCGTGCGCGCTCCCGCCTATCATTACCGCGTTTAGAAGTGCTTTTCCCAACGTTAACATTCGCTTGACGGAGGGAAACACCGAGGGCTTGGAGCAAATGCTGAGCGCAAACGAGCTTGATCTCGTGATAGACAACAACCGCTACGATGCCGCACTGTACGCCAAGGAGCTTTACGGTGTAGAGCATATTTTGCTTGCCGTACCGAGGGGCTTTGACGTATGCAAAGCAACGGAAGCTTATCAAATTTCAGAAAAAGCCTTGAAAAGCCGCGCATATCTCAAAAAGAATTTTCCCGCCGCCCCTCTCTCGCTTTTCAAGGATATTCCCTTCGTGATGCTGACGCAAGGAAACGACACGCGCCTACGCGGCGACAGACTTTGCCGCGATGCCGGATTTCGTCCGAAAATCGTCTTTGATCTCAATCAGCAGGCAACCGCCTATATGGTCGCGTCTACGGGAATCGGCGCGACCTTCGTGAGCGACGCGGTTGCCGAGAAGCTTCCTGCCCACGAAAATCTCGCGTATTATAAGCTTGCGGGGGAGAGCGCGGAGCGTCAAGTGTATTTTTACTACAAGAAGCACAAATATAAAACGCGCGCCATGGAGGAATTTATCCGTCTCATCACGAGAAAATGAAGGCATAAGAAAGAGGCAATATCAGCCCATAAGGGGTGGTATTGCCTTGCTTTTATTTTGCATCCATTTGATTTAGCATATTCTCAATAAAAATGCCGTAGCCGTGGGTGGGGTCGTTGATCATCACGTGGGTGACGGCGCCGATCAGCTTGCCGTTTTGGATGATGGGGCTGCCCGACATGCCTTGAATGATGCCGCCCGTTTTGGAAAGCAGACGAGGATCGGTGACGCGGACGGTAAAGGATTTGTTGGGGCTTTTGCCATGCACCTCGGTAATTTCGATCTCGTAGTCCACGGGGCACTCTCCGTCAAGCATGGTGCGAAGCGTCGCTTTTCCCGTTTTGACCGATGAAGATGGTGCGATAGGGAGAGCTTCCTCCTTCGGAACGGCAGTGAACACGCCGAAGACGCCGCACTCGCTGTTTTTGAGCAAAACACCTGTTTTCCCCGTTTTGAGATATCCCTTCACCTCACCGGGCTTGCCCTTGCAGCCCGCCACGATATCGGTCACAACGGCATCCGTCACCACACCCTTTTTCAGCGGAAGGAGAGTGCCGCTTTCCGCATCACAGACACCGTGTCCGAGGGCGCCGAACTCACCCGTTTCGGGGTTGATAAAGCTGACCGTACCGATGCCGGTAGCGCTGTCCTTGACCCACATACCCATTTTGTATTTGCCGTCTGTTTCATCGAAAACGGGTGTTAAAACGGTGTTTTTCTCGCTATCCCCGCGGCGGTAACGGATCGAAAGCGGCGCACCCATGCTGTTTTCCACCGCTGTTTTTAGGTCGGTAACCGTTTTTACGGGAGAATCGTTCACGCTCAAAATGAGGTCCTTCGTCGCAAGCCCCGCAAGCGTTGCGGGCGATACGCTCTTGCCGCCACTCGTTACCTCCGCCACGCCAACGACGCAAACCCCTTCGCCGAAGAGCCTGACACCAAAGGTTCTGCCGGACGGAATGAGTGAAAGTCCCTCGTAGTTTTTTACCTCGATTTTTTTCAGCGAAATGACACCGAAAAGCCTCGCATCCATAAATGAGACGCCCGATGCACTGTTTTCATCCTCATCAGCAACCAGCGAAACGCACGGGTAGGAGGGGATATCCTCCCCACTTGCCACCGTGATCGTTTCGGGTAAAGCATAATTGTAAAGTCCTGCGCAAAGAAGACATACGAGAAGCATACTCCAAAGACAAAATACGGTTATCCGTGCGATTTTCTTGCCCATAATTTCCTCTTTTCACCCTTGTTTTCATACTGTACTTAATGTGCGCCGCGAAGACCGTTTTATAACAGTCTATGCGCTTCCTTTTTTTACAGTTGCCGACCAAAACACAAAAAACAAAGAAACAAAGTCAGAGTTTTTCGTTTTCTCTTGACAAGACTCCTTTTTAAGGGTAAAATAGTATTAAGTATAAGGAAGGAACGCCTTGCGGCATTAAAAAATGACAAATTTTATGATAGCAACCGTGCTCTCCGCCGTTATTTTTGTTTTAGCGATGATCTTTGCTGTTTATACGGCAAGAAAGCCCTACCGAAGCTCGCGTCTGATCACGCCCTCCCGCGTGCTTGCCGTGGGTATTTTCTTTGCGGGTTGGGTGCTCTTTTTCCCCCACTATTACGCGGAATTCAGCCTCCAACCGATGTTCGCTCGCATTTGGGAAACCTTTTGGGTATCCGCACACCACACCATCCGTCTTTTCGTTATAGATACCGGCTTTGAGGAAATATTTTCCTCCGCCATCGCTACGGGCGTAGTCGCGTACGCCGTGCTTGGCACCGTTTACTTTATTCTCGCCCCCATTATGACCGCCGGTGTTATCCTTTCCTTTTTTCGCAATTTCGTTTCTTACGTTAAATGCTTTACGCGCCGTTCGTCCGATGTCTACGCATTTTCCGAGCTTAGCGAAAAATCGCTTGCGCTCGCGACAGATATTTCGAACTCGCACAAAAATGCCGTTCTTATTTTTACCGATGTTTTCGGGGAAGATAATGAGGAGAGCTACGAGCTGTGTGAGCGCGCGAGAGAGCTGGGCGCCATCTGCTTTCAAAAGGATATCGCCACGTTAAACCTTGGCTTCTTCTCAAAATCCAGCAAGCTTTATTTCTTCGCCATTGGCGAAGACGAGTCCGAAAACGTCAAGCAAGCATTTACCCTTTCAAAGCCCGACGGCCCATACGCGAAAAGAGAAAACGTTTTTCTTTACGTTTTTTCGATCGACGTAGAGGGAGAGCTTTTGCTCAGCAATCTTCCCGAAACGAAGATTCGCTTGCGCCGTGTGGACGACATTCGCGCGCTCGTGCTTCGCAATCTCTACGACACGGGTGAGAAGCTGTTTCAAAACGCGATTCCCTCCGAAAGCGGTGAAAAGCACATCAACGCCTTCGTCGTCGGCACGGGCGGTCACGGAAGCGAAATGCTGAAAGCGCTCACCTGGTTTTGTCAGATGGATGGCTACCTTATCGAGATTCACGCCTTTGATTTGGATAAAAACGCAAGCGACCGCTTCACAAGACAAGCCCCCGATTTGATGTCGGAGCGCAACAACGGCGTATACGTGAAGGGAGAGGCGCAGTACAAGATCGTTTTCCACGACGGCGTTTCGGTGGACGACGCGCGCTTCACCCATGTCTTGGATGAGATCGCCGCCCCCACCTACGTTTTCGTTTCCCTCGGTGAAGACGCGAGAAACGTGCGTACCGCCGTTTATTTGAGGCAGTATTTTCGTCAAAGGCATATGCCTGATCCCATCATTCAAGCAATCGTTTACGATAGCAAAAGCCAAGCGATCTTGAACCAAGCGAGCAACTGGCGCGGCAAGCCCTATGGGATCGAGTTCGTCGGCGCGCGCGAAGAGATGTACTCGGAACGCGTCATTCTCCGTCAAGACCTGGAGGAAGCGGCACTCGCCACGCACAAAAGCTATGGGAGCTCAGAGGAGGATTTTTACCGTTTTGAGTATAACTATCGCTCCTCTATGGCATCCGCGCTCCACCGTCATCTGCGCCACCAACTGAGCGTCGCCGACTTTGACGATTCCGAGGCGATGAGCGAAGAGGACAGAGCCCTTCTTGAAAACATTGAGCACAGACGCTGGAACGCTTATATGCGCTCCGAGGGCTACGTATACAGCGGCGACAAGGATGCGTCGAGCCGTGACGATCTTGCCAAAATGCACCACAATCTGATCCCCTTTGACGAGCTTTCCGAGGACGACAAGCGCAAGGATAGTATCGTCGGTATCGGTAAAACTAATTAATATCACGTACCTCTTTCGAGGTGGAAAAGGATGCGTTTATGAAGCTAAATTATAAGAAAACAATTTTCGTCGGCTTTGCCTTCTTTCTCATTTGCACCTTCTGGCAGGCATACGACACCCTAATTCCGAAGATCTTAACCGATAAATTCGGTATGCCGCAAACCGTTTCGGGCATCGTGATGGCACTTGACAACGTGCTGGCTCTTTTCCTGCTTCCCTTCTTCGGGGCATTGTCCGACCGTCACAAGGGAAAGCGCGGCAAGCGCACTCCCTTTATCGTCATCGGCACGCTCATCGCCGCGATCCTGCTCGTAACGCTTTCCTTTGCGGACAACGCGCAATTAAAGAATGTGGAGGCGGTTGAAAGGGTCGACGACCCCGAAGCCCTCTCGGTGCTTTACGATGAAGCGGACAGCCTTGACATCGACTTTGAAGGCAAGCGCGTAACGGAGCTTTTCACGAAAGAAGAATTTACCGCCATTCGCTCCGACGATAACACAGGAAATTACAACGCCTACGTCGTACCCGTCAGACAAGCGTACGCCCTCAGTAAAACAACGGCATCTCCCGCGCCCTTCATTCTGTTTGCCGTGATCCTATTCTTCACCCTCATCGCGATGGGCACCTTCCGTTCGCCCGCTGTCGCGCTCATGCCCGACGTCACACCGCGCCCGCTCCGCAGCAAAGCGAACGCCATCATCAATCTGATGGGCGCCGTCGGCGGCATTCTCGTTTTGGGTCTTGGCATTATCTTTGGCACGGGCAAAACTTCAAACGCCCTCATGTCCTACACCACCTTCTTCGGTATCGTTTCCGCCATCATGGTGGTATCGCTTTTGGTATTTCTTTGGAAGGTCAAGGAACCGAAGCTCGTGCTCGAAATGAAGGAGGAAAGCCTTCGTCACGGCATCACCGAGGAAGAAGAGGAGGAAACGGAAAGCGGCGAAGTGGGTAAGCTCTCGCGCGATAAGCTCGTATCCCTTTTGCTCATTCTCGCTTCGGTCGTTTTATGGTTTATGGGCTACAACGCCGTAACGAGCAAATATTCCGTTTATGCAAGCAGCGTTTTGAATCTCGACTATAATGCCACACTCATCATCGCGCAAGCCGCTGCCATCGTCTCCTACGTTCCCATCGGCTTCGTTTCCTCTCGCTTTGGCAGAAAAAAGACCATTCTCGCCGGCATTTTGATGCTTGGCACCGCTTTTCTCGCCGCATCCTTCCTGCGCGCGGGAAGCTCCGCTCTCGTCATGAACCTTCTCTTCGCGCTGGCGGGCATCGGCTGGGCCACCATCAGCGTCAACTCCTACCCGATGGTGGTAGAGCTTGCGTCGGGCGGAAACGTCGGTAAATATACTGGCTTTTATTACACCGCATCCATGGCGGCGCAAACGGCAACCCCCGTTCTTTCCGGTCTTCTTATGGACACGGCAGGCATGACTACCCTATTTCCCTACGCGACCGTCTTCCTTGCGCTTGCCTTTATGACGATGTTCTTCGTAAAACACGGCGAAAGCAAAAAAACGGCTTAAATTCCGTCTGAAATCTACGTCCGAATATTGACTTTTTAAGCTTCTTTTGGTACAATACTTTTGTAATATATATTACGGAGGACGTTATGGGTATCATCAACGAACGTTTTATGTTGAAAAACGATACTGCCCTCGCTCTTTACGAGGCGGTAAAGGATCTTCCCATCATTGACTATCACTGTCATCTCTCACCCGAAATGATCGCACGCGACCACCGTTTCAAGAATGCAACCGAGCTTTTCCTCGGCGGCGACCATTACAAATGGCGTCAGTTGCGCACAAACGGCGTGGACGAAGCGTTCATCACGGGCGACGCGGACGATTACGCGAAGTTTGAAGCGTTTGCGAAAACCGTGCCTATGCTGATCGGCAATCCCATCTACCACTGGACTCACCTTGAATTAAAGAGATACTTTGACGTTGACGAGCCCCTCACCGCTGACAACGCGAAAAAGGTCTACGACATCTGCAACGAGAAGCTTGCTTCGCCCGAATTCAGCGCGCAAAATCTCATCAAGCGCTCAAACGTAGAGGTCATCTGCACGACGGACGACCCCGCCGACTCCTTGGAGCATCACGCGGCGCTGAAAGACTTCTCTACCAAGGTGCTTCCCACCTTCCGTCCCGACAAGGCGACCGACATCGGAAAGGACACCTTTATCCCCTATATTGAGTCTATCGGTGTCAAAAGCTATGACGAGCTTGCCGCTTGGATCGTTTCCCGCATCGCCTTCTTTGACGCGATGGGCTGCCGTCTTTCCGACCATGCGATGGAGTATATTCCCTACGCCATCGGCGACGCTTCTGCCGTGTTTGAAAAGAAGATGAACGGCGGCGTACTTACCCAAACAGAAATTGACGTCTTTAAGACGGCGCTTCTTGCGGTTTGCGCGAAGGAATACACGCGACTCGGTTGGACCATGCAGCTGCACATCGGCGCGATGCGCAACAACAACAAGAAAATGTTTGAGAAGTTAGGTCCCGATACGGGCTTCGACTCCATCAACGACCTCTCGATCGCCGAGCCGCTTTCCCGCTTCCTCGACCATCTTGAATATGCGGACGCGCTTCCCAAGACTATTCTCTACACCCTCAATCCCAAGGATAACTACGTGCTGGGTGCAATGCTCGGCAACTTCCAAAAGGCTCCCTCCGCAGGCCGTATCCAATTCGGCTCGGGCTGGTGGTTTAACGACCAAAGAGACGGTATGGTAGAGCAGATGAAGGCACTTGCGAGTCTCGGTATGATCTCCCGCTTCGTCGGCATGCTGACCGACAGCCGCAGCTTCGTTTCCTATCCCCGCCACGAATATTTCCGCCGCATCATGTGCAACCTTATCGGCACTTGGGTGGAGGACGGCGAATATCCGCGCGATATGAAGACGCTGGAAAAGATCGTTTCGGGTATCGCTTACTACAACGCAAAATCGTATTTCAATTTCTAATCTTTAAAGGAGAGGAATATCATGGAAAAATTTGTCCCCGTTGTCGTCATCAAGGAGCTTTCCGAGACCGACAAAATTCTGACTGCCCTGAAAAACAGCGGCATCAAGACCGCGGAGATCACCTTCCGCACCGCGTGCGCGGCTGAGGCGATCGCTTACGCCGTCAAGAACTACCCCGATATGGCGATCGGCGCAGGCACCGTCATCAACGCAAAGCAGTGTAAGGAAGCACTTGCGGCCGGCGCGACCTTTATTGTCTCCCCCGGTCTTTCCGAAGGCGTGGCAAAGATCTGCGCGAAGAAGAACATTCCCTACTATCCCGGCTGTGTGACCCCCACCGAGATCATGGCGGCGCTTGAGCTTGGCATTACCACCGTTAAGTTCTTCCCTGCCAACGTTTACGGCGGTTTGAAGGCTCTCAAAGCTCTTTCCGCACCCTTCCCGCAGGTGAAGTTCATCCCGACGGGCGGTGTAGACAGAAGCAACATCGATGAATTCTTAGCCTTTGACAAGATTGCCGCCATCGGCGGCAGCTTCTTCGTCAAGGAAGCGCTTGAAAAAATGGAGGCAGAACAATGAAAAAAGTAGTTACATTCGGCGAGCTGATGCTCAGACTCGCACCCAACGGCTATTACCGTTTCTTCCAGAACGATCAGATGCAGGCAACCTTCGGCGGCGGTGAAGCCAACGTTGCCGTCTCGCTTGCCAACTATGGGCTTGAAAGCGTTTACGTAACTAAGCTCCCCAAGCATGCTATCGGCGAGGCTGCCGTAAGCTCGCTCCGCTATTTCGGCGTTGATACGTCGAAGGTGGTACGCGGCGGCGACCGTGTCGGCATCTACTATCTTGAAAAGGGCGCATCTCAGCGCGGCTCGGTCTGTATTTACGACCGCGCGCATTCCGCGATCGCGGAAGCAAAGCCCGAGGATTTTGATTGGGATGCTATTTTCGAGGGTGCGGATTGGTTCCACTTTACGGGCATCACCCCCGCGCTCGGCGGTAATCTCGTTGAGATCTGCCTTGCAGCCTGCCGTGCCGCCAAGGCAAAGGGCGTGAAGATCTCCTGCGACTTAAACTACCGCGGCAAGCTTTGGACGAGAGCCGAGGCAAGAGAAGCCATGACCAAGCTTTGCGAGTACGTAGACGTTTGCATCTCCAACGAGGAGGACGCAAAGGACGTCTTCGGCATTGAGGCTGAGGGCACCGACATCTACGGCGGCAAGCTCAATCACGAGGGCTACAAGTCGGTCGCGAAGCAGCTTGCTGATAAGTTTGGCTTCGAGAAGGTTGCCATCACCCTTCGTTCCTCCATCTCCGCAAGCGATAACGATTGGGCGGGCATGCTCTATGACGGCGAGAACTACTGCTTCTCCAAGAGCTATCATCTGCATATCGTTGACCGTGTCGGCGGCGGAGACAGCTTCGGCGGCGGTCTGATCTACTCGCTCCTTTCGGGCAAGGATACGCAGAGCGCCATTGAGTTTGCCGTGGCGGCATCCGCACTCAAGCACTCGGTAGAGGGCGACTATAACCGCGTTTCCGTCAGCGAGGTGGAAAAGCTCGCGGGCGGCGACGGCTCGGGCAGAGTTCAAAGATAAAGGCAAGCATTCAAAATGCCGATGCATCTTGCATCGGCGTTTTGTTTTTTTGAAAGGTGGCGAAATAGCCTATTTTTTAGAATAATTTTTATTATTTTTAGTAAAAAATAACAAAACCCCTTTACAAACGAAAAAATTTTTGCTACACTATAAGCAAGAGCAACGAAAGGAGCGCGCCATGATCTGGAAATGCTTAGATATTCGCACGTATACGAACAGCGAATATCTTGCCGCTTATCAAAATTTAGACGACGTCAAACGAGCGCGCATTGAGCGCACACGTCAAAGAAAGGACCGCCTCCGCAGTGTAGCGGCAGACGCCTTGGCAAGGCGCATGCTTGGCGAAGCCATGAGATGCACTCCCGAAGCTGTGCGGTTTGTTTACGCCGATAACGGAAAACCGTCCGTTGCCGGCGGCGGTTACGAGTTCAGCATCAGCCACTCGGACGACATTGTAACGGTTGCCATTCACGAAGGACCCGTAGGTATTGACGTGGAGCATATCCGCGAGGTCTCTCCCCGTCTTGCCAAGAAATATTTTTGCGACGACGAGAATTTTTACGTGTTCGGGCATGAGCCGAAGGACGTTGACTTTGAGCATATGGCAAGCACCGATATCCGTATGCGATTTTTCGAGATCTGGACGGCAAAGGAAGCGTATTTAAAGCGGCTGGGCGAGGGGCTTTCGCATCTGCGCACCGTGAACACGACACTTTACCCCTTCGAGCGTCATTTGATCGACAACGAATATCTCGTTACTATCTATTACTGATGTTCTTTTGGAAAACCGCGAGAATACGCGGTTTTCCTCTTTTTTCCCTTGACAGAAGACGCCAAAAATGCTATGATAGTAGTGTAAAGATCAATGTAAAGGATGCTAAAATGAACGACGAAAAGCAAAAGGCGGGCGACATTTCCTTGCGCTCCCCCTTCTTAAAAAAATTAGATAACTTTTTTTATCACTACAAGTGGCATACGATCATAGCTGCCTTCCTCGCTGTCGTTATCCTTGTTTGCTCCTTGCAAACCTGCTCGAAAGAACCGTACGACGTGGAAATTATGTACGCAGGTCCGAAAAACCTCAACGATAGGCAGACGGTTCTTGACATTCAAAACGCCTTCGCGGGATTTGCTACCGATGAAAACGGAGACGGCAAGACCGTCGCGCGCCTCGTTGCCTATTGGGTCGACGAGACTTATTACGAAAACGCGGGCGAAAAGGCGGAGGGGGCAAACGTCGCGCACCTTGCAAACAATTCCTTGACCAACGAAAAGGCGTATCACGACGAGATCCAAGCGGGAAACCTCTCTATTTGCCTCGTTTCCCCCTATCTCTTTTATCAGGTACATAAGGAAGGCGGCTTTATGCGGATCGACGAGCTGTTTCCTGAGCTTGACGAATCGGTTTACTTAAAGGGGGAAAGCGGTTCTGTAAACCATTACGCCGTTCTGCTTTCGAAAACCCCGCTCGGAGAGCTTCCCGGACTGTCCACTCTCCCTCGGGACACCATTCTTTGTCTAAGGAAGCCCGCATATCATCTGCTCAACGCCTCGCGCTTGAAAAAGCAACACGCAAATGCAAAGGCAGTGTTTTTAAACGCACTCGGATATAAGGACATAGAAAACTAATCTTCTCGCAAACAACCCCAAGGAGTCTACATTGAAAAAACGCATCTGTTTTCGACGAGTGCTTTTACTCGCGCTCTTGATCATCCTTCTTTTTTGCTTTTTCTCCTGCGCGAAAAAGCCGCCCGAAACGGTTCATCACATTTCCTTTACGGAGCTCGGCATTCCCTCGGAAGAAAGCTATCCCAAGGGTGACGCCGCCCGCTGTCCGTGGGATATGATCGTATATGAAAGCAAGCTGTATCTCGGCGGCGGTGACTTTGATAAAAACGCGGGACCTGTGACGGTTTACTGCTACGATACACAAAAGGAAGGCTTTTCGGAAAGCGGCACGCTCCCCGAAGAAGAGATCAACCGTTTTCTTTTGCTCGACGGCACGCTCTTAACGGTAGGTGTTGACCCCAAGGAGGATTGGAGCTTTGGCAATTACTACACGCTCGAAGAGGGCGTGTGGGTCAGGCATCGCACCTTGCCGAACGGCATCCACAACTTCGACTTTCTTTCCTTTGAGGGGGCGCTTTTCGCGGGACTCGGCGTTGCGCCCGGGGGTTATCCCGTGGTACGGTCGACCGACGGAGGCGAGAGCTTTGGGGAGGTCGCGTTTGAAAAAGACGGTAAAGCAGTCGATACTGTGGGACACACGCTTGTCCGCACTTACGATCTTTTTGTGTTTGACGGCGCGCTGTACGCTACCCTCTCGCTTGGGAACGACGCGCCTGCCTACGAGCTTTACCGATACGACGGGGAGCGAAATCTTTTCGTTTTCGCGTCCGACCTCTCGGAAACTGTCCTTCGCATCAAATATAACCATATGCGTATCACAAGCAATGCTGTTCATGACGACACATTGTTTTTGGTAACGGGAAGGCTGTATGCCATGAACCGAGAGCTCGGCGTTACCGAATTAACGCTGCCGGGAGCAAGCCTCGTTTGTGACCTTTACGAGGACGATGGAAAGCTTTATTTTCTGACTGCCGCCAAGGAAAAGGACGGAAGGTTTAAAACCTCTGTTTGGCAGCTTTGGGGAGAAGACGATATGCCCTTCGTTGAGCTTTTTAACTTTCTTTATGACGTTCCGCCCGTAAGCCTTGCCGTGGACGGGGAAGACTTCTATCTCGGTATGGGCAACACCACGGCGAAAAACGAGAAGAACGGCACTGTTTTGCATGTGGAATATTCAAATTAAACGAAAAGCTCTCGCGGTATTTTGCCGCGAGAGCTTTTTTTACGATCATCCTTTTTGGTAGGAGAAGGCACCGTCACGGATGCCGATAAAGGAAAGCGCACCGTGATGGAACACAGGGTATGCAAGATGGGGAGCGTTTTCTACGGGCGTGAGCACACCGTCAAGGACGCGGTAAAGCTTCTCTTCTCTTTGGGCGTAGACGTCGCCGTTTTGCATCGGGATCACCTTGTCGACGGTGGGAAGCGCAAGGGGGGTGGGGGGAGCAAAACGCAAAAGGTCGATGCTCTCGGCAAAGAAGGCGTTGCCGTCCGCGACAAAATAGAGGCGCGGTGTAGGGCCGTCCGCTACCGAAACGGAGGTGATATCGGCGTTTTTCACATAGGGGATCTCCACGTCAAGCCCCGTCTTTTGATAAGAAAAGCCGTCCTCGGACACGGCGCAGCTGAGTGTGCGGTACGACGCGTATTCTACGATATAGTAGAGGTAATATCTGCCGTCCTTTTTGAGAAGCGCGGCGTCAAGAATATCACATTCACGCACGTTGTCGATGCCGAGCGCGATGGGCGCGCCGTGGAAGGCTTCCCCGTCGTCCGAAAACATGGCGCAAAGCTTATGCGCGGTTTTATCCTTCCCTGCTTCGGCGTGGGTGCGTCCCGAAAGATACAAAAGATGAAGTCTTTCCCCTATGACGGTGGGAAGAGGGCGGTGAACGGCATGCGCGTATCCTTCTAATGCATAGCCGTCAAGTGTGCTTGTCAGCCCCTCCACGATAGCACTCTCCCCAGCGGAATGGTACTCATACCCTGCTTCAAAGTGCATAAAGGAGCCTGCCTTTACCGTAGCGTCCCGATATTCCAGGGGGGTGTAGAAGAAATCCTCGTCAAAGAGCACACCGCCAACGTAAAGTCCCATGCGGGCGTAGCCCGATGTTAAAATGACCTCCTTGCCGCGCGCGGCTTCACCGAAGAGCGTTTTCGTCCGTCCGTCGGGATAAGAAAGGGTGGCGTGGACATCGTCCCCCTTAAGACGGATATGAATAAGGGTGTCCTCCGCCTTCTTTAACAGCACGTCCCCATCCATTACGTCGATTACGAGAAGGAAACGCGAAGAGGGGCATTCTGTGAGGGTGATCTCGGTGTTTTTCGCGATACGCATCTTTAATCCTCGCTTCGCTCTGCCAGCTTATTAACGTTGGCGCGGTAAAAGCCGCCGAAGCAGCCCGCGTCAAGAGACGCGCGGATGCGCGCCATCAGCTCGTTGTAAAAATAAAGGTTATGAAGCACGCAAAGGCGCATACCGAGCGCCTCTCTCGCCTTGAAGAGATGGCGGATATAGGAACGGCTGTAATTGCGGCAGGCGGGGCAGCCACAATTCTCGTCAATGGGCTTGGGGTCGGCAAAATACTGCTCGTTGTTGATATTCATTTTGCCATGCCAGGTAAAGAGATTGCCGTGACGCGCGTTGCGCGAGGGCATGACACAGTCAAAGAAATCGACGCCTCTGGCGACCGCTTCCAAAATGTTCTGCGGCGTGCCGACGCCCATAAGGTAGCGTGGCTTGTCCGTCGGCATATAGGGCTCTACCGTTTCGATGATGTGGTACATCACGTCCGCATCCTCGCCTACGGCAAGACCGCCGATGGCATAGCCGTCAAGAGGGACCTCGGTGATGCGCTGCATATTTTCAATACGCAAGTCATCAAAGGTCGAGCCTTGGTTGATGCCGAAGAGCATCTGCTTCTTATTGATGGTCTCGGGCAGGCTGTTTAAGCGGTCAAGCTCCGCTTTAGAGCGAAGTAGCCAGCGCACGGTGCGCTCATGCGAGTTTTTCGCATATTTGTAGGTTGCGGGATTTTCCACGCATTCATCGAACGCCATCGCGATGGTGGAGGCGATATTCGACTGGATGCGCATGGATTCTTCCGGACCCATAAAGATCCTTTTGCCGTCCATGTGAGACTGGAAGTAGACACCCTCCTCCTTGATGCGGCGAAGCTTGGCAAGCGAGAAGACCTGAAATCCGCCGCTGTCGGTGAGGATCGGCTTCTGCCAATTAAAAAACTTATGCAAGCCGCCCATGCGGTAGATCAGCTCGTCGCCGGGACGGATATGCAGGTGATAGGTGTTGGAAAGCTCCACTTGACAGCCGATCTCTTCGAGATCCTTCGTGGAGATGCCGCCCTTGACAGCGGCACTCGTGCCAACGTTCATGAAAACGGGGGTCTCAATGACGCCGTGTACGGTATGGAAGCGGCCTCTTCGTGCCTTTCCTTCGGTTTTTAACAGTTCAAACAAGGTAATATCCTTTCTTACTTGATGCGGTCAAACTGACGGTCAAGCTCTTTTTTCGTGAGATAGAAGGCAATCGGTCTTCCGTGCGGACAGACGGTCACATCGGGGAGTGAGAGCACCTCTTTTACGAGCCACGCGATATGCGCGTCGTCGTAGTGTCTTCCACCCTTGATCGCCGCCTTACAGGCGATCTGATACAGCATTTTTTCTCGCCTCAGCTCTTCGGAGAGTGCAAGAGAAGCACCCTTTGCTCCCTCTGTAACGAGGGTCAAAAACAAATCCTTCGCTTCCATCGGCGTAGTATCGGCGGGAATAGAGAGCAAATGCGCCTTTCCTTCCGCAAAGGTATAGGTAAAGCCAAGCGACGAAAGCGCACCGGTCTCTGCCTCAGCAAAGGCGGCTTCCTCTGCCGTCAGCTCTGCCGAGATGGGCAAAAGCAAGGGGGTGGAGACAATGCCCTTTTCCTTTCGCTCTCTCTTCATGCGCTCGAAGAGGATGCGCTCGTGCGCGGCGTGCTGGTCAATGACCAGAATTTTTTCTTCACTCAGCTCAACGAAAACGTAAGTTTTAAATGCCGTACCGAGAATACGGTATTCGGGAAGCGGGGCTTCCTCGCTCGGTTGTGAAGCGGGCACCCTTGCTTCGGGGATTTCGGACGGCTCTTTGACGTCTTCCGAAACGATGGGCGCGGGCTTTTTCTGCTTTGCCTTAGCAAGATAATCCTCTGCCTCGCGCTTTGCTTCTGCGTATCTTTCACAAATTTCAATAGAGGCTTCGGGAGAGAGTACAGAGGGCTTCGGCACGGGAAAATCTCTCGCCGCAACCGTCACGGGTGAAAACTCTCGTGTCACGGGCGCGGGCGTGGTGGGGGTAGCAGCCTTCGGCTTTTCGGGAACGAGAGGGGCGGGCATTTTGATCTGCTGTGCGCGCTCGGGCGCTTCAAAGCTGTGAGCAAGCGAAAAGCTCTTTTCGCCCTTTGTTCCCTTCGCAAGTCCGAGAGTGGGACGGGCAACGGAATCCTCGAGTGCCGTACGGACAGCATAATACACCGCCTCAAAAACGGCTCTTTCATTTTCGAACTTGACCTCAAGCTTGGCAGGATGCACGTTGACGTCCACCGAAAAGTGAGGCATATCCAAAAAGATAAAAGCGACGGGAAAACGCTCGGGTGCCATATACGAGGTAAACGCGCGTTCGACAGCGGCGCCTACCGTCTTGCTTTTAACGTATCTTCCGTTGATAAAAAAGCATTGCATGTTGCGGTTGGCACGCGCGTTGTCGGGACGTCCGACAAAACCCGAAACGGTATTTTCGCCTACACTTCCCGAAATGGGAAGCAAGCGCGAGGAAAGCTCTTTTCCGTAGAGCGCGTGCAGCGTGTGGGCAAGCTTGCCGTCGCCTGCCGTAACAAAGCGCACCGTGCCGTCGGTGATGTAGCGAATGGCGATATCGGGGCGCGAGACGGCGATCTTCTCCACGACGGCAGTAACGGCTGCCGTTTCGGTCACGTCCTTTTTAAGGAATTTACGGCGTGCGGGAACGTTAACGAAAAGCTCCTCGACCGTCACCGTCGTGCCGTCGGCACAGCCGACCTCGCAAATTTCCTTGATCTCACCTGCCACGGACGAGAGCATGGTCCCCGTTTCCGCTTCCCTCGTTTTGGTGATGATGGTAAGGGTGGAAACGGCGGCGGTGGCGGCAAGCGCCTCTCCGCGGAAGCCCAGCGTAGCGATAGATGCAAGATCGTCGGCACCCGATATTTTGCTCGTGGCGTGGCGCTTGATGGCAAGCGGAAGATCCTCCGCCGTCATACCGACACCGTTATCCGCCACGCGAATAAGCGTCACGCCACCTCTCGCGATCTCAACGGTGATGGCGTCGGCTTCGGCATCGATGGCGTTTTCAAGCAGTTCCTTGACCACCGAGGCAGGGCGTTCCACCACCTCTCCCGCAGCGATCAGGTTGGCAACGTCAAAGCTGAGTTGGTTGATCTTTGGCATAAAGCCACTCCTTAACCGAGAATTTTCTTGTACTCATAAATAAGATTTAATGCTTCAATGGGGGTGATGGTGCCGGGGTCAAGCGCGCGAAGCTTTTCGGCAACCTCTTCGCTTGCCGAGGATTCAGCGACCGAGAAAAGATCGGCTTCCCTTTGAGGGGCGCCGACACGCTCCCCCTTTGCCCGCGGAAGAGACTCGTTCGCCTCAATAGCGGTGAGGATCTCGTTGGCGCGGCGGATGACCTCCCTCGGCACACCTGCCAGCTTCGCGACGTCAATGCCGTAGCTGTCGTCGGTAGCACCGCGCACGATGCGGCGCAGAAAGACGATACCGTCCCCCTTCTTTTTGGCGGCGACGTTATAGTTTTTGACCCCCTCAAACTCATCCTCCATAGAGGTAAGCTCGTGGTAATGGGTAGCAAAAAGAGTCTTCGCGCCGATTTTCTTGCTTAACGTGTATTCGGCAACGGCACGCGCGATGGACATGCCGTCGTAGGTCGACGTGCCTCTGCCGACCTCGTCGTAAATAATGAGAGAGCGAGAGGTCGCGCTCTTTAAGATATGTGCTACCTCGGTCATTTCAAGCATAAAGGTCGATTGACCCGAGGCGAGGTCGTCCGAAGCGCCGACACGGGTAAACACCTTGTCGACAACACCGAGGCGCGCCGCCGAAGCAGGCACGTACGAGCCGATCTGCGCCATCACGGTAATGAGCGCAACCTGACGCATATAGGTGGATTTACCCGCCATATTGGGACCTGTGATAAGCATCAGGCGGCGATCGGTGAGATTCAAATCGGTATCGTTAGGCACAAAGAGCGAATCCTTAACGAAATGCTCTACCACAGGGTGTCTTCCGTCCTTGATATAAAGATCGCCCGAAAGATCAAGCTCGGGACAAACGTAACGGTTTTCCGCGGCAACGGCGGCAAAGGAAGCGTAGACGTCCGTTTCGGCAATATAGGCGGCAGTTTCCTGAATGCGACGAGATTCCGCCGCGACCTTTTCACGAAGCTCGGAAAAGAGCGAATATTCCAAGGCACAAAGCTTATCCTGCGCGCCGAGCACCGTCGCCTCCATATCTTTCAGCTCTTCCGTGATATATCGCTCACAGCCTGTTAAGGTCTGCTTGCGGATGTAACGGGGAGGCACTTGGGAAACAAGGGATTTGGTGACCTCAATGTAATAGCCGAACACGCGGTTGTAGCCGACGCGCAGGGTTTTGATACCGCTTTCCTCACGTTCGCGCTCCTCAATGTCCTTCATCCAGCCCTCACCGCCTGCGCGGATGCTTCTCAAATAGTCCACATCGGTGCTATATCCCTCTCGGATCATACCGCCCTCACGCACGGTAAGCGGCGGAGCATCGACAAGTGCGGAATTAAGAAGGGTGTAAAGATCCTCTAACGTATCGAGCTTTTGCGCGATTTCCGTCATTCGGGGACTTTTTACGGAGTGAAGAAGCTCCTTGATGCGCGGAAGATGCACAAGGCTGTCGCAAATGGCGCGCAGCTCCTTGGCGTTTACCGAGCCATAGACCGCCTTAGCCGTAAGTCTTTCAAGGTCAACGACGTAAGAGAGCACCTCACGCATCTCTTCACGCAAGGCATAGTCTTGGAAAAAGTCGGTCACTGCCGCTTGTCTGTGGGAAATGTGGGCGGCGGAGAGCAGGGGCTTCATGATAAAGGAGCGCAAAAGCCGTCCGCCCATGGCGGTTTCAGTCTTATCAAGAACCCAAAGCAAGGTGCCGCGCTTTTCCTTGGTGCGCATGGATTGCAGCAATTCAAGGTTGCGGCGAGTGTTAAGATCCATCTCCATGTATTGCCCTTCGCTATACACCTTCAAGTCCCTAACGAAGGTGGGGGCACACATCTGGGTCTCCTTGATATAGGCAAGAAGAGCACCGACGGCGAGGAGGGCGCTCTTTTCCGTCAACAGATCCGACCGTTCGCCAAAGCAAGCCTTAGCGTCGATAAGCGCCTCCCTTTCGTCAAAGAGGTCTGCCCTCTCGTCGCTGACGGTCGCGTTTAAGGTGTCCGTGAGAAAGCCCGCAAGCGTGTCCACCGAACGGCATGAAACGTTCATGAGCACCTCGCTCGGCATATACGCGCCAAGCTCTGCCACCAGCTTATCCGTGCCGGTCTCGGAGGGAAAACAGGTCACGGCAACTTCACCCGTGGAAATATCGGCAAAGGCAAGTCCCATACCCTCACCGCCAAAGAAAACAGCGGCAAGATAATTGTGGTTACGGTCTGCAAGACAAGCGTTATCCGTCACCGTACCCGGGGTGACGACGCGCACCACCTCACGGCGCACGATACCGTCTGCCTCAGCAGGGTTTTCCATCTGCTCGCAAACGGCGACCTTATACCCGCGCTCCACCAGCTTACCGATATAAACGTCCGCCTTGTGGAAGGGGACGCCGCACATAGCCGCCCGTTTTCCTCCACCGCAATCGCGAGAGGTCAGGGTGAGCTCAAGCTCACGCGAGACGGTAACAGCATCCTCGAAAAAGCACTCGAAGAAGTCTCCGAGGCGATACATAAGCACGTAGTCGTTGTATCCCGATTTTACATCAAGATACTGTTGCATCATGGGGGTGACGACGGTCAATTCCCCACGGGAGGATAGAATTTCACCCATCGTGAAAGTGTCCTTTCTTTTCGCGTCAAAATCAAACGTGTAAAATCATCCGCGCGAAGCGCAGTCGGCGTGGCAGGTCGAGCAATCGTGGGTGCAGGGGCGCTCGCCGAAGGCATAAAAGTTAATGTCGCCGTTGACCTCCTGCATAAGAAGGTTGACAGCGTTCTGTGCCGCGGTAAGAGCGAGGTAGACCTCGGCGTGAGTGATCTCCTCGTAAAGCGTTTCAATGCGCGCTTCCAGCTTTGCTATCAGCGTGTCGTCCTGCGCGTCGGGAGACTTCATGCGCTCTTCTCCGAGAAGCATTCTTTGGGCGCTGTATTCGCCAAGCTTCGCTTGCAGCTCACGCGACGTATCGTACGCCTCCTTGGCGGCAAGATATCCTTTGACCTCTTCCGACGCGGCGATCGCCTCACCGAGAAGCTTTGTACATTCCTTTACAGTCATTTTCAATATTCCTTTCACAAGTTATTTCGAAGTGACAGTGCCGTAGAGCGCAAAGCTCTCTGCCCTATCGATATGCACGGTGATAAATTTACCGACAGCCTCCGCATCCGCTTTAAAGTGGACGAGCTTGCCCGCATCCGTTCTTCCGCTGAAAACCGAGGAGTCGGTCTTTGACGGACCGTCCGCCAAGACGCGGACTTCCTTCCCTACAAGGGGAAGATTTTTTTCGCGGCTAATATCCGCCTGTCTTTCAAGAAGACGGGTGAAACGCGCCCCCGCGACGTCGGACGGAACCTGTCCCTCCATTTCGGCGGCGGGTGTACCGCGCCTCGGCGAATAGATGAAGGAGTATACGCTGTCGAAGCGAATCTCTTCAAGCGCGCGCATCGTGTCTTCAAAATCCTCGTCAGTCTCACCCGGAAAGCCGACGATAATGTCGCTTGAAAGGGCGATATCGGGAAGGACGGCACGCAGCTTTTTCACAACGCCCATATATTTTTCCAGCGTATAGCGGCGATTCATACGGTGAAGCACGCTATCCGAGCCCGATTGGAGCGGCAGGTGGAAGTGCGGTTCTACGTGCTTGGCATGTGCAATAACGTCGACAAGCGCGTCCGACGCGTCCTTGGGGTGGCTGGTCATAAAACGAAGGATATACTCGCCCGGAATTTCGTCAAGCATGGAAAGCAGAGCGGGAAAATCCACGTCCGAGCGATAGGAGTTGACGTTTTGCCCCAGCAGGGTGATATCCTTCACACCCGAGCGAACAAGCGACAAGACCTCCGCAACGACCTCACACGAGGGGCGCGAGCGTTCTCTGTCCCGCACATAGGGGACAATGCAATAGGAGCAGAAGTTGTTGCATCCGTACATAATACTCACGTAGGCGCGATGACCGCCCGTGCGCGCGATCGGGGTCTCATCCAACACGGTGTCGGGCGTGTCCAAATAGAAGCAACGGCGACCGCCCGAAATGCGGTCAAGGATCGCCGAAGGAAGATTTCCGATTCCCGCGGGCGTGAGCGTGAAGTCGACGTACGGATAGCGGTGGCGAAGCTCCTCCACACGGTGGCTCTCTGCCGCCATACAGCCGCAAACACCGATAAGAAGCGACGGATTTTTTTCTTTGCATTTTTTGAAGCTGCCGATGACCGAAAGCGTCTTAAGCTCGGCGTGCTCACGTATGGCGCAGGTGTTCAAGAGAATGAGCGACGCTTCATCGGGTGTATCTGCGTCGACGTAACCCATTTCGTGTGCCATTCCGCGCAAGCGTTCACTGTCCGCCTCGTTTTGCTGACAACCGAAGGTGACGATATAGACACCGAGTGGCTTTCCCAAGGAAGACGCCAACGCCTCGTTTTTTTCTTTTACGGCACGAACGATTGCGCCCTTTTCCCTCTTTTCCACGGTTACGTCTCCTTCCACCAGCATTTAAGTATATAATAACATCTTATTATAGCACGAACTAAAACGAAAGTCAAGTTTTTAAAAAGCACTTGACCTTTTTTTCGTAAAATGCTATACTAAATCCATCAAAGTGAAAAGAGGCGCATCCTATGACCTTCGGAATCGTGGGCACGAATTTTATCAGCGACCGGTTTATTTCATCGCTTCCCTTTGCGAACGCGGAGGCTGTCGCCGTCTATTCCCGTAAAATCGAAACGGGAAATGCGTTTGCAAAAAAGCACGGCATTCCCCTCGTTTTTGACGACTTCGATGCCTTTCTTTGCTCAAATGCCTTCGACGCGGTGTATGTCGCTTCTCCGAATTTTCTGCACGAAAGCCAATCCGTTCGCGCATTAGAGGCGGGAAAGCACGTGCTGTGTGAGAAGCCCGCCACGCCCTCCCTTGCGGGATATTTGCGCGTGTGTGCGGTGGCGAAAGCGCAAAAGCGCGTCTATATGGAAGCCATGCGCACCGTGCACGACAGTCTTTGGGCAAGGGTAAAGGAGTCGCTTCCGCGCATCGGGCGCGTGCGCTCGGCGCACCTTTCGTTTTGCCAATATTCCTCCCGCTATGATAAGCACAGGGCGGGCGAATATACCAACACCTTTGATCCCTCGTTATCCAATGCCGCCATGCTTGATGTCGGTATTTATCCCATCGAAGCGGCGGTATGGCTGTTCGGCACACCGAAAAAGGTATGCGGCAGCAGTCTTTTCCTTGAAAACGGCTTTGAAGGCGGTGGAGAAGCCGTGCTTTCTTACGGTGAGTACAACGCTTCGATCTCCTATTCCAAGGTCACAAACGCGCTTTCCCCCTCGGTCATACTCGGCGAGGACGGAGGAATTACGGTAGATAAGGTCGTGATGCCTACGGTGGCGCGTCTTTGTCTGCGCACGGGCGAAGAATTTGTATTTGAAAGAGAGCCATCCCTTGCGCCAAACAATATGCACGAGGAGGTCTTGGATTTTATCCGCGCTGTCGATCGGGGTGAGCTTTTGCCCACCTATGAAACGACAAAGGATGCCCTCGCCGTATGCGACGCTTTAAGGCAAGCGGCAGGAGTGCGATTTTCCTCCGACGGGGAGGATGCCGAAGCATGAAAAGCAGCCAGACCCTTCGCGCCGTTTTTTACCTCCTGCTCTCACTTTTCGGCATGCTTCTCGGCAGTCTTCTCCCGCAGCCCCTTTCCACGGCATGCCATCTTTTGTTTGTTTTGCTCGCGCTGTTTCTTGAAAAGCGATGCTTTGAGGCAGAAGCATCTCCCCGTCTTTATCTGCGCTCTGTCCTTGCTTTGCCGCGCCTTTGGCTCCTTTTCCCTGCCTTCGCCTTTTGCACCATGGGAGCAAATCTCCTGTCGGCGCGCATAACGGCGGCACTTGGCGGCACGCTTCCCGGCGTCACACCCTCGCTTCCCCTCTTTTTCGGCGCCGTGCTTCTTGCGCCGATTGCAGAGGAGCTTTTGTTCCGCGGACTGCTCTTACGCCTTTTTATCCCTTACGGCGAAAGGGGTGCCGTTCTCCTTTCCGCCGTTCTGTTTGCCTTGGCGCACGGAAGCATTTTCCAAATCCCCTATGCCCTTGTGGCAGGTCTTTTCCTCGGCTATACGGCAGTATGTAGCAAGGGGCTTTTTTATCCGCTCGTATTTCATCTCCTTTACAATCTGTTTGCTTTTTTCGGGAACGCTATCCCCACGCGCCCTCTGCTTCTTTCACTCCTTGGGCTGGCGATATTCTCGCTTCTCCTTTTTGTGCTTGGAAAGCATCCCTCGCGCCTTACGCGGGGAAAGCGCCCCACCGCGCGTGAAATGCTCCCCCTTTTGCTCTACGCCACCCTTATGATCGTCTTCGCCGTTTTTAATTTTTGACAAGGAGCTTTTATGACACAGGAAGAAAAGGATATATTTTTTATGCAAGAGGCACTTGCGGAGGCTTACGCCGCCGCAGAGCTTGACGAGGTTCCCGTGGGGGCTGTCGCCGTCTTTGAGGACACGGTCATTGCCCGCGCGGGCAACCGTCGGGAAAGCCGCAAATGCGCGACCTGTCATGCCGAGCTTTCCGTGATTGAGGAAGCTTGCCGATACCGTCACGGCTGGCGTCTTCCCGATACCACTCTTTACGTAACGCTTGAACCCTGCCCTATGTGCGCAGGCGCGATCATCAACGCACGCATTCCGCGCGTGGTATTCGGCGCGTCCGACCCCAAGGGCGGCGCGATGGGCAGCGTTCTTGACCTTTGCTCTTATCCCTTCAATCACCATCCTTGCGTCACAAAAGGTGTGCTTCAAGAGGAATGCAGACAAATTTTGTCAGCGTATTTCAAAAACAAACGGGAAAAATAATCACATGGCTGATATATTCCATGTGATTACCGATATGGGCATCGGCGGTGCGGGGATCCTTCTCTCCCACCTCTTTGACGGTGCTCAAAAGAGAACGGGCTCTCTCGTGGTTCTGCCGCGTGGGAGCCTTCTTGTTTCGCTCTTTCGCGAAAAAGGCATTCCATGCTTAACCTATCACACCGAAAGTGAGCGAAGCTTTTCTCCCGCCGACGTGTACGCCGTCGGACGCATTTTAAAGGAAAGACGACCTGCCCTCGTCGTCTCGCACGCCTCTCTTTCCGCGCGTTTCGCGGCAAAAAGACTGTATATTCCCACCGTTGCCATACGGCATTGCGACACGCCCATACGCCATTTTTCCGTGCCGCTTTACAATGCCGTGACCGACGCGACCGTTGCCACATCCCACCCTTTGGGAGAGCGTCTTCAACGTGCGGGCATCAAAAACGTTTTGACCGTCGAAAACGGCTACACCGACATGGGCGTTCCCGATAAGACGGAGCGCACCCACGCGAGAGAGCGCTTCGGATTACGGAACGAAAGCGTCGTTATCGGACTCTCGGGGCGACTTTCTCCCATCAAGGGGCACGAAACTGCTCTGCGCGCGCTTTCCTTGCTTGGCGAAGAAAAGCATCGCTTTACGCTTTGTTTTTTGGGCACGGGAGAGGAAGAAAAGAAACTGCGCACGCTTTCGCGCGTCTTGGGCGTGGAAGAGCAAACGCGTTTTTTGGGCTTTACGCGCGACACACGCTCCTTTTATCACGCGATAGACGCACATGTCTCCTGTTCCCTTGGGAGCGAGACCTCCTCTCTTTCTCTGGCGGAGGGGCTTTCGGCAGGCTGCCCCACCCTCGCGAGCGACACCCCCGGTAACCTCGCCCGTGTAGGAAACGGCGGATGCTTTTTTCCCATGGGCAACGCGGAAGCGCTTGCCGTACTCTTTTCTTCCCTTCTTGACGGCAAAGAGAGAGAACGGCTCACGCGGCTTGCCCTGAGACGCGCGCGTTCTCTTCCCACATGGGAGATCATGCGCGCAAGATATCACGCATTTCTCGGCGCTTTTCGGGACAAACTTATCTCAAACGGTTGCTTTTTAGGAAAAGATATGCTACAATGAAGGCATGAAACAACCTTATCTTGAATGCGGAAAAATTATCAACACCCACGGCGTACGCGGTGGCATCAAGGTAGAATCCTACTGTGATACCCCCCACGTGCTTGCCTCTCTCCCACAACTGTTTTTGAAAAAAAGCGGAATTTACGAAGCACACAAGGTCGTAAAGGCTTCGGTGGGAAACGGGCGCGTGCTTTTGTACCTTGCGGGGATCGACACCTTGGATGCGGCAATACTCTTAAAAGGGAAAGTGCTTTACGCCAAGCGAGAGGACCTTCCCTTAGAGGAGGGCGCTCATTTCATTGCCGACCTCATTGGGCTCCCCTTACTTGACGCCGACACGGGGCGAGAATACGGTAAAATCATCTCCGTCGACGATATGCCCTCCTCCGAGATGTATACCGTAAGGACTCCCGACGGAAAAGAGCTCCTTTTCCCCGCCATTGCCGAATTCGTCGTAAAGGTGGACGTGGATGCGGGCGTTTATATCCGTCCCATTCCCGGCTTTTTCGAGGAGGACGAGGACGCATGAAATTCGACATTATGACGCTGTTCCCCGAAATGGTGTCCGGCATTCTTTCGGAAAGCATCCTCGGTCGCGCCCGAAAGGCAGGGCTTATCTCTGTTACCTGCCACAACATCCGCGACTATTCGGAAAACAAGCACAAGAACGTAGACGATACCCCCTTTGGCGGCGGACGCGGCATGGTCATGGCGGCACCTCCCATCGCGGCTTGCATTGAGGACATTACGAAAAACCTTCCCGAAGGCGAGCGCCGCCGCGTGATCTACCTTTCTCCAAAGGGGAAGGTGTTGACACAGGCAAAGGCTTCCTCTCTGCTTGCCTACGACCGTCTCATTTTGCTTTGCGGTCATTACGAGGGCGTCGATCAGCGTGTGCTGGACGAATACGTGGACGAGGAGATCTCTATCGGTGATTACGTTTTGACGGGTGGGGAGCTTCCCGCCTGCGTGCTGGTGGACACCGTGGCGCGCATGGTAGACGGCGTGCTTGCCATGCCCGAATGCTTTGAGGACGAAAGCATCGCCTCCGGGCTTCTCGAATATCCGCAATACACGCGTCCCGTGACCTTCCACGGCGTAGACGTCCCCCCCGTGCTTCTTTCGGGACATCACGCAAACATTCAAAAGTGGCGGCTTGCTGAGGCACTCCGTATTACCGAGGAGCGCCGTCCCGAAATGGCGGCGGCATATCGCGCCGCACATCCGCCGAAGGAGAAAAAAAGCCGTCGCAAGCGCACGGCGGAAACCAAAGAATGAATCCAATTTTTGTAAAGAAATATTTACCTTTTAAGGAACAGGACAGTAAAATCACTGTCCTGTTCTTCTTTTTTTTACTTCTTCCCATCACGGCGCTTTTCCCCCACGCTCACACCCTTTCGGCATTTTGGACCGTCGCGTTTTTTGCCGTCGAAGCAACGCTTCCCCATGATAGCCGTCCCCTTTACACCGCCGACGCGCGGCTGTACGTCGTTTTCCTCACACTTTGCCTTTCGGGGATATTATTGCCGCAGGCACGAGGGGCGACGATCCTCTCCGTTTTACTGCGTCTGTCGTTTTTTCTGCCCCGTCTTTTTTCCGAAAGAAAGCGAGAACTGCGTCGAATACTATCGCTCGTCGGCGGTGTTTTAGGCATACTCGCGCTTTTGGAAATTTTTCTCGACGGCGGCGTCACGGGGTATAACGACCCCTCGCTTTTTTCCGCGCTTTCGCGGGCAAGAGGGATTTTCGGGAATCCGAACATCACGGCCGCTTTTCTTCTTTCTCCCGCTTCTTTCGCGCTTTATGATCTGCTCTTTGAGAAGAAAAGCAGGCTGTTTTCACTCTTTTGCTTTTTCGGCTCCCTCGCGGGAATCGCGGCAACCTATTCGCGCGGCGCGCTTCTTGCGCTTCTTTTTTCCTCTTTTCTTCTCCTTTCGTGGCGCTTCGGCGCTTTTCGCGTGCTCCTTACCGTCATTTCCCTTTTGCCGCTCTTGTCTCTCTTTGCACCGAGTACGCTCATTTCGCGTCTTTCGTCCGTTCTGTCCCCCGACACCTCGGTGCGCTACCGCTTTTCGCTTTGGAAAAGCGTTTTTCGTCTTCCGCCTCGCGCCCTCATTTTTGGAGTAGGCGAAGGAAAAAAGGCAATGCTCACAGCGCTCTCCCCTGTATTGGCGGCGGGGCTTTTACAGGTTGAACACACGCATTCCATCTATTTACACCTTTTGCTTTCCCACGGCATCATAGGACTCCTTCTGTTTCTTTTTCTCTGTGCGAGGGCAATTCTTTTTGGAAAAGACAGAGGGGCGCGGGCGGCGCTTCTCGCTCTTCTCTTGTTCGGCATTTTTGACGATCCGCTTTATTTCGGACAAACGGAGGTTTTGTTTTGGCTCACACTAGGACTCACTTAAAGCACACGCCGGTCGCTGTTTTTCTGCTCCTTTTCGCGGTGTGCGCGATCTTTATTTATATGAAATTTCAAAAAAGCAAGGAAGAACAGGTGCTCGTTGTATACACGGCTGTCTTCGAGGTAGACGCCGCTGTCGCCGACCTCTTTCACGTGGGCGAGCAGCTGATCGACGCAAGAGGAAAGGAGAGCGCGGGGGAAATTCTGCGCGTTACGAAGGAGGAAACGATCCGCGAGGACGTTTTTGGCACGTATTTGCTTCCGCACCGCGTCACGCTTGCATTAACACTTCTTGGCGAGGGCACAAGAAAAGAGGGGGACGTCCGTATCGGAACGCTGACGCCAAGAGTGGGAGAAGCCATCTATCTTTTGGGAACGGCAAGCCTTGGGGGGCTTTGCGTGAAGGTGAGGTGCTTATGACAAAAAAACGTCTTTTTCCGTTTTTCCTTATTTCCGTCTTTCTTCTCGGTTCTCTCGGTCATCGACTCGCAGAGCCAGTGCGTGTCGCGGAATCGCCCTATTCCCTCACCTTCTTTGTCGAAAATGTAAACACTCTTTTGCTTCACGAGTTTCCGAAGGAAGGGGATATTCTTTGCTTTGAAAATACGTCCTCGACCGTTTTGAAGACGACCCATACGCCGCATAGGCTGTACGGACGGCATGAGGGAGTGCTTCTTTCACACGATTCCCTTCTTTTTTCGGACGTTACCTTTACGGTATCTGCCTACGCGCACGAAAAAAACGGACGGCTCTCGCTTGGCGAACGCTCATTTCCCATAGGAGAAGAGACCGTGCTTCGTGGTGAAAATTTCTCGCTTTGCGCCCGTTTCACGGGCTTTTCGGCAGGATTTTAGAGAAAAAACTTGCAAAAAACGCAAAAAAAATAAGTAAAACCTATTGATTTTACTGAGGACATTTGTTATACTGTATATATAAAATTTTTTGCGAGAACCCTGATTTTCTTCACCGGAGGAACCTAGTATGAAATCCTGTACCGTCATTATTCAGAACAATGAAGGTCTGCATGCAAGACCTGCGACCTTTTTTATTCAGAAGGCGAACAGCTATAAAGCACCCTTTGGATCGCCAAGGACCCCGCAAAGGCAAAGCTGGCGGCAGAGGGAAAGCTGGAAGGCGGTATCATTGACACCTTCGTTGACGGTGAAGGTGTTCGTAAGATCAACGCAAAAAGCCTGCTCGGCGTGCTTTCGTTAGGCATTGCCAAGGGCGACGTTGTCACCCTCATTGCCGACGGTGCGGATGAGGATGAGGCGCTTTTGGGCCTTTCCGCTCTCATTGACGGCGGTTGCAAGGCGTAAAACCATACGGAAGGATGGCGGCAGGCAGAGATGCTTGCCGCCTTTTTTAACACGATGAGGACAAAACGAGAAGAGTTACGGGAAAAAGCGAACGCGCTTCCCCCTTCCCCCGGCGTATATTTAATGAAGGATGCCGAGGGTACTGTGATCTACGTAGGAAAGTCCCGTAAGCTGTCTGCCCGCGTCGCAAGCTACTTCACGGGAAACGACCATGCCGTCAAAACAGCACGTATGATCGCTAAGGTCGCTGATTTTGACACCATTCTCTGCGATAGTGAAATAGAAGCCCTTGGACTTGAAAATACGCTCATCAAAAAATACGCGCCAAAATACAACGTCAAGCTGAAGGATGCGAAATCCTATCCTTATATTGCCGTCACGGCAGGCGAATACCCACGCATTTTCGTCACCCGTGAGCGTACAAAGGACGGAAGCCGTTACTTCGGCCCCTATTCGGGCATTTCGGATGCTTACGTGAACCTGGATACGGTGCGCAAGCTCTTTCATCTTCCCTCTTGCCGTCGCCGTTTTCCTGAGGACATCGGTCGTGAGCGTCCTTGCATCTACCGTCAAATGAAGCGTTGCATGGCACCCTGCGTGGGTGACGTCACTTCAAAGGAATACAAGGAAGCCGTACGCGCAGCGGTGGCAGTGCTCAGCGGTGATACGCGAGAGGCTGAGCGCCGTCTGCGCGAGGAGATGCTTCTCGCCGCCGGTGAAGAGCACTTCGAGGCGGCGGCAAGAGCGCGTGACGCTATTTTTGCCCTCGCAAAGCTGGGGGAAAAGCAAAAGGTGCTCGCCGACGGGAGCGTGTCTGCCGATGCATGGGGGCTTATTCTCGGCAACCCGACAGATGCCCTCTCCGTGCTTTCGGTACGGGAAGGAAAGCTGATAAGAAAAAACGATTTTACCTTTGCTTCGTCCGAGATCTTGACCCCCGAAACGGCGATTGCCTTCCTCACAGACTACTATATGCGCGGCGCTGACATTCCGAAGGAGATCCTGCTCGGCTTTTTGCCGCCCGAGGAAAGCGAGACGGCTCTCAGCGCCTTTTTATCGAAGGAGCGCGGTCGAAAAACCGTCGTGCATCACGTGCAGCGAGGCACAAAGCGGGGGCTTTGCGATATGGCGGCAAAAAACGCCGCCGAAGCGGTCAAAAAGGAAACGGAGCGCACAACACGCGACGAGGGGACCCTCGTCACCCTGGCAAGCCTTTTGGCGCTTGAAGTGCTTCCCTCGCGCATTGAGGTGTACGACATTTCTGCCATCGGCAAGGAATACACTACAGCGGGCATGATCGTGTACGAGGACGGCGTGCTGAAAAAGAACGCCTATCGCACCTTCCGTATAAAAACAGTCGTAAACGACGATTACAGCGCGATGAAGGAGGCGCTCACCCGCCGCTTCGCGCATGCGGACGACGAGAGCTTCGGTCTTCTCCCCGACCTCATTCTTCTGGACGGCGGACGGGGACATGTCTCGGTCGGCAAGGAAGCGTTAAAGGAAGCAGGCCTCGATATTCCGCTGTTCGGGCTTGTCAAGGACGAGCATCACAAAACCCGCGCGCTTTGCACCGAAAGAGAGACCGTAGGCATCGCGCACGAGCAAAGCGTATACGTGTTTTTGTACAAGCTGCAAGAGGAAGTGCACCGCCATGCGGTGCTCGCCACGATGGAAGCCAAGGGACGCTCGTTGAAGCGTTCCTCTCTTGAAAACGTGAGAGGCATCGGAAAAGAACGCGCCCGCCGTCTGCTTGCCTACTTCGGCAGCTTAAAGCGCTTAAAGGAAGCGAGTGTCGAGGAAATTGCCGCCGTGCGCGGTATGACAAAGCCTGCCGCGGCATCCGTCTACGCACATTTTCATCCGCAAAAAGGAAGCGAGGAATAAAGCATGAGAATTATTACGGGAAGCGCCAAGGGCGCCGTTTTAAAAACGCTTGACGGCGAGAAGACCCGTCCGACCGCGGAAAAGGTCAAGGAAGCGGTCTTTTCCGCCTTGCAATTTGATCTTGAAGGACGCACCTTTCTCGACCTTTTCGCAGGAAGCGGACAGATGGGGCTTGAAGCCCTCTCACGCGGTGCCGCACGCGCCGTTTTTATCGATGAGGCACGCGACGCTATGGAGATTGTCAAGGAGAACGCGAAGAAAACGGGCTTTTTTGACCGTTCGCACTTTCTTGTCAGCGATTATCGCAATTATTTAAGAAAGGCGGCGGGGCGCGAGGTCTTTGATATCGTTTTCATTGATCCGCCCTATGCCGAGCAGATTGCCGTGGATGCGATGCTTCGCGTGATCAACGCCGATATGGTAAAGGAGGGGACGCTTTTCGTCTTAGAGGGTGAAGACCCCATCGAAGAGATACAGCGTGCAGACCTTACACTTGTGCGGGCGAAGAAATACGGCCGCGCGTGGATACACATTTTCCGCTACGGGGAGGCGACTTTTGATGAATAAGGTCATGATCACGGGAAGCTTTGATCCCGTAACGGTAGGACACGAGGATATCATCCGTCGCGCCGCCGCGCGTTTTGACGACGTGCGCGTGGCCGTGTTTCTCAATCCCGAAAAGCCGGGGATGTTTTCGCCCGAGGAGCGTGCTTCCTTCCTTCGCCGCGTTACAAAAAAGTTTCCGAACGTAACGGTGGATTTCGATAACGGTATGGTCGTCGACTACGCAAGACGGGAGGGGATTTCCCTTGTTTTACGTGCTGTAAGAGACGAAAGGGATCTCGCCTACGAGATGAAAATGGCGGATTATAACCGCGCGCACGGCGACGTTGAGACCGTTTTTCTTGCGGCGTCCTCCGAGCTTGCGGGCATTTCGTCCAGCGAGGTGCGCGAACGCATTTTGCGCGGGGAGGATTATACCGCACTTATCCCTGCCGAAATTCGCTCGGAAATCGCCGAAATCGCAAAAAATCTCGTCGCAAAATAAAAAATTTGATTGACAAACGCACTTTCATTTTATATAATAGTAAAGATGATTATTTTGTCCGAGTCGAGGTTGCGGCTCGGGAAAGGACATGCATGATGTTTAAGGAACAGATCGATGCGTTGAGAGTCTCCTTTACCGAGGAGCTGGCAGCGGCACGTACCAAAGAAATGCTGGAAGCTGTTCGCGTGGCGTATCTTGGAAAGAAGGGTCCCGTCAACGATTTGATGAAGGGACTGCGCGATATGACGCCCGAGGAACGAAAGGAAGCGGGACAGCTTGTTAACACCTTCAAGGGTGAGGCGGAGACCGCCATCAACGAAAAGGGGCGCGTGTTAGAGCAAGAGGCACTGGAAAGCGCCATCCGCTCGGCGAAAAAGTTCAATCCCACCCTTCCCTCTTCCGAGGATCGCGGCTCTTATCACCCCATCACACTGATTGCCCGTGACGTGGAGGAGATATTTACCACCATGGGCTTTACGGTAGAGGACTACGTGGAGGTGACCGACGACTACCATTGCTTTGAGGCGCTCAACATCCCGAAGCATCATCCTGCCCGCGATATGCAGGACACCTATTACATTGAAAACGGTCAGCTGCTCAAAACGCACACCTCGGCGGCACAGAACCATATCATGAAGAAATACGGCGCGCCCCTGCGTGCCATTTTCCCCGGACGCTGCTTCCGTAACGAGGCGATCGATGCCTGCCACGAGAACACCTTCTTCCAAATGGAAGGCATGATGATCGACAAGGATATTTCCATTTCCAACCTTATCTATTTCATGAAAACCATGCTCAGCGCCGTCTTTGGAGAGGAGCTTATGGTGCGCCTGCGCCCCGGCTTCTTCCCCTTCACCGAGCCCGGCTTCGAGCTGGATATCAGCTGTACCATTTGTAAAGGACGCGGCTGCCCCTCTTGCAAAAACACAGGCTGGCTTGAGCTTTGTCCCTGCGGCATGATTCACCCGAACGTGCTTCGTGAGGGCGGCATTGATCCCGAGGTCTACACCGGCTTTGCCTTTGGTCTCGGTATGACTCGTCTTGCCATGATGAAGTACGGTGTCAAGGACATCCGCGATTTCAATTCGGGCAATCTTCGTGCCCTTTCCCAATTTGAAAACGAGTAAGGAGGAGAGAGACTGTGTTATTTTCGATGAACTGGATCGGAGACTTTGTCGACCTCTCCGAGCTTGATATTCCCGCTTTGATTCACCGCTTCACCCTTTCCACCGCCGAGGTGGAGGATATTTACGTGAAGGGACGCGACGTCCGCGGTGTTGTGGTCGCACGCATTCTCTCCGTAAAGAAGCATCCCTCATCCGACCATCTGCATCTTTTGCGCGTAGACACCGGCTCGGGAATCGTGGATTGCGTTTGCGGCGCTCCCAACGTGCGCGAAGGACTCACCGTTGCTTTTGCGACGGTAGGCGGAACCGTTCCCGGAAAGGACGGCACGCCGATGGAGATCGCCGCACGAAAGGTAGCGGGACATCCCTCTATGGGCATGTGCTGCTCCGAAGCGGAGCTTGGCGTTTCGGACGATAACAGCGGACTTTGGGTGCTTCCCGACAACATTCCGCTCGGCACGGACATCAAAGCGATCTATCCCATCGACGATATCGTCTTTGAGGTGGACAACAAATCGCTTACCAACCGCCCTGACCTTTGGGGTCACTACGGGGTCGCGCGTGAGTTCGCCGCGATCACGGGCCGCCCTCTTTTGGACGTTGGCAAAAAGGACCTTACCGCATACGATTATCTTCCTCCCGTGGAGATCGACATCCGCGACACAAGACACGCATATCGCTATATCGGTACCAAGGTAGAAAACATCACGGTGCACGAGTCGCCAATGACAATGAAGATCCGTCTTTATTACTGCGGCTCACGCGCGATCAATCTCCTTGCCGACCTCACCAACTACGTGATGATGGAGCTCGGTCAACCGATGCACGCCTTCGACCTTAAAAAGGTAGACAAGATCGAGGTACAACGCTTCGCTTCTCCCTTTGAGTTTACCACCCTTGACCACGAGGTCCGCACCATTGACGACCGCGTGCTCATGATCTGCTCAAATGAAGAGCCCGTTGCCATCGCAGGCATCAAGGGCGGTCTTGCTTCGGGAATTAGCGAGGAAACGAACTCCCTCCTTTTGGAGAGCGCTACCTTCGACGGTGTTTGCATTCGTCACGCGGGAACCTATCTCGGTCTTCGTACCGATGCGTCGATGCGCTACGAAAAGATGCTTGACCCCGCGCTTGCGCCTCTCGCGACCGCGCGCTTCCTCTATCTTCTCTCCGAGATCGATGCCGGCATTACCGTCGTGAGTGCTGTGACCGACAAGTACGTTTACGAGTATCCCACCATTGAGATCGACATTGACAAGGCGTACTACGACCGCTATACCGGTATTGATATTCCTACGAAGTTTATCGTCAAGACCCTGCGCGCGCTCGGATTCGGCGTTTTGCAGAACGGCGATAGCTTCCACGTGACCGTTCCCTCTTGGCGCGCAACCAAGGACGTGAGCATCAAGGCGGACTTGATCGAGGAGGTCACGCGTATCTACGGCTATGACAATTTTGAGGTCAAGACCTCGAAGAGCCCGCTTTATCCCGTCCGTCCCGACACGGGTCGTGTCGCCGACAACCGCGTAAAGGATATTCTCGTTTCCACCTATAAGATGCACGAGGTGCATTCCTATATTTGGTGTGACGAGACTCGTTACCGCGACATGGGCATTGCCCTTCCCCAAAATCCGAAGATCATCAATGCGCAGACGCCCGAGCACGCGACGCTCCGCTATTCGATGATCCCTACCCTTCTTTCCTTCCTCGCTGATAACCGTGGCTACGCGCCGAGATATGGCATTTTCGAGATCGGAAGAACGGTGCACGGATATAACGCGGAAGGCATGTGCGACGAGCACAAGATGTTAGGCTTCGCGCTTTTAGATAAAACCAAGAGCGAGGAGGAGGTCTTCCTCACCGCCCGCGATGCCGTCGTTGCCATTTTCCGTGCCATCAAGCACGTGACCCCCGTATTTGTCGCGCTTGATACTCCCCTAGACTTTATGCATCCCGCGAACGCTTACGCCATTACGGTGGACGGCGTTTGCTACGGCACCCTCTCGGTGCTTCACCCCTCGGTGAAATCGAAGCTTGACCGCAAGGCGTCCGTTGCTTTCGCCGAGATGGATATGGCACTCTTTGCTTCCCTTGAACCGAAGTCGATCAAATACACCGTTCCCTCGCGCTTCCCCACCATTGAGATCGACTTTTCCTTCCTTGTCGATCCCGCTGCGGTGAACTTTGACGCTCTGTGCGCCCTCTGCCACAGCGTCGGCGGTGATCTTCTTTCGGACATTTCGCTCGTTGACGTGTATGAGAGCAACGACGGAAACAGCAGCATTGCTTTGCGCTTCGTCTTCTGCGCACCCGACCGCACCTTGACGAGAGCCGAGCTTGCGCCTCACACCGATGCAATTCTTGCCGCACTTTCCGAGCAAGGGTTGGCATTAAAGGAAGCATAATTCAAAACACAAAAAGCCGTAGAATTTCTACGGCTTTTTTAGGAGTAAAATATGAAAAAAATATATTTGGCAGGACCTTTTTTTAACGAAAAGGAAAACGCGCTTATCCTTGATTTTGCCGCGCGATTGCGCGAAAAATACGATGTCTTTGTTCCGATGGAGCATACTGCTGAAGGAGATGTCCCCGAAGGGGGCTTCGCATGGGGCAAGGAAATTTTTGATATTGACGTTTGCGGGCTTGACGGCGCTGACCTTGTCGTCGCGCTTGACCACGGCTTCACCTCAGACGCAGGCACGGCTTGGGAAACGGGCTACGCCTATGCCAAGGGGAAGCCCTCGTATATCGTCGCTGTGGGCGATCCGTCGCCTGTGCGCTCACTCATGCTCCTTCACGGCTGCACGCGCTATTTTGCCTCTCTCGACGATCTTATGGATTTTCTTGACGGCAAGGACGCCCCGACTGCCGAGGAACGCGGCATCAAAGCAAAATGAAAGGGCGCGGATAAAGCAAAACGGACTCGGCAATTGCCGAGCCCGTTTTTTACCGTGAAGCTTATCGGAAGATCACACAGTCCGCAAGCGTTCTTCCCGCGGGAAGCTCGATGCCGAGGAAATCGGTCGTTTCATCTCCCGTGAAAACATGTACGTTGTCGGAAGTGATCGTGGTTCCGTCCACCGTACAGCCCTCAAGCGTTACGGTAGCGCCTGCCGCGAGCGCGCTCAAATCAAGGTAATAGCCCTCGCCGTCCGTATTGCGCGCAAAGTCGCAATTCGTAAAGACGGTATTCACGTAAGGCTTTACGAGGCAATCGTACGGCCACGAACCGTTCGGAGCATAGTAGTCGCCTCTCACGAAGCTGCAATCGGTAAAGCTTGCAGACGCGATGTTCGAAAAGCTCATCCAACCGCCGAAGGTAGAGTGGGTAACGATGAGGTCAACCCCCTCCGCGCCTGCCTCTCCCGTATTGACAGGATAGAGGATATCGCCAACGACGTGCACGTTATCAAGGATCACGTCCTCCGTGGGACTCATGATCATAATAGCGCGGCATCCCGAATCAATGCTCAAATTCTTGATGGTACCGCCCGAGGTCATGATGCCGTAATCGTCACCGTAGCACTCGACGGAAAGGGTATTGCCATTTCCGTCAAGGACACCGCCGTTCTGAACGAAGCCGACCTTGTTTCCGTAGGGGGCGGTGGTAGCCGCCTCGGCGGCAACATCGCCTTCAAGCGTAACGATATCTCCGCCGAGAAGGGCGTTTTCAAGCGTCTCTGCGTCTGCGACCCCGTAAGGGATCTTGAGACCGCCAAGTCCGTTGTAGAAAAGGGTGGTCGCGCCGTTACCGAGAGAAGCCGCGTTTTCGTTGGTGATCAGGGTATCGCCGTAGTAGCAGTTGATAAAGACGATCTTGTCGGCACGGCTCGTGTCAAACTCAAAGCCCTCCTCAAACACGCAGTTCGTAAAGGTTGCGTCGTTATAGGGACGGCAGAAGGCATATCCGTTGCCCTCACCAAAGGTGCAGTTGATAAAATCGACCGATTTATGCGCGTCAGAGAAGCTGGTCCAACCGTTAAGCACGGAATTCTTGATGGTTACCGAATACGCTTTGTTGCCCGCATCCGAGTTGAAAGTGTAGATAACGTCATCAAAAATAACGTTGTCGATAACGACGTCACCGATAGCACCGGGCATAAAAATACCACGCATCGCACCCGAAACGGTAAGGTTTTTGATCGTTCCCGCAGTTGCGGCGATCGCGCAATCCCACGTCGCATTCGCGTTTTCAACGGTGAAGGTATGACCCTGACCGTCAAACACGCCGCCGTCCACCTTGACACCCGTCTTTCCGTAGCCGCTGTTTGCCGCGGTATCGTTGGTATTCAGGGTAAGATCGTCATTCAATGTCGCGTCTCCGCCATCCCGGAGCAGTCCGTCAAGCTGTTCGCCGTCGTCGGGAATGGTAGCGGTATCCACATTACCCTGAATTGCCTCAACCGTATAGGCAAGCTTGCAGGACTTTGCCTCGTATGCGTTGCCTGCCGTCTCGGGCAGAGAGACGGACACGGGGAGAACGATATCCTCGGAGCCGGGAAGGAGCTTTGCCCAAGGCGCGCGCAAAGTAGTGCCGTCATAGCTTTCGCCATCGATGAGTACCTCTAACCCACCCCAAAGACCGCTATCCTCCACTACGGCAATGACCGTACGGTAGTTTACGGTGATATCGCTGTTATTGGTGATACGAATGTTAAAGATTAAAACGTCGCCGGGAATAAATTTTTCAAGTGCCAACACGTTGTTATCAAACAAATATCCTGTCTCTGCCACGTTTTCACCCAACGTAGAGGAAAGCGAAACGTCCTCGACGGTTGCGGTAACATCTATGTTACCCGCGGTAACTGCCACGTTGACGGTCTTTTCGCTGGTAAAGAGCGCAAAGGTCGAGCCTGCGATGAGGCTAAGGCAAAGCATGATGGATAATACGGAGGAAAGAATGATTTTCTTTTTCATTTTGTTCGCACCCTTTCAAACTTATTTATTATTGTAAATGACGGTTACTCCTTCGTGGGAGGGCGCACCGAAAACGCCTTGACCACCGCCGTAAAGCTGATCAAACACGCAAAGAATATTGTGATCCTCACCCTCGTTATGCGTATGATTATCGTCTACGACCTTATTGCCGTTGGCATCGGTGGCAACGCCGTATCTGGGATTGGAATATGCGGAATTGCTAACGCCCGCCTCGACTCTTACGTACGGCCAGCTTGTTCCGCCAAACTCGCAATAGTGATAATTTGCCCAGTTTCCGTATATGACCGTTACGTCCTCGCAGATCAGCTGAGGCGCGGCAGCCACGGTTCTGCCATTCTCGTCCACGGTCTTACCCGTGTTACCGATAAGCATTCCCGCCCTGCGATACGCATACCACTGATAGGTAGAGGTAACGTCATTGTAGGAATCGATCCTGCAGGCGACAGTGCAGCCCTTAAGATAAATGGTGGCATTTCCGCCGCAGCCGCCGATAATACCGCCCGTGGCGTTATCAAAATCTCCCCACTGCGCGGCAATCTCCGTGCTCTCGTCTACGACGCAGTTGATGAACGTTTGGTTGCCGCTTGCCCAGCCGACGATTCCTCCGGAATAATATTGATAATCCGCGCCCTCCGAATTGGATACGGTGATATTTTCAAAGGTCGTGTCGCCGTAGGAGCATGCCGCAACGATTCCGCAGATGGCGGATTCTCCCGAGATGTTCGCGCCGTCGATCGTAAGATTTTTGATATGCGCGTCCTCAACCAAACCAAAAAGACCCAAGCCAAGATCACCGTAATAATATCCGTTATCCAAAGCCCAAGTATTTTGGTTGAGGTTTTTAATGGTATATCCGTTTCCGTCAAAGGTTCCCTTAAAGGCTTGCTCGTTTCTGTAGCTTCCTATGGGGTCAAAGCATACGGGTTCTCCGTTTTCGTCCTCCATGTAAAGATCTACGCTGCTTTCCAGCTTGACAATCTTACCCTCAAAGGTAACGGGAAGGGAGGTTTCCCCATCCATAGCCAAGGCGGAGGAGCCGTCGACCAGATCGGCAAACGCAGCGAATTGCTCGGAGGAGGTAAGGGAGAATTCGGTAGCCTCGGGATTATCCAAAAACCACGAATAATCCGCGCTTCCGTCCCAGGAATCGGCAACGTCCGCGTTTCCTTGGACAGCCTCCACCGTGTATGCAAACGTACAGCTCTTAAGCAGGTATTCATTGCCCGCCGTTTCGGGAAGCTCGACCTTTACAGGAACGATGATATCAGAGGAGAGGGGCGCCGCGCTTTCCCAAACGGAGACCTTCATGCTTCCGTCGTAGGGGACACCGTCGATCGTCACCGCAAGACCGTTCCAAAGGCCGTCATCGGCGAGCTTTTCTATGACCGTTCTGTATTTGACGGTCATGTCGCTGTTATTCTTTATACGGAGATCAAAGGTAACGCAATCGCCGGGAACGATCTTGCTCAAGGTGATCGTGTTATCCGACTCCGTTACCGAGGTTTCCGCCAAGTTACCCACCGCCAAGCTTGTGCTTAACGTCAAATTCTCCACGCTCGCGGTCACTTCGACGTTACCCGCGGTAACTGCCACGTTGACAGTCTTTTCGCTCGTAAAGAGCGCGAAGGTCGAGCCAGTGATGAGGCTAAGACAAAGAACGATGGACAAAACGGAAGAAAGAATGATTTTCTTTTTCATTGTTGTTCCTTTCCTTACAAGAGATGCCTGCCGAGTCTCTTCGTTGCGGTGCAGGCAGTTCCCGCAACGTTCTGCGAAAAAATCAACCTGCGATCTGGGTTGCCGTCACGACAAGATCAAACGCTGCTTCGGTGCCCATTGCATCGTTGTTGCAAAGTTTTTCTTCGGGGGTCATGTCAGGGGTGTTGTAATCGCTTTGCTCCACGAATTCCACGCGGACGATAAAGACGGCTTCCGTATCGTCGGCACTCATTTCACCCGCGGTAACGGTCAGTCCCTCGGAAAGCTCGGAAAGCATTCTCGCGGGGATCTCGTTGCCGTTTCCGTCCTTTAGGATATTGCCCTCAGCATCCATCAGCGTAAGACGCAGTTGCTTTGCGAACGCACTGTTTTCTTCACTCATGCGAATACCAACGCTGTAAGCAAAGGCAACGTCGCCCTTGTTTTGCAGTGAAAGGGTCGCTTCAAAGTAACAGCCCGGGGCGATCTTTTTGTCGGTAGTCGTAAGACCGAAGACGTTTTCCTCGGTGACGTTCGTAAAGTCGCAGGGCTCGTCGGTGCTGCTCTCAAAAAGATAACCGTCCTCATCAAGCAACGCGTAGCTTAAATGGGTCCTTACAAGGGCAACGTCTAACCTGCCTGCCCGCAAATGGTTTTCCACCGATACCGAATCGGTAAAAAGCGCGTAGGTCATTCCTACCACGGCACTCATGCAAAGCATGATCAAGGAGCCGGCGATCAACAAAGCTCTTTTTGTTTTAAGCATTTCACTTTCTCCTTTCATAGATTGTTTCGATAAATATATTGAAGTGCCGATTTGGCACGATCAAGCATTGCTATCGTTATTTGACTGTTCTTTTTCCTTGACGGCGACAGCTCCTTTGCGCTTTCTTTCATCCCAAAGATCCATCATTGCCATCGTGAGCATCGCGCCTGCTATAATAACGGAAAGCACGACGAAAATGATCACCGCGATTTTCATTTTTCTACCTCTCTTTCATCTGAAGAAGCACCGTCGGTGTTTTCCGACCCAGCTTCAAGCAAAGCCAATTTGCGGCGAAGCTCCGCCAATTCATTTTCCTTTGCTATCTTCTCCTCTTGCTCCCGTTTCTTCTTTTCCGCTGTAACGACTCCGATGATTTTGAAGACCTCGAGCAAGATAATGATAAAACACGGTACGATAATGACGAGAACGATACCGATCGGTCTCCGCAATATGCTAAGCAATACGCCGAGCAGATAAGAGCTTCCCGTTACCTTACCGATCACGTAATTCATGGTATTGGTCTTCGCGGTGTCTATCGTTTGTGTCAAAAGCTCCGTATCGGCGTTTTTGTTATCACCCACCAGCGTTAACACGTATCCGCCCGTATCCTTGGGTGTTTTCTGCACAAGTCGGTGCGTAATGGTGACCTGGCTCGTGTACACGTAACGAAAGGTAAGCACGTCTCCCACCCTCAGCGCGTCATAAAACGCCTGCGCCGCCTTCGGGTCCTCCGGCACCGTTTCAACGACGATCAGCGATAAACGCGGAATACTTCCGACCTCATAGCCGCTGACGTCCGTCTGCTCACACGCCGCCATAGAGTCCGTGGTAACGAGCCGCAATTCCCGTCCGAAAAGGCGGAGCGCACCATCCGCGTCACGGTTGCCGAGCAGAGTAAAAAAAACGGCAAGCACGCACATTCCCAAAAACAAATACAGAAGGACATTTCCCGTTAGGGTAATGATTTTTTTTGCGTTAGCCTTGCTCATTAGCCGATTCTCCTTCGTTGCTCGCGCAGACGGACAGCGTGAATTCCGCGTCTAAGCCCTGCGCTTCGTTTCCTATCTCTCTTGGCATATAGTACAAAACCCCAAGCGTAATCGTTTCTCCGGAGGCAAGGTCTTCTTCAAGTGTGACGGACCCGCTCGTGAGAGCATCTGTGAGGGTCGCCTCATAAAGCGTTCTTCCCTCATTTACGAGGCGCACCCAAACGAAATCCCTTAAGCCGCCCGCCGTCTGCGTCTCCTCCTCAAAGCCGATCGAAACGCTGCTCGTTCCCGAAAGATTTGTATGTAAGGAAATGTCGTATCCAACCTCCCTGCCCGGCAAAAGCCCCTCGGCGTTAAAGGTGATACGCTCCGTTTCTTCGTCGTTAAGCTCAACGCGAACGACATCGCGGCGGTCGGTGTTTGTCACGAAATACACCGAAAGCCCTGCACCCGTTATGATCAAACTGCAAAGCGTAATTACTATGCAGTAAAACAGCCTTCCCTTCAAGCTTTATTTCCTCCCGAACCGATTACTCCTCTTTGCTCTCGGTTCCGTTTTGCCGAGACCCCTCCATCCATTCCCTTACGAGCTGCTCCAATTCGCATTTGTGAAGGTGAATAACGCTTGAACAAGCGTCGCTCGCGCACTTGCCTCTCAAGTGTGCCGCTACCTTTTGAACGGCTTCCTCGTATCCTTTTTCATAGCCGTTTTTATACGCAAGCTCGGTCGCATCGTACTTATTCACGTACTACCCTCCTCTGCTTTCTTTGGATTTTTAAAAAAGCAACATAACGACAGTTATGTTGCTTTTTCGCAGCCAAGCGTCTGCATTTCTCTTGTCATCGGGATAAAAAAAGGCATAACGAAAAAGCCTTTCGCCAATTTTTCCAAAAAATGGCAGCGAAAGGCGTTTTCATTATGTACAAAAACCGAACTTTACCTAAAATAAATATATACGAATTGTATAAAAATCAAAAAATCGTTTAGAAAGTATTGATTTTCTTTGAAAACAACGCTATAATGGACTAACGATGAAAACATAACTGTCGTTATGTTGTCTTGTCCGATGCTTGCCATCGGGCTTTTTTTATATTACGAGACGCATGCTTTCCATCTTCCGCCGATGCTCCGTTCCCGTCGAAACGATATAAACGCGTGTCGTGTTGATGCTTGCGTGTCCGAGAATATCCGCAAGCTTAGCAATATCGTTTTCGAGTCGGTAAAAGGTGCGGGCAAACAGGTGGCGCAAATTGTGGGGAAACACCTTGGAGGAGGAGACACCCGCGCGCTCGCACAAGCGCTTCATCTCACGCCAAACGGCAGTGCGACCAATCGGACACCCTCTGCCGCTTACGAACACCGAGCCGGTGGTGAGGCTTTCGCGCGCGATATACCGTAACAATTTTTTACGCAAGACGCTCACGAGGAAAACACGGCGATTTTTCCCTTTACAGCTTACCAGCGCTTCTCCGCGCTTTACCGCTTCAACGGTAATAAACTTCAGTTCGCTTACCCGTATCCCCGTGCCGCAAATGGTCTCTAACAGGAGAGCTAGCTTGTCGCCCTTCGTATCTCGCGCGGCTTGCAGAAGACGAAGATATTCCTCTCTCGTCAGCTCCTTATTCTCCGAGCAATACGCCTCCCTTTGAACACGAAACTGCTTGACGCAAAGATCATTCCAGCCTTGAAAGCGGAAAAAGGCGTTCAGCGCGGCAAGCATTGAATTGGCGCTTGCCACCGCGTATTCCTTGATCAAGGCATTTTTATACTGTACGACGCTTGCTTTATCCAATGGGCGATCGCAAAGATATTCGACGAAACGGCGTACGTCTCTCGTATACTTTTCAAGCGTTGCTTCGCTCCGTTCCTCTTGCTTCATATATTTTTGAAATGCCACAATACGAGAAGCTTCCATCATTCTTTTTTTCATTTACCGTTTTCCTTCCTTTTTTATATCGGTCAATAATATCTACTGCTTCTATTGTAACAAAAAAAAAGGAGAAAAACGCACGGCTTTTAAAAAACGTTAAAAAACAACCGATACGAAGCCGTATCGGTTGTTAGAGAACCGTCTTCTTTATTTTTCTTCATCAAACGCAACAGGCATACTGCCCTTTTCGTCGGATTCGAGCGCCGCCTCCATGACCTTTAAGACGCGGCGAACCTCCGAATGCTTGATGAGCTGCTCCTCCTTGCCGTCAATGGCGCGGACGAGGTTGCGATAGAAGTCGTGCACGTCACTCACGGGACGGGGAACGGTATAGGTATCGGTGGTGATCTCGTCACGCGGTGCCATGGTCTTGGTGATGCCTGCGGCAGTCTGCACGGGAAGAACGTCGTTTTCATGCCAATATTTGCACTTTACGACCTGCGCCTCCTCGCGCGCAGGCTTAATATCATAAATGCCGGCAAGCTCCACGACATCGCTCTTCATTGCGTGATCTCCGTGCCAGCCGCCCTGCCCGCCGTAACCGACGATAGCAACTCTTTTCTTCATGTGATTCATCCTTTCCTTTCACTTTTATATACGGAACCAATGTTTTTTTGTAAAAATCAGTCATTTATAGGTATAACCTACTTGTATTTCAATCTATCTTGCTGTATAATACAAGACACAGAGAGTTTTTTACAGGACAAATATTGCAACAAATCGCAAAGGAGGGGATGGGCGTATGCTTTTTACGCTTGAGAGAAAACCACACGCATACGAAGCGCGGCGCGGAAAGTCTCTTTCGCCCACACCTCACCTCCATTCCCAGGTGGAGATCGTGCTCGTTAAGGAGGGCACCACCGTCGCGATAGCGGACGACGTCTCCGTCACCGTTTCGACAGGGGATCTGTTTATTGCCTTTCCCAATCAAATTCATTATTATCTTGACGAGACACCCACCGTTCTCCATGAGATCTTGATCGCGTCTCCCGACATTTGTCCCGAATTCGGTCAGGTCTTTAAAACGATGATCCCCAAACACCTCTCGTTTTACACGCGAGCGAAAACGAGCATATTGTAAAGGCGATTGCGGGCGCGATCGACCTTCACGCAAAAAACGCCAAATATGCGGATATCGCCGTACGGGGCTATCTTCTCGTTCTTTTCAGCGAGCTGTTCCGCGCAATGCCGCTAAGAGAGAACGGCTCGTGTGAAACCGACGTTATGAAAAACATCATTCACTTTTGCTATGAGAATTACGATACCGATATTTCATTGCAGACCATTTCGGATAAGCTGCACATCAGCCGCTATTACATTTCGCATTTGTTTAACCGCAAGCTGCACATCGGCTTTAACGACTACATCAATTCCCTACGCATCAGCCGCGCGTGCGAGATGCTTAAACTTGATGATACCCCCATCACAGAGATCGCTTATTCGGTCGGATACAATTTCATTCGCACCTTTAACCGATGCTTTCAAGAGATCGTTGGAATGACCCCCAAAGAATACAGGAGAAAAAAGCATAAAAAGCAGGAGGCAATGCTATGAAATTTTTTCACGTTTACCGCGAGGACTGGGTTGAGGGACTTGAGAAAAACGGGCTTTTAAACGCTGACAGCGCTTTTAAGCTTCAACACGATTTTCCCATCCCCAAAAAGTACCTTTTCAACGAATACGCCGCCAAAGGCACACCTCTTTATCACCTCATCAAGGACAATCACATTCCCTTTTACGTGGACCGCTTGGCGGGCGGTACCACCTATATGCCGTCCTACAAGCTGGATATGGCGCTCATTGAGGAGTACAGAAATATCCTCGGAGACCAATTTCTCGGCTTCCAGCTTCACGAGAGCGCATCCAACCGCCGCAACTCGGACTGGGCAAAGATTTTATGAGTGACAGGCAAAAAAAGCGGCTTTGATCCCGCAGAGCTTCGTGGAAAGCTGCTTTCAAAGAATGCCGTCACCGCCGATGGCGAAAGGCTGGTTTCCTTCTCGCAGGGAACACCCGAATATTATGCGAACCTCACCTACGCCGAGACGGTAAAGGATTTCATTGAGGAGATCCGCGCGCTCTTCGCTTGGCGCATGGAGGGTACGGCAAACAACATTCTGCCCGTTGACAGCTATTTCCTCTTTACCAAAATGCAGGATGAGCTTGGCATGCGTACCTTTATGCCGGAGGTCGGCTGTCAGATTCCTCTCATGCGCCAGGCTGTGGCGCTTGCGCGCGGTACGGCAAGGGCAAAGGGAAAGACTTGGGGTACTTATTACGAGTGCTGGCGTGCGGACAGAAACGAGGAGGGCAACATACGCTATTGCATGCCCTGCTTCACCGAGGATGGCTTTAACGAATGGTATTTGACGCAAGACCTGCACGGCAACGACGACTATACCACCCACGGCGAGAACGGCGGAAGCTCAAGACTTCTCCAAGAGCGCCTCTACTTCCACACCCTCATGTCCGGCGCTGATTATTTCGGCGAGGAATGGGGATTCCGTTGCAGCTACTACGACACGAAGGACTACGTTCTTACCCCCTACGGCAAGGTAAAAAAAGAGTTCATTGACACCGCCGCGGGTATTCACGGCATCGAAGCAAAGACTCCTATCGCCCTTGTGCTTCCTCTCGACTACGCCTGTGTTGAGATTCCCGAGACCTTCGATGAGCGTTGCTATATCGGCACCCGCCGCGGAAAATACATGTCGGTAAAGCTCACCGAAGCCGAAAGCGAATACTACGGTCACATTGAGGATCTTCTGACGCTTCTCTTCAACCGCGTTCCCGAGGAGGCATTCGGCAACGAGGGACACGTGCTTGCCAACGGCCGCTTCGGTGACGTATTTGATATCGTCTACGAGGATGCCACCGACGAGCAGCTTGCGAAGTACGACTACCTGATTGACGCAACGGCGGACGGCAGATTTGCCAAGGCAAACCCCGCTATGGCGCAAAAGATCCTTTCCGGCGCCGACATCGGCAAACTCACAAACGAGCTTGACCGCGTTATCCCCGAAGTGATGCCCGTATACGTAGACGGTCTTCATTGGCTGGTATCGACCGACGACAAGGGACGCCGCTTCCTCACCGTCTTCAATAACGAAGGCAATATGCGCACGAGCGCCAAGGGCGACGTGATCAACCGTGCCTGCGACAAGCGCGTGAAGATCACCTTGAAGAACGGCGCGCTTGAAGTCTTCAAGAACGCGCGCGAGGACATCCACCTTGAAAAGGTAGATGACAAGACCTACTACGCGACCGTTTCGGCGGCAGACTTCGTCGTATTCACGTTCTAAAAGGAAATGCGGAAACTTTTTGAAAAAAGTTTCCGCACCTTCAAAAACTTCATAAAGGGATCTAATATGTTAGAAGCACACGATTATACCGTAAAGCGGATCGAGGGCGAATACGCCATACTCATCAACACCGAAACAGGCGAAGAGCTCTTCATCGCCATGGCGCTCTTGCCCGATGGTATTGATATAGGTACAAAGCTCCATTATGAAATGATGGAATATACGGTTGTAGAATAAAAAATAAAAACGCCATCGAATGATGGCGTTTTTTGTATAAGGTTTGATTATAATACGCAACGAAGGAATTGCTTCGTTCTTTCGTTTTTGGGGTTGTCGAAAAGCTCGGCAGGGGTGCCTTCCTCGGTAATCACACCGTCGCTCATGAAGAGCACGCGGTCAGCGACCTCGCGGGCGAAGCCCATTTCGTGGGTAACGATGACCATGGTCATGCCTTCATCGGCAAGCTCACGGATGAGATCAAGCACCTCGCCGACCATTTCGGGGTCGAGCGCGCTCGTAGGCTCATCGAAGAGCATGACCTTCGGGTTCATGGCAAGGGCGCGAACGATAGCAATTCTCTGCTTTTGACCGCCCGACAGGGTGGAAGGATAAACGTTTGCTTTATCCTCAAGTCCAATGCGGCGGAGGAGAGCGCGTGCCGTTTCCTCAGCCTCTTCCTTGGTCTTCAGCTTGAGCTGTACGGGAGCCAGCATAAGGTTTTGAAGAACGGTGAGATTGTTAAAGAGATTAAAGTGCTGGAACACCATGCCCATCTTTTGACGGGCGAGGTTGATGTCAAGACGATGCTCCTTCTCAAACGCCGCGCGGGCGCGCTTCAAGTCTCTGCCGGAAAGCGCGGAAAGCTCAGGGTGCAAGGTGGGGTCGCACGTGGTGATAAGATCGTTTTCAAGCCACACCTCTCCTGCCGAGGGGATTTCAAGAAGATTCATACAGCGGAGAAAGGTGGACTTTCCGCTTCCCGAGGGACCGATGATAGCAACCTTTTCGCCATCCTTAATTTCGGTGGAAACACCGCGAAGCACTTGAAGTGAGCCAAAGGATTTATAAATATTCTTAGCGTCTATCACTTGCGCGGAGCCTCCTTTCGATTTTTTTGATGCCAAAGGTCAGAATGTAGACAATCGCGAGATAGAACATAGCAACGACTGCCATAGGCACGATGTAGCTTGCCATGTTATTACCGCTACCGATGATCTTTGCCGCCATAGTTAAGTCATACATACCGATCATGCTGACGATAGACGTTTCCTTAATAAGAGCGATAAGCTCGTTACCGATTGCGGGAATGACGTTTTTGATCGCCTGCGGGATCACGATCCTCAGCATTGTGATACGTCCGGGAAGACCGAGCGCGCGTCCTGCCTCCGTCTGACCGATGTCTACGGAAAGGATGCCCGCGCGGATGCTCTCGGCAACATAGGCACCTGAGTTGATACCGAACGCGATGGTTGCGGTAATCACCTGAGGAAAGCCGCGAATGGCAAAAATAACGTACGCCATGATAAAGAGCTGAAGTGCCATCGGCGTGCCGCGAATTACTGTGATATATATTTTACAGATAATCTTCGGAATCTTCATCCACTTCGTATCGTTTGCAATCGTGACGAAAGCAACGATCGTACCCAGCACAAGTCCGAGCAGGGCGGCAAGCACCGAAATGACGAGCGTAGTCTCAAGCCCCTTCCAAATACTGCTCATATATTTTTCCGTGGAAAAGAGCTCTATGATCTTTGTGATAAAATCCATTTTTGATTCCCTTTACGAGGAAAAAGAACCGCACTTCCGTCGGTTCTTTTTCCGCAAATATTTTTTTGCGAATTATTCGCCGAGACCCATGTGTCTCATAACCATCTTTTCGATTTCGGTCTTGCCTGCATCGTCCTTCTTCATAAGGTCGGTAAGAACCGCGTTGATGGCGTCAAGAAGCTCGGTGTTGCCCTTGGTCACGCAGATTGCGTACTGCTCTTCTACGGGAGCATCTTCCGCATCGGTCTCGCCCGAATAGTAGAGGGGCAGGCACTTAAGGGCAGAATTCTTGGAAACGATGTACTGCGCGGGAAGCTCATCGATGATAACAACGTCGTTGTTGTTGGCAATGATGCCGTCAGCAGCAAGCTGCGCGGTGTCAAAGTTCTTGAGCTCGGTGTCGGTGTCGTAAAGAACACCTGCATAGCCGTAGTCGTTGTCCTCGGTAGCATTGATCTCACCGTCGGTGTAGATCCAACCGGTGGTATCGGTCTGTACGCCGATGGTCTTGCCTGCAAGGGCTTCCCATACGATGTAATCAACGCCGTCTACCGTTTTGGTCTCAACGGTGCCGTCCTTGAAGATAACGTACTGTACGGAGGTGTAGTAAGGAATGGAGAAGTCTACCTTTTCCTTTCTTTCATCCGTAATGGTAATGCCTGCCGCACCTGCGTCACAGACCTCGCCTGCCTTAACGTTATCGATGATGGCGGAAAATTCTACGTTCTCAAACTTGATCTCCTTGCCAAGCTTTTCGCCAACAAGATTCATGATCTCAACGTCAACGCCCTTGATCACATCGCCGTCATAATACTCGAAGGGAGCAAAGAACGCGTTGGTGTGAACGATGATCGCATCGTCGCCGCAGGACGCGAGCACGCCGACCATGCCAAGGAGCATTACAAGTGCGAGCGCGAGAGAAATAATCTTTTTCATAATATGCCTCCAAAAATTTTTATTGGGTCAACTGCTTATTATTATACTCATGGATAAACAAAAGTCAAGGTTTTCTGCATTTTTATTCTTGCAAAATCACTATTTTTGCGAAAAAGATGCAAAAGCGCCCACGCTATGTGCGTGGGCGCTTGCGAGTGTAAAAATTACAGCTCTGCGAAATACTTGATGGTGCGAACCATCTGAGAGGTGTAGGAGTTCTCGTTGTCGTACCACGAAACGACCTGTACCTGATAGGTATCGTCGTCGATCTTAGCGACCATGGTCTGGGTAGCGTCAAAGAGAGAGCCGAAGCGCATACCGATAACGTCGGAGGAAACGATCTCGTCCTCGTTGTAACCGAAGGACTCGCTTGCAGCAGCCTTCATTGCGGCGTTGATGCCTTCCTTGGTAACGTCCTTGCCCTTAACGACAGCCACGAGAATGGTGGTAGAGCCGGTGCAGGTGGGAACGCGCTGAGCAGAGCCGATGAGCTTGCCGTTCAGCTCGGGGATAACGAGACCGATTGCCTTAGCAGCACCGGTGGAGTTGGGAACGATGTTCTGAGCAGCGGCACGAGCGCGGCGGAGGTCACCCTTTCTGTGGGGGCCGTCAAGAACCATCTGGTCGCCGGTGTAAGCATGAACGGTGGTCATGATACCGGACTGGATGGGAGCGTAGTCGTTGAGAGCCTTAGCCATGGGAGCGAGGCAGTTGGTGGTGCAGGATGCGGCAGAGATGATCTGGTCGTCTGCGGTCAGGGTGTTGTCGTTTACGCTGTAAACGATGGTCTTAAGATCGTTGCCTGCGGGAGCAGAGATAACGACCTTCTTTGCGCCTGCCTGGATGTGAGCCATGGACTTCTCCTTGGAGCAGTAGAAGCCGGTGCACTCAAGAACGACGTCAACGCCGAGCTCACCCCAAGGGCAGTCAGCTGCGTTCTTCTCTGCGTAGATCTTAAGGGTCTTGCCGTCTACGGTGATGGTGCCTGCCTCGTCGTCTGCGGATACGGTGTGGCCCATAGCAACGTAGTTACCCTGAGCGGTATCGTACTTGAGAAGGTGAGCGAGCATCTTGGGGCTGGTAAGGTCGTTGATGGCAACAACCTCGTAGCCTTCCGCACCAAACATCTGTCTGAATGCGAGACGGCCGATACGGCCAAAGCCGTTAATGGCAACTTTTACTGACATGATTTCTTCCTCCGATTTTATATATATTTTTTGAAAAACGATTCTGTGGCAAAGATTTCCTCTTCACCAATCAAGTATTATAGCACAGTCTTTTTCAGTTTGCAATAGGGCTTGGCATTTTTTTATCAAATTTGTTACATTTTGCCATCGTTCCCTTTGTTTTTTTTCTTATTTTGGCATTTTGACGAACGACGTGACAAGGCGCACGCAAGCAAATAGCGCGGTACCGTAAAAAGGCGAACTATTCTTTTTGGCTCACGCACCGTTCGGTACGCCCATTCAAGTCCCATACGCTGAAAAGCGCGCGGCGCGCGGCGAACCTCCCCCGCCCAAACGTCAAGACTCCCCCCAAGCCCCATCATAACGCCGCCCACCTTCTCTTTGTGCTCTGCAATCCAGGCTTCTTGTTTTCCCGCGCCAAGACAAACGCAAACGACGTGCGGACAAAAAGCGGCAATTCTTTCCCACGGATCTTCCCCATAACCGCAGGCAGAAGCGAAGATCAAAGACGGGTATTTCCCCCTTAGCCGTACGGCGGCGCGTTCGGCAACCCCTTCTTTTGCGCCGTACAAAAAAACGCGGGCAGAGATTTTTTCCGCCTCCCTAAACAGCTTTTCAGCAAAATCAATGCCCGCGATACGCTCTTTAAGCCTTTTACCGCACAGGCGCGCCGCCAAAAGGCAGCCGCATCCATCGGGCAAAATCATATCCGCCGTTTTTAAAAGCGCGGCAAGCGTGGGCTCTTTTGCTGCGCGGGCGGCAACGGTTGCTCCCGGAGTGAAGACAGCAAAAGGAGAGCGGCTTTTTATAAATGGGAGCACACGGTTGACCGCATTCTCCATATCGCCGTCAAAATACGGGATATCGAGAACCCGAACAACGGGAAGACTCTCCCCTCGACAAGTGCTTGTTTTTTCCTTTTTTTGACGTCTTTGCTCCCTACGAGCAGCAATCGTTTCCCAAACCATTGGCACTTCCTTTTTTCGGTAAATGTATAAAGTTACGCTTTCCCCTTGTATTTTCCCTTGTATCGCAAACTTTATACGAATGCTTTTGAAACGCACCGAATAAAACCGCGCCTCACGAAAAAAAACACGGCTCAAAAAAGCCGTGTTTTGCAATTCTTGGCTCAAACAAGAGGCAAGGGACGCTTGGGTTCATCCCCCGCGAGAAACAGCATAACGTTGTAAAACGTACCGCAAATATTTTCCGCATCCACCGCGCACACGTCGTAGCTATCCGCCAAAAATCGTGGGAAAGCAACGGTGAGACACAACTCCCCTTCCCGCTCCGCAAACTCATACGCCATACGGTTTTGAGTCAAAAACGAATCAAGCGCACGGCGACACGCTTCCCTTTCAGGTAAAATATCCCGATAATCAAGGGAATCGCCATCCTTACGCCGTACCCCTGTCAAGCGAAGAAGTATTTTATGCGGTGTTTCCTCCGCAGAAAAGGCAAGTGAGCGCGCGTAGCGAGAAAAGCCGACACAAAGAATGGCAAGCGCGCAAACGCCGCTTTCTTCTTCAAAAACGGCGTACATTTCCTCCGAAGCGTTTAGGGTTGCATCGCTGTCAAGCAACCCTCTCGCAGCACGGTGCAATGCACGCAAAAGCGAAACGACCTCATGCGGAAGCCGTGTCCCCACGTGAGTTTTTAAGTTTTCGATAACCGTCTGCATAGGTCACTCCGGCATCTTGACGGTGTCGAAGGAAAGCGTCTCGTAAGCGGACGCATATGCGACTGTCGAGGACAACCGTGCGGCTTCCTCAGACAAACAGCGATAAAAGCTGTTCAAAAGATAATACTCCGTGAAATCGGGAAGATTTTTATCATCGGATAGATAGCTCTCATCCTTGGGAAGACGGCGGACAAGGTATTTTCCGTCACCCGAATCGATCCAAGACGAGGTCTCCCCCAACTCCAATGAAAAGGCGGTCTCGGTAAGCGCTTCAAAGTAGGGGTCAAGCTGGTATTTTCCGATATAGAAGCCCGTGTCAAGCTCGGCATCGGTGTAGGCGTCGGGAACAACGCTGTGGGTCATAGCGAGAAACTCGGCATCGGTGGCGCTCTTCGCCTCATCCGCCATCTCGGTGAGTCTTCTTTCGGTGTATCCGGGCAAAACGGTGTAAGGAATATACACCCACGAAACGCGCACGCATTCGTCGCTGTTCATATAAGAAAGAACGGATTCCGCGTCGCTTTTCAAGACGTCCGTGTCACGTAAAAGCGCGGCAAGCTTTTGTTCCGCGTAGCGGTAACGGAGCAAAAAGCGAAAAACGCTGTCGTTCATATAAGCCTTACCGATCTCGGAAAGATAGGTATCGTAATCGCCGTAGCCGAGATAGCTCTCGTCCCCCTCCACCGCAGAGATGACGCCTTCCTTTACGTATTTATCGAACTCTCTTGACTCCACATCAATATCATACTCTTTCGCGAGTTTAAACACAGCGTAAACACCGGAGATCTCTTCCAGCGTTTTTTTCTGAATTTCGGCAAAAAACGCCGTTTTTTCCTGTTCGTTTAACGTAGCAGGATCCTTCTCCGCGAGCGCCAGCTCAGATAGGAAATAGAAGCGATACAGCTCGTAAGGGACATCAAAGGAGCCGTCAAGCGTTAAAACGGTTGCAAGCTCCTCATCCGAGGACTTGATGGGGGAATAACCGCAGCCAACGGCAGACAAAAGAAGCGCCAATGTCAAAAAGAGCGCTAAAGCAGTGCGAAGCATTTTCACGAGATTTCCTTTCGGGATATTATTTAGTCCCCTTTATTATAAAAGAAAAAGGTGAAAAAAGCAATACTTATCCGTAAATTCTCCTTTCCCGTCGAAAAAAGAAAAATTTTCCAAAAGATATGTAACTTAGTCACATACATTTCAAAAAGTGTATGCTATAATAGAGACGTAAACCGAAGAGGTTGAAAATAAAAAAACAAAAAAAGAAATGGAGATATTGATATGAAAAAGTTTGTTTGCACGATCTGCGGCTACGTACACGAGGGAGACGCTGCTCCCGAAAAGTGCCCCCAATGCAAAGCACCTGCTTCCAAGTTCACCGAGCAGAAGGAAGGCATGGCTTGGGCAGCTGAGCACGTTGTCGGTGTTGCGCAGGGCGTTGACGCTGAGATCATTGAGGGTCTTCGCATGAACTTTATGGGCGAGTGCACCGAGGTCGGTATGTACCTCGCTATGGCAAGAGTCGCACACAGAGAAGGCTATCCCGAGATCGGTCTTTACTGGGAGAAGGCAGCTTATGAAGAGGCAGAGCATGCCGCTAAGTTTGCAGAGCTCCTTGGAGAAGTCGTGACCGACTCCACCAAGAAGAACCTTGAGATGCGTGTGGAAGCCGAAAACGGCGCTACCGCCGGCAAGACTGAGCTTGCAAAGCGCGCAAAGGAGCTTGGACTTGACGCCATCCACGACACCGTTCACGAAATGGCACGCGACGAAGCTCGACACGGCAAGGCTTTCGAGGGACTGCTTAACAGATATTTCAAGTAATTCAGAGCTGAAGAAGCCCTTGCGAAAGCAAGGGCTTCTTTTGAAATCACCATATTTTTAAGGAGCAACCGTATGAAAAAAATGTTTGCGACAATACTCGCAGCCCTCTTTCTCCTTCTTACCCTTGCCTCGTGTACAAAGCCCGAATGCAACCACGATTATTCGAAGATGGGCTATTACGCGAGTGCCCATTATAAGGTCTGCGCGCTCTGCGGTGAAAAGGACGCGTCCACCGAGGAGGCCCACACGCTTGACCTCGGCGGCGTCTGCGGATGCGGATGCACCTTTAAGGTCATCTCGTACTTAGATGACGGCTGGCGTGAATATCGGATCCTCTTTGGAGATCTGGTAGTCAAGGAAGGCTCTGTTTATCCCGACGGCTCGGAGTTCTATCTCCTCACCACGTATGACGAAAGCGGCAAGATCATCAAGGAGGAGGACATTGGCTCCTTGGGCGACCTGTTTCTCATGGAAAACTACGAATATAACGAAGCGGGAAAGCTCACGAAACGCACCGCCTACTATGAAGAGGTTTTGGTCCAATATTATCTTTACGAATACGATGCGGAAGGAAGGCTCTACAAGGAGTCGGACTATGATTCGGACGGCACGCTTGACGATTACACCGTTTATATTTACGACGCAAACGGTCGTGTGATCCGAGAGGACGATTACCACGAGGACGGTGAGCTCGACGAATATCACCTTCTCGAATACAACGCGCAAGGAACGCTGACCAAAAAAACCACATACAACGAAAACGGCGTCCTCAACGACTCTTACGAATACGGCGAAGACGGCACTCTCCTCAAAGAGATCTACGACTACCCCGGGGAATACTATGAGTATATCGAATACAATACGCTCGGCGCCCCACTCAAGAGCACTTATAAAGATTACGAGATCGGAACTCGCCAAGAAGAGGTTTATACCCGCGACAAGGACAGCAATCTCTTAACGGTAACCGTTCAGTATTTTGAAGACGGTGTTCTTGACTTCACCGAGCTGCATACGTACAGCGACAAGGGCCTGCTCTCGCGCTTAGACGTTGACTACCCGAGCTCCCCCGAGTATAACAGCTATACCGTCTACACCTACGACGAAAAGGGCAAACGCATCGAGCAAAGCACCTACCAAAACGGCGTGCTCCACGAGCGCGTGAGATTTGAATACAACGACGAGGGAGAAGAGACGAAGCAGATCTTTCTTGACGCGGACGGAAACGTGCTTTTTGTCCGAATTGACGAGCGGCCCGACGAAAACACGCACGCAATAACAGAATATTACGGCGATATGGTCAGCCTGAATAGAGTCACAATATGGTCGAACGAAACGGGCGATATTCTACTGGATAAAATATACGCCAAAAACGGCGACGTGACCTATTTCTATGAGAGAACGCCGGACGGCGAGGGTGTCACCCATCAAAGCGAAGAGGATGACGGTGATTGCACGACGGCAAGGCATTGCACCGACTGCAACTTCATCTTCGCCCCCACGAGAGAGCACGTCTTTGAGAACGGCTACTGCCAAAACTGCGGCAAGACGGCAGAATAAAACCCGAGTATACGCGAAGAAGAGCGACCTTGGCGACAAGGCGCGCCACGGCTGAGTCTTCGAGGGGCTCTTGAACAGATACTTCAAGTAATTTAAAAGTCAATAAAATCAAGGCTTTCAGGGGAGCAGATTCGATCTGCTCCTCTTTCCACAGTTTGAATTTTATTTTTCATGTTCTCAAATCATTGACAACGCATAGCCAATCTGCTATATTTGAAGTGCATAAAACAAATGCGGAGGAGCTGCCATGAACAAATTTGTCATTTACGCGCACAGAGGCGCTTCCGAATACTATCCGGAGAACACCCTTTCCTCCTTTGCAGCAGGGGTTGATATGGGTGCTGACGGCATTGAGACCGACGTACAGATCTCAAAGGACGGCATCCTTATGATCTACCACGACGATTTTATGAAGGCGAAAACGGGCTTTGAGGGCAGCATTTGCGATTATACGTACGAGGAGCTGCGAAAAGCAAGAGTGAAAAACGAAAAGCACGGGCGCATAGACTGTCTTATGACCTTTGAAGACTTCCTCAAGTACTTCGCTTGGCGCGATCTCACGCTTGCGATTGAGCTGAAGGTCACGGGCATCGGTGCTCTCGTGATCGATATGCTAAGGAAGTATAACGCGCTTGAGAAATCCATCATTACCTCCTTTCGGTATGAAGCTCTCACCGAATGCTACGACTACGATAAAGGCGTGCGTCTGGGTTGGCTCTACAAGGAGCGAAAAGAGGACACCCTTGAGCTTCTCGCGGCGATCGGCGCCTACCAAGCCTGCCCGATGGCAGGTGCTATTACGAAAGAGGACATCGAAGCATACAAGAACGCGGGGCTTTCCTGCCGCGCTTGGGGCATTTCGGATACCGAAATCATGAAATACGCCGTAGAGATCGGCGTGGACAGCGGTATGACGGTCAACTTTCCCGACAAGCTGATCGAATACATGAAAAATCGCTAAAAAAGGTTATTTATAAGCGAGGAAGAGTGACCGTAATCACTCTTCCTCGCCAATTTTTTAAATTAAAGCCCTTGAAAAAACACAAAAGCAGTAAGAGACCCGTTCTTGCGTCACAAGTCAGTTCAAAGAAAATTTCGTAAAATAGCAGTCGACACTCGGCCAAACGACGTCGCGCGCATATATTCTGTCCGTCGCAAAGGAGAGGCGCCCCTCTTTATAAAGGCGGTAGACGGTTTGATAAAAGGCGGGAAGATTCGGCTTTAATTTTCCGCCTTCCACACGGAAGCGATCGCAGTCCACCATCGGCTCGTGCCAGACGTTGGGCAGTTCGAGCTCGTAGACGGAAAGCGGTTTTCCGCCCTTTCCGATCTGTTTCTCTAACGACGCCGTGAATGCGGCGATGATTTCTTCGGTCACAGGCTCACAGCGCACGCCATCAAGATGATCGAAGAGAACCGAAAAGCCGTTTGGCGTAATCTGCGCGAGAGAGCACTGCGGAAGGTGTGTGACCTTACCCTCTACGTTCTCGGGAAAGGCGAGCGCGCAAGAGGCGATATAGGTCGCGCCGTCCGCCTCCAAAACCGACATGGGTCGGGTAACGGTGCAAAGGGTGATGATATCGGGAATGTCGGCGTGAATCATGACCGAAACCTGATCGGCGGGAAGTCGCTCGTAGCTTGCTTTCAGCGCACGAACGAGTGCGGCGCTCTTGTCGCCTTTTTCATTTGCGACGGCAAGCCCTATGGGATAGGCGCGAAGCTCGGGTGCCCAAAAGATCTTACCGTCCTTCGCCATGAACTTCTCATAGAAGCCCTCGGGCTTGATATCCGCTCCGCAACGAGAGTGGACCCCCGCATCACACAGTTCGTCGGCAACGCGCCGCTGTTCCTCGTAAAACTCCTTGGTCGAGGTCCCGACAGAGGTGCCGTTGGTGACCAACGCAAGTCGCTCATCGCGGTCGAGAAAGGGGGGAGTGGTAGAAAAAAAGTCAAAGCCCGGACGGGAATGAATGATGCCCGTCGTACCGGGAAGATCAAGCGCGTCCGTCATTTTGAGAAGCATGTCGGCGTCGCCCTTGGCTTTGGCGTAATAAAGCTTGCCCTCGTGAATGGTCGCGATACCCGTCGCATAGCCACCGTCAAAGTATTCAATCTTCTTAAGCATTTCGATAAGAATAGGTGCCACGCGTTTTTCACCCGAATATCCTGCAATCACACAGATAACAAAAAGTGCTTTCATAAGTAAAGTTACTTGTTTTCAGCCGCTCTTAAACACCGAGCGGATTTCTTCTCCATTGTATCAAAGAAAAAGCAGAAAAGCAAGCGAAAACCAAAAAATTTTCAATGGTACAAAGAATAGCCTCCGCTTTTTTTATAAAAATCTTGTTGCATATCCACACCGACGGCAAAGCTCTTCACTTGCATGGCGGCGCGCAAAGCCCTCCTTGATGGCTTGGGCACGGGGCGACGAGAGGATGGTGTCAATGGGCGTTTCGTGAATGTTGCCAAGTGCGACACTGCCGTCACTGTCCAAGCAGCACGGGACGACCGTTCCGTCCGATAAAATTCCAAAATGATCGGAAAGTCCGTAGCAAAAGACCTCACTTCCCGTTTCGGGTGCGTCTTTATCGGGCCACGCAAAACGTTCTCCCCATTCTAAGTGAAGCTTTTCGCGAATGCGAATGCCGCGTGTGTTCTCCTTCCATTCGCCCGAAAACCGCTCCCGAAGAAAAGCGAGGATATTTTTGTTTCTGCCACCGTCAAGCCCATTGTTCCAAAGTCGAAAAACGACGATAACACCCGATAACGAGGCACGATCGGCAAAATCGGAAACCTCCGCAAGATAACGGTAAAAGATTTCGTCTTCCCCTTTTTCAAAGCTATGAAGCGAAATGTTGACCTTATACACGCCCGCGTCGAGCAGCGCGCGCCCTCGGCGCGCAAGAAGCGTGCCGTTGGTAGTGATAACGGAGTGAAAGCCCCGCTCCTTCGCCATGGAAAGAAATTCGGGAAGCGCGGGATGCGTCAGCGGCTCGCCCATGAGGTGATAATAAAGAAACTGCGTTTTGCCCGCAAGCGCGTCGAGTACGGACGAAAACTCTTCCGCCGTCATACAGCGAAATGCGCGCGAATGTCCATGGCAAAAGGAGCAATTCATATTACAGCTATTGGTGACTTCCACGTAAACTCTTGAATACATTCGCCTTTCCTCTCCGTTTTTTCTTTATTTTACCACATTTTTCCTCGTTTTGCAATAAGTCCTTGCTTTTTTGAAGAAAGGATGATATAATTGTACAAGAACGTTCAAAAAGGAGTTTATTATGGAAACACCTCTTTCCAACAAGCAAAAATTCATTGCCTACTATAAAGAACACATCACGCGCGAGGGGGCGGACGCGCTTCTTGCGTATTTGGAGTCGCCCGCATCCGACTTTTTCACGGCACCCGCGTCGACGCGCTTTCACGGTGCGTATGCGGGCGGGCTTTGCGAGCACAGCGTCAATGTATACGAATCGCTCCGCGCCTACGTGACGAGCGCTCGCTTTACCGATACGTATGACCTGCACTTTTCCGAGGAGAGCATTGCCATTGTTTCTCTGCTCCACGACCTTTGCAAGGTCAACATTTACAAGCCCTCCAAGCGCAACGTGAAAAAGGACGGCGTTTGGGTGTCGGTCGATAGCTATGAGTTTGACGATCAGCTTCCCTACGGGCACGGCGAAAAGTCGGTATACGTCATTTCCGGCTTTATGAAGCTCACAAGAGAGGAAGCCTTTGCCATTCGATATCACATGGGCTTTTCCAAGGAAGAAGAAGCCAAAAACGTTTCCCAAGCCTTTGAGATGTTCCCTCTCGCTATGGCAACCTACGTTGCGGATATGGAAGCAACCTTCCTCATCGAAGAGAGAAACAAATAACCCAATCCTTCCGAAAGCAAGCGTGAGCATTTCTTTTGTTCACGCTTTTTTTACAATTAAAATTGTGTATTCGTTTTTTAGAAAACAAGAGAAAAACAGAGAAAAACAGAGATTACGAGAGATAAGTGCGCAAAAAACCAAAAAAGCAAAAAAAGTTCTCAAAAAACTATTGACAAGCGTTTTTCAGCGTGCTATAATATCGGCGTTGTCAAAAAAAGAACCGTGTGCATGCACGGGAACAATCAAAACGGAGGAAAACGAAATGTCTACTTTTATGGCAAAGGCAGAGACCATTTCTCGCAAATGGTACGTCATCGATGCTGCCGGCAAGACGCTTGGTGAGACGGCTGTTAAGGCTGCTACCATTCTTCGCGGCAAGCACAGACCCGAGTACACGCCCCACGTGGATTGCGGCGAGTACGTCATCATCATCAACGCAGCTAAGGCTGTTCTAACCGGCAACAAGCTCGATCAGAAGAAGTACCACCACCACTCCGGTTACATCTCCGGTCTTAAGACCGTTGGTTACCGTGAGCTGATGGAAAAGCGCCCCGAGTTCGCTATGGAGCTTGCTGTTAAGGGCATGCTTCCCCACAACACCCTCGGCGCGAAGGCCTTCACCCGTCTGAAGGTTTATGCAGGCGAGACCCACAACCAGCAGGCACAGAAGCCTGAGACCATTTGATGAGGGAGGACGAAAGAATGTATACTAGTGCAAAGCCTTATTTCTACGGCACCGGCAGAAGAAAGAAGTCGGTCGCTCGCGTTCGTCTTTATCCCGGTACCGGCGCTATCACCGTAAACGGCAAGAACGTTGACGAGTACTTCGGTCTCGAAACGCTCAAGCTCATCATCGCTCAGCCCTTCGGCGTTTCCGAGACGGAAGGCAAGTTCGACGTTGTTGCAAACGTTTCGGGCGGCGGTCTTTCCGGTCAGGCAGGCGCTATCCGCCACGGCATCGCCCGCGCTCTCGTTGTTGCAGACGCAGAGAACAGACCCGCCCTCAAGAAGGCAGGCTTCCTCACGCGCGACCCGAGAATGAAGGAAAGAAAGAAGTACGGTCTCAAAGGTGCTCGTCGCGCACCCCAGTTCTCCAAGAGATAATTTGTTTCTCGTACTACAAAAAACGCTCTGCTTCGGCAGAGCGTTTTTGCTTCTTTAATGATGGTGATGGTGATGATGGTGGTGATGTCCGTGGGAAGAAGTGGCTTCTGCGTGACAGTGTTCCTCGTGGCAATGCTCACCTTCCGTTTCAATCTCGATCGTTACGTGAGTGATGCTGTGTTCCGTCAGTTCATCTCGAATTTTCTGCTTTATCTCATGCGCGTCGCCTTTTATAACAACGTGCATTGTAGCGTAGTTACGGTATCCGTCCATGCTCCAAACGTGTATATGATGAACGTCAAGCACACCGTCAATTTCGCAAAGATGCTCTTTGAGCTCCTCAATGTGGATGCCGTTGGGTGTTTTTTCAAGAAAAAGATCCAAAACCTCCTTCAAATTCTTTGCGGCATTTACAAAAATAAAAACGGCTACGCCTATGGACATTAACGGATCAATGATACTAAAATCGGTAAATCTCATGACGATCGCGCCCACAAGCACGATAAACCAACCGAGCACGTCCTCAAGCATATGAAGATTAACCGCTTTTTGATTGAGAGAATCTCCATGCCTCGTCAGAAGAGCGGCGCCAAGGTTGACACACGCGCCCACGATCGCGATAACAATCATTCCCTCGTAGTCGATCTTGATGGGATCGATGATACGCAAAACGGCATTGTAAGTAACGAGCAAAGACCCAAGCAGAAGAATCAGGGTCGTTATCACTCCGCCGATGACAGAATACCTGGCGTAGCCGTAGGTGTATTTTTCATCGGGTTGCTTTTTGCTTTTCTTTTCAAGAAAGAAGGCGGCGCCTATACTCGCGGCATCACCGAGGTCGTGGATGGCGTCTGAAATGATCGCAACGCTACCGGTAAAAACGCCGCCGAAAAACTCAAACAAGGAAAAGGCAAAATTGAGAACAAAGGCAAAAAGAATGTTTTTTTCGGTTTTCATGATTTCTCCAAATTGACAAAGGCTTAATTTTATGATACAATATATTTGTTATCGAACGCCTTGTACAATAATATTATAATCGTATGCCAAATAAAACGCAATATATTTATCGGGTGAATCGTTCGATATCGAACAATTTTTTAAAATTGTACGGAGGAGAAATGGATAGACGGCAAAAAAAGACAAGAGAATCTATATTTAAAGCCTTTGTCGCGCTTCTGTCAGAAAAGCATTACAATCAAATCACGGTTGGAGAAATCATTGAAAAGGCTGACATTGGAAGAGCAACCTTTTACGCGCACTTTGCAACCAAGGACTTCTTGCTCAAGGACCTTTGCGGAGAACTGTTTTGCCATATTTTCGACGTAACCGATGCGACAGGTGAGAAGCATAAGCATATTTTCGACTGCGTCGCACCCTCGCACGCGATACTCCACCTGTTACAGCACCTACAAAGGAATGATAATAACATCTTAGAGCTGTTGGCTTGCGAAAACAACGAGTTGTTTTTGAGATATTTCAAGGAAAATCTCAAACAGCTCGTACAAAAAAAGCCACAGCTTTTCGGCGATAAGAAAAAAAGAGAGCTTCCCGATGATTATTGGATAAACCATATTTCATCCACCTTCGTGGAAACCGTCAGGTGGTGGGTCGATAACGGAATGAAAGAAAGCCCCGAAACGCTTTCCGACTATTTCATGACGGTAATTTAAAAGAGAAACAAAAATCGCTCGTATACGGCTACACAAAAAAGTAAAGAAATCCACTTTCGCTTGATTTTGTTCATTCGTTGTGCTAAACTAAAAGCAATCCACAGAAAGGATGAAAAACCTTATGAAGAATTCGTATTTTTTCAAGCTGGCAGACAGACGGTAGAGCTCCGCTGTCTTGACGAGGGAAGCTTTCGCGTACGCGTGAGCGTGACGGAGAATTTTTCAGAATCCCTCCTTTCCAAATATAATATTTTAAAGGAAAAGCCAAAAAATGTAAACCAAGCTTTAAAAACGGTGTGCTTTCGACCGATTGCTTCACCGTAACGATAGAGGAAGGTGTCATCCGTTTCGAGGGAAATGGGCACACACGCACCGTAATGTTTTCGGGCGCACAGGGCAAAAACTATGAAAATGAGGGTTTTTGTCTTTCAACCGTCCTTAGGGACGAAGAGCGTCTTTACGGTCTCGGTGACGACAACCGAGACGGCATTATGAAGCGCGGACGTGTCGCGACCCTTTGGCAGACCGATTACATCGGCTACGGTCCTATCCCCTTCTTAATGAGCTCGGAGGGCTGGGGTATCCTCGTCAACTGCACTTATCTGCACACCTACGACATGGGTGCGACGACGAAAGACCTTTTGACTGTCAACGCCGAAAAGGGCGTCATTGACTTTTATATTTTCTTTGCCCGTGATATGAAGGGTGTTCTCGGACTATACACCGATGTTTCGGGCAAGCCCGTCATGCTTCCCAAAGCGGCGTACGGCTTCACTTTCGTTTGCAACGAGGAGGTGGGAGCAAAGACCATGCTGGAGGATTGCGCTTCCTTCCGCCGCTTCGGCATTCCCTGCGACATCGTAGGGCTGGAACCGGGGTGGATGGAGACCCATTACGATATGACAGTCGACAAAAAATGGGACGCGGGACGCTTCTATCTTCCCTATTGGGAGCCCTCTAACTACACGGGTCCCTTCTCCTTCTTCTACAACCTCCGTAAGATGGGCTACAAACTCAAGTACGAGGATCTTAGTATGGCACCCAAGGCGGAATTCGACAGCTACACCGAGGAGCAGATGCGTATCGGTCACGGCGGTGTTGATTTTTGGATGCTCCGCAATTTTATTTGCTACCTCAAGGGTGAATACGAGCCCTTCTTCAACGTATACAGAGCCACAGCGCTCTCTGCCGCCGCCATCCTCGCGTGGCGCAGCGTATTAAACGGTGGTCTTGCCTACGATATTCCCAATTTTACCAAGGAAGAAAACAGACGCCAATACGAAAACGATTTTCTTTCCCCCTTTGCAAGTGAGGAAAGCGGAAACCTTATTTCTCGAAAGGCAAAGTAAAAAGCTTTTCACGAATCCAAAGGACATGCAAACGCCAAAGCGGTCGCAACCCGAGCGGGACAGAGCCCTTCTCTGTCCCGCTTTTTTATTTTCTCCCTTGACAAGCGATGCAATCAATGGTAAAATAAAACAAACGATCAAGGAGGCAAGCATGAAGCTCATTCTGTTTCTCGACGAGCGCGGGGGGATGCTGTTCAACCGTCGCCGCCAGAGTCAAGACCGCAAGGCAAGAGAATATATTTTAAGCATGACGGCGGATAAGCGATTGCTGATGAATCCGTATTCCGCCAAGCAATTTAAAGAAGGCGGTGATATCACCGTCACCGAGGCGCCGCAAAAGGATGCGGAGGCGGAGGATTTTGTCTTGATCGAAAATCTTCCCGTCAGTTTTTCGGGTGTGGATGAGGTCGTGCTCTTCCTTTGGAACGCGCTTTATCCCTCCGACGTATCCTTTGATACAAAGAGCCTTGTGCGCGAGGGCTTTTCTCTTCATAAAAGCGAAGAGTTTGCAGGTTACTCGCACGAAAAGATTACCGTAGAATTTTATAGGAGATGACGAAAATGAAATTATCAACCAAGCTTTTTGCACTGCTTTTAGCCTTACTCTTTCTTTTTACCTCCTGTGAAATTCCCGCATTTCCCTTCGGTCCCGATGCAGGAGGTCCGTCGGACGGCGACTCCATTACCATTGTAGATAACAGCGGTATCGGTACAAGCTCGTCCCCTGTTGGAACGATCTGTCTCCTTTCGGATATTCCGCGCTATTCCGGCAAGGCGTTCGTATACGTTAACAACGGTGAGCCGAATTTCACAGAAGAAGACCTTGTGACCGACTCTTACGAGACCTACGGCACGCTTGATGCGCTCGGCAGATGCACCGTTTGTATTTCCTCTGTGGGTATTGATATTATGCCAACGGAAAAGCGCGGCGATATCAGCGGCGTCACGCCATCGGGCTGGTTAAACAAGGAATACGACAAGGATCTGGTCGACGGCAGATATCTTTACAACCGATGCCACCTTATCGGCTTCCAGCTGACGGGTGAGAACGCCAACCGCGAAAACCTCATCACAGGTACGCGCTATCTTAACATTGAAGGCATGCTTCCCTTTGAAAACATGATTGCTTCCTACGTAAAGGAAACGGAAAATCACGTTCTCTTCCGCGTGACCCCCGTATTTGACGGAAACAATCTCGTCGCGTCGGGCGTACTGATGGAAGCGAAATCGGTGGAGGATGACGGCGAGGGCATCTGCTTTGCTGTTTTTGCTTACAATGTGCAACCGGGCATTGTGATCGATTACACGACGGGTGACAGCGCCCTTTCCGGCGAGGAGCTTCCCGAACCGCCCTCCTACGAGCAAGGAGAAACACTTTACGTGTTGAACATTTCGTCAAGACGTATACACCGTCCCGAATGCTCAGGCGTTGCCGATATGGCGGCGCACAATAAGCAAGAAACTTACGAGACGCTCACTTCACTCCTATCGCGCGGCTTCAAGGCGTGCGGTACGTGCAAGCCGGAATAACTCAAAATGTAAAGGAGTGCTTACACAATGGAGAACAAGCGAAGCCGTTTTCGCACCTTTCTTTACCGTGTGGCGCACTACCTTTGCGTTTGCCGTTGCATCGCCTGCGGTGAGGTGATCGGCGAAAACGAGGTCTTTTGCGAGGACTGCGCCTCGGAGTACCGTGCCGCTAAGCTTTCCGAGTGCGGTATGTGCGGACGTTCCCTTTGCAACTGCCTTTGCGCGGATACGGCGTTTGACCGTAGTATCATCCACAAGCATGTCAAGCTTTACCGCTATCTCTCGGACGATTATGAGGCAGTCGGCAACCGTATTCTTTACCGCTTTAAGAAAAACGATGTGAACACCTGCTTTCGTTTTCTTGGGGATGAATTGGCAAGAACGGTAAGCACCCTGCTCCCGCTTGATGAAGATTACACCGTTACCTATATGCCGCGCACGCCCGACCGTGTTCTCGAATACGGCTTTGACCAATCGGAACGCTTGGCAAAGGAATTGAGCGACGCGCTGGGACTTTCCTTCCGCAAGACGCTTAAGCGTTCTATGCGCGCAAAGCCGCAAAAGGCACTTCACACCGCCGCGGCACGCCAAAGGAACACCGAGGAGAGTTTGTTTTTGCGCAAAGGTGCCGAGAAAAAAGTGGCAGGAAAGCGCGTTTTGCTCGTTGATGACGTAGTGACGAGTGGTGCTTCCATGCGCACCGCCGCGAAGCTTTTAAAAGATGTGGGCGCGCGGGAGATCATTGCTGTTTCCGTCGCCGTCGTCACGCGCACGAGAAACCTTGCGCTGGAAGCAAAGGAAAATTCAAGGCTTCCTTTTTATATGAGATAAATTCAAAAGCAAAAACCAACCATTGCTTTTTAGCTCATTTATTATTTTTTTAAGTTTTTCATGCAAACCCCTTGAAAAATGCCAAAAGTTATGATATAATACCGAAGTACGCATCTCGTATGTTTGCAATGCACAATTTAATACGCAGAGGTATCGAAGTGGTCATAACGGGGCTGACTCGAAATCAGTTTGTGAGCAATCACACGAGGGTTCGAATCCCTCCCTCTGCGCCAAAAAGAAACCCACCCTTCGGGGTGGGTTTCTTTTTGACTCAGTCGGTCGGTGAAAACCCTATCCGCATAGCGGATGAGGGTTCGGTCGTCCGCCGCAGAGCACCGCTCGCTTGCGAAGCGGTGGCAAGGCGTGACGCCTTCGAGCGAAGCGTGAGCCTCCCTCCCTCTGCGCCAAAAAGACTATCTAAAAACTACCCAAAAAGTAGGATTTTAGGTAGTCTTTTTCCTTTATCCGCGGGGTTTTATCGACTTTTTCCATAGTTTTTATATAGTCTTTAGTTCGTCAAAAAGTTGGTCAAAAAAATTGGTCGAACTTGGTCATAGCAAGTTTAATTGGTCAAAAAGTTGGTCAGTTTTTTTGTGAACAAAAGAGGAAAACAAAAAAGAGGCAAGGATGGGGGTTTTGTGCTCTTTGCCGTTCTTGCGCGCCTTGTAGCCCCATCTTCCAATGATACGCTTGTATCCATCCTCGCCCTTTGCGGACTTGATGTCTTCAAGATCGGATTTGGTAAACGTCAATCCGTTCACATACGCGCGCATGTATTCAAAACGCCTCTGTGCATCATCAGATACAGGCTTTTGCACTTTCGCTTCCTTCATGGAAACGGAAAGTATGTAGCGCGCCATATCTCGGATATAGGATTCTGCCTCTTCCGTCGTCTTAAAGCTATTAAAGCTCTGCCACATACTGTCTGCGATCTTGTCCCTTGTCGCGGCATGAAGGAGATCCGCGCCCGGGAACTGCTTCACGATATCGAGCATTGCCTTTTTGCTGTACACCTTATAATGCATTGCGTTTGCAATCGCCTTCCGCATCTGACCCATGTTCATTTCGGGCGATCTCGCATACGGTACGCCACGATCCACAAACGATTCGTAAGGGATCGGCTTCCCATTCTCATCGAGCAGAGGCGTGTTGGGGTCAAAGTCGGAGGGGAGGGAGAATCTTTCTACCGTTCCGTCGCTATATCTTACTGTTCCGTGTCCGCCTTCGGTGAATTTGTACTCGACGACTTTCTTTTTGTAGAAAGCATTAGAGCGAGCATTTGAATTTCTTGCTCCTCGATTTTCACCTCTTGATCCGGATTTTTCGCCTTCTTGTGATCGTATAGACCCACGATTGCTGCTATAAGCTTCTCCCGCATCTCGTCCGTCTTGCAGAGCACCGACAGCGCTACGGTCGTTTCCTTGTCCAAACCGCAAGCTTTCAACAGCATGATCAAGTTGTCTTCTGTCTTTGAGATCATACTTTTCTCCTTTTTCGTGAATGTTTTTGGATGTGCTTCTGTCAAACACATGAACAATACCATCATCGTCAATCACGTAGCGATATGTAATGCCGGTTGAAAGGGTGCGCGTTCTTAAAACGTTACGATGCTTTGCGTCCCATGTCAAGGCTTCGGATTGAATTCGTGATTGCTCATCGCTTGGAAGCTTAATTTCATTATACTCGATCCACCATTTGCTGTCAAGGTTTTCGTAATCGATTGGGGCTCCGTCCATGTCATTTGGCAACGAATAGCTGATATTCGGATCAATCGTCGGAGCTTTGTTCGAGGTCAGCTTTGCCTGCGCGGACTGAAACGTGACCGATTCCGTCGGCAGGATAAATCCGTCATAGCTCGTACCGTTTACGGCATTGAACAGCTCCACCGCCGCAACAAGATCTCCGATGCAGGTCGCGTTTACATCCTGAATCATGGCGAAATCGCTCTTGCCGCTGTACACGGACGCAAGCACTTCTCCGACGTCGCTCGTGCCGTAGTTTTCGATACCGTAATCCTCATTTTCCGCAACGGCATTGAGGAATTTCCGCATCTGAATACGAGTGATTGTCCTCTTGTCCGTGGAAAGGGGATTAGTAATGTTGAGATAGAAGGCTCTCGCGTTTCCGTACAGATTTGCATTCGTTACGCTGTCGGTGAAGTAGAAGCCACGCCCGTAAAGGTTTGACGGCTTGGACTTCTTGCGATCAAACACGGAGAAGTCTTCTGCAGCTCCTTGATACATCACGCGAAGGTTGCCTTCCTTGTCGCGCACCTTGCTATCCTTGAAATATTCCGCTTGCTCTTGCGTCAGATCGTGTCCTGCGGAATCTTTTTCGGATTTTTTCGAACTTTTTTCGTCAGAGGGGTTGCTTTTTTCGGTAGATTGTGCTACACTATCAGTAGCGGAAATGCCGTCAAGAAGCGTCTCGGACGTAGGCTGTGGGGAGTCTGTTGATTCCACATTCAGCACTTGACCGTTTCCGTTTTTTATTTTTCTTGCACTAACAATGTGAACTTGTTTCGAAGAAGCATCGGGAACGCATTCCACAACAATAATTTTTTCGTCCCCAATCTCTTTTTCAAGTATAATTTTGGGAGCGAGTGTTCCGTCTGCGTTCTTATACTTTGAACTATAATCAATTTCGCCGCTCTGTTTCCTTGCGGCATAACCGTTATCCGCATTGTTGACAGCCCATCCGACACGTGCGACATCTTTATTGTCTTTCATAGAGTGATCTGATGTACCATTTTTCCCGTGTTTTTCTTCGATGTGACTAACTGTACTTCCGTCGATACTGATTGAATACCCTGAAAGGTCAATCTTTTTGTGCAATTCGTTTTCAAAGACACTTTCTACCAGCCTTGCGTGCGAGTCATTTAATTTGCTAATGATGTACTTGCGCCTCGAAACGATCTTTTTGTTCTGCATGTTTTGTACGCTATTCACAAAATTCAGCAGGTCCTCATCAACAGAATACCTCACATCCCCGCCATCGCCCCCAGACCTCGTATTGATCTGCGTGCCTCTCTGATCCTTCTCGAATTCCGCAAACCATTTCCGATACTGCTTGTAATACTTCTTCGCATCGGCGTCAAGCTCGGGGATGGATGCGTAATCAGACAAAGCACCCTTGAAGAAGTTGAGGATGCGCTGTTTGATCGTAGGTTTTTCCGCAAGCAGATGCTTCAAGATATCCTTGTCCTTGAGTGCGGTCTCGGCGTAGAACGCCTCTACCTCGTCCTCGGTCTTGGAGATCTTTTGTTCCGTCGTCTCGGTTTTTCCCGGGATAAATTTACCTTTCGGGACATCCGTCTTCGTACCGTATCTCTTCGTGATCTCGGTATAGGTGTCTTTTCCAGCCGCGTCGATCGCCTTCTTGAAGATCTTCGTCGTGACACCGCCGTCAGTACCGACTCTTTTACGGATCGCATGATCAAGCTCGTGAATGATAAATCCGTCGGTCGTTTGTGCTTCGGGGTTGAAATAGAAGCGTTTCTCGGATGCGATGTATGCGCCGTTCGCATAGCCTATGATATACCTGCCGTCCTTGGTCGGTACAGCGCACATATCCTTGTTAAAGACAACGTCCGTGTGCGTTCTCGCGGCAATGTTCGCCGCATATACGATCACATCCTCTCTGACACCGAGTGCGATGCCTTGACGGATGATCTTGCGGATCATACTTTGATCGTTCGCGGACAGCTTGTCATACTTCGCGACCTTGCTCTTTGCGATCTCGTAGCTCTTCTCAACAGGGCTTTTCTCGCGCTTGGTCTTTGCCGCTTCCTTTTCGGAGGCGGTCTTTTCTTTTGCCGCGTTCTCGGTATCTTTCGTGGTTTCTTGGGCGTTGTTGTGCTTTGTGTCGTATTCGGACAGAGCGTTTTTCAGCTCCGAAAGAGACAAGGAATTCGAAACCACCTTATCTTTGTAATCGTACAGCGCGTAGCTGTCGCCGTTCTTGGATACGGCATACTCGTTGCCGTTGACCTTGTACTTGCGGATTCCGTCCTTCTTTGCGGCATAGGCGGATGCTCGCCCAACAACAAGCGGGCGTGCGTCGCGCTTTGCCTCAAATTCTTTTTTGAGCGCAACACGATTCTCGACCGCATGCACGTTGTCTTCGTTGCCAAAATAGGAATCAACCACCCTGGCAAAGTAAAGCGTTATTACAAGTGCTTTGGAAGAAAAAGAAATAACGGCTGTAAAAAATCCATGATGCAAAAAGAAACGCTTGAAAATTACGTTCTTACTACGATTATGAATGAGCTTAAGAAACCCGAAATGATTGAAAGCATAGTATCAGGCATTTTAGCGGAACAAGAGCGCAGTATAACGCAAAACTCACTTCTTAAGGTGCTTCTTCGTGAGAAAAAGCAGGTTGATACCGCCATTGAAAACATGCTGAATGCCATTGAGTGCGGTGTTGTTACCCCCAGCACCACGAAACGACCCCATAGAAAAAAGACTGTTTGAGAATTTCTTCAAGCTTTGCGAGGACAGAAAAAAAGCAAGAGGAAAAACAAAAAAGGAGCCGTCGGCTCCTTTTTTGTTTGGCTTACACCTTGATCTTAACAACGATTTTTTGCACGGGTGCGGGCGTATCTACGGCAAGTCCCGGCTTGTGAGCATCGGTGGGATAGAAGATGGCAAACTCGCCCGCGCGGAGAATGAGGGTCGAGGGACGGTCGCCCTCTTCCAAAATTTCGGTGTCCTTGTTTTCGGGGAAGGGGGTCACGATGGCAAGCTCCTCACGCGGCGCCCAAAGCATCTTCTCTTCTCCCGAAACGATGAACTGAAGGTCGATGTACTTGTCGTGCACCTCCATCTTGGCGACAGTCTTGCTGTCGTACTCTTGTACCATAGCAAAGAGGGTGTCGCCCAAGATCTCATACTTGCCAACAGGCTTCGGCTCTTCAAGATGCTTTTTGATGAAATCGAACGCTTGGGAAAAGAGGGGGTGCGCGGTTTCGTAAATACGTCTGTCCTTGATGTTTCCTACGATCATTGTTTTACTCCTTCATTTATTTATTGTCCGCAATATCCTTCATGAGGAAGAGCGAAAGGTTTTTGAAATGTTCTGCCGTTTTGTATTGCGTTTTCTCGTTCGGCGAATGTCCTCCGCCGCCCGTGGTGGGACCCAGACCGTCAAGACAGATACAGCCGTAGGAGGCAAGGATATTGGCATCGGAAAGGCCGCCGCGCGGTGCGTAGCTAAAAGGAATGCCTGCCGCCTTCGTGATTTCCTCTACGTGCTCGACGTAGGCACGGACCTCGTCGGTATACACGAGCGCGGGCTTGAAGCGGCGCTCGACCTCAATGCCGATGCCGCGGCTCTTGGCTTCCTCGGTGAAGTGGGCGATGGCGGCGTAAAAGCGATCGGGTTCACTGTTATCCTTGATGCGGATGTCCACCTCCATTACGGCGTCGGGTGCGACGGTGTTTTTGCCGATACCGCCGTGGGCTGTACCGATATTGACGCTTGTACCCTTTTCCTCATCCTGCATATCCGAGAGCGCGACGATCCATCTGCCCATCTCGTGCACGGCGCTCTTTGCGCCGTTGGTAAAGACGTATCCGCAATGTCCCGCAACGCCCTTAAAGCGGACGGTGTACACAATACCGCCCTTGCGTTCGGCACACGAAGCTCCGGCGGCAGACGCTCCCTCATAGACGAAGGCGTAGCGCGTCCGCTTGGCATAATCGGCGTAAACGTAACGGGAATAAATGCTTCCTATTTCCTCGCCGGGGTTAAAGACGACGACGATGTTCAGCTTTTCGTTCAGCTCGGCGGGAAGCTCCTTGATGATGTAATACATAAGAAGCGAGCCGTCCTTTATATCGGAAGAGCCCGGACCGTAGGCGTAGGTATCGTCGTAGCGGAAGGGACGCTCGGCGGCAGTTCCCAACGGGAACACCGTGTCGATGTGACCGATCATAAGAAGGTCGTACTTCTCTGCCTTGCGGTTGGTGCAGATGAGACAAGGACCTGCATTGGGGGAGAGGTCGTGCTTTTCCGTTTGCCAGCCAAGACCTTCAAAACGCTCCTTAAAGAAGTCGGCGATCTGACTTAACCCCGCAGACCGTCCTTCGTGCCGCTGTCGATATTGACGAGGTACTCAAGGTCCTTTAAATACTGTTGCATATCCATAGACGTTTCTCCTTTTAATATGCTTTAATTCAAAGATTCCGCATAACGGACGCCTGCCATCGCGTCGGGTGCGTAAAAGTCGGCACCGATGGCATCCGCGTATTCCCGCGTTAAGACAGCACCGCCTACCATCACACGCACGTGAGGACATTCGGCGCGCAAAAGGCGGATGGTATCCTCCATGGCGGGAACGGTGGTCGTCATTAAGGCGCTGAGTCCGACGAGGGGGGCGTGCGTCCGCTTTACCGCGTCCACGACCGCGTCGGGCAAAACGTCGCGGCCAAGGTCAAGAACGGCAAAGCCGTAATTTTCAAGCAAGAGCTTGACGATATTTTTACCGATATCGTGAATGTCGCCCTTGACGGTAGCAAGAACGACGGTGCTTCTCGTGGGTTTCCCCTCGGGCATGGCTTTTTTGATCTCGTCAAAGGCACGCTTTGCCGCTTCAGCGGCGATCAAAAGCCCGGGGAGATAGACGGTCTTGTTTTCAAAGCCCTCGCCCACCGTATTGAGGGCGGGAATGATCTCGTTTTCCACGAGAGAAAGAGGAGCTTCCCCCGATGCAAGTCGCGACTGCGTCAGGGCTGCGGCAACGTCTTTGAGTCCTCGGACGATGGCGCACCTTAAATCCATTACATCGGCGGACGCCTGCGCTTGCGGTGCGACGTTAGAGGCAGCTTCCGCAAAGGCAATATAATCGGCGCAGTTTTCGTCAAGCCCCTCGAGCGTGCGGTAGGTATAATAGGTCTTCATCATTTCCGACGAATGGGGATTCATAATAGCGGCAGAAAGACCTCGCGTTAGTGCCATGGCAAAAAAGGTTCCGTTGATGAGGTCGCGGGAAGGAAGCCCAAAGGAGACATTTGACACGCCGAGCGACACGTGGCATCCAAGCTCACGGCGAATCATTTCCACGGCGCGAAGCGTTTCCTTTGCCGCGTGGGAATCGGCACTGACGGTGAGCGCCAAGGGGTCAAAAACGAAATCCTTTTCGCGAAGCCCGTACTTTCTTCCTTCTTCCAGAATACGGCGCGCGATAGCCACACGCGCTTCCGCTTTTTCGGGGATCCCCGCTTCGTCAAGCGTCAGGGCAACGACAACGCCACCATACTTTTTCGCAAGCGGAAGAACGGCATCCATGCTTTCCTTTTTGCCGTTTACCGAGTTTATCATCGGCTTTCCGTTATAAAGACGGAGCGCCGCTTCCATGGCATCGGCATCTGCCGTATCGATCTGCAACGGGAGTGCCGTTACCGCCTGCAAGGCAAGCACGGCAGAGGAAAGCATTTCACGCTCGTCAATTTCGGGCAGACCCACATTGACGTCCAAAATATGTACGCCCTTTTCCTCCTCGGCAAGTCCCTCGCGCAGAATATAGTCCATGTCGTGGGCGCGAAGCGCCTCCTTGAAGCGTGGCTTTCCCGTAGGATTGATGCGCTCGCCGATCAGCACGGGCGCGTCGCCAAAGGTAACGGCGTGGGTATAAGAGGAAACGACGGTTTCGTTTTTTTCTGTCAAGGGGAGAGGCGTGATCCCCTTCGCCTTGCGCACAAGCGCCTCAATGTATTCGGGCGTCGTACCGCAGCATCCGCCTACCGCGCGCACGCCTTTTTCAACAAGGGAGAAAACGGCATCGGCAAATTCTTCGGGAGCAACGTTATAAATGGTGCGTCCGTTTTCACTTTTGGGAAGTCCCGCGTTTGGCTTAAAAAGCACGGGGACGGAGGCGTTCGCAAGGAAGCTTTCTATGACGTGCGAGAGTGCCGCGGGCCCCTCCGAGCAGTTTGCGCCGACAGCGTCCGCGCCAAGTCCCTCTAACATAGCGACGACGGCGGGGGCATCTGCCCCGGTCAGAAGCTTTCCGTCCGCGCCGAAGGCGCAGGAAACGAAAACGGGGAGCGTGCTGTTCTCCTTGGCGGCAAGAAGCGCCGCCTTGGTTTCATAGGTGTCCGCCATGGTCTCGATCAGAATAAGATCCACGCCGTGCTTCACACCAAGCCTTACCGTTTCGGCAAAAATGGCGACGGCATCCTCGAAGCCAAGGTCACCGTAGGGCGCGAGCATTCTGCCCGTAGGCCCGATATCAAGCGCGACCCACGTCGGGTGCGCCGTTTTTGCTTCTCTTTGTGCCCATCTTGCGTTTGCGACGGCAGCTTCGATAACAGCGTCAAGCTCGTCGGGGGAATACTTTAAAACGTTCGCGCCAAAGGTATTGGTGGCAACGACGTGGCTGCCTGCCTTGAAATACGCGAGGTGAACGGCGCGAATAACGTCGGGATGGGAAACATTCCACCGTTCGGGAAGCTCGCCCGGCAAAAGACCTTCTTTTTGGAGAAGCGTGCCCATGCCACCGTCAAGGAAGATGGTATTTTCTTTGATAAACTCGGTGATTTTCATACCTGCTCCTTTGCGGCGATGCCAACGAACGCCGTAACCGATTTTTTAGGTGTCATCAAAAGACTCTCGTTAAGCGTGACGCCGAGCCTTTCGGGGAGGTTAAGTGCCGAAAATATTTCCTTTTGAAGGGATAAAGGAAGGTCGCCGTAGCCGGGGCTGAAGCGAGGTCGGAGAACACAGCCGTCTCGCGCGTATTCCTCGGCGAGTGTCCCGCAAAAGGCATCCGCCAGCGCTTCGACACGCTCCGTGCCGTAGGCGTCAAGCAAGAGCGCCCTCGCGGGAGACGTGACGCTTTCCCTTCGAACGAGGCGATCTAAGGTGTGCCCCACCGTCGCACAAAAGGCGACGGCGGCATGACAGCCCGTGAGATTTTTCGCGAGGTCCTGCGAGGAGGTTTTCAAAAAGCCGATAGATATCCCTTCCTCCGACCGCGCTATGGGATAGACGGCGTAGGCAACACGATAAGAAAGACCGTCTTGCGCCAAGGAAATACATTCGTCCAAAAGGGCAAGAACCGCATCGCTCGCTTCTTTCGCGCGTGCATAGCGCAAAATCTCTTTTTTGTTTACGGGCGGCGCGTCGCAAACCGCCGTGCGCACCTCTCCCGTCATCCGAGAATATCCGAGAGATTTGCCATGATAGCGGCGGCAACGTCGGGGTTGTTCATGGAATACACGTGTACGTTGCCGATGCCGTTGGCATAAAGATCGATGATCTGGTCCGTAGCGTAGGCGATGCCCGCCTGCTTCATGGCGGCAGGATTTTCTCCGAATTTATCCACAAGAGCCTTAAAGCGCTGGGGCATGAGAGAGCCCGAAAGTCTCACGGCGCGCTCCACCTGCTTCCCGTTCGTGATGGGCATGATGCCGGGAATGACGGGTACAGTGATGCCCGCCTCTCGAATTTTATAAAGAAAATTGTAAAAGAGGTTGTTATCAAAAAACATCTGCGTGGTAAGGAAGGAGCAGCCTGCCTCCACCTTTTCCTTTAAACGCAGGATATCTTCCTTTTGGTTATGGCTTTCGGGATGCACCTCGGGGTAGCATGCCCCGCCGATACAAAAATCCGCGCCCGACGCGCGAAGCTCACGCACGAGATCCACAGCATACCGATACGCCCACGTTGATCTGTCGCCCTTTTCCAGTTCGGGGGTCAGATCCCCCCTCAGCGCCATAACGTTCTCGATCCCCGCTTCACGCATCTCCGCAATTTTTGCTGCCACCGTTTCACGGGTAGAGGAAACGCAGGTGAGATGGGCAAGCGTGGGGACGCCGTACGTCTGCTTGATATTTTTCGCAATATCAAGCGTATAGCGGCTGGTTCCGCCGCCCGCGCCATAGGTAACGCTCATAAAGGCCGGACGAAGCTTTGCGATCTCCTCGGTTGCCGCCTTCACGCTCTCAAAGGCGGAGTCAGTCTTGGGCGGAAACACCTCAAAGGAAAGGGAAAGAGCTTCTCTTCCCAAAAATTCGGACAGTTTCATGGCGCACACCTCCTATGAATTCTTCTTCATTGTAGCACAGTATAATGGAAAAATCAAGTTTTTTGCCGAAAAAAGGCGGCTTAAACCGGCTTTTTCCTTTACAATTTTGGGGACGCCATACATGAAACGCCGCAAAAACACTTGACGAAAACGCGTTTTTGTGTTATGTTGTTTACATACAGAGGCTTCAGCCGACGAACGCACCGAAAAAGGAGCAAGCATCATGGTTTTAAAGCACCGACGCCTTCTTATCCTTTCTCTCATCACGCTCCTCTCTGTTTTTGTCGCCGAAGCTCTTACGCAATCCTTAAAGGCAATTTTCTTTTGGGTCTTTTTTTCGCTATCGCTTTTGCTCTTTTTTGTTTCTTTTGGAAAAAGGAGAGCTTTTCTGTTTTTTCTCGCCGCACTTTTGACGGCAGGGGCGTTTTTATCCTCCTATCAGGTCTCATACCGCAGAGCTTGCGCTCTATCTCTTAAAAGCAAAGAGACGCTTCCCCTTTCCGTTACCGTTCTTGCATCTACGGGTATGCAAGGCGACGTATACAGCGCAGAGGGGCGCGCGGTGCTTCCTTTGGAAGAAAAGCATCTCACCCTTCGGGTAAAGATTCTCTCTCCCTCTCCCGTCAACGCGGGTGACGTTCTGTTTGGCGAGGCGCGCTTTTCCTCTTTGGAAGAAGACAGCTACGCCGCCACACAAGGTTTTTACGGCAACGTTTATTTTGAAGAGTGCAAAGTCGTTGACCGACTTTCGGCTCCCATCTATACACTTGGTAAATTACGCGCATTTTTAACGGAGCGCCTATGCTCGTCGATCACGGGGGAAACGGGCGCGCTGTTAAGCGCCCTGCTTCTCGGCAACCGCGACCGACTTCCCTCCGCCTTTACGCGTGATATGACACGCATTGGCACAACACACATGCTCTCCCTCAGCGGCATGCATCTCGCCGTTTTGACAGCGGGGCTCTCCTTTCTTTTAAGAAGGCTTTGCTTTGGGCGACACGCGCGTACTCTTTTACTCTCTCTTTTCGTCATAGCGTTTATGCTGGTTACGGGTCTTTCTTCATCGGTGATGCGCGCGGGCTTCATGTTTCTTTTGTCCTCGCTGCCGTTTTTCTTTCGAGAGGAGCGAGACGGACTTTCCTCGCTTGTGGCGGCAGTCGCCGTCATTTGTCTTTTTGAGCCCTACGCGGCGCGTGACCTCTCGCTTTGGCTTTCCGCCCTATCCACACTCGGTATTATCCTCTTTTTCGACCGCAAAAGACGAAAAGAAAGGCGCGTGCTTTCTCCCCTCCGTCGCATTCTTGGTTACGTTGCACTTTCCCTTTCCGTCACCCTATCGGCAACGGTAGCAACGCTTCCGCTTACGCTTTGTGTTTTCGGCACACTTCCTTTACTGTCCATGCCTGCGAACCTAATTCTTGCGCCACTTGTACAGCTGGCACTTTATCTGTCTCTTTTTGTTGTCGTTTTGGGTGGCGTACCCGTTTTATCTTGGGTAACTACCGCTGTATGTAATTCTATATTTACAATTTCATCGTTTCTTGCGAACATCCCCAACACCGTACTGTCGCTCGGCGACTCGCCCGTCCGTCCCCTCGTTCACCTTGCGTTCGCCATTCTTCTCTTCTATTTTCTCCTTTGTCCGCGCAAGCGATTTCGCTTCCGTTTCCCCCTTGCCGTTTGTCTTGCCGGTGCGCTTACTATGGGCATTACGGTGGTAGCACAGCATCTCAGTCACAGAAACGAGCTGGCGATCACCTATCACGCCGACAGGGATACGGCGAGTGACGCCATCCTTTTTCGCTACAAGGGAGAAGACCTTTTGTCCGTCTTCTCCGACTTTTCCGCGCTCAGTAACGCAGAGCGCTCGGCGCTCGCGGAGGTCTCGGGCGAGCTTGACGGTTTTCTTTTGCCCTACTATACGGAGGGGACGGAATTTTACGTTGAGGCGCTTTTACGCACCTACAAGGTCTACCGTCTATATCTTCCCACTCCAAAAACCTCGGATGAATGGGAAGCATATCGGGACATTCTCAAAACAGCAAAAAACGAAGACGTTCCAACGGTCGCTTTCGCAAAAGATAAACCCTTCTTTTTCCGTTTTTTGACGGTTTCAAGCATTGTCGAAGGGAGAGGCTCTTCCTCTCCCAACAGTGTCTTTGCCGAGTTTTTATTCGGATATTCGCGTATTGGATATTTCAGCGCGAACGCGCTCGGATTTTCTCTCGCCGATGATGCCCGCGCCGCGGACCTTTTGATCTTCGGGGCTTACCCCTCACAACCGAAATACAGCTTTAGACGCGAAGACTTTATCGGGCAGCATGCGCGTGTTTTGTGCACGTCGCCTGCCCTGTTTCCCTTTGCGGACAAACAAAGCATCGTGTTTTCCAAGGTCGGTAAAGCTTACATCCCCATGCGCACTGCCATACGCTGAGCGTTTTTTTACCCACGCATAAAAAAATCCTTTTTTTTGCAAAAATACGATTGACGAAACCGAAAAAGAATGTTATAATATTATGGTATGTTATTTTTATGCATACAAATAACGTAAAAAGGAGATCAAAGCGATGAGCGATGCCGGCAGTATACGGGCGGAAGGCGGACTTGAAGGACCTTTAAATTTTGATGCTTACACGGGCACGCCTCGTCACGAGCATCTCTGACTTATCCCCTTCCGCACGCTACTCCCAAAAATCATCGAAGGGAGGACACGCACCATGGAAGAAAAAATTGTTTTTTTGAATGAAGACGGCCGTCCGAATGCGGAGGCTGTTGTACAGATGATGGAGGAAAAGCAGTTCTCGCAACTGCGCGAGCTGCTCTCCGATTTTCCCGCTGCGGATATCGCAGAGCTGTTCTTGGATATTCCCGACGACAAGGATCCGCTTCTTTTCCGCATTTTACCGAAGGAAATGGCAGCCGACGTGTTCGTCGAAATGGACACCGACGCCCAAGAGAGACTTCTCTATTCCTTCTCCGACCGCGAGCTCGGCGAGGTCTTTTCCGAATTGTATATGGACGATACCGTCGATATCATTGAGGAGATGCCCGCGAACGTCGTGGCACGTATTTTAAGGCTTTCTCCGCCCGAGGCGAGAAAACAGATCAACGAGCTTCTCAAATATCCCGAGGACTCGGCGGGAAGCGTGATGACCACCGAGTTTGTCCGTCTGCGTAAGGATATGACGGTGGAGGAGGCCTTCCTCGCGATCCGCCGCGTTGCCATTGACCGTGAGACAGTCTATACCTGCTACGTCACCGACGAGGGGCGCCGTCTTGAGGGCGTCATCACCGTCAAGACGCTTCTTTTATCCGAGCCCGACGCCTCCCTTTCCGAGATCATGGAGGAGAACGTCGTCTCGATAGAGACACACGCCGACCGAGAAGAGGTCGCCCTAATGTTTAACAAATACGGCTTTCTTGCTTTGCCTGTGGTGGATGCCGAAAACCGTCTCGTCGGCATCATCACCGTCGACGACGCACTGGACGTCATGCACGAGGAGGCGGAGGAGGACTTCGCGGTGATGGCAGCCGTCACGCCGACCGAGGAACCTTATCTTCGTACGGGGGTTTTCCGTATTTTCGTTTCGCGTATCCCGTGGCTTCTGATCCTGATGCTTTCCGCGACCTTCACCGGCATGATCATTTCGGGCTTTGAGAGCGCCCTCGCCGCTTGCGTCGCGCTTACCGCCTTCATTCCCATGCTGATGGGCACGGGCGGTAACTCGGGCAGTCAGTCGTCTACCACCGTTATCCGCGGTATCTCTCTCGGTGAGATTGAATTCAAGGATACCCTGCGCGTGCTGTTTAAGGAGCTGCGCGTTGCGGTGCTTTGCGGTATTTGTCTTGCCGCCGCCACCTTTGCGAAGGTGATGCTGGTGGACGCTTATCTTATGGGTAATCCGCAGGTGACACCCACCGTTGCGCTTGTCGTTTCGCTTACCCTGCTCGTGACCGTCGTTGCCGCAAAGCTTATCGGATGTATTCTTCCTATTCTCGCGAAGCAGGTGCATCTTGACCCCGCGGTCATGGCAAGTCCCTTTATTACCACGCTTGTGGACGCTGTTTCACTCCTCGTTTATTTTGCCGTCGCACGTACCTTCCTCGGTATCTGAGCGGCGCATATCATAATCCGAAAGGAAAATTACCATGAAAAAAGAGCTTTCAAAGACCTATGACCCCGCGTCGTTTGAGGACAGACTGTACGAGCATTGGCTCTCGTCGGGATATTTTAAGCCCGACCCTGACAAAAACAAGCCTGCTTTCTCTGTCGTTATTCCTCCGCCGAACGTCACGGGACAGCTTCATATGGGACACGCGCTGGACGAAACACTCCAAGATATTCTCGTGCGTGCCAAGAGAATGCAGGGATATAGCACCCTTTGGGTGCCCGGCACCGACCACGCGGGCATCGCGACGCAGATCAAGGTAGAGGAAAGCCTTCGCGTAAACGAAGGGCTTACCCGATATGATCTCGGCAGAGAAAAGTTTCTTGAAAAGGTTTGGGATTGGAAAAACAAGTTCGGCTCCCGTATCATCAACCAATTAAAGAAGCTCGGCTCGTCTTGCGATTTCAGCCGTGAGCGCTTCACAATGGACGAGGGCTGCTCCCGTGCTGTGCGCGAGGTGTTCGTGAATCTCTATGAAAAGGGACTCATCTATCGCGGCTTCCGCATCATCAACTGGTGTCCCAACTGCCGCACCGCGCTTTCCGATGCCGAGGTAGAATACAGTGAGCAGGCAGGTCATTTTTGGCACATCCGTTACCCCATTAAGGGCACGGACGATTATCTGACCATCGCAACGACCCGTCCCGAAACGCTGCTCGGCGATACCGCCGTTGCCGTCAATCCCGAGGATGAGCGTTACACCAAGCTCGTGGGCAAGATGCTCGTATTACCTCTCGTGGGACGCGAGATCCCCATCGTCGCGGACGAGTACGTCGAAAAGGATTTCGGTACGGGCTGTGTGAAGATCACTCCCGCGCACGACCCCAACGACTTTGAGGTAGGCAAGAGACACGACCTGCCCGTCATCCGCGTGATGAACGATGACGGTACGATCAACGCCGAGGGCGGCAAGTATAAGGATATGGACCGTTACGCGGCGAGAGAAGCCATCGTGCAGGATCTCGAAGAGGGCGGCTACCTTGTGAAGGTAGAGGACTACTCTCATAACGTCGGCACCTGCTACCGTTGCGGAACGACCGTTGAGCCCCTCACCTCCGACCAGTGGTTCGTCAAGATGGCGCCGCTTGCCAAGCCCGCGCTCGACGTAGTGCTTTCGGGCGACATCAAGTTTGAGCCCGAGCGCTTTACTAAGACCTACGTAAACTGGATGGAGAATGTGCACGACTGGTGCATTTCCCGTCAGCTTTGGTGGGGTCACCGTATTCCCGCCTTCTATTGCGACGCGTGCGGCGAAATGACCGTTTCCAAGACGGATATCACCGTATGTCCCAAGTGCGGAAAGCCCGTCCGTCAGGAAGAGGACGTGCTTGACACCTGGTTCTCTTCGGCGCTTTGGCCCTTCTCCACGATGGGATGGCCCGACAAGACCGAGGACCTCGCGCGCTACTATCCGACGAGCGTGCTTGTCACCGGCTACGATATCATCTTCTTCTGGGTTGCCCGAATGATCTTCTCCGGCATGGAGCATATGGGGGAAAAGCCCTTTGACACCGTCTTTATCCACGGTCTCGTCCGCGATGCTAAGGGTCGAAAGATGTCAAAATCTCTCGGCAACGGCATCGATCCCTTGGAGATCATCGAGAAATACGGCGCTGACGCGCTTCGCTTTGCACTTGCCAGCGGCAACGCGCCCGGCAACGATATGCGCTTCTCGGATGAAAAGATCGAATCGGCGCGCAATTTTGCCAACAAGCTCTGGAACGCCTCCCGCTTTGTCCTTATGAACATGGACGACGAAAGCACCTGCAAGCTTCCTCCCATGGACGAGCTTGCGCTGGAGGACAAGTGGATCCTCTCGCGCTTCAACCGTCTTGCCAAGGAGGTGCGCGAAAACATTGACCGCTACGAGCTGGGCGTCGCCCTGGCACTCGTTTACGATTTTGCTTGGGACGTCTTCTGCGACTGGTATATTGAGCTTTCGAAGAACCGCCTCTACGAGACGGGCTCGAAGGAAGCAAAGACCGCCATCTCGGTGCTCGGCTACGTTTTGACAGGCATTTTAAAGCTCCTCCATCCTTATATGCCTTTTATTACCGAGGAGATCTACGGGGCGCTCCCGCACGACGATGAGAGCATTATGATCAGCGCCTACCCCGCCTTTGACGAAGCGTTGCTCTTCCCTGAGGAAGAGGCGGCTATGGAAAAGGTGCTTGACGCGATCCGCGCCATCCGCGCGCGCCGTGCCGAGATGAACGTGATCCCCTCGCGCAAGACCAAGCTTTACATGGTCTCTAAGGATGAGGAGATCTTCCGTGCTGCGGAAGGCTTTTTCCGCAAGCTCGCGGGCGCATCCGAGGTGCTCTTCCCCGAAGCCTACGAGGACGAGGGTGCCGTTTCCATCGTCACCGATGCCGTTACCGTTTATATTCCTCTTGCCGATATGATCGACTTTGAAAAGGAAAAGGCACGTCTTTCAAAGGAGCTTGAAAGAGTGGAGGGCGAGATCCGCCGTCTCTCGGGCAAGCTTTCGAACGAAGGCTTCCTCGCGAAAGCACCCGAGGCAGTCGTCGCGCAGGAAAAGGAAAAGCTCGCGAAATACGAAGCGACCAAGGAATCCCTGCTTGCGGAGCTCAAAAAATTAGGCTAAAAAGCAAAAAGAGGGACTTTTTGAAAAATCCCTCTTTTTTATAACAATTTTTCGGTATAGCATATACTGACAACGACACACTTTTTTGAGGTAACGCTATGCATCCAGTCATTTTAACCGCCCTCGGTGTGGGCGGTGCCACCATATTCGGTGTAGTTATCGGCTTTCTTTTTAAAAAGATCTCGCACAAGTTCAGCGACATCGTTTTATCCTTTGCCGCGGGCGTCATGCTTGCTGCGGCGGTGCTGGGGCTTGTTTTACCCGCTTTGGAGCACGGTAACGGCAAATGGACCGATCTTCTCATCGTCGTCCTCGGCATTTTTGCGGGTGCCGCCGTGCTTGACCTGATCGATAAACTGGTGCCGCATCTGCACAAGCTCGCCGGCAAGGAGCCGGATCTTCACTCCGATTGCGGACAGATCAAAAGCGATAAGGCAAGCAAAATCCTCTTGTTCGTGCTTGCCATCGCCATTCATAACCTCCCCGAGGGCATTGCCGCAGGCGTCGGCTTCGGTACGGGAAACACGGCAGACGCCTTGATGCTTGCCGCAGGTATCGCGCTTCAAAACATTCCCGAGGGCATGGTGATCGTCGCCCCAATGCTCGCGTCGGGCATCTCACCGAAGCGCACCTTCCTTTATGCGTCGCTCACGGGATTTATCGAGGTAGTCGGTACCTTTATCGGCTTTTTCGCCGTCAGCATCGCATCCGCCATCCTACCCTTTGCGCTTGCCTTTGCGGGCGGCACGATGCTCTACGTCATCAGCGATGAGATGATCCCCGAGACCCACGCACACGGCTCGGAAAAGGGAGCGACCTATGCCCTTCTATTCGGATTCTGCCTGATGCTTGGATTTGATTTTATGCTTGGATAACCCAAAGAAAGGATATTGAAGCAATGAAGTTTTTCACGTTTACCGTGACGATTGGGTCAAGGGTCTTGAAAAGAACGGACTTTTGAACAGCGAAAGCGGCTTCAAGCTACAGCACGATTTTCCCATCCCGAGAAAATACCTTTTTAACGAATACGCCGCGAAGGGCACTCCCTTTTACAGCTTAATTACCGAAAATCATATTCCCTTTTATATTGACCGTTTGGCGGGCGGCACCGTCTATTGGCTGTCCTACACCTTCGACAAGGCACTGATCGAAGCATATAAAAACGCCCTCGGCGATGAATTTTTGGGCTTTCAGCTCCACGAGAGCGTATCCAACCGCAGAAACAACGACTGGGGACTCATGCGCCGCGTTCTCGGCGAGAAAAGCCGATTCACTGTTGAAGAGATCAGAGAAAAGCTGATGTGCGATTACGCATTTACCGACGAAGGCGAGCAACTGGTAAACTTCTCTCAAGGCACGCCTGAGGAATACGCGGCGCTCACCTACGCCGAAACAGTGAAGGACTACGAAACGGAAATCCGCAATTTCTTTGCGTCGCGCATGGAAATGACGGCAAACTGCATTCTCCCCGTTGACTCGGGAATGCTCTTTACCAAGATGCAGGACGATCTGGGTATGAAGGTATTTATGCACGAGATCGGTCAACAGATCTCTCTTACCCGCCTTGCCGTCGCGCTTGCGCGCGGTATCGCGAGAGGCTCGCACAAAAGGAGTACGCGCTTACTCCGTATGGGGAGCTGAAAAAGAAATTCATTAACGACTCCTTGATGATGCAACGGCTGAGGGGAAGTTCGCAAGAGCAAAGATGGGACAAGGTTACAAGATTCTTGAGAGCGGCGATATTTATGTACTCAAGGCAGAGCTTGACCGCCTCGTTCCCGAAACAATGCCCGTCTTCGTTGACGGACTCCATTGGCTCGTATCGGTGGGAGACGACGGACGCCGCTATCTTTCCATCTTTAACAACGAGGGCAACGAGCGCTCGTCGGACAAGGGCGACACCGTCAACCACGACTACGACAAGCGCGTAACGGTCACTTTGAAAGACGGAGAGCTTTCCGTCCTCAAGTCTGCCATCGGCAAAATGGAGCTTGAAAGGATCGACGATAAAACCTACCGTGTAACGATTCCCACCGCCGATTTTGCCATTTTCAATTTCTAAACCAAAGAACCGATTTCCGAAAGGAAATCGGTTCTTTTTTATCTGCTTGACGGTGTCCTTCCGAAGAAGGAAACGAAATTGCGGTAAAACGTCGTATAATCGCCGAAGCCGCATTTGACAGCCGCAGCCGTCGGATGCTCGCCGAAAGAGATCATGCGTTCTGCCGTTAAAAGGCGTTTGTCCCGCACATAGCGCTTAGGACTCTGATGCAGTTCTTTTTTAAACACACGGCAAAGATAGCTTTCGCTGACAAAGAGCGCATCCGCGATCTCCCGCGTTCCCTCCAAGGTGAAGAGGTTTTCATTGATATATTTCAACGCATCGGAGAGCAGAGGAGAAACGACGTTACCGAATTCGGGGTTTGCTTGGGGAAAGACGAGAAGATTGTAAAAAAGCTCCGAGAGCATGTGTAAAAGGATAGGGAAAAAAAACTCGTCCTTAGCGTTTTTCCTGTAAAAATCACAGCGCTTGAAAATGTCAGCAGCAAGAGGGTTTTCCGAAAGATTAACGATCGTTACGTCCTCGGGAAGTAAAAGCGCACTTTCCACGCCGTGTCTTTCAGGATTGAAAAGAATATCGTATCTTTCGTAATCCGTCGTGGAATCAATTTGCACAAGGTGATGCAAAAAGGGACGGATCAAAACGAGATCGCCCGCTTTCAGTTTATATTTTCTGTCTTCTATGACGTAGGTTGCATCTCCATTGACGAAATATAAAAGCTCGTAATTGTTGTGCGTGTGCACCGAATATACGTTGGGAACAAGGTCTTTCGTAAGCTCGTGCTTATAAAACGGCTTGTCCGTTTCCCATAAATAATCGTTGATTTTCACGTTTCCGCCCCCTTTTGTATCATTATAGCAAAACAGTTCAAAAAATGCAATGGAAAATTGAATTTTTTTGCAATTTACTTTGTAAAAAAAATATTGTAAAATAAAAACGTAGGGATGCTCTATGTTTCTACGTCTGAAAATTTGATTTCTAAAACATTCAAGGAGAAAGCACATGGAAAAATTAAGACTTGCCATCATCGGTCAGGGACGCAGCGGCAAAAACATTCACGGTAAATTTTTGATTAGCGAAAACAACACCCTTTGGGAGGTTGCTTACGTCGTTGACCTTGACGAGCGCAGACGCAAGGTTGCCGAAACCCGTTACCCCGGCTGCAAGACGTTTGCAGACTATCACGAGCTGTTTAAGCTTGACGATATCGACCTCGTGGTCAACTCCACCTATTCCGAAATGCACGCCCCTATCACCAAGGAGCTTTTGCTGGCAGGCAAGAACGTGCTTGTTGAGAAGCCCTTCGGACGCACCCGCTATGAGTGTGACGAGCTGATCCGCATCGCAGAGGAAAAGGGTGTGACGCTTGCCGTATTCCAGCAGTCCTTCCTCGCACCCTTCTATCCCTTCACCTACAACCTTGTCAAATCGGGCAAGCTCGGTGACATCGTTGCAGTCAACATTCGCTATTGCGGCTTTGGCAGACGTTGGGACTGGCAGACGCTTCAAAAAAGATGCGCGGGCAGCACCTACAACACGGGTCCTCACCCCATCGGTCTTGCACTCGGTTTGCTCGATTTTGACAAGAGCACGCGCGTTGCTTACAGCAAGCTTGTAGCATCGCCTCTTTCGAGCGGTGACGCCGACGACTACGCGAAGATCCTGCTCGTTGCGGACGGCCGTCCTTCTGTGGACATTGAGGTCAGCCAGCTGGACGCATATTCGGACTATCATATCAAGCTCCAAGGCACGAAGGGAACCTACACGACGAACATCCGCTCCTATAAAATGACCTACATCACGGACGGTGAGAACCCCGAAATGCCCGTCAAGGAAACCTTTATCGCTAACGAAGAGGGTGAACCCATTTATTGCTCCGAGAACCTCATCAAGCACACCGAGGAGGGCACCTTTGAAGGAGATGCGTTTGGCGTTGCCGTTCACGAATTCTACACCCAGCTGTACCACAAGATCAAGGACGGTACTCCCATGACGGTTACCCCCGAAATGGCGGCAGAGGTCATCTCCGTCATTGAAACGGTGCACGCGCAAAATCCCCTGCCCTTAAAGTTTTAAGTCTGAGAGGTAATTATGAAAAAAGTAGTTATTTTAGGTTGCGAAAATTCCCATGCCAACAAATTTTTAGCAAAGATCGCGGAAGGTGGAGAGTTCGGTGATATCGAAGTCATCGGCATCTACTCCGACGAGCTTGAATCCGCTAAAAAGCTGAACGAGCAGTACGGCGCTCCGATTATGGAAAGCTACGACGAGGCGGTCGGTAAGGTGGACGGCGTGATCATCACCGCGCGCCACGGTGCAAACCACTACAAGTACGCAAAGCCGTACATCGCAAGCGGTGTACCCATGTTTATCGACAAGCCCATTACCATCACCGAGGAGGAGGTCACCCTCTTCATGCGTGAGCTTAAAGAAAACGGCATTCGTGTTTCGGGCGGCTCCTCCCTCAAGCACACCGACGAGGTCCTTCTTCTCAAATCGGAGCATGAAAATGAGGTGGGCGGCGCAACCATCAGCGGCTTTGCCCAAGCACCGCTTAACGTCTACGAGGAGTACGGCGGATTTTATTTCTACGCCCAGCACCTCGTGGAGATGATCCTCGAGGTCTATGGAAGATTTCCGATTTCGGTCACGGCAAAGCAAAACGGCAAGCAGATCCACACCATTTTCCATTATGAGAATTTCGACTGTATGGGACTGTATTCTTCCGCTTGCAGCCGTTATCATCTCTCCCGCATCTCCATGGAAAGCTGTAAGAGCTGTGCTTACAACGGACTCGGTGATTCCTTTGTCCGTGAGTTCGGCGAGTTCAAAAATCTTTTGGACGGCGGTGAGCAAAGGATGTCCTTTGAGGAGTTTGCATCTCCCGTCTTCGTCATAAACGCCATCAAGCGTTCGATCGAAAGCGGCAAAGAAGAGCCTGTCGGACGTCTTCAAATGTAATTTAGGAGCACGCCATGAACATCCAAGAACTGCTTGAAAGGCTTGAGCTTTCCTCCGAGGTAAAGGAGGGCGTTCTCTCCTACTTAGAGGGGACGTATCAAGGGGAATATGACGATATTCTTGCCGAAATGACCGAGATTCCCAACATCATAACCTCGTGGGAGAAGCTGAAAGAGGCACTTGGCGAGGACGAGCATCAAAGGCGCGCACTCGCGCTTGAATTGAAAACGGCACTTCTCACATACGAAAACTATCGAAAAATGGGGATTCCCGACGACGTATTCATACACACCATGAAGGTGTTTAAGAGATACACCCGTATGTACAAGGAAAAGCACGGTGTTTGGGGATTCGACAGAGCGTATCTTGTTCCAAGACATCTTTCCATGCGTCTTTTCCGCCTCGGGACCCTGGAATACGAGTACAAGGAGATCATCGGTGAGGATGCGATCGTAATACACATTCCGCCCGACGCGTCACTCGACAGCGATACGTTAGACGAAAGCTTCCGTGCGGTGAAGGAATTTACCAGAACCTTCTATCCCGATTATCAGCAAAGAAGGATCATCGCCCACACCTGGCTCACTTCCCCGATGCTTGAGGAGCTTTTGCCCGAGGGCTCGAAGATCCTCATCTTCAAGCGCAAATTTGACATCATCGCGCACAAACAGGGCGAGGGCTACATCAGCAGCTTCGTGTTTGATCGTCTGGGCTTTAATCCCGACACCGACGACATCGACTCTCTCCCCGAAAACACCTCTCTTCAGAGAAACATCAAGGCACTTTACAAAAGAGGCGGCAGAGTCGGCTACGGCGTTGGCGTGCTTAAAGATTTCCAATAAGGCTTAAAAATACCAAATCTACAAATTTCGATTTGTTTTGCAGAAAGGAAGCAGAAAATAATGAAAAAGATCGTTATTTTAGGTTGCGAAAATTCCCATGCCAACAAATTTTTAGCAAAGATCGCGGAAGGTGGAGAGTTCGGTGATATCGAAGTCATCGGCATCTACTCCGACGAGCTTGAATCCGCTAAAAAGCTGAACGAGCAGTACGGCGCTCCGATTATGGAAAGCTACGACGAGGCGGTCGGTAAGGTGGACGGCGTGATCATCACCGCGCGCCACGGTGCAAACCACTACAAGTACGCAAAGCCGTACATCGCAAGCGGTGTACCCATGTTTATCGACAAGCCCATTACCATCACCGAGGAGGAGGTCACCCTCTTCATGCGTGAGCTTAAAGAAAACGGCATTCGTGTTTCGGGCGGCTCCTCCCTCAAGCACACCGACGAGGTCCTTCTTCTCAAATCGGAGCATGAAAATGAGGTGGGCGGCGCAACCATCAGCGGCTTTGCCCAAGCACCGCTTAACGTCTACGAGGAGTACGGCGGATTTTATTTCTACGCCCAGCACCTCGTGGAGATGATCCTCGAGGTCTATGGAAGATTTCCGATTTCGGTCACGGCAAAGCAAAACGGCAAGCAGATCCACACTATTTTCCATTATGAGAATTTCGACTGTATGGGACTGTATTCCTCCGCTTGCAGCCGTTATCACCTCTCTCGCATCTCCATGGAAAGCTGTAAGAGCTGTGCTTACAACGGACTCGGCAATTCCTTTGTCCGTGAGTTCGGCGAGTTCAAAAATCTTTTGGACGGCGGTGAGCAAAGGATGTCCTTTGAGGAGTTTGCATCTCCCGTCTTCGTCATGAACGCTATCAAGCGTTCGATCGAAAGCGGCAAAGAAGAGCCTGTCGGTCGTCTCGTACTGTGAGGTGACATAGCATGAGTAACATTATACTTTCCGCATTTTCGGACGAATACGCCGACAGCTTTCAAGATCAGCTTTGCGGTATGCAAAAGCACGGCTTCTCGTACATCGAAGCCCGTTTTATCGACAAAAAGAACGTTTCCACCCTCTCGAAGGATGAGGTGAAGACGGCAAAGGCACTGCTTGACGCGCACGGCATCGGTGTTTCCGCTATCGGCTCTCCTCTTGGCAAGATCCGCCTTGACGAGGACATGAATGCCCATCTTGAAACCGCACGCCGCGTTTTTGAGACGGCAAACGTTTTCGGCGCAAAATACATCCGCGTATTCAGCTTTTACGCCCCCGAGGGTAAAGAGATCACCGACATGCGCGACGATGTTGTCGAAGGTCTTTTAAAGATGCTTGCGGTCGCGAAGGAGCACGGTGTGACCCTTTGTCACGAGAACGAAGCCAAGATCTACGGCGACGTTCCCTCTCGTGTTCGTGAGCTGATCGACGCTACCGACGGCGCCTTAAAGTGCGTGTTCGATATGGGCAACTACGTGCTTGAAGGCGTAGACCCCTACCCCGAGGCGTACGAGCTTTTGAAGAAGGATATCGAATATTTCCACATCAAGGATGCTCTTTCCGCAGGCGCGATCGTGCCTCCCGGCAAGGGAGAGGCGAAGATCCGCGAGATCCTCACGGCACACAGCGCATACGCAAAGAATGATTTCTTCGTGACACTTGAGCCACATCTTGAATGCTTCTCGGGACTGAACGCCCTCGTGGGACGCAGCTTTGAAAACCCCTACAAATATGAAAACGGACAATGCGCCTTTGACGACGCAGTATTAAAATTTCGGGAGTTATTTGCATGAAAACGATGAAAAAGGACCTTTTAACGGTCAACGCTTATGACACGCGCAAGGAGATGGGAGACGCCGCCGCAAAGGATATCAAGGCAGCCATTCTCTCTCTTCTTGAACAAAAGAAGGAGCTTCGCATGATCTTTGCCGCCGCTCCCTCGCAAAACGAGGTGCTTGCCGCACTTGCATACGACAAGGAAATTCCTTGGGAACGCGTAAACGCCTTCCACATGGATGAGTACATCGGTCTTTCCGCCGATGCACCGCAGGGCTTCGGCAATTTTCTCCGCGAGCATATTTTCGGCATCGCCCCCTTTAAGAGCGTAAGCTATATTGACGTTTCCGCTAAGGATGCCGAGGCGGAATGCCGTCGCTACGCTTCCCTTCTTGCCGAGGCTCCCATTGATATCGTTGTCATGGGCATCGGCGAAAACGGTCATATTGCCTTCAACGACCCGCCTGTTGCCGATTTTAACGACCCCTTTGCCGTGAAGCCCGTCGCGCTCGACGAGGTTTGCCGCAACCAGCAGGTCAACGACGGCTGCTTTGCCAAGCTTGACGACGTTCCCAAAACGGCGATCACTCTGACCGTTCCCACCCTTTTCCACGGCGGTAAGCTCTTCTGCATCGTCCCCGCCCCCACCAAGGCAAACGCCGTGAAGGAGACCCTCACGGGAGCGATCGACGAGCATTGCCCCGCAAGCATTTTGCGCCGCCACGCCGACGCTGTACTGTATCTTGACGGCGACAGCAGTTCTCTTTTGGAGCTTTGATGATGAAACGGATCAAAAGCAACAGGATCGTGACCCCCGCAGGGCTTTTCGACGGATTCGTATACTACGAAGGGAAAACGGTCGTCGAGGTCTCGGCGGCTGACCGCCCCGTCTCGGAGGAATACGACGCGACAGACCTTTACGTCACTCCCGGTTTTATCGACACACATACGCACGGCGGCGGCGGCTTTCCCTTTGAGGGCGAGGTAGAGGATATCGTTTCCGGGAGCCTTTTCCATCTTGCACACGGCACAACGACCATCTGCCCCACCATATCTGCCGCCCCCTTTGCCGATATGGCGCGTTCGGTGGAGAACGTTGCCCTCGCCATGAAGGACGAACGAACGCTCGAAACCATTCTCGGCGCGCACATGGAGGGACCTTACCTTTCCGCGGCGCAGGCAGGCGCGCAGTGCCCCGATTTCATCACACCCCCGAACCCCGACGAATATCTCCCCTTGCTTGAAAAGCACGGCGATGCCATCGCGCGATGGAGCTATGCCCCCGAGCACGACGACGGCAGCTTCGCAAGAGCCCTTACCGCGTACGGTGTTCTTCCCTCGGCGGGTCATACAAACGCCATTTACGACGATATGGTACGCGCAGAGGAGGCAGGATGCCATCTTGTGACACACCTTTACTCCTGCACCTCGACCATCACACGCGACCACGGCTTCCGACGTCTCGGCGTTATCGAAAGTGCTTATCTCTCGGACAACATGGACGTTGAGATCATTTGCGACGGCAAGCACCTGCCGCCCGAGCTCATCCGCTTGATCTACAAGATCAAGGGACACGAGCATATCGCCCTCGTGACCGACAGTCTTGCCCTTGCAGGCACCGACTTAAAGGAAGGAAAAATGCAAGCGACCGAATTTATCATTGAGGACGGCGTTTGCAAGCTCCGTGACCGTTCTGCCTTTGCGGGCAGCATTGCCACGGCAGACCGCCTTTTGCGCGTTGCCGTAACGGAAGCCGACATTCCCGTCACCTACGCAGTCAAGATGCTGACCGAAACGCCCGCGCGTATTATGGGGCTCAAAACCAAAGGAAAGCTCGCTTGCGACATGGATGCGGATATTCTCATTTTAGATCAGGATTTCTTTGTGAAGCAGGTATTCAAAAACGGCGTTATTGTATAAACCAACCTTTATCCGTACAGCGCCGCGAAAGCGGAAGGCAAAAGGAATTTGTAAAAAATGATATTTTTTTACGTATCTACTTGCTTTTACGAAAAAAAAATGATATAATAAGCCAATAGCGTTTCGTCGGATGCAAAAATCGGCGAAAAATGCCGCGCGTTTGCGGCGCAAAACTGAAAGGAGAGTTAAAGTATATCCATGAAAAAGACAAGAATCATCGCGCTTTTCCTGCTTCTCGCCACGTTACTCGGGCTTTTCGCCTCCTGCGGCGGCAGCGGTGACGTCGTCAACGACGGCGGTGACCGTGTGGGCGACAGCTGGGAGGGGGTCAACTTCAAGGGGCAAGAGGTTCATTTCTGCGTTTCTGTCAATCAGTATAACGAAGCATCCTTCCCCGCAGCAGACATTTACACCAAGGGACCCGATAAGGCAAGCTCCAACGAGGTCACCAAGACAGTCCTCGCCAGAAACAAGAAGGCTGAGGACGAGCTGAACATCAAGGTCGTGTATTCCACCAAGGATCTGCATTACTCCAAAATTCTGGAAGACATCAGAACCATCGTTACCACCAGCTCCAAGACCTCTCCCGATATCTATAACAACGACATAAGCGGTCTTTCAAGAGCTATGGTAGACGGTCTGCTTTGGAACGTCAAGAACCCCGGTGACGAGGTCAAGAATTATTTTGACTTTACGAAGGATGGCTGGTATCAGGAATACATCAAGGGCTGTACCTTTAACCAAGATAAGTACTATATCTTTGCCGGCGATTACTTTGTCGATATGATCCGCATGGCTTGGGTCGTATACATTAACCACGACATCTTCACGAGAAACCTGAACAGCATGCCCGAATGGTGCACCTCGCTTGACGTCTTTTACGATTACGTCGCTGAAGGCGAGTGGGACATGGACCTGATGATGGATATCGCGGGACGCGTGCATGCCGATAGCGGTGTGATGGGCGTCACCGAAAGAAATGATATCGTAGTCGGTCTCGCTACAAACAACGTCATGAACAGGGTCTATCCCTCCTCCTCCGGTATTACGCTGTATTACTTGGATAAGGAGAACAGTTACCGTCCCAGCGTAATATCCGACAGCTCCCAGTTCCAGCGTCTTGCGCAAAAGTATACCCAGCTTATGGAAGCCAAGGGTGTTTATCAATCCGATTGGTCAGCAGACGGACTCAGAGACAACACCCTGCACTTCGCCGAAGGCAATGTTCTGTTTGTAACGCAGCGTCTCGGTGAGATGGAATCCGGTGTGCTCCGTGATTTTAATGCGTCAAAGGGTCTTGTACCTCTTCCCAAATGGAACAAAAACGAGCAGGACTATTACCACACCGTCGTTCATAACCAAGCAGAGCTCGGCGCTATTCTCAACACGGCAAAAGCCTATTCCGCCGCCTCCGCTTTGATGCAGCACTTGAACGAGAACTCGAAGGAATTCGTACACGCTTACTACGAAAAGGGTCTTAAATACAAATATAACAGCGACAAGAATTCCCGTGCTATGATGGACCTTGTTCGCGAATGCACCGACGATCCCTTCTCGCTCACGATCGGCAACCGCTGTGAGGAGCTTTATACGGGAACAGGAAAGCTTTCGGGTATTGACCTGTATAAGAGCGACACCGTTGCGTCTACCTTTGACTCGGAAAAGGATGCTTATGTAGACTGCATGAACAAAATGATCGAAAAATTCAACATATTCGATTAAGCCGAAAAAATTTACCAAAGGACAGAGAACGTCAGAATTCTCTGTCCTTTTTCTTTGTGGGGAACGGTGGTCCACCAAGCAATTTTAAGGTGCTTTTTCTACACTTTTAGGATATTCGTCCCGTGCAACGTCGCTTTTTGGCAAACGAAAGAAGAGGCGCAAAAGAGCTTTGCCGTTGAAGGGGATGAGGGGATAGAGATAGCTTCTGCCTGCCGATAGGGTCTTATTTGTGACGAGAAGAATGACGGGAACGGGAATAAAAGCGAGGTAGCCCCAAAGCCCGAAGATCGCCGTTACCGCAAGCCAGATCATACGCAAGAATTTAAAGGCGTATCCAAGCTCGTGGTTTTGTTGAGAGAAGCCCGCGATAGCAACGAGTGCGATATAGAAAATAACGTCGGGTGAGAGCCAACCGATGGTGACGGCAAATTCACCGAGAATAAGACCGCCGATGACGCTTAATGAATTTGTGAGCATATCGGGCGTATTCATCGAAGCTAGCTTAAGTCCGTCCACGGCGATTTCCGCAAGATAAAGCTGTAATAGCAGTGGGAGCGCTCCCACATCCTTTGGTACAAGCACCGCGAGCCACGCGGGCAAAAGATAAGCGTATTCCTGCAAAAGATACCACGTGGGAAGAAAAAAGAGGGCGAGCGTAAAGATAAAGTGGCGCAAAAGGCGCATATAGCAGCCCGTGATGGGAGGCAGATAAAAATCGTCCGTTTCCTGCATGAAGTCAAAGATGGAGACGGGGAGCACCATAACTTGGGGTGCCGTATCGCAAAGAAGAAGCACCCTCCCCTCAAAAAGCTCAGCGGCGGCGGCATCGGGGCGCCCAAGGTAACGCGCCTTGGGAAGAGGATTCCACCAGCGGCGAGGAATGAGACATTCGGCGAGGCTTTGCATGCCGAGCGTCAAGGATTCGGGATGAATGCTTTTTAGTTTTCCCTCCAACCACCTCACGTACTTTGAATCGGCTTTTCCCTCCATATAGCATAAAACGACGTCGGTACGGGATGCGCCGCCCAGATTAAAGTATCGCATGGAAAGACGCGGGTCACGAATGCGGCGGCGAATAAGCGCGGTGTTGAAGATGAGTGTTTCGACGAAGCCGTCGTGCGCCCCCTGCATCACGCGGTCGTCGTTCGGCTCCTCGGTCATACGGGCAGGATAGGTGCGGCTGTCTATCACAACCGCTTCCCCCCCGAAATATTCCGAGAGCATCACGGAAGCACCCGACAGTACCATGGTGATGAGTTGATCGCAGTCGTCGACCACGTCTACCTCAACATAGGGAAGCCTTGAAGCAAAGGCACGAGCAGGGGTGGGCGTTTTTTCCATGCCCTTCATGTCAATAAAATATTGTAACAGCTTTTGCATCACCTCATCCTTGGTGAAGCCGTCGATATAGAAAAAGGCGGCGTCTCGTCCTGCCACCTTGACCTCACGGCAAATGAGATCGAAATTTTCCCCCGGGCGAAAGATTTTTTTAAAATATTCGAGGTTTTCCTCGTAGCTTTTGGATAATTTTTTCAAAGAGATCTCCTTTCGAGTGGCAAAAAAAAGCGCCGCATACCTCAAAGAGAAGTATGCGACACAAAGGAAAAATTATACTTTTATTTCTTGAAATACTGGTAAAGGTAAGCGGGGATCATGCCGTTATACAGTTTTCTGATCTTGTCTGCTTTTTTGCCGTAAAAGCGCTCAAAGCCCGCGTGAGATGTGATCACATACACCTGCCACGGAGCGAGAGAACGGAAGTGCGTACCGAGCTCACGGTAAAGGATCTCCGCTTCCTCACGCGTGCCGAGACGCTCTCCGTAGGGGGGATTGGTGACGATGGTGCCGCGTCTTCCATCGGCAGAAATGGTGCGCGCGTCAGCAACGAAGGTGCGCACGGTATCCGAAAGCCCCGCGCGGCGAACGTTCTCCGCCGCAATCTCGACGGTAGCGGGGTCAATATCGCTGGCATACGCCTCAAAGCCGGGCGGCAGCTCGCCGGCAATTGCCTGCTCTCTCTCGTCTGTCCATATACTCTTTGGAAGCATGGGAAAGACTTCCGCGGCAAAGGAACGGCTTTTTCCCGGCGCGATATGGCGCGCAAGCATCGCCCCTTCAATGGCGATCGTCCCCGACCCGCACATAGGGTCCCAAAGCAGCACGTTATCGCGCGGACGCGAGATGGCGGCAATGGCGGCGGCAAGCGTTTCGCGAATGGGCGCGTCATTATGGGCGGGGCGATATCCCCGCTTATGGAGAGGGGTGCCCGTGGTATCGATCATTAAGGTCGCCTCGTCCTTGAAGATGAAGAATTCCACCTGATATTTGATGCCCTCTTCGGGGAACCATGAAATACCGTACGCCGTTTCTAAGCGTCGGACAATTGCCTTTTTGACGATCTTTTGACAGTCGGGCACCGAAAAAAGTGCGGAACGAATGGCGTGTCCCTTGACGGGAAAGGCGTCGTTTTTCCCGATAAATGCTTCCCAAGGAAGAGCGCGTGTCCCCTCGAAAAGCGCGTCAAAGCTTGTAGCGCGGAAGCTACCAAGCGAGATATACACGCGCTCCGCATAGCGCAAGCAGATGTTGGCGCGCGCGATACCGCTTTCATCGGCACGGAAGCGGATGCGTCCGTCGATGGTGTCAATGCGGTCAAAGCCAAGGGCATCCAGCTCCTCGCCAAGCAGGTGCTCAAGCCCGAAAAGACAGGTGGCAACGAGGGTATAGGTCATGTTCTCTCTTCCTTTTCTTCGTATTGCAGTCTTCCCTGTGCGCGAAGCTCTTCGTGCGTCAGAAATTCAAAGATGACGCCATCAAAGCGGTGCGACGCTGCCAGTCCAGCCTTATCCTTTACCGTCCACGCAACCGTATAGGGACGGTGAAAAAATCGGCAAAGCGCGAAGGAATACCGATTTTTATGCTTATAATCAAACGCTATGAAATCGGGACGCGCAAGAAAATTTAAAAGCAAATTTTGCACAAGAAACATGGAGGGGGTGCGCTTTCCTTTTTCAAAAAGGCGAGCGGAGAGCTGTCCTCTGACAACATGGGGGCGGTTTTTGCGAAACCAGTTCACCGCTAACGGATGGAAGGATTCCACCATATACGCCCCGTGATAGCCGTCGAGAAGCTCTGCCGTCTTGCGGCACACCTCCATCACAGCGTGATCGGACTTGATCTCCACGAGAAGAGGTACGCGACCGTCAACGAGAGCAAGCACCTCGGCAAGCGTTGGAATTTTTTCTTCCGATGCACCAAGGCGAAGCATGGAAAGCTCTTCTTTTGTTTTGGAATAGAGAGAGCCGTCACACCCCGTCATGCGCAAAAGGCTTTCATCGTGAAAGACCATTACCTCTCCGTCCGAGGAGAGCTGAACGTCAAGCTCAATGCCGTAGCCCATTTGGAGAGCCGAAGAAAAGGCGGCAAGAGAGTTTTCGGGAATTTCTTTTCCATGAAGCCCGCGGTGCGCGTAGGGGGTTTTCATAAACGGCTCCGTTTCCTTGCGGCGACGTCTTGTGGTCAACAAAAAAAGATGGCCAAGAAACAATACGAGCAGTACGCCGAGTATAATAAATAAGGGCATATTGTTTACCTTCCTTGAAATTTCTCATTTCATTATACCTTTTTTTGACGAAAAAAGAAACCCCTTTTCTTATTTTTTCTCTTTTTTTACATTTGCCGCAAATCGCACCGCCGATATTGACTTTTTTTCGCTTTTCATATATAATAGATATATTAACCGCCATAGGAAAGGAGGAACGCTTCATGCGCGTTTTACACTTAAAGGACGCTGTTATCGCCTCGCCGCAAGCAATCGCGCTCGGCTATTTTGACGGCGGACACCGAGGGCACCAAGCGCTTCTTGAAAGAACACTCCTTGAAGCGCGTCGGCTTAGCTGTGAGAGTGCCGTATTTTCCTTTTCGCACCTACCTACCAAGGAAGGCTCGCCGCTTTTCTCTGTGGAGGACCGTCTTGCCTTTTTTGAAAAGGCAGGCATTCAAAACGTCATTTTGGCCTCCTTTGAGGAGCTCCGTTCTCTTTCGCCGGAGGCGTTTATCTCATCGGTATTAAAGGAATCCTGCCACGCACGCCTTGCGTTATGCGGCTTCAACTTCCGCTTCGGCTATATGGCGGCGGGAGATGCAGCACTGCTTGCTCGCTTTTTGCCCGAAAGCGTTATTTTGCCACCTATGCTCTACGAAAACGCTCCCATTTCCGCCACCCGTATTCGTGGGGCTTTGAGCCGGGGCGATATTGAGGCGGCAAACGCAATGCTGGGACATCCTTATACCGTTTCGGGCACTGTGACCCATGGACGCACCGTCGGGCGCACTCTCGGCTTTCCGACCGCAAACGTCGCCCCCTTGACGATGCTCCCGCGTCACGGCGTTTACAAAACGTCCGTCGAAGTCGACGGTATTCTTTACAAGGGAGTATCGGACGTTGGCGTACGCCCCACGGTCGAGGAGGGCGGCGAAGAACGGGTGGAGACCTTCCTAAAAGACTTTTCGGGAGATCTCTACGAAAAGACGCTCAAAATCTCCTTTTTCTCCTTTTTGCGCGAGGAAAAGCGCTTTTCTTCCTTAGCAGAGCTAAAAGCCCAGCTCAGCAAGGATATCCAAGACTTGTAAATATTTCTTTACATGAGGTAGTATAATGGACAATCAATGGATCAAGCTTTCCCTCGTTGGAAAGCAAATGGACGTGGAGATCCTGACCGCCGTGATCAGCATGATCGACAACGGTGTCATGATCGAGGATTACAGTGACGTTTCGACGGACGGACTTTACGGTGCTCTCATCGACGAGAGCATTTTGAACGCCGACAAAACAAAGGCGACTGTTTCCGTCTTTCTTCCTGCCGAGCGCAGTCTTGCCGAAGCGAAGGCGTTCCTTTACGAGCGCATTTCGACGCTTGGTATAGATGCCTCCGTCACCACCGAGGGTATGTGCGAGGAGGATTGGGCGGAGGCTTGGAAAAAATATTATCACCCCATTCGCATCGGACGCGTGACCGTCGTTCCCGCATGGGAGGAATACGCTCCCGCAGAAGGAGAGCTGATCCTTCGCATGGACCCCGGTATGGCATTCGGCACAGGAACGCACGAAACGACACGGCTCGTGATGGAGATGCTATCCGAGGAGATCAAAGGTGGGGAGCGTCTGCTTGACATCGGCACGGGAAGCGGTATTTTGGCGCTTTGTGCCTCAAAACTGGGTGCGCGCGCTTGCTATGCCTATGATATTGACCCCGTTGCCGTGCGCGTGGCGAGGGAAAACGTCGAAAAGGACGGTGCGGATAACGTCTTTTGCGGAATCGCCGACCTTCTTGACGGCGTTGACTCTGCCGAACACTACGATTTTGTTGTCGCCAATATTGTAGCGGATATCATTTTGCGCCTTCTCCCCTCGCTCGGCTCTGTTATGAAAACAGGCGCGCGCGCCATCCTTTCTGGCATCATCGGTGCAAGGGCGGAGGAGATCCGTGCCGTGCTCGGCACCTACGGCTTTACCCTCGTGCGCGAGGCAGAGGAGCGCGATTGGTATGCCCTCTTGATTCAAAAAAACTGAACGGAGATCATTATGCCTCGTTTTTTCATTTCATCATCCGCTACGCTTGGGGAAGACGTTGTGCTTTCGGGTGCCGACGCGCATCACATCTCTTATTCTCTGCGCATGGCGGTGGGCGAAACAATCAGCGTGACCGACGGCATGGGCAAAAGCTACATATGCCGTCTTTCCTCCCTTGACGGCACGTGTGTGACGGCAACCGTCCTAACCCCCATAGAAGCATCGGGGGAATCCCCTGTCGAGGTACATCTGTTTCAAGCATATCCCAAGTCGGATAAGTTAGAATTTATCATGCAGAAGGCGGTGGAGCTGGGCGTTTGTGCCATTACCCCCTTTGAAAGCGAACGCTGTATCAAGCGTCCCAAGGCAGACAAGGTGGAGCACAATCTGAACCGGCAGGAAAAAATCGTCTTAGAAGCGGCAAAGCAGTGCGGCAGAGGCATTTTACCCAAGGTGTATGCCCCTATTTCCTTCGACGAAATGCTGTCGGAGGCATCCGAATATCCTCTCGCTCTTTTTTGCCATCCCGGGGAAGGGACCCTTTCCTTGCGAAAGGTGCTCGATGCCCATAAGGATATCCAAAGGATCGCCGTCGTCGTCGGCAGTGAGGGCGGTTTCTCGGATGCCGAATTTGAAAAAGCAAAGGCAAAGGGACTTATCCCCACAGGACTCGGTACGCGCATTTTGCGTTGCGAAACGGCACCGCTTTTTCTACTTTCCGCCATCAGCTATGCCTATGAGCTGATAAGCTAAAACAGCGTTTTTTTCGGTAAAAACAGACTTTTTTCACTTTATAACAAATTTAAAGAAAAAAATTATGCAATATTTACAATTATTTTTCGATTTCCTATTGAAAAATAACAAAGAATAAGATAAAATATAGTGCAGGTTAGACAAATTCATTTTTATCGTACAAAGGAGTACCCCCCTATGGCAAACCGTTTGTTCCAAGGCGTGATCCATCAAATGAAGGATGCGGTCAGCCGCGTAATCGGCGTGATCGATGAAACCGGCATCATCGTTGCGTGCAGCGATATGAAGCGCATCGGCGAACCTATGCTCGGAATTAAGGAAGAATTGTCGTTTTCGACCACATCTTTGCAACAGAACGGCTACACCTACCGTTTTCTCTCCACGAATGCCGGAAAAAGCGACTGCACCGTTTTCGTTGAGGGCGAGGACAAGAAGGCAGACGAGCTTTCCTGTGTCCTTTCCGTTTCACTCGGCAGCGTAAAAAATCTGTACGACGAAAAATATGACAAGAGCTCCTTTATCAAGAACGTAATGCTTGATAATATTCTTCCGAGCGACATTTACATCAAGGGCAAGGAGCTTCACTTTGACGGTGAGACCAGCCGCGTCGTATTTTTGATTAAATTTTACAGCCACACCGACATGCTTCCCTACGAGATCGTGCAAGGCATGTTCCCCGACAAGAACACCGATTATGTCATCAATATCGGTGAGCAGGACATCGTCCTCGTGAAGGAGGTCGGCGGATACGAGGAGCCAGAGGAGATCGAGGAGCTTGCAAATTCCATCGCTCAAACCCTCAGCACCGAATTCTATTCCAAGGTATCCATCGGTATTTCCTCCGTCGTTGTGGGACTCAAGGATCTTGCCCGCGCCTACAAGGAAGCGCGCATTGCTCTTGAAGTCGGCAAGGTATTCGATACCGAGAAGAACATCATAGATTACGACAATCTCGGCATTGGCAGACTGATCTATCAGCTTCCTACCACCCTTTGTGAGGCATTTTTGCAAGAGGTTTTCAAGAAGGGCTCGCTTGAAACGCTTGACCGCGACACCCTTGACACGGTACAACGCTTCTTTGAGTACAACCTGAATGTTTCCGAAACCTCGCGCAATCTTTTCGTTCACAGAAACACCCTTGTATACCGACTTGAAAAAATTCGCAAGATCACAGGACTTGACCTTCGCAACTTTGATCAAGCGATCACATTCAAGGTTGCCTTGATGGTTAAGAAATACCTGACCAATAAACCTACTAAATTCTGATTTTCGGGAAAAAGATATGCGTAAAAATCGGCTTCATGCCATTTTATCCGTCCTTTTGATCTTCCTTCTTCTCTGCTCGCTTTCTCTTTCGAGCTGCGCTCGGCAAGCAGGGAACACGCCCATTTTGCAAGACGAGGCAGACGCCATAGCCCTTGAGCTTGACGCTCTTATAGCTTCCAAGGCAAACGCTTTGGACACCGCCGCCGCAGGCTACGAAGCATCGGGAGAGGTCTTAAAAGACGAAAACGGAAACGGCCTTGATATGTCAGCGTATATCGCGGACCTGAGAGGGAGGGCTTCCCTCCTGCGCACCCTCACCTACCGCCCCTACGCACTCGCCATCATGGACGACCTCTATGCGCGTGAGTACATTGGCGTGTACCGTTCGGTCCGTTCCCTGCTCCCCGCAATGGTAGATATTCTCGCCAAAGACATTCTTCTTGACCGTTTGACGGACGAGGAGATCACGACAGATGCGCTCATCACCTGCTACACGCTGGCGCTTGGAGATATTTACGCCTCCTACGTTGACAGCGAAACGGCAACCGCGGAGCACGAAATGCCCACCTCATATGTAGGAATTGGCGTTTCGGTCACCCCTCGTGACGACGGCTACATCGACGTCATTTCCGTCACGAAAGGCTCGCCTGCCGAAGCAGGGGGCATTTTACCCGGCGACATCTTGCTTGCGATCGAAGGCGACGATATCTCGGATATTGACTACAACCAAGTCGTGGCACTTGTTCGAGGCGAAGCAGATACCTCGATCACCATGACCTTTTCGCGCGACGGTGTACCTTATACCGTAACGCTCGTACGCCGTGTGGTGGAAAGCGTTACCGTTGAGTATAAAATACTCTCCTTGGGCGAGGGAACGACGGGCTACATCCGTATTTCGGAGTTCTCCGCAGGCACCTTTGCCGAGTTCGTCAATGCCATTGAGACACTGGAAGCGAACGGCGCCGAAGAATTTGTTTTTGACGTGAGAAGCAATCCCGGCGGTAACGCCGAGGTGGTGATCGCCATTTTGGAGTACATTCTCCCCGATGACATTACGCTTCCCATCGTGCGTTTCGATTCCCGCGACGGCAGTAAAAGCTTCCACTCGGTAGAGGAATATCTATCCTCCTACGACACAGACGCAGAAACACTCGCCAAATTCGAAGCTGCAAAAAACCACGAGCTTTCCGCAAGAATAGCGGTGCTTTGCAACGAATATACCGCATCCGCGGGTGAGCTTTTTACCTCTTGCCTTATGGATTTCGGCGTTGCCGAGACCTACGGTGTTACCACCTACGGCAAAGGTCTGGGGCAAAGCTCCTTCCGCGTTTCGGATTATTACGCCTATGCGGAGCTCGGCATCCAGCACTACACCTATTTTGAGATGGGCTATTTCGTCATTCCCGCCTTCTACTACTCACCGCCCGTCTCCGCCAACTATCACGATAAGGGCGTCGTTCCGCACCACGAGCTTACTCTCTCCGAGGAGGCGCAAGACTACTATATTTCCACCATTCCCGAAGCACTCGACAATCAGCTGGCAGCCGCCGTTGATTTCGTACAAGGAACTGATCCCTACACACCGCCCCCCGTGTCGGGCGACACGCAATCCCCCTCACCGGAAACTGAAAAAGAGGGATTTTTCTCCTCAAACAGTTTTCTCTTCATCATTTTTGGGGTGTTGTTTGCGGGTGTGGCATTCTTAATCGCCTACCTTATCACGGATTATCGTCGTTGCGTTAAGCAACAAAGCACGTTCAAACCTTGGGATGATCCAAAAAATGACAATTAACGTTTACAAAATACTTTATATACAAGGGAGAACCTATCATGGCAGAGCTTAAGAATTACACACAAGCGGGCTACGACGCCCTGCAAAAGGAGTTAAACTTTTTAAAGAACGTTCGTCGCGTAGAGATCAAGGAAGAGGTTGCCAAGGCGAGAAGCTACGGTGACCTTTCCGAGAACAGCGAGTACGATGAGGCAAAGAACGAAGAAGCCAAGGTCGAAATGCGCATTCACGAGCTGGAAGAAATGCTTTTGGTTGCTCGCGTCATTGACGAAGCTGAAATCGACCACACTAAGGTTTCCGTCGGTTCTATCGTTGAAGTCGAGAACACAGAGACCAAGGCCATCAAGACCTATCATATCGTCGGTTCTTACGAAACCGACCCCGTAGCCGGCAAGATCTCCGATCAATCTGCCATTGGCGGCGGTATCATGGGTACTGCTGTGGGCGAAAAGGTGGACATTGAGCTTCCGAACGGCAAGACCTTGCATCTTATCATCCGCGATGTGCGCCGCGCAAACGTATAATTTCGAAAGGACATCCAAAGACAATGGCAGAAGAAATCAAGCTTAACGCCACGAGCGAACTGCAGATCCGCAGAGATAAGCTTAAGGCTCTCGTAGAAAACGGCAAGGATCCCTTTACCGTTACGGGCTACGACGTGACTGCATCGGCACCCGATATCCTTGCAAATTTCGATGATTTTGACGGAAAAACGGTACGCATCGCAGGTAGAATGATGAGCCGTCGTGTCATGGGTAAAGCCTCCTTCGTCCATCTGTACGACGGCGAAGGCAAGATCCAAAGCTACGTCAAGCGCGACGATGTGGGCGAGGACGACTACGCCGGCTTTAAGAAATGGGACATCGGTGATATCATCGGTATCGAAGGCTTTGTATTCCGCACCCAGACGGGCGAGATCTCTATTCACGCACAGAAGATCGAGCTTCTTGCGAAATCCCTTCTTCCCCTCCCCGAAAAGTTTCACGGCTTAAAGGATCAAGAGACGCGCTACCGCCAGAGATACGTTGACCTCATCGTCAATCCCGAAGTCAAGGACACCTTTGTCAAGCGTTCGCAGATTCTTAAAGAGCTTCGCGCTTATCTTGACGACAGGGGATTTCTTGAAGTCGATACCCCCATTCTCGTTCCCCTTGAGATTGGCGCATCCGCGCGCTCCTTTGCCACCCACCACAACACGCTTGACATCGATATGTACCTGCGCATCGAAACCGAGCTGTACTTAAAGCGTCTTATCGTCGGTGGTATGAATCGCGTGTACGAAGTCGGCAGAATCTTCCGCAACGAGGGCATGGATCCCAAGCATAACCCCGAATTCACCACCATCGAGCTCTATCAAGCGTACACCGATTTTAAGGGTATGATGGACCTCGTTGAGGATATGTACATCACCGTGACCAAGAAGATCTGCGGTGATACCAAGATCACCTATCAGGGAACCGAGATCGATATGGGCAAGTGGGAAAGACTTACCATGATCGAGGCAGTCAAGAAATATTCCGGTTGTGACTTTAACGATTGGAAGACGGACGAGGAAGCGCGTGCTTGCGCAAAGGCAAAGGGCGTTGAAGTACCCGAAGGCGCAACCAAGGGTACCGTTCTCGTAGAGTTCTTCGACGCGTTTGTTGAAGAGAACCTCATTCAGCCTACCTTCATCTACGACTATCCCGTAGAAAACAGCCCTCTTGCTAAAAGAAAGCCGGACGATCCTGCCTTCACCGAGCGCTTTGAGTACTTCATCAACGCAACCGAGTTCGGCAACGCCTTCTCGGAGCTCAATGACCCCATCGACCAAAAGGAGCGCTTTGAAAAGCAGGTTGCCGCAAAGCACAAGGAGGATCCCTCGTCGAAGAGCGAGGTCGATTACGACTTTGTAACAGCACTTGAATACGGTATGCCTCCGACAGGCGGTCTCGGCTTCGGTATCGACCGTCTCGTCATGCTGCTGACTGACTCGGCATCCATCCGCGACGTTCTTCTCTTCCCCACTATGAAGCCGCTCGACGACGGCAAAAAGGCAGACGCTCCCGCAGCAGAGGCAGCTCCCGTAGCCGCCCCCGTGGCAGAAGCCAAGCCCGAGGTTATCGACTTCTCAAAGGTCGAGATCGAGCCCCTCTTTGCAGACTGCGTTGATTTTGAGACCTTCAGCAAGTCCGATTTCCGCGCCGTCAAGGTCAAGGAGTGCGTGGCTGTGCCCAAGAGCAAGAAGCTCTTGCAGTTCACACTTGACGACGGTACAGGCACCGATCGCACCATCCTCAGCGGCATTCACGCATTCTACGAGCCCGAGGAGCTTGTCGGTAAGACGCTGATCGCGATCACGAACCTGCCGCCCCGTGCGATGATGGGTATCGAATCGAACGGTATGCTTCTCTCCGCAATCCACTCGGAAGAGGGCGAGGAAAAGCTCCACCTTTTGATGGTAGACAATCACATTCCCGCAGGCGCAAAATTATATTGATCTATAAAAAAATCCCGCAACACCGTTGCGGGATTTTTTTGGCACGGAAGCACGAATGTGCTTCCGTGTTCGTTTTATTTTTCGTTTTCGTCCTTAGGACGGCGAATAACGTGGTCGGGGAAGACCTGCACGTGCGACTCACCGACGATCAGGATCGTGCCCGAGGCGTACCGCATGAAGCGCATGGAAGAGCTTCTTATGGCTGCGGAATTTGCCAAGAAGCTTGGCGTTACATGCGTTGCAACCCACGCGGGCTTCTTACCCGAGAACATGAACGATCCTCATTACAGTGACGTTCTCGCCGCATTGCGCTCCCTTGCCGCCGCCTTCAAGAATATGGGGATCAGCTTCCTTTTCGAAACGGGTCAGGAAACCCCTATCACCCTGCTTCGCTTTATCGAGGAGATCGGTCTTGACAACGTAGGATACACGGGCAACTACATTATCGAGCGCGAGATCTCAGGCGAACAGCAAACCAAGGATATCAAGGAAACGGTCGATTTCTTAAAGAAGATTTTGAGATAAAGAATACGAAAAAAGCCGCCGCATCCATTGGTTGCGGCGGCTCCTTGCTTTTTAAATTATTTATAGATTTCGCCGTCGTTGCAATGCACCGTGTAGCCGCTCACGCCGGGATTCCATGCAATGTTGCGAACGAGATCCTCCCATTCCCGCTTGGTGCCGTCGTAAAAGATGTTGGAAAGGGGAGTGCAATTGTCAAAGGCAAAATTACCGATGCTCGTTATACTGTCGGGTAGCGTAACGTTCATGATAACAACGTTTTGAAAAAAAGCCGTGTGACCGATTTCCGTAACGGCAATCTCTTTGTACATGGATGGAATATGTAACGTGCTTTGCGTGCCAATGTAGCCCGTCACCTTATACGTACCCATCTCGTTCAGCGCAAAGCGTAAGCCCTCATCCACGCGCATTTCACAAACGGTACAGACGTTTTCCTCAGTCCAATCGTGATCGGCAAGCTCACCGTGCGCAAAGGCTTCACTGCCCTTCTCTCCGCAAGCGCAGGAGTAATAATACGTCACGGGAGAAATACAGTCTGCATAGTACTTTAAATATTTTTCCTCCGCAACTCTTTGGGCAAAAACGTGGCTATGCGGCAGTTCCGTAGCAGGGGTGTCCTCACACGAGGGAAGTCCCCAAAACAGAAAAAAATCAAAAGGAAAAGAAAAATCGTTTTGTACGTTTTCAAGGTCAGTCTCCTAATTGTTTTCAAAAGCAAAGGGGGCTTGGCACTTCCCCAAGCCCCACGAAAATTACTTTGTCGGCACGATGAGTCCGTACTCACCGTCTTTCCTCTTATAAACCACGCAAGTGTCTCCCGTTACGTCGTCCGAGAAGACGAAAAAGCTGTGACCGAGCAGGTTCATCTGTAAAATGGCTTCCTCGGCAGACATCGGCTTGACCGAGAAGGACTTAGTGTGAATGCGAAACTCATCTTCATCATCGTCAACCGAATCAAAGCTATCCACGTGGACTCCCGTCCCCTTGGTCTGCTTTTCAATACGGGTCTTGTTCTTACGGATCTGACGCTCAAGAGAATCCACAGCGGCATCGATAGCATTCGCAAATGTCTCACCGCCGTCCTCTCCGCGGAACAGAAGACCACCTGCGCGGATAGTGATCTCCACCATCTCTTTATCGTGTCGACGGCTGAAGCAAACGGTCATTTCAGCGTTTTCATCGAAGAATTTGTCAAACTTGGCAAGCTTCTTCTCTGCCATTTCCTTCGTGCTTTCGTACACGTTCATTTGTCTGCCGGTCATGATGATCTTCATAAAGATACCTTCTTTCCTTGGAATTACAAGTTTCCTTGCACCTTTATTATAGCACATGTTTTGTTAATTGTAAATAGTATATCCTTTTAAAAAATGATATTTTTGTTAATTTCAACTATATTCGTCCGAGATGTGAGGATTGACAAGCGAAAACGTTTGTAGTATAATGTACGTAACGTAAAAACGAAAAGGGACACAGATGGAAAATCGCACTAAACCGGGACTTTCAGGTAACTCACTGAAAATAATCGCTATGCTCGCAATGCTCATAGACCATATCGGGGTTTATCTCTTTCCGCGCGTGCTTGCGCTAAGAGCCGTTGGTCGGCTCGCCTTTCCGATCTTCGCTTATATGATTGCCGAGGGGTGTGCGCACACGAAAAGCCGCCGCCGCTATCTTTTGACGATTGCGGGACTTGGCATCCTCTGCCAAGTAGTCGCGACGGTAGTGACACGTACTCTTTATCAAAATATTTTACTCACATTTTCCTTTTCCATCGCTATCGTGTATTGTGCGGACGCATGGAAGCGAGCGCAGCGCCATCGCACGCGTTTGTTCGCATCACTCGCACTTTTTCACATCGCCTTTGTGGTGATTTTACTCCCCTGGCTTCTGGAAAATTACGGTTTCGCCTTTGATTACGGTGCGTTGGGCGTTTTTTTACCGATTGGGCTGTATTATTTGCCTAAAAAAGGCCATCGTCTGATCTTTTTAACCGTAACGCTTATTGCCTTCACGGTGCTATGGGGAGGCTGGATTCGATTGTTTTCCTTCCTTGCAGTTCCCCTTCTTGCGTTATACAACGGCAAGCGCGGCAAAGCGAAGCTAAAATACCTTTTCTATATCTTTTACCCCACCCACTTAGTCCTACTCTACCTTATTGCCGAATTTTTTATCCGCTAAAATCAGAATTTCAAAAAAACACCTAAAAAAGCAGAAAAAAATCATTTTAGGGCTTGACATTTCCGTTTTCTCGTGCTATAATAGTTAGGCTTTGAAAAAAGCAAAGAGATCTGGGTGTGGCGCAGCTGGTAGCGCGCTACCTTGGGGTGGTAGAGGCCGCAAGTTCAAGTCTTGTCACTCAGACCAAAATCGGAGGTTCAACCGAACCTCCG
>SVRR01000021.1 GCA_015064745.1 Oscillospiraceae bacterium | reverse complement strand
GGAGGATCTGCCGAAGTGGGCAAATCTGCCGGGCAGGCAGGAGATGAGCAGGAAATTAATGCCGTGCATCGAGGCGCAGACCAGTGCGGCGAGCGTGAGGCAGACGTAGCGCGCGAGGGGTGCCTCAGCTTCCATTAAGAAGGAAAGCGGGACGCACAAGACGGCGGCAAAGAGAAAGAGGGTGGCGGAACCTCTTGCTTCGTTGTTAAAGAAGCGGCGGCGATGCAAGACGGTCACCACGGTAACGGTGGCAACCGCGAAAATGGGAAGCACGACGGAGACGAGGACGGATTCGCCCGCATCGCGGTCAAACGCCTGTCCGTAGAGGGTGGGGAGCCACGTTTCGATGCCGTCACGGAGAATGCCGCACATGATGATGGCGCCAAAGATGGGAAGAATGCCCGAACGAATGAGTATGGCGCCGATCTTATGCGGTGTGGCGACCGAGGGCTTTGAGGAAGCCTGTGCCGTTGCGGACGGAAGGGTGTGCTCGCTCGGCAGAACGCGCGAAATGGCGAACAAAAAGACGATGAACACCGCTACGGCGAGCGCGCCTGCCGAATAGAACGCCGCCCTCCATGTCATATAGGTGAGACAAAGGGGTACGTAAAGATACAACAAAACGGTTGCCGCATGGGCGGCGGTCGTAACCACGAGATTGGCTGTCACATAGCGCTCATGGTCGAGATTCGTAGCGAGAATGCGTACAATGGGCGGCCAAAGCATTGCTTGCGCGAGACCGTTTAACGCCCAAACGGGAATGATCCATTCACCGCTTGGCATAAGGGGGAGTGCGAGATTGCAAAGGGCGGTCGTGCCGAGCCCCGCGCCGAGAAGCACGGCGGGCTTAACTCTGTCGCCGAGAAAGCCGCTGAGGAGCTGTCCCGCGCCGTAGAAGATAAACATAGCGGTCTCAACGAGTCCCGCCGTTGTCTCCGAGAGAACACCTGCTTGGAGCATACCAAAGAGGGTAGCGGCAAAGCTTTTGCGCGAGAAATAGCTGGTAAAGTAAACGACGGCGCACAAAGCGACGACCGCTTTTTTGGAATATGTGGTTTTTGCCATTTTGTGTCCCTTCCTCTCCGGGCTATCGCAGGCTATATTCCTTGCTGTATTCGGTGGGGGTGAGTCCTGTACGCTTTTTAAAGAACTTTGAGAAATAATTGACCGAGGAGAAGCTGAGCAGCTCGGAGATCTCGGTGAAGTTCATATCGCTGGAGAGCATTAATTGGATCGCGCTTTGCAGCTTCAGCGTTAAAAAATGCTCGATGATGCTCTCGTGCATCTCGCGTCGGTAACGCTTCATCAGAACGTTGGGGCTTTCTCCCAAAATTTTTGCCAGCTCGTCGACCGTGATGGTGGAGAAGCGGCGCTCCTCAAGAATAAGATTGATGCGGTCCACCGTTTCGGAGATCTGGCGGCGAGTGCTAGCCTTGCTTCCCTCGCCCTCGGAATTGAAAACGCCTGTTAAGCGTCCGTAAAGACGGGTCAAGAAGCTTTCAAGCGCGCTTGAGATCAGCTCCTGCCACAAGGGCTCCGTAGGGGTGTTTTTGTAGAAGGACGCCGCCTCTCGGATCAGCTCGGAAAGAAGCTGACGCTCTCTGCCGTCCAGCGCGATCGGGTCGTCGCCGAAGACGTTCATTTCCTCGTCGCTTGAAATAAAGTCGATAAGGCTCATATAAAGCTCACAGCCCTCGGGATAGTACATGGTGGAGCTTTTGCCCGGAGGTCGGAAGATGATCTCGCCCGCGTGTATCGTTTGCTTTTCTCCGTTACGCTCAATAGACATCTCCCCGCGGCTGACGTAAAAGAGCTGCCAAAAGGGGTAGATTTCCTCGTAGGGGGGCTTTGAGATGAGAAGGGGGCGGAAATCGAGCGCCAACACCACCGTTTGCACATTGAAGGTCTTTTTGATCTTGTTAAATAACATCTTTTTCTTCCTAACTTTTGTTTTACCCGTATATTCTACTGTAAAATCCTGCCATTGTCAAGTGGTAACGGCAGAAAAATACAAAAAGTCGGTGCGAAATTCCATAGAAATGCGTAAAATATCGCTATATAATGGAATGTAACATCCCGAAAGGGAAAATTAGACAACAAAAAGCAGAACCCCCCATGAAAAAGATCCGCTTAGCTATCGTAGGTACCGGTTCTATCGCATTCACCCATATGTACGGCATTCAGCGCCTTGACGAGGCAGAGCTGGTTGCCATCATGGATATCCATACCGAGCAGATGGATACCTTCCGCAAGACCTTCCCCGTAGCTGACGAGGACTGCTACACCGACCTTGACGCGCTTCTCGCCCGTGAGGACGTGGACGCCGTTATCGTTTGCGCTTCCGACAAGGCGCACTGCGACATCGCCGTTCGCGCAATGCGCGCAGGCAAGGACGTGCTTTGCGAGAAGCCCATGGCGCTTGATCTTGACGAGTGCCGCGAGATGATGCGCATTGTCGCGATCCGTGAATCCGCCCCCCTCTACAAGAAGATCCCCGTATCGGTGATCAACCTCGGCCCCGTTGCCTTCGTCGGCTTCGGCGGCGAACCGTTCAAGCAGTACGGCGTGAATGTTCGTAACGCTTGCCCCGACCGCTTTATCGTGACCTCCTGTAACACCAACGGCTCCGAGGGCTACCTCGTGACGACCAAGGCGTTCGAGGAGGGCGGCTACGAGGCATCCTCCGCTCCCTTTACTCCGGGACTTGAGGAAGCGTGCTGCGAGACGGCAGTGAAGCTTATATCCAAATAAAACCGCGCAAAAAATCCGATTTTCGTTACGGAAGTCGGATTTTTTTCATCACTGAATTGAGAGGGCGCTCTTGACTTTTTCAATTTGTTTGCGTATAATATTTACGGAAAGAAATATAAATTCGATCACAAAAGATCAACGAAAAAAAGGAATAGGAGAAAAAATCATGCAAATGCTCGAAATGCTTTACGATGAGATCCAAGACGCGGTGGACAGAAAGGTTCCCTTCGTCATTCCGATCGGTACCTTGGAGTACCACGCCCGTCACGCCTCCTGCGGAACGGATACGCTCGTCATTACCGGGTGCCTCCGCGAGCTTGAAAAGGAAAAGGAGATCGTTGTTTGCCCGCCCCTTTGGTACGGTGTGGCTTCTTATGCGGTCTGCGCTCCCAAGCCCAGCCACTTCCACGTGGATGAGGATGCTTACGTAAACTACTTGTACTATATTCTTAAATCCATGATCGACGCGGGCCACAAGAACATCTATCTTGTCGCGCACCATCAAACGGAGGGCGCGGGTCTGATGCCCATGACCATCGCTTGCCACAAGGCAGCCAAGAAGGTCACCATGGAATATATGGAAGAAAAGCTCGGCAAGGGCTGGTGGGGCAGTGATGCCTACGCTTCCTATTATGAGGATATGGGCAGTGAGGATGATCCCTTCTCTTACATCAAGGTCATTCCCCTCATCGGCGCGGACGCGCAGATCAAGTGCGGCGGCTTCGACCACGCGGGCAAGTGGGAGACCAGTCTTTTGATGGGCACCTATCCCGAGCTGGTAGACCTTTCCCGTTGCGAGCGCAACACCGAGTGGTTTGCCGAGAGCGCCAAGGAAGCAAGCGAGGAAACCGGCAAGCACATGGTAAACTGCACGCTGGAATGGCTTAGAAAGACCATCGTCTGATCGACGCTTATAGAGCAAGAGAAAAAGAGAGAACGCTTCGGCTATCCACCGACTCGCTCTCTCTTTTTTCGTTATATTGTATTAAACCTTAGCGGCGTGGCGCTCCTCTAAGATGCGCTCACAGATTTCAAGATCATCGGGGGTGTTGATGCCGCGAAGATCGTTGCCGTCTTTTGTGAAATAGGTCTCCACCTTCATGCCGTGCTTTACCATCAGCTCGGGCACCTCGGTCAAATAATACTCCTTTTGCATGTTGGCACAGCCAACCTCGGGAAGTATCTTGAAGAGGGCTTGGCTGTTGAACACCAAGACGCCGGAAAACAGCTCCTTGACAGTCGCCTCTTCGGGGGTACAGTCCTTGCCCTCCACGATGCGGGAGAAGCGGCCGTTTTCATCACGGATAACGCGCGCCCAAAGCGTGAGGGCTTCGTTTTCCGCGGTCATCAGCGTGCAGTCGGCGTTCGCGCTTTCGTGCTGTCTGCACATAGCTTTCAGCTCTTCATAGCGAAACAGGGGCATATCGCCGAAGGTAATAAGAACATTTCCGTTAAAGTCCGCAAACGCATCGGCACAAACCATTGCGGCATGTCCCGTGCCAAGCTGCTCCTTTTGCTCCACATAGTGGTACGGCGCGCCGAAATGGTCTATGATCTTTTCCTTGCCACAGCCTACGACGATGTATGTATCCTCTGCGTCAATGAAGGAGGTGTTCTCCAAAACCCATTCCAGCATCGGTTTTTTTGCGACCGAAAACATTGCCTTGGGAAGGTCGCCGCTGACCTTTTGCAGACGGCTTCCTTTTCCCGCCGCCGGTATAATCACTCTGAAATCTTTCATTTTGGACTCCCTGTGTTTTGTACGTTACCGTCAAGGACAAAGCTTGACGTCAAGAGCAAGCTCGTCGTAAATTTTTTGCAGGATCGCTTTGATCTCGGGTAGCTTTTTCTCCATATCCTCTAAAAGCTTCAACTGTGTGCGCGCTCTGTCGAGATTTTGACCGGGATAGTCGATATGATAATATGTGTCCCCGTTGATGTGGTCCGTTAAGAAGCGAATGCCGTCCTCCGCGGTAATGATGGGTGCCGCGTACGGCAACAGCTCTAACTCTTCCTTGGTCAGGATGTCACCGCAGGCTTCAAGATAGCCCCGCGCGTACATCTCGTAAAGAAGAAGATCGCAAGAGACCAGGGAGAGATCCTTCTCGTCGTCCTTCGCGGTGTTGGTGCCGATCCTCATGCTGTCACCAAAGTCATAGAGGGGGGAGGAGGGCATGACGGTATCAAGGTCGATAATGGCAACGGGAAGATGGGTCTCGTTGTCAAAAAGGACGTTGTTTAAATTGCAGTCGTTGTGACAAATGCGCGTAGGAATTTTGCCGCTTTCCAAGGCATCGGTGATCTTGCCGAACGAGTCCTTGCGGGCGCGGATAAAGGAGATCTCATCCGTAACGCTCCCAACTCTGCCTTGCGCGTCGCGCGCGATGGCGGCCTCTAAGTCGGTGTATCGGCTTGCCGTGTTGTGGAAGTTCGGGATCACCACTTGGATCTTTTCAAGCTCCATCGTGCCCATCGCCTTGATAAACTGTCCGAAGGAAAGTCCCACATAATAAAATACCTCGGGGCTATCGGGAATGTCCAAGGAATACACGTCATCAAAGTAGGTCATCAACCGCCAACAACCGGAATCATCCTTGAAGTACAGCTTGCCATCCTTTGTGGGACGGAGCATTTGCACTGTTCCGCGACGGTGCTGTGCGGGCATTTGCAGGTTTTGCGCCAGATGATTGGTCGTGAGCTGAAAGTTGCTCATGAGCGCGTCGACGTTAGGGAAAACGGCGGTGTTGATGCGCTGAAGAATGTATTGATGGATATGGTTATGCTCGGAAAGCGTTTCAACCTTGTAGGTGGAGTTGATGTATCCTTTTTTGATCTTTGCAATGCTTATAGCATCGCCGTGGGCGATAAATTGCTTTACTGTATCTTTTAACTTATCCATGCTTTTTATCTTGCCCTTTGTTGTTATTTGCGGCGCTTTTTTGTGAATTTTGCCTTCGTTAGCATAAAAAATTCAAAAGATTTTCGCGCCATTTTTAGTATTATAACATGTTTTGCATAATTTTGCAACACATTTTCGTGAAATATTTTTAGATTTTGCAAGCCTTTTTTTGTGATTTTTGTAAAAAACACACAAATTTCGCCAAAAACAAACAAAAAAGCCCTGTGAATTTAATTTCACAAGGCTGTTTTTATTGCTATGAAAATCTTCGATTTTGGCTTTTTAAGCTGTTTTCGATTGGCTTCGGACAGCTGTTTTATTCCCACTCGCTTAAATTAGCATTATATGGAGTGAATTTAGGTCTTTCGAGGGTGTTTTACAAGGAATTTGACCGCCTTTTTCCGCTTCGTCTATGGAGTCTGCGAAAAAACGGTATCAAAATGGTATCAGCGATACCACCCGAAAAACACACTTTCTCTGTTTGCTTTATTATACCATAAAAGCGGAATAATTACAAGAGGTTTGCAGAAAGATTACTCACTTTGTTTCCAAGGAACAGGGATCAAATCTCCATTCTCATCTTCAATGTAAATGATGTAATTTTCCAAATCCTCTATAACAATATCATTATCTGAAAATGTTCCTTCAATAGTCGCTATGATATCATCGTATAAATCTTCCGTTATCGCATAACCTTTTACTGTAATCGTTTTTTCAGAAATGCTGACATCTGTTTTTATCTCTCCATGATTGGGCACACTTGGTGTAGATGGAGTGATAGGAATTATCGTTGAATAATCATAATCAAATGTAAAACCAAAATTTCCGCTTGGATTATACTGTATGGTAATTTGCTCTTTCGGAATCACCTCTGTATCAACATATCCGCAAACTGTGCAAATGCGCTCTTTCAAACCCGTACTAAAGGTGGTAGCTTCTGTTCTAATTTGAAAATCGCTATATGAGTGGTCGATAGTAAGAACATAATCGGTTTTAGAAGTTTCACCACATTCGCATTCTCTTAACGTATAACCTTTATCTGTACAAGTTGGATTAATAACAGTTTCTTTATCGAAAGAGTGTTCATTATGCGTAAATTTTGCATAGACGTTCATATCAGCCGCCAAAGGCGTATTTAACAACGAATTAACGGTAAAGGGATTTTCCCATTTTCCGTTATCCCAATACCAACCTTCAAATTCATATCCTTCTTTTGTAGGATTATCAGGGAGCTTGATGGTTTCATTTCCGTTGGTTGCAACAGAATCATATACATCGCTGCCTACAACAAAATTCACCTTAAAATCAACGCCGCCGCAAGAAACCAATACCGCAGTCAGTAGGCATACTATCAATATCAACGATAAGATGTTAAATCTTTTCATTGTAATATCCCCTATGTTTATTTCATATAATCCGCGCACGCCTTCTCAAGTAGAAGAAAATCGTGCAACGCTTGGCGAGAGATGAGCTTTTGCCGTATTAATTTCAGATCTTGCTTTTTAGCGTCGTAACCGACGAAACGAGCATTCTGCGAAGTTCAATGCACGAACTTTGAAACTCGTCAAATTCCGTATTGGTTATACCGTTTGTTTCGTATAAGAGTTCAAGCCAATATTCGCTTTCATTACACTCTTTCAGCGCAATTTCAAGTTTTGAAATAAAATCCTTTGTCCCTTGCGCATACTGTGCTTCATGAATATTCGCTCCGACAGATGTCCCGCAACGCAAAAGCTGGTTGATTAAAGCACCTTCAACACCGTTTTGTTTCATTTTCCTACACAAGAAAACTACATCTTTTGCAAATTCTTTGGATTTATTTCTCAATATGCTATCAGCCATTTTAAACTCCTGTAATTTCAAACTTGGCGAAGCCAATCATAACTTGCCGCAGGCAATCATAACTGACAACTCGTTTCGCAAAAGGAAAACGAGAAGTTATGAGTTTAGAGTTATGAATTCGGCTTCGCCAAATGTTATGATATGACTGTTTCTGCGAAACGATCATAGTTGACTTGAGCAAAGCTCAAGTCATTCCCACTCAATGGTGCCGATGGGCTTCGGGGTGAGGTCGTACAAGACGCGGTTGATGCCCTCCACCTCGTGCGTGATGCGCTCGGTGATCTTGTGGAGAAGCGCGTAGGGGATCTCCTCGATGGTGGCGGTCATCGCGTCCTTGGTGTTGACGGCGCGGATGATGGCGGGCCAGCCCTCGTATCTGCCGCCGTCCTTGACGCCGACGCTCTTGACATCGGGCACGGCGATAAAGAACTGCCATACCTTTTCGGCAAGACCGCTCTTATCAAACTCCTCGCGGAGAATGGCGTCTGCCTCGCGGAGCGCGTTCAGACGGTCGCGGGTGATCGCGCCGAGACAGCGTACGCCGAGACCGGGGCCGGGGAAGGGCTGACGGTAGACCATGGCGTGGGGAAGTCCCAAGGCTTCGCCGACCACACGCACCTCGTCCTTATAGAGAAGCTTGATGGGCTCAACGAGGTCAAATTGCAGATCCTCGGGAAGACCGCCGACGTTGTGGTGCGATTTGACCGCCTTTTTGCCTGCCGCCTGCTCAATGCTTTCAAGAATGTCGGGGTAGATGGTGCCTTGTGCGAGGAAGGAAACGCCCGCAAGCTTTCTTGCCTCGTCCGCAAAGACCTCGATAAATTCCTTGCCGATGATCTTTCTCTTGCTTTCGGGGTCGGCAACGCCGGCGAGAAGGTTTAAGAAGCGGTCGGTGGCGTCGACGTAGATGAGGTTGGCGTCAAGCTCGCCCTCAAAGAGTGCGACGACGTTCTCCGATTCGTTTTTGCGCATCAGTCCGTGATTGACGTGCACGCAATAAAGCTGCTTGCCGATCGCCTTGATCAGAAGCGCGGCGACGACCGAGCTGTCAACACCGCCCGAGAGCGCGAGAAGCACCTTTTTGTCGCCTACCTGCGCGCGCACCTCCTTGATCTGCGCGGCGATAAACGCGTCCGCCTGCGCTTTGGTTACAATTCTTGCCATGCTGTCGGGTCTTTTGTTTGCACCCATACCTTTTTCCTCCGAAACTTTCACTGATTTTACACCAATAGAATAGCACAAAGCCGATCGTTTTTCAAGATTTTTTTACAATTTTTTTCGTTTTTTTGAAAAAATTCACGAAGCAGCCCTCCTCCCGCATACGCTACTAGAAAGGAAGGTGAGATTTTATGTTTGCTACCAAGGAGTATAACCGCATGCGCGCTCTTGCATACGCGCGTCGGTGGGCGTTTGGACGGAACCCGCTGTTTAACGATTACAGCCCCTACGGCGGTGATTGCACCAATTTTGCCTCGCAATGCCTGCTTGCGGGCTCGCTCGTGATGAACGAGATCCCGACCTTCGGCTGGTATTATAAGAGTGACGCCGACAGAGCGCCCGCTTGGACGGGGGTGGAGCCGCTATATGATTTTCTTACGGGAAACACGGGCGCAGGTCCCTACGGGCGAGAGGTTGCCGAAGCCGAGGCACAGCCCGGCGATATCGTACAGCTCGGCAGAGCCGAGGACGATTTTTACCATACCCTCGTCGTAATGGAGACGGGGGAGAGTGGCATTACCGTCGCCGCGCACACCAACGACGCCTTTCTCCGTCCGCTTTCAAGCTACGAGTACGCGCTGTCGCGCTTCATACATATTGAAGGCGTGCGCTTTCCAATTCCGGACGGTACGGCAACCTTTTACGCTTATCTTGAAGGGCGTGCTTTGCCGCCCGCGGTGCCCGTTTTTATGACCGAGCAGGGCTGAGGGGGAGGAAATCAGAGAAAATTTCTTTGTTTTTCGAGCAAAGTCTCTTGCAATTGGCTGTAAAGTATGCTATACTGTAAAAAAGATTTTATGATAAAAAATTGTCAAACTCAGCCTGAAGGAAGGAACGAACGTGAAAAACTTTGAGGTCAAAACCAAGGTCTGTTTCGGTGAACATGCACTTGACCGTTTGCTGGAACTGAAATATAAGCGCGCGCTTGTAGTTGCCGATCCCTTCGTTGTTTCCAGCGGAATGATCCGCGAGGTTACGGGAAGACTCTCGCAAGTTGGGATCGAATACGACGTTTTTTCGGACGTGGTGCCCGATCCGCCCATTGAGAAGGTCACCCTCGGCGTCAAGGCGGCGCTTGCTTATCGTGCCGGCTGTATGATCGCCATCGGCGGCGGCTCTGCCATTGACCTTGCCAAGGCTGTCAGAAAATTTGCCACCGAGTGTGATGACAGCTTCCGCCCTTGGCTTATCGCCATTCCTACCACCTCGGGTACGGGTAGCGAGGTTACCTCCTTTGCCGTGATCTCCGACCCCGCGCACGAGGCGAAATATCCGCTTGCCGAGGAGAGCTTGATCCCCGACGAGGCAATTCTTGACGAGGAGCTGGTCAAATCGGTTCCCGCTTTCATTACGGCGGATACGGGTATGGACGTTATGACCCACGCCATTGAGGCGTACGTTTCTACGGGCAACAACGAGTTTTCGGCGGCGCTTGCCGAGAAGGCGGTTGAGATCTGCGGACAGTTTTTGCTTCGCTCCTACAACGACAACGGGGATACCCACGCGCGCAGAAAGATGCATATCGCGTCCTGCCTTGCGGGGCTTGCCTTTAATTCGGCGTCGCTCGGTCTCAATCACGGTATGGCGCATCAGCTTGGCGCGCATTTCCATATTCCGCACGGCAAGGCGAACGCTATTTTGCTTCCTTATATTATTGAGTACAATTCCGAGATCGATATGCACTCCCGTTCTCGCAGCGTGTATGCTCCCTGCGTGCGCAAGTATTGTAATATGGCAAGAACCTTGGGCGTGTTCAATCTTAACGAGATCACGACCGTCCGCGCGCTCGTTTCCTACATTCAGTTCATGAACAAGGAAATGAACATCCCCCTGTCGGTATCCGCCATCGGCGGCATCAGTGAGGGACAGTACATGGAAGCCATCGAGGAGATGGCAGAGGCGGCACTGAGAGACGCTTGCACCGCGACCAATCCCCGCGTTCCCACGAAAAGAGAGGTTATGGAGCTGTATAAAAAGATCTGGTAAGAACGGGTCGGTTTTGGACGCCTTCGTCCGCCCACGCGCTTGCAGTATGTTATACAGCTGCGCTTGCAAACAACAGATCCAACCAAAAATCCCGCAATCTTGCTGTTGCTTTAAAAGAAAAGGCCGAGTATTCTCGGCTTTTTTCTTTGATATGTAAGGTTTTATTTGCCTTAAAGCAGATTTAGAGCCTTGGCAATGGCGAGCTTGCACTCCTTTTTGCGTGTCTTATAGCTTCCGTAGGAGAGATAGGTGACTCTTGAGTTGCGGAAGCCTGTACAAGAGCCGATATCCTCACGGATCTCCTCGCAAAAGCTCTCGTCGCAGCAAGAGGCGATCGCGTTGTCGATCTTGGCGTTGATGACCATGTAGTGACCGATGGTTTCGGGCGGGAGCTTGCCCTTTTCGATCTCAAGCTTTCGGCGCGCGTAGTCCTCACATACGCCGCGCACGGCACGCTCCACGCCCGTAGGGAGCGTCTTTGTCACATACAGCCCTCCTTCCCCTTGGACGGACAAAGAAGGATCTTTTTCTGTTTTTCTTGGGGGTGCTTTCGCGAAAACGGGGTTGGCATTTTAATTCTCCTTTGCATAAACGGCGGGTTTGTTGCATATCATGCAACAAAGAGACGAACGGGGTGCCGAAAGCAAGCCAATACGGCTCCCATAAAACGGGGCGCTTGGAGCCGCTTCGAGCAAAAGCACGCTTGCTCGACCCTGCGGGCGGAGAAAACCGCAGGTCGCTCGCTTGGGACAACAGTAGTATAGCACACAAATTGTAACTTGTCAAGTGACAATTTTGATTTTTTTCGGAAAAAGTGTTGCATTTTTTGTCGAAATGTGTTACACTTGACACAGAATAAACAGTGCCGTGCGCGAAATGGACATGCGGGCGGTAATGAGGCGCGTGTTGCGCCGCGGAAGGAGAGTTTTTATGGAGCTTGGAGAGAGAATTCGTTATTTTCGCCGCAAATGCGGATACAGTATGGAGGGACTTGGAGAGGCACTCGGCGTCAGCCGTCAAACCATACACCGATATGAAAGCGGCGTGATAGAAAACATTCCGCGTGCCAAGATCGCGCGAATGGCGGAGCTGTTCGGGACGACGAGCGCGGGGCTCCTTGGCTTTGAAGACCCCATCTTTGCCATGGACGGCGTGCTTCCCATTCGGCGCAGACGTATTCCCATTTTGGGTGAAATCGCCTGCGGCATGCCCGTGTACGCTGACGAGCAGATAGAGAGCTACGCCGTTGAGAGCGACGGTCTTGACGCCGACTTTTGCCTGCGCGCACGCGGTGATAGCATGACGGGAGCGCGCATCTATGACGGAGATCTTGTTTTCGTGCGCGCTTGCTCCTCGGTGGAAAACGGAGAGATCGGCGTGGTCATTATCGAGGATGAGGCGACATTGAAGAGGGTTTATTATTATCCGGAGCGGGAGAAATTGGTCTTGCTTCCCGAAAACGCCGCCTATGAGCCCTTGGTTTACCTTGGCTCGGAGCTTGAGCAGATCAAAATTATCGGAAAAGCCGTGGCGTTTCAAGGACGGCTGTAAGAGGCAAGACGAAAATATGGATTTTTGCATCACTTTTCTTTCAAATCTCCCTTTTTGCTTGACTTTTTTTGTGAAGGTGCTATACTGTAAAAAGAGAGAGTTTTGATGAGAGGTAGGGCGAATGACAAGGACGAAAACAACGAGGGACTTTACGGAGGGAAAAATATTTTTCCCTATGCTGAAGTTTTCTCTGCCCGTTATCGCGGCGGGATGCTTGCAACAGCTTTACAACACGGCGGATAAGATCGTCGTCGGACAGTTTTCGGGCGAACCGAACGCGCTCGGCGCCATCGGCTGTACCGTTTCTCTTTATTCGCTTCTCGTTTTGCTATTGTATTTCCTGGGCGCTTAACATCGTTGCACAGCTTGTGATCGTTTGGGCGGTCAACCGCCGCGAAAAACGGGCGGCACTTACCGCTTGATGCTTTTTTAAAATTTAAAAGGAGATGCTTTTGTGACGAGAACCCAAAAAAATCGCGACTTTACAAACGGCCGTCTTTTTTTACCCATGCTCGTGTTTACCCTGCCGATCATGGCGTCGGGCGTTTTGCAAATGCTGTACAACGCCGCAGACAAGGCGGTGGTCGGACAGTTTTCGGGGGATCCCGGTGCCATCGGCGCGATCGGCTCGACAACCTCTTTAAGCAGTCTGTTCGTCGCCCTTGCCATCGGTCTTTCGATGGGCGCGGGCGTTGCGGTGGCACAGCGCTTCGGCGCACACGAGGAAAGAGGGCTTTCCCGCGCGGTGCATACCGTTTTTATCATCGGCGCGATCGCGGGCTTGGCGGTCGGTGCGCTCGGTGTTACTCTTTCACGCACCGTTCTCGAGTGGATGGATACCAAGGCGGATATCATTGACAGCGCCGCGCTTTACATGCGCATCATCTTTTGCGGCATGCCCGCGAAGATCCTTTACAACTTTGGCACCTCCGTCCTTCGCTCTGTCGGAAACTCCAGAACCCCTCTCGTCATTCTCGCGCTTGCGGGGCTGCTCAACGTCGGGCTTAACCTTGTTTTCGTGATCTGCCTGCACATGACGGTGGACGGCGTGGCGTACGCCACCATCGTTTCGGAATACGTTTCGGCGGTTGCCGTGTGGATCGTCCTTGCCCGCCGCCGCGACGGGGTGCGTTTTCGCTTCCGTTACCTTTGCGTGGACAGACGCGTTTTGCGGGACGTGCTTCTCATCGGCATCCCCTCGGGCATCCAAAGTGCTGTTTTTTCGCTGTCCAACGTCCTTATCCACAGCTCTGTGAACACCTTTCCGACCACGACCGTATCGGGAAACGCGGTTGGCGGAAGTTTAGAGGACTTCACCTATTTTACCATGAACAGCTTCTATCAAACAGTCTTGACCGTGACAGGGCAGAACGTGGGAGCAAAGAACCCCGAGCGCGTCAGACGCGCACTCACTTACGGACTGATTCAAGTTATTGTGGCAGGATTTTTGATGTCCTACGGCTGTATTCTGTTTGCGGACGGCCTCCTTTCGCTTTTCATCGACGGAACGCTTGCGGAGGCGCCACTCATTTTAGCCGCGGCAAAGGAAAGAAACAGCATCATCCTCTCCACCTACGTTCTGTGCGGCATTATGGAGGTCTTGACAGGGCATCTGCGCGGCAAGGGATATTCTCTCTCACCGATGATCGTATCTCTCATCTTCTCCTGTGTCTTGCGCGTGCTTTGGGTCATATTCGTTTTCCCTTACCTTCCCCATACCCTCGTTTCTCTCTTCCTCTGCTATCCCATCTCCTGGCTGTTGACCTCGCTTTGCTACGTGGCGATCATTCTTTTCAACGCATATCGGGAAAAAAAGGAGCTCGGTGCCCTGAGGGAGGCTTAAAATGGATCCGCAAGAGCGAATTTTCAAAATTCGCTCTTGCTTTTTTTGCTTTTGAGATATATAATATAATAGATATAGTATAAGCATCGGCAAAAAGTGCTTCTTCGGCATACAATGGAAGGAGAACGGAAAAAGGAGAACTTTCATGAAACCGATGCCGAAGAAAAACGATACCGCCTCTGTGTTTGGGCTCGGGCGCTCGGGACGGGCGCTTACGACGCATCTCGTGCGAAGCGGCGTGCGCGTTTACGCCTTTGACGATGCTCCTGCCTGTGCTTTGGGCGATATACCGCTTTGGCTTTCCTCTCTCGGCGTCCCTCTTTTCGCGGGCGGACGAGGGGAAGCGCGGGGGGATTTCGTTTTTCGCACTCCCTCTATGCGTCCCGACAGTCCCGTTTTATGCCGTGCCGCCTTGCGGGGCGCCGTCGTCTTGGGGGAAGCGGAGTATTTCGCGTCTCTTTGCCCCGCACCGATATACGCGGTGACGGGGAGCGACGGAAAAACCACCACGGCTACCATGCTGGCAGGGCTTCTTACGGCGTCGGGCAAGCGTACCTATCTCGGGGGGAATATCGGCAGAAGCTTGCTCCCCTTTCTTGACGAAATTACCGAGGACGATGCCTGCGTGTTAGAGCTTTCGAGCTTTCAGCTTTCCGACATGGAGTGCCGCTTTGATACGGGGGTCGTCACCAATTTGACGCCCAACCATTTGAATTGGCATAAAAGCTTTGAGGAATACGCCGAAGCCAAGCGGCGGCTCCCTCTTCTTTCCCGGCGGCGCGTTTTGCCGAACGGACTGTTTGCCGACATGGACGCTTATCGCTTCTCCCTTGCGGAGGACGCTGATTTTACGCTTCGCGACGGCGTGCTTTTCGGCATGGGAATCCCGCTTGTCTGTGCCTCCGATTTGCGTGTGTCGGGACGGCACAATCTATTAAATCTTCTTGCGGCGACAGCCGCCGCGGCTCCCCTTGTCACCCCCCACACCGTGCGGTCGTTTGCCCGTGCCTTTGGCGGTGTTTCTCACCGCATGGAGACGGTTGCCGAGCGCGATGGGGTCTGCTTCATCAACTCTTCCATTGACACCACACCCTCGCGCACGGCGGTGACGCTTTCCGCCTTGAAGGAGAGGGGCAGACTGCTCCTTTTGCTCGGCGGACGCGGAAAAAAATTATCCTACGAGCCGCTTCTTTCGGCACTTGCCGCGTGCGATGCCGTATGCTTTCTCTTTGGCGAGACGGAGGATGAGCTTGCAAGGATGCTGAAGGAGCGCGGCTTTTCCTTCGTGCGCTGTGGAAGCATGGCGTGCGCCGTGGCGTGCGCGAGGGGGGAGGCAAGGCAGGGAGACACCGTAGTGCTTTCGCCCGCCGCCACCTCTTATGACGCTTTCGTCGATTTTGAAGAGCGCGGAGAGATTTTTCGTAAACTTGTAAATACACAAAAAGGATAACATAAACATGGACTTAAAACAGCTTGTGAAGGAGGCGGAAGCCGCCCTTGCCCCTCATTTTGCCCGTATCGGCGACCTCGCCGAGCGCGGAACTGCGCGCGTGCTTGACGCCTTTCGCGAAGCGCGTGTCAGCGCCTCAATGTTTGCGCCTACCGACGGTTACGGCTATGATGACCGCGGCAGAGACACGCTCGATGAAATTTACGCCCGCGTTTTTGACGCGGAGGCGGCGTTCGTGCGCCACTCCATTCTTTCCGGCACACACGCCCTGACCATCGGGCTTTTCGGGCTTCTGCGCCCAGGCGACACACTGCTTTCCGTCACGGGCAAGCCCTACGATACACTTGATGAGGTGATCGGGCTGTCGGGGGAAGCGGGACGCGGCTCGCTTGCCGATTTTGGTGTGAAGTACAAGGAGGTAGCCCTTCTTCCGAACGGTGACCCCGATTACGAGGGCATTGCAAGCGCGCTTGCCGACAAGACGGTCAAGGTGGCGTTCATTCAGCGCTCGAAGGGGTATCTTGACCGCCGCACGCTTTCGGTCGAAGAGATTGGAAGGATTACCGAAACTGTGCGCGCGCACAGCGACGCCTTCGTGATGGTCGACAACTGTTACGGCGAATTCGTGGAGGAGCGTGAGCCCACGGCGGTGGGGGTTGACCTGATGGTCGGCTCGCTCATCAAAAACCCCGGCGGCGGCATGGCGGAAAGCGGCGGCTATCTCGCGGGGACGAGAAAAGCTGTCGAGCTTTGCGGCTACCGTTATTCCGCACCCGGTGTGGGACTTGAGATCGGTGCCTCTCTCGGACAGACAAAGAATATGTACAAGGGGCTGTTCTACGCACCGCATACGGTGGCACAGGCACTCAAAACGGCACACCTTGCCGCGTATCTCTTTGAAAAGCTCGGCTTTGCGACCGAGCCGCATTGGAGCGAGACGCGCCACGATATTATTCAATCGGTGAAGTGCGAAAACGCCGAGATCCTTATCGCCTTTTGCCGCGGTATCCAATACGGCTCGCCCGTGGATGCCTACGTGACGTGTGAGCCGTGGGACATGCCCGGCTACGGCGACCCCGTCATTATGGCAGCGGGCACCTTTACCCAGGGCGCGTCCTTGGAGCTTTCGGCAGACGGTCCCATCCGTCCCCCCTACATTGCCTATTTTCAAGGCGGACTTACTTATGAATCCGGCAAGATCGGCGTGCTTCGTGCTGCCGAAGAGGTTTTAAAAGTGCAAAATGAAAGGAAATCGCTGTAATGAAAAAAATTATTGCCCTACTTTTGGCTTTGACAATGCTCGTGCTGTTCGCTTCCTGCGCTAAGACGGCGGGAGAGGCACCTGAGGGGTACAAGCTTGCCTCAAACGACGAGCTTTGCGACTACGTTCTTTACGTGCCCGAGGTGTACGTGACCGAATCCACCAAATCGAACTACACCATTGCCACCTTTTCCAATGCGGACAAGTGCACGATTTCGGTCGCCAAGCTGGAAAACGTCTATGCCGCGAACGTGGACGAGTATTGGACGCAGTGCAAGGAGGACTACGCCTTTCTTTCCGATTTTACCGTGGAAGCACAGGGCACGGACGATGCGGGCAACCCTATCGAATGGGCAAGAGCCTCGGTTGGCATGGGGGAGACCTTGAAGGAGGGCTATCGCTACGTCTTTACGGGCAAATATAACGGCACGGCGTATAAGTATCAGCAGATATTTCTCGTGCACGGAAACGCTTTCAACAGCGCTCTTTATTGCATCACCTATACGGCGCTTGTCGAGCATTACGATAGCCATTTGGAAGGCATCAACCAAATTCTCAGCTATTTTTACTTCAAATAATAACCAAAGGTTAGCAAAATGAAGGAAATTTATTTTGACAACAGCGCCACGACCTGCCCCTCCGACGAGGTGCTTGCGGTGTATACGCGCATAGCGAGGGAGGAATACGGCAACCCCTCCTCCCGACATCGCAGAGGACAGAGCGCCGCCCTCCTTTTGAAGGAGGCGCGAGCAAGCCTGCTTTCCGCGCTTGGCGCGAAGGAAGGAAGGCTCGTTTTCACCGCAAGCGGCACCGAGGCAAACAACCTTGCCCTTTTCGGGCGTGCCTACGCCAAGGAGCGCTTTGCACGCGGCGGACGCATTATCACCACCGAGGGGGAGCATGCCTCGGTCGACCTTCCGTTAGACGCGCTTGCAAGGGCGGGCTTTGATATCGTGCGTATTCCGACGAGGGGCGGCGCGCTTGCGACGGACGCCTTGCTGGCGGCGCTCACACCGAAGACGGTGCTCGTCTCCATGATGGCGGTCAATAACGAAACGGGGGCAGTCTATCCGACCTCTCTCGTGGGGGCGGCGATGCGAAGGAGCTGTCCCGACGCCGTTTTGCACGTAGACGCGACCCAAGCCTTTATGAAAATTCCCATGAGCCCGAAGGCGCTCGGCGCGGATATGGTGACCGTCAGCTCACATAAAATTGAGGGACCCAAGGGTGTGGGTGCGCTTTGGGTGTCGGACGCGCTCATAAAAAGCCGCGGGCTTGCCGCTATAACCCTTGGCGGCGGACAGGAGGAGGGCTTGCGCTCCGGGACGGAGAACGTCCCCGGCATCTGCGCCTTTGCCGAGGCGGCAAGGCTTGCGCAGTCGTCCTTTGACGAGCGCGTTTCGCAAATCACGGACGTCAGAGCGCATTTGCTTTCTGCCCTTGCCCTTCACCCCATCTTAAAGGACGCGGTGACGGCAAATCTTCCCGAAAAGGCAGCACCGCACATTCTCAGCCTTACCGTACACGGCTTTAAGAGCGAGACGGTGCAGAACGACCTTTCGGGGCGCGGCATTTACGTGTCAAGCGGCTCTGCTTGCGCGTCGCACGCGCGTAATCTTTCCAAAGCCCTGCTTGCCTTTGGAAAGAGCGAGGCGGAAACCGACGCGACCATCCGCTTAAGCTTTTCCCACCACAACACCAAGGAAGAGGCGGACGAATTTTTAGCCGTCCTTGCCGAGATCGTAACCACACGCGCACGCATGCGCAAATGAGCAAAAAAGGAGTTACCTATGAAAGAGCTTTGTTTTTCTCCCGCAGATATTCTGCTTCCCGATTTTGACCGCGTGGACGGCACGCGCTGGGCGTGTATCGCCTGTGACCAGTTTACCTCTGAGGAGGCATATTGGGAAAAGACCGAACAGATCGTCGGTGACGCCCCCTCTACCCTTCGTATGATCCTTCCCGAGCTGTATCTTGGCAAGGAGGATGAAAAGCGCATCACCGCCATTCACGCGGCGATGAAGGAATATGATGAAAAGGTGCTTGTGAAGCACCCGAACAGCCTCATCTATTTGCGCCGTACCTGCCCCACGGGCAAGGTGCGTGAGGGACTTATCGGTAAAATAGACCTGGATGCCTACGACTATAACCGCGGCGCGACCTCTCCCGTGCGCGCGACCGAGGGCACGGTGCTTTCCCGCATTCCGCCCCGCGTTGCGGTAAGAAGAGGTGCGTCTCTCGAAGCACCCCACGTGATGCTTCTCGTGGACGACCCCGACGATACCGTGTTCTCCGCCGTGCGAGAGAGCCGCGGCAAGACGGCGTATGACTTTCCTCTCATGCAGGACGGCGGCAGCGTCTCGGGCGTTTTTTTGACAGAGGACGAGCAAAAGGCGGCGGGAGAGGCGCTTTCGGCACTTGCCGACGGCAAGCGTGATCCCCTGCTTTTCGCCGTGGGTGACGGAAACCACTCTCTCGCCAGTGCGAAGGCGTACTACGAGGAGATCAAGGCACAGATCGGTGTAGAGAAGGCGAAGAGCCATCCTGCCCGCTACGCGCTTGCCGAGGTCGTCAACATCCACAGCGAGGCACTTGTGTTTGAGCCCATCTACCGCGTGGTGTTCGGTGCCGACCGTGCCGATCTTCTCGCGTCTATGCGCCGCTTTGCCGACGCTTTGACCGAGGGTGACGCACAGACGGTGACGGTAGTTTATAAAGAGAATGAACTTTGCAAGGAAGAGTTTGCGTTTTCGCATTCCGCGCACACACTCGTGGTGGGAACGCTGCAAAAATTCTTGGACGAATACGTAAAGGCGCACGAGGGCGTTGAGGTGGACTATATCCACGACGAGGAATCGCTCGTTGCGCTGGCTTCCAAGCCGGGGGCTGTCGGCTTCCTCTTTGACGGTATGCAAAAGGAGGAGCTTTTCCAAGCAGTCGACCGCGACGGCGCGCTCCCGCGCAAGACCTTCTCCATGGGTGTCGCGAGAGAAAAGCGTTACTATCTCGAATGCCGTAAAATCGCGCTTGTATAACTTCCAAAATGCTTCGTTTTGGTAATATTGAACTGAAACACGGTCTGTTTCTCGCGCCCTTGGCGGGGTATACCGACATGGCGATGCGCACGGTCGCGCGTGCCTTCGGCGCGGAGATGACCGTTTCCGAAATGGTGTCGGCGCGTGCTCTTTGCTACGGTGACAAAAAGACCCCCGCGCTTGCGCGTGTCTTAGAGGGCGAACTGCCCATGGCGGTGCAGATCTTCGGGTCAGAGCCCGAATTTATGGCAGAGGGTGCGCGTATCGTTGCCCGCGGTATGGCGGGCGGCGTTCTGCCCTCGGCGATTGACATTAATATGGGCTGTCCCGTCAAGAAGATCGTGTCGGCGGGCGACGGCTCGGCGCTCATGAAAAATCCCGCGCTTGCCCACGATATCGTACGCGCGGTGGTGAATGCCGTTTCGCTCCCCGTGACGGTCAAGATCCGCGCGGGCTGGGACGAGGGACATAAAAACGCCACGGAGGTGGCTCTTGCCGTCGAGGAGGCGGGCGCTTCTCTCGTTGTCGTGCACGGACGCACGAAAACGCAGATGTACAGCGGACGCGCGTCTCTTGATATTATTTCGAATGTAAAGGATTGTTTGCATATACCCGTTGTCGGCAACGGCGATATTGTCACAGCCGAGGACGCTCTGCGTATGCTTCGCGAGACGGGATGTGATGGCGTGATGATCGGCAGAGGGGCAGTCGGCAACCCCTTTTTGTTCAAGGAGATCCGCGCTTCTTTGGCAGGCGAGGCGTACACCCCTCCCACGCCGCGCGAGCGTATGGAAGCGGCACTTTGGCAGCTCCGCCTTACCGTAGAGGAGAAGGGGGAAAGAGAGGCAGTGCTTTCCTTGCGCAAGCAATTTGCCGATTTCGCCGCGGGATTGCGAGGGGCTTCCGCTCTTCGCGCCGCCGTGCACAGGGCGGAGACCTGTGCCGAGCTGACGGCGTGTGCCGAAAAGTTCATTTCGGAAGCAAGGGAATAAAAAAACGGAGTCATCTCTTTTGCGCGTTGTTACGCAAAAACGAAGACTCCGTTTTTATAAAATTATTTTACGTGCATCGCCTTATATTGCATGGGAGTACGTCCCGTGACCTTCTTGAACGCCTTGGAGAAATAGTTGGGCGAATCAAAGGAGAGAGAGGCGGCAATATCGCTGACTGAGGCGCGTCCCTCACGCAACAGCTTTTTGGCAACGTCGATCTTCAGCTTCAAGAAGTAGGACATGATGGTGTCGCCGGTGGAACGCTTGAACCGGCGGAACAGATAGGATTTCGTGTAGCAGAGCGTTTTCGCGATATCGTCGACGGTCACCGTGCCCGTTACGTTTGCCTTGAGGTAGGCGATGATCTCGCGCGTGATATGCTCCTCGTAATCCTCCTTTAGGAGGAACTGTGCCGCCGTATCTACCTTGCCCGTTTCACGGCGCATCAGGTGGATGAGCAGGATCTCGGTCAGGTTTTTGATCAACTGCAAGCTGCCGAGCGAGGCTGTTTTGGCGAGTGGCATCTTGCGGATGTCGGGGCTTGAAACAGGGAGATCAAAGGTGTTTTTGCTCTCCTCAATGATGGTGTAGATGTATTTGACGAGATCGCGGTCAAGCGGCAAATGCTTGTTTTCGAAAAAGCGGATCGCCTCGCTTTTACACTCGAAAGAGATAATAAAAACATCCGGCGCGTGCTCTCCGTCTGCGGCAAGCGTATGATGCTCGTTTGGCTTGTGAAACAAAACCTCGCCTTCCCCGAGGGTGATCCTTTCGCCGTTTGCCGTGCAAAGAACGGGGTTCTTGACGGCGTAAACGAGCTCCCAAAAGTCGTGGGATTCTCCTTGACTCGCAAAGCAATTGTCAAACTCAAAGTAATGGACGGTAACGATCTTCGAAATGTTGAGAAGATTTTCAACCTTGTGCTTGTAATATAGCTGTCTCATGCTTTTATTATACCGCCTTTCTTCTCAAATGTCAACAAAAATCGCCATGAAATTATTTTGTGTATTATAGTGCTGTTTTATGATACTATACGCTCTATCTTTTGTCCTTGAAACCAGGTAAAATAAAAAAGAAAACGGAGAAAGAGGGAGACGTGTCTCCCAAAAGAAAGTGAGGAATCATATGAAAAAGGTTGCGTTATGCGGAACGCTCCTGCTTGACGAGATCAAAATGATCGACCGCTATCCCGAAAAGGGAATGCTTGTGACCATCACGGGCACGGGCCGTGCCGTGGGTGGCGCGGTGTGCAACAGCGGTGTGGATCTGAAGGTGCTTGCGCCCGACGTCGCGGTAGAGGCGCGCGGACTTGTCGGTAACGATGAGAAGTGAGATTTTATTCTTGATTTTCTTTCCTCGCGCGGACGAAGACCCCTACCTCTTTTACCGACGTCATGACGCTGGAATCGACGGGTGAGCGCACCTTCTTTACCATGAGAGGCGCTTGCTCCGAGCTGACCCCCGAGACGGTGGACGTGGATAGCTTGGATTGTGATCTGTTCCACCTTGGGTACCTATTGCTTCTCGACGGACTTGACAAGGAAAACGCCGAAGAGGGTGACGAGGGGAATGGCAAACAGAACGGCTTGCAGAAGCCCCGCCCGAATACCCCTCGTATAAAGATGCGTTTTTCCCGCACCCGAAGCTTGCGCCACGTAATTGGATACGGTTTTCGAGGAATTTTGGTACACCTCGGCGACCACGCTGTACAGCTGTAAAATGACGATATAGGCGGCAGAGGCGGCGTCTCTCACGCCGTTGATCAGGGGGAGAATGAGAAAGGACGAGATGTACATGACGAGCTGTTGGAAGCCCGGCGGCAAAGCGTAAATGCCGCTGTGTTTAAGATGCGGAAGCGAGGGGCGGAAGGGAACACCCTTTAAAACGCCAAGCTCGCCGAGGCATTTGCGTATCTTGAAGAAATAGAAAATGTCTACGATGACGGCGGCTGTTACCGAGGAGATGGCAAGACCGAGGACACCGAGGTCAAAAACGGCGACCGAGAGCAGGTTGCCGCTGATGTTGAGCGCCATGGAGAGAAGCGACATCTTGAAGGGAAACTCACTTGCACCGAGGGCGTTCAGGGTGCAAAGCCCGAAATCATTGGTTACGATGAAGGCGATCCCCGGCATGTAGACGGTAAAATATTTGCGCGCCTCATCGCGGATGGCGTCGTCCACACGCAGAAAATCAAAGATCGGCTCACGGAACAGAACGAGCAGGACGGCGATGGTGAGCATCGTGCCGAAGAGAATGAGAAAGGTAGTATACAAATTGTTTTTGAGGTCTGCGTATTTTTTTTGCGCCGAAGAGAGATGCCGTATAGATGCCGAGCCCCGCGTTTACGCCCCAAAAGGTAGACGAGGTAAGGATGAGCAGCTCACTTGTCGCGCCAAGCGCGGCAAGCCCCGCTTCACCGAGAAAGCGTCCTGCGATGACGGTATCAATGAGGTTGTACGCCTGCATTAAAAATCCCGCAAATACCAAAGGGAGAGCAAAGAGAAAAAAGGTCTTATATACGTTGCCTTGCGTTAAGTCCTTCACTGCCTGTCCCCCCTCTGTTTTTCACAGCATCTACTATAGGAAAAAGCTCCCTTCTTGTCAAGTGGCAAGAAGGGAGAAATGCTTTTTAAAAGCAGGAGAGGTTTTATGCAATTATGCTTGCGCGCGGTAATACGCCACGCGGTCGGCAAAGCGTCGCACAGCCTTTTCCGCGCGCGCGTAATATTCTTCGGGCGAGAGGGCATCGTAAAAGCTTGTTTTGAAGGATTCGGACATGATCGTGCCCGTATAAGGCGAGGCGGCGAGCTGACGCGCGCAGCGCTCCAAATCGACCTTGCCGTCGTAGGGAAGGATATGGTCGTCGGCGTTGTACACGGCGGCGTTGTCGTGCAGATGCAACGCGACGATACGGTTTCCGAAAAGCGGCATATATTCGCGCCCCGGCGTGAAGCACGCCTCGTGTCCCGTATCGAAGCAGAAGCCCGCTTCGGGGTAATATTCCATGGCAAGGGCAAGATTTCCGAGCTTGCGTTGGTTTTCAAAGGAGACGGTCACGCCGAGCGCTTTGGCGTGCGCCAACAGACGGTCAAAGCGCGCAAGTCCCACGTCACCCACGCGCGGCGGATTTTCGCCGGACGAAAGATGGACGATGAGCACAGGGATCTCATAGCGAGCGCAATTTTCGAGACCGTCCGTCAGGCGCGTGAGCATTTCGTCACCCGCCGCGGTCGGCTGCCACATGTTGTTGATGCCGTCAAAGGGAGCGTGACAGGTGTCTACGGCGATGCGGGCTTGGCGCAAAAGCGCGGCGCGCTCCTCGATCTTTGGGTCGTTCGACATCAAAAAGGTGGCTTCGAAGCCGTGCTTTTGCATGAGGGTGACGCGCGCTTGGTCGTCGATGCCATTGCAGGTGTCAAAAATGATACCGATCCGTTGCATGGTAAGCTCCTGTTTTTACGTTTTTTCTTTATTATACAAGCACGCTTTGGGTTTGTCAACGGGGAAGAAAGGCGGAGAATCCGCCGAAGAGAATAAGAAGGTGCTAAAAATCCAAAAAAAAACAAAAATAGTGCTTGTAAGGATGCAAATATCGTGCTAAAATGGACATAGCAAACTTTTACTTTGTAAAGCAAAAAAGGAGAAATTACTACTATGGCACAGAAAATCAAAATTGCCGTTTTGGGACTTGGCCGTATCGGTATGCCTCAGGCGGACACCGAGATCACGCACTACGAGGATCTGTTCGAGATCGTTGCGGCGTGTGACTTGATCGAGGACCGCAGAATTAAGGCACACGAAAGACACGGTTGCCCCGTTTACGAGGACTACTCCGAGATGCTCAAGCAGGACGGCATTGAGATGGTCTACATCGCGACTCGTTCTTGCGACCACTACAAGCATGCAATGATGGCGCTTGAAGCAGGTAAGCACGTCGTTCTTGAAAAGCCCGTTACCATTTCTTACGAGCAGGCAATTGACCTTTTTGCTCATGCAAACAAGGAAGGCACGCCCCGTCTTTACGTTCATCAGCAGAGAAGATGGGAAGGCGGCTTCAACAAGGTCAAGGAGGTTGTCGAATCCGGTATCCTCGGCAACGTTTACGAGATCAACATTGAACAGAACGGATATCAGAACAGAGACGACTGGCAGACCCTTTCTGAGTTTGGCGGCGGTCAGCTTTTGAACTGGGGCCCCCACATCATCGACCATTCTTTGCAGCTTCTCGGCACCCCCACCGCAGACATTCAGAGCTATCTGCACTGCATCGCTGCCGGCGGTGACTGCGAGGACCATCTGAGCATTCGCTTCATCGGTAACAACAATCGCGTTGTTAATATGTCCATCAGCGGTGCTAAGATACTAAAGGGAGGCCGTTCCTTCGAGGTGTTCGGTAGCAGAGGCGCCATGACCTGCAACGGCGGCACCTACAAGCTGGTTTACATCAATCCCGAGCAGGAGTGGCAAACGGTGGTTTCGAGCCCCGAGACCCCCGGCGCAGCCTTCGGCGCTTCGGGCACCTATGAGTCGGCATTTAAGCCCGACTGGATCGAGGAAGAGGGAGCAATCGCGCCTTGCCCGCTGCATCCCTATTGGAAGGAGCTCTACGAGGATCTGCGTGAGGGCAAGCCCTTCCGCGTGACCGACAACGACGTGCTTGCCATCATGCGCACCATCAGCATCGTTAAGGCACAGAACCCCCACATCATGCGCTTTGACTGATAAATCGTTTTTAAAGACGGCTTGCCCAAAGCAAGCCGTCTTTTTTTGGTCTTGGAAAAAGCAAAGAAAAAAGCAAAAACCTCTTGACAAACGCTCAAATTCATGCTATACTTCTTCTTGCTTGCGGATGCAAGCGAAATTTTATATGCGGGTTTGGCGGAATTGGCAGACGCGTAAGATTCAGGTTCTTATGGTCGCAAGGCTGTGAAGGTTCAAGTCCTTTAACCCGCACCACGAAAGGCCTAAAACGAACCGAAAGGTTGTTTTAGGTCTTTTTTTCGTGGAAGTGGTATAGGACTTGAACTGTTTTTCTCCGAAAAACGGTTCTCTCTTCCTGAAATATAGTCAAAATGCGCGCTCGGCACAGCCTCGCTTGATTTTTCCTTATTTCAGTTATACGCTTCACGCAAACAGTAATATGATCTTGATAAAGCAACATAAAAAAACGTCTTAAAATTAATCTGATCATCAGTGCTATATGTGTTGCTGTACTCTTTATATTTGGAGGCTAAAATAAGTAAAATCCGCTATATTCTTTTGAAGATAAACATTTAAGGCGAGCCGTAAAAAGCTCGCCTTTACCTATGCAGAAAATAAAAGCGCAAGTCTTACCTTTCGGTTCAACTTGCGCTCTTAGTGGCGTACCCCAAAAAAGTCCTTGCCTTTGGGCGAGGCTTTTTCTTTGCTGCGCGGCGAAATGCGTTGTCAAAAAATGTTGACAAATGTTTGACCCCATGGTATAATTATTAAAACAGTGCTACAAAATGCCAGAATGGAGCGCGTAAATATGGAGCTTTTACAAAACGAGCCGTTTAATATCAACGAATATTGCGGAACGACGGTGCTGACCTATTTTGCGGAGGACGCAAAAACGGCGGATGCCATTTTCGCGTCTCTTTCCGCGGCAGGGTATAACTGTGTGCGGAACGAGCTGTCCTTTCACCGCGTGATCAAAAATTTGTACATTTCCGAGGTGAGCGAGCTGCTTGCTACCTGCGGGTGCTATCTCCTTTTGATCGGTGAGGGCTTTGATGACCCGAAAAACCGCACCTTGCGCAATCATTTGTGGTATCAAGTCGGGAAATTACAAGCCATTCGCCGCGAGATCGTGGTTCCTTACGCACCCCACGGTACGCCCGTTGGCTTCGCGCAGTCACCTTTGGGCAGATGCAACGTTTTATTAAACGAGGGCGATTTGCTTCGCACTCTCTCCAACAGCTTCCGTAATACTCTTGCCAAAAATGAGTTTTTTGAGCAAAATGAGTTGAACCGTTACGTTGGCAAGCGTCTCGATTACCGCAAGATGATCATTCGCTTCGACATTATGCGCGAGGATTTTGAAGAGGCGATGGAGGAATACGCCGAAGAAACCGGCGAAGGTCTTATCACCGAGGAAGGCTTTGAGGCGGTGCTGCGCGACGGTATTACGTGTGCCGCGAAGCTGCTTTCCTTTGGCAGCGAAAACATTCTCAACGCACAGCTGATGCCTTATCGCGGCGAAATGTCACCGACACCCATCGATTATCCGGAGACGTTTACCTGTAACCGTCTTTACAGCCGCAAGCTTGCGGACGACGAGGTTTTTGCGGAATACATGTTTGAGCTTGTTTTACCGATTCATCGCTTGTTTGGCGTGAACTTTAAGCCCTTCCTTCGCCCTCACGGAGGATTGACGCCTGAAATTCTTGAAATTCTTTTTGCCTCTAATTTTGTAAAGGGCACAGATCCGCACATATCTCGCGATCGCCTTTATTTTAGCTTGAATTTTCCACACGCAAAAGCCTTTGCTTTTGATCCTGCCTTGGATATCGGCGAGGTTGCCGATTATCTCTTCCCGCAGTAAGCATCGCGGGGGGTGCCAACAAACAATGTGCGGATATTCAGCGAAAGGAAGATGAAAAATGGAAGGGAAATTTAATTTATCGACACACTTGCCGACCGAAGCGGAAAGACGGCTTTTTGGAATTTTTATCTCGCATTCCAACAAGGAATACGATACGACACTCTTAAACACGCTTGCCGAGCGCATGATCGAGAGAAAGCTCAACCCTATTTACGATCGTGATTTCTTGGAGGGCGGTCAGTATTTTCAAGACCGCATTGAGCAATGTCTCAACTGCTATGCGGGCGTTGTCATCATTACGGAAAATTCGCTACGCTCCGATTGGGTCAATTATGAGGTAGGGTATTTTTCGGGACTGGGAATGCCTATCGTTTTGTGGGATCCCGACGACGTGATGTCTCTGGAACATTCGGATCACGACGTATTAAACAATTCGCATATTTCACAGTATCTCCCCGCTTGCTATACCCTGGATGAGGTGTTGGCGGCATTAGAGGAAATGTCTATTTACGCCGAGATCTTCAAGGATGAATTTCCCGAGATGACAAAAGCCGATTTCAAGGCTATTCTCAACAGCCGTGTGGAAACGGTTATGGTGCGCCTTGAAAGCGAGATCTTCGACACCAACGCCATGGATTTCAACGATTGCAAGATCGGCACGCTGATCGTGAATTTCGGTATGTTCCACCCCGATAATGGGGACGGAGAGCATTGTCAGGCGTTGCGCGGAAAGCCCGTTTTGGAGGGGCGCCGCTGTCCTGTCAGCGGCGGAGAATGCGCCCTCTACGACGCGAAAACCTTGGACGCAAACAACCTTGAATGTATCGTTCTGAATTACGTTGTGGAAAATGGACGGTTTTATCCTAAGGGAACGCTTGGTCCCGAGGGTGAGGTGTTAACGCACGGATGCATCAATTTCTACGTGCCTGTACATAAGGTGTTCGGCACCGAGTTTAAGTTCATCGTGGACGCGCCCAACAACACGCAACACTATAAGCTGATGGAGGTCTTTGAGAGCGTGGGTATGAATCCGACGGTGTCGGACAGCTTGAACGGTAGGCGCATTTACCTTTCTCTCCCCGAACGTCCCCGTCAAGGATTTTTCCGCTTGGAGCATCAATTCTACAACAATTTTCTTTGTCCTCACGCAACGAGAGAAAAATAAACCAAAGCCGCGCGACGCATTTGCGTCGCGCGGCTTTCCGGTAAAACGATCGGAGCGTGCGCTCCGCAACGAGGGCTTTTATGAATGCGAATGGCGGTGGTGATGCTTGCGCGGTGCTTTTTCGTCAAGCAGGGCAAGCGCGGCGACGTAAAGCGTAACGAGGGTGGCGGAGAGCAAGAGGGCACCGATGATGTCGGTCAGCCAATGCACCCCCGCGAGGAGTCTTCCCACGGCGGTGAACACGGCGAGGAGCGTGCCGAGGCCGCAGACGGCGAAGCGGAGCGCGCGGCTCTCAACGAGATGCCGTGCGGCGAAGGGAGCGCTCAAAAAAACTGAGCAGGCGAGCATCGCGTGTGAGGAGGGGTAGGACGCTTCCAGCGCACCGTCAACGAGAATGGGGCGGTAGTTGATGACAACCGCTTCAAAGAAGACGTAGAAAAAGGCAACGAGCGCGTAGAAAACGGCGAGAAGCAAGATCTCGCGGTCAACGGCGAAAAGCTGTTTTCTCGTAATAAGCTGATAAAGTCCGAGCAAAGCAAAAACGGCGACGACGCCGAGGGCGATGACACCGAGAAACTCGGTAAGCTCGTACCAAAGCTCGTTTTGTCCGAGTGCTGTAAATATCGCTTGGTTAACGCTTGCGAAGCCAAGCTCGGCTTCTATATTTTCGGCATAGGCGACGACCGCTTTGTCGCAAACGGCGGTGATGAGCGTGAATACCGCGAAAAGTACGAAAAGCGCGGCAGAGACGGAGAAGAGAATGACGCTTTTTTTCTTCATGATTTCCTCCCGGTGTTTTCTTCGATATCATTTTACCATATACGACTTGGCTTGTCAACAAAATTATAAAAAAACAAGAAAAAAGGTGAAACTACTTGCAAAAGCATCAGGGATGTGTTATACTGTCTTCGGCAGAAGCACTGCCGAAATTTTGTGTAAACACGAGGAGAATTTTGCTATGCGTTGGGAGTTTTTGAGAGAAGAGGAGTTTCCTGCCGCAATCGAAAAGGCGGGCGGACTCTGCGTTATTCCGGTCGGGTGTCTTGAAATGCACGGCGAGCACCTGCCCGTCGGTACGGATAGTCTTAAAGGTGAGGCGGTCGTGCGTCTTGCCGCCGAAAAGACGGGGGCTGTCGTATTCCCCTGCGCTTATTGGCTGGGCGACGTTATGTGCGCTCACAAAATGGAAAAACCTTGGGAAAAGCAACGTGCGGGCTATATTGGACTCAGCCCCGAACTTCTTTTGAAGATCTTCACCGAGCTGTGTGATGAGATCGGCAGAAACGGCTTCCGCAAGATCCTGCTCGTTTCCTCGCATGGCGGTAATAACGCGTTTCTCGATTTCTTCTGCCGCGCTGTCGAATATACGAGAAAGCAGTATTGCGTTATGACGACCAAGATCGGTCTTGTCGATCTTGATGCCGATAAGATTTTAGCTCATGCCAAAGACGACCCCGAGGGCTTCTCCATGCTCACCGATGAGGACTACAAGGTGCTTGAAAGATGGGCAGAGACGGGTGCGGGCGGCGGACACGCTTGCTTCCGCGAGACGGGTCTTATCTACGGCACGTATCCCGAGCTCGTTGCCCCCGATCGCTACGAGGCGATGGACGGCAGATGCACGAACAAGGGTAACTATTGGTATGAAGCAGGTCTTACCCCCGGCTGTGCTTGGGCGATGAACTGCCCCAACGAATATTCGGGCTTCCCGCCGCACGGCTGTTCGCCCACCATTGGTCAAGCAATGGTTAAGATCGCAACTGACGTTCTTGTAAAGAAAATGACCCTGATTCAGAACGACGAGAACTGCGTTGCTGTTGCGAGAGGTACTTGGAGCAAGGACGACTAAGATGATGAGTAGACCTACGATAGAAGAGGTTATGTGTCTGTCGGGCGTCACCACCTTTCCCGAACGGTGGAAGACCTTTTACGATGAGGTGATGGCGGACTACGAGCAACACGGCTGTCCTCTTGCCACGCCTGCCTATTACGACGCGCTGGAAGCGGAATATGGAATACTTGGTGAGCATCTTCCCGTCTTCAAGGAGGCGGCAGAGGCGGTCTCCAAGCGTGACGAGCTTGCAAGATATCTTGCTCTTCTTTGCCGCGCACTTTGCGACAGAGATAAGATCACGTCCGACCTTGCGACGCTTACCTTCCCCACGGACGGGGAAAACAGCCTTGCCGTCCGTATGCTCCCTTCGCTCGCCATGATGCAGGGCGTTCGTCACGCCGACGGTGTGATGAAGGAAAAAGGCATGCCCGACGACGTTCGTGCTCATGCGTTGCGCTCGCTTCTCGGCTGTGTCAACGGCTATCGCATCCGTCATGACGGAGAATACGGCTGTTTTGCCTTCGGGTGGTTCCAGCTTGCCTACGACGCAAAGCTGTACGTCATCGGTAGCTTGCAGATCGAGCTTGATTTCCGTTCGATGGATTTCTTCCGCGTGTATGAAAACGACGAGGGAAGGATCGTTACCCTTGCAAACGGCTTCCGCGTGCATAGAAGCGGTTTCCCCCTCGGCTCCTTCCGCTTTGAGGACGAGGAAGGTTCGTTTGTGGCGGAGTTTGCGGAAACGGCGGATGCTTATATCGGCTATCCGTACGATGAGAACGGTTATGTATGTAAAGAAAAGGTTACATTACCGAAATCCGAGTGGCATGAAAAGCTGATGCCGGGAGATCCCATCGTGAATCTGCATATTCCATCAGGCGTGCCGTTTACCCCCGATGCGCTTGACGAAACGGACGTGAAGATCCGCGAATTTTTAGCGAAGTATTATCCCGAATATAAGTACCGCGCGTTTTACTGCGGAAGCTGGCTTCTTGACCCACAGCTCGGCACTCTGCTTGGCGAGGAGTCCAACATCGCCCGCTTCGGTCGTCGCTTTACCCCCGTATCCACCCAAAACGACGGATACGGTGTGTTCCGCTTCGCTTTTCTTCTCCCCGATAACAACTTTACCTTCGAGGAGCTGCCCGAAAAGACGCGCCTTCAGCGCTCCATCAAGCAGCATTACCTTGACGGAAAGGCTATTTACGGAATACATGGATTCTATTTTTAAGTGAAAAAATCCGATTTCGAAAGAAATCGGATTTTTTCTTATTTTTGAATGTGCTTTTTGACGTACGTCATGTACATGTTCCAGTCGTAGCGGCCCAGGTAATGCGCGCCGTCGCGCAGATGGTAGCCCACGTGTCCCTCGTGGGAAAATTCCCACGGCTCGGGGAGACGCTCGGGGAAGATAAGTCCCGTTTTGCCCACCGATTCAAAATATTCGGTGGCGGCATAAGCACCGAGAAATTCGTTTTTGGGACAAGCGGTGGAGTCGTAGCTTCCCGAGGCAATGTAGACGCTGGCGGCGATCAAAAAGTGCTGGTCGAAGGGCATGGCGTCCTCGTTGTCGATGTACTCCTTGTATTTTTCGCAAAACCAGAAGGGGAAATGCTCGTAAATGAGACGCAGCGTTTCGCCCGTTTTTTCTCTCATGATCGCGGCACCCGACGCACCCGAATTGTTTGAGACGGCGCAGAAGAAGCGCGGATCTATCGCGCCTGCGAGAAGAGCCGTTTTACCCATGCGCGAGTGACCGACGACGGTGACGCAGTCGGGATCGATCTCGGGGAGGGTGCGTACGTAGGTGAGGAGGGTGCTTGCAGTCCATGCCCAAAGCATAAGCTTTCCGGCATCGTGGATCGAGGAACGCTTGCCTTCGGGATAGAAGCAGCCCGCGAGACCGTCTTTGAAGTTGCCCTTGGAGAAATGGGGGTCGTCGTAGGTGACGTCGTTAAAATAAAGATTGAAAACGTTGAAGCCGCCGTCAAGGATCTCCTCGCAGGGGAGATATTTGTGGGGAACGGCGGGGGTAGCCGTATTCCTCACGATAAAGAAGCTCCATGATCTCATCGTGCGACATGCCGACGGGGGATGGCAGCTTTTTGAGAAGCTCCATGATTAACTCCTTTTTAAAAAGAAACGTTTACATTTTTGCCGCTTTTGCCTTGGCAAAAGCGGCAATCTGACGATTAAACGCCCGAGTATGCGGAGAAGCCGCCGTCGATGGGAAGGACGACGCCCGTGATGAAGGAGGCTGCCTCATTGTTGAGAAGGAAAAGAAGTCCGCCCTCAAGCTCCGCAGTCTCGCCGAAGCGACCCATGGGGGTAGCGGCGAGGATCTTGCCTGTACGCGCGGTGGGGGTGCCGTCGTCGTTCCAAAGCAGCTTTGCGTTCTGCTTGGTGGAGAAGAAGCCGGGAGCGATGGCATTGACGCGGATGCCGACACGGGAGAAGTGGACGGCAAGCCACTGGGTGAAGTTGGAGATTGCCGCCTTAGCGCCCGAATATGCAGGGATCTTGGTCAAGGGGGTGTAGGCGTTCATCGAGGAGATGTTGAGAATGGAGCAGCCCTCTCTGCCTACCATCTGACGGGCAAACGCCTGGGTGGGGATGAGCGTGCCGAGGAAGTTGAGGTTGAAGACGAAGCCAACACCGTCGGCGTCAAGATCAAAGAAGCTCTTGGTGTCGGCGTCGATATCGCCAAGCTCAAAATATTCCTTGTCGGTGGTCGCACGGGGGTTGTTTCCGCCGGCACCGTTGATCAGGATGTCGCACTTGCCGAGATCGGCTTCCACCTTTTCGGCAACCTCGTAGCAGATCGCCTTATTGAGAACGTTGCAGGCGTAAGCCGCTGCCACGCCGCCCTCCTCGCGGATCTCCTTGGCGAAGACCTCTGCCGCCTCGTAGTTGAGGTCAAGCAGAGCAACCTTTGCGCCTGCGCGGGCAAGCACCTTGGCAAAGTGGCTGCAAAGCACGCCGCCTGCACCCGTAACAACGGCAACCTTGCCGTTCAAATTTGTATTTAATACGTTTGCTTTCATTTTGCGTTCTCCTTTTCGAGAGCCTCAAAGAGGCCGTTGATATAAGTTGCACCGAGCGCGCGGTCAAAGAGTCCGTAGCCGGGCTTGCCCGTCTCACCCCAGATCATTCTGCCGTGGTCGGGACGGACGTAGCCGTCGAAGCCGTTGTCGACGAGTGCCTTAACGATCTCGTAAACGTCGAGTGAACCGCAGGAGGAAAGATGCGCTCTTTCTTCAAAGGAGCCGTCCTCCATCAGCTTCACGTTGCGAAGGTGCATAAAGGCGATACGGTCGCGCTCCGCGTATTTGCGGGTCATGGCGACGATATCGTTGGACGCGGCACAGCCAAGGCTGCCGATGCAGAGGCAAAGGCTGTTGGCGGGGCTGTCAACGATGGAGAGGAAGCGGTCAAGATTTTCCTCACAGGTGATGATGCGGGGAAGACCGAAGATGGGATAGGGCGGGTCGTCGGGATGGATCGCCATGCGGACGCCGCACTCCTCGGCAACGGGAATGACCTTCTTCAAAAATCTTTCAAGATTTTTCCAAAGACCCTCTTCACCGATCTCGCCGTAGGCGGTGATCAGCTCACGCACCTCGCTTTGGGTGTAGCTGGAATCCCAACCGGGAAGGTGAATATCGTCCTTTAAGGGGTCAAGTCCGCGCATCTGATCCCAATACATGACGAGAGAGGTGGAGCCGTCGGCTGCCTTCTTGTCAAGCTGGGTGCGCGTCCAGTCAAAGACGGGCATAAAGTTGTAGGTGACGCACTTGATGCCGTACTTGGCGCAGCGGCGGACGTTCTCGCAGTAGACCTCAAGCAGCTCTTCGACGTTGTTTCTGCCGAGCTTGATGTCCTCGTGTACGGGGATGGACTCCACAATGTCGAAGATAAGACCGTGCGCTTCGCACGCCGCCTTCATGCGAGCGAGCGATTCTTCGGGCCATACCTCGCCCGGCTTTACGTCGTAGACTGCCGAGACGATGGAACGCATACCGGGGATCTGGGAGATGTATTCGAGAGAGATGGGATCGCTCTCACCGTACCAGCGAAAGGAAAGCTTCATGTTCATAGTTATTCTCCGTTATCTTATTTGATTTTTACTTCTTTGTTTTCTCTTGCGCTTTCGTAAGCGGCAAGAATAAGGCGAATGACGCGCGCGCCTTCGCGCCCGTCGATGGGGAAGTGCCGTCCTTCGGCAACGCAGGTGTGGAAATCGTCTATCAGCGCTCCGTGACCGCTTCCGTAGCATTCCTTGCCGTGGGCTTCCTTCTTGACCGTGGCAGAGGGAACGGGAATGCCGTTGATCAGCACGGTAGAGGGAAGGACGGTGACGACAGTGTGGTCCGCAAGGCGCAAGGTGATCTCGACCGGCATATCCGCAACGGAAACGTTGGTGCCGAGGAAGGTGAAGGGAACCTCACCCGCAAAGCGAGCGAAGATGGTATCCTCCACCTCGATCTCGTTTTTAAGCGTCAGGTTAGCGGCAGTTGCCAAGGCGCTTTCGGGATCGCCCGAGAACCACATGGTGAGGTCAAGGGTGTGAAGCGCTTGGTTGATGAGTGAGCCGCCGCCCTCCGTCTCCCATTTTCCTCTCCACGCGCCGCTTGCGTAATAGGCGGCGTCTCTGTGCCAGACGACCGAGCCGTGCGCCGCGCGGATCTCCTTGTCCTTCACGTATTCCTTGGCGAA
>SVRR01000020.1 GCA_015064745.1 Oscillospiraceae bacterium | reverse complement strand
ACAAGGGTTTTTCGGGGGTCAGGAGAGAATTTTTGAGTTCTCTCCAAGGCAAAAATTTTGGGGGCTTAAAGCAAAGAAAAAAGCACCTGATTTTTAGCGAATATCACTAAATTCAAGTGCTTTTTGTCGCACAAAATTGTGCAAAATGTGGCGGAGGGTGTGGGATTCGAACCCACGTGCCCAGAGGGCAAACGGTTTTCAAGACCGCCTCGTTATGACCACTTCGATAACCCTCCGTAGGGTATCTTTAGCGAAATGCTCCGGAATTTGGAGAGAATTTCGCGAGAGAACTATGAAATTTTTGTATGATGGAAAATGCCGAAAACCCTTGATATGACAAGGATTTTGAGGGAACAAAAGGAACAGTTACGCGCGGGTTTTCAAGACCGCCTCGTTGTGACCGCTTCGATAACCCTCCGTATAATATTAAGTTGTGAAATACCGCAATTCTGTTGAAAACGACAGTTTTCAAGACCTTCTTCCTAAAACATAGTCGAAATGAAAACATTTCTTTGCAAAAGGCAGTTGCGCGCAACTGCCTTTTGCGTTTTTTGACTTGTCGTTTGGAAAATCCTTGGCTAGGAAAATTTTGAGGAAGGTTGCGCGATCCCGTGCGAAGCTGTATAACATACTGCGAGCTAAGGGAGCGTGCAAGATTACCGAAATTTTTCAGCCAAATTATTTGTCAGCGTCTTTCATGGAAAGATTCTGACGTCCCTTCTCGTCCGTTCCAAGGAACTTCACGCGCACTGCCTGACCGACAGAAACGACGTCTTCGCACTTTTCGGTGCGGGTGGGAGCGAGCTTGGAGATGTGGACCATGCCCTCCTTGCCGGGCGCATACTCAACGAACGCGCCGATGGGGATGATGCGGGTAACTACACCGTCGTAGGTCACGCCGACCTCAGGCTCAAACACGATAGCGTCGATGATTGCCTTTGCGCGGTCTGCGCTGTCGCGGTCAACGGCAGCGATAAACACGGAGCCGTCGTCCTCGATGTCGATCTTGGCACCGGTGTCGGCAACGATCTTCTGAATGACCTTACCGCCCGAACCGATGACCTCACGGATCTTGTCGGGGTTGATCTGCATGCTGATCATCTTGGGCGCATACTTGGAAACATCTGCTCTGGGCGCGTCGATAGCGGCAAGAATGATATCGTCAATGATATAATCACGACCCTTGTGGGTGGTCGCAAGTGCCTCGCGAATGATCTCGGGGGTCAAGCCGTCGATCTTAAGGTCCATCTGAATGGAAGTGATACCCTTGTGCGTACCTGCCACCTTGAAGTCCATATCGCCGTAGAAGTCCTCAAGACCCTGAATGTCGATCATGGTCGTCCAAGAGCCGTCGTCCTCGGTGATAAGACCGCAGGAGATACCTGCAACGGGCGCCTTGATCGGCACACCCGCGTCCATAAGCGCGAGGGTAGAGCCGCAGACGGATGCCTGCGAGGTAGAGCCGTTCGAGGAAACGACCTCGGAAACGAGACGGATCGCATAGGGGAACTCTTCCACGGAAGGAAGCACGGGAACGAGCGAACGCTCAGCAAGAGCGCCGTGACCGATCTCGCGGCGGCCGGGGCTTCTCATTGCCTTTGCCTCACCCGTCGAGTAACCAGGCATGTTGTAGTGGTGCATATAGCGCTTGGAGTCCTCTTCGTCAAGACCGTCAAGCCTCTGTGCCTCGGAAAGCGTACCGAGGGTCGCCACGGTCAGAACCTGCGTCTGTCCGCGAGTAAAGAGACCGGTACCGTGCGTGCGGGGCAGAATGCCAACCTCAGCGGCAAGGGGACGGATCTCGTCCATACGGCGACCGTCAACGCGCTTCTTGTCGTTGATGAGCCAACGGCGAACGATCTTCTTCTGAATCTTGTAGATAAGCTCGGGAAGCTGTACCGAAAGATCGGGATACTTCTCGATGAAGGTTGCCTTGATGTCCTCTTCGATGGGCTGCATCTTAGCGTCGCGAACGTTCTTGTCGTCGGTGTCAAGAGCCTCCATCACGCGCTCTTCGCAGTATGCAAAGATCTCGTCGAACATATCGTGGTCAAGCTCGCAAGAGGGATAAGCAAACTTAGGCTTACCAACCTCGGCAACGATGCCGTCGATGAATACGAGAAGCTCACGGATCACCTCGTGTGCCTTCATGATAGCGGCAAACATGGTGTCGTCGTCCACCTCGTTTGCGCCTGCCTCGATCATAACGACCTTGCCCGCGGATGCGGCAACGGTCAATTCAAGATCGCTCTTTGCGCGCTGTGCGGCGGTGGGGTTGACCACGATCTCGCCGTCAACAAGACCCATGAACGCGCCACCGATAGGACCGTTCCAAGGAATATCGGAGATGGAAAGGGCTACGGACGCACCGATCATCGCCGTGATCTCGGGGGAGCAATCGGGGTCGACCGACATAACGGTCAGGGAAAGCGCAACGTCGTTACGCAGGTCCTTCGGGAAGAGAGGACGGACAGGACGGTCGATCACACGGCTGGTGAGGATCGCCTTCTCGGAGGGCTTGCCCTCACGCTTCAAATAGCCGCCGGGGATCTTGCCCACAGCGTACATCTTTTCGTCATAGTCTACCGACAGGGGAAGAAAATCAATGCCGTCGCGGGGTGCGGCGGAAGCGGTAGCGCAGGCGAGAATGACCGTCTCGCCGTAGGAGATCATGCAAGCACCGTTTGCAAGACCGGCAACCTTGCCGACCTCGATCTTTAAAGGTCTGCCTGCATAGGTGTACTCAAACACTTTGTAGTTTTCAAACATTTTTCTTTTTCCTTTCATTATACTGTTCCGGGTCTTACGAAAAAACAGGCGAACAGAGGACATAGCACTTCATACACGTCAAAGCCTTTGGCGCATATGAGCTGCTACCTTCCCTGCCCGCCATCGAAGCGCGTGCCCGAGAAAGCGGACACGCACAACGAAGGGTTGCGTGGGAATTACTTTCTCAAGCCAAGCTTTGCAATGATAGCACGATATCTTTCGATATCCTTCTTTGCAAGATAAGCGAGAAGCTTCTTTCTGTGGCCAACCATCTGAGAAAGACCTCTCTGAGAGTGGAAATCCTTAGGATTCTTCTTCAGATGCTCGGTCAGGGTGTTGATTCTCTCGGTGAGAATAGCAACCTGAACCTCGGGAGAGCCGGTATCGCGCTCGCCGGTCTTGTAGGTCTCGATAAGAGCCGCTTTGGTTTCCTTGCTGATCATGATTTTTCACCTTTCTGTTCTTATTTTTGCCCCAAACTCAGCAGACGGACGGGTGAAGCGCCGCCAACCGTGTCCGAGGTCGCGCAGGGATTATTATACTATGGAAAAGGATTTCTGTAAAGGGACTTTTCAAAAAGTTTACAATTTTATTTTTCATCAAACGAGGGGACCGGTGTATCAAACACCACCGTATGCTTTGTTAAAAGCGTTTTGGCGTTCTTACCGATGGCAAGCCATTCTTCCTCGCTGCCCGCAAAAAAAACCGTGACGCCCTCCTGCTTTAAAAAGCTCGCGCTGATCTTTGTAATATCCGCGGGAAGATATATTTCTTTTAGGGCCGGCATTGAATGAACGGAGACCCCCGAAAGGTCAGTCGTCCCCTCTTCAAAAGCAAGCGTCTTTAGCCCCGTCCACTCCCGAAAATATCCGAGAGATTTTGAAACGGACACAGAGGATGAGAAAACAACCGTTTCAACGCTTTTCGGTTTGGTGTGTACGTGGAGCACCCGCTTAAGCAAAACGCCGTTGACGGCATCGGGAATGCGAAGCGTTTTTTTGCCAATCATTCTGTCGCCGTAAAGCGTTGCTTCTCCCTCCTCGTTCACGTAGACCCAAGGCGAGCGTGCCGTATCTGTCACGAAAGCATCCTCGGAAAGTCCGAGGTCTTCCCGTGTATTGGCATCGGCAACGCGGGGGGCGATAAAGAAGGAAAGAAGGGTGCCAAGCATCAAAAGAAGCACAAGGAGCGTCGTTATCCGCTTTAATCGAAGCCGTTTTGCGTCCATATCCCTTCCCCCATATGATTTAGAAGCCATGCTTATAGAGCCATGCGCGCTTTTGTGAAGCATCCTCGCTCGGCAGCTCGGAAAGAAGGCACGCCTTCACCTCGTCGGTGTCGTAAATGCCCTCCGCTTTTGCGCGGACGAGTGCCCTCTCAATGTCCGCACGAGCGAAGCCTTTTTCTATCAAATTCGGTAAAAATTTCTTGGGTCCCCAACGGCGTTTCGCGTAAATACCGAGCTGTCTAAGGAGCAGCTCCTCCTCGCGGATGTAGCCCTCTTTTTCAAGTCTTTCGACAGCAGCCGCCGCACATTCCCGCGAAAAGCCGCGCTCCGAAAGCTTTCTTATAAGAGCGTGACGGGTGTTATCTCCTGCCGCAAGGATCTTAACGGCACGGGCATACGCAAGGCGCACGTCCTCCTCGGCGGTCAAAAGCGCTAAGGTGTCACCGTCAAGCACTTCGCCCTCGGCGGGGCTTCCCGCCAAAAGATATTTATCCGCAGGGATGCGATACGTATGCGTGCGCGGGAAAGGAGACGCGACCGTAACGGTCAAAAGCATCTCCGTGCCGCTTCGCACCGCCTGCACCCTTTCAATACTCGCTTTCACAGAAGCAATTATTCCTCGTCAAGACCTGAAAGGTCAAATTCCTCGTCAAGCTCAAAGGTCTCGCCAACCTCGCCCGAAGCGGCAAGCTTACGAATGCCCTCCTCGATCTTTGCGGCGATATCGGGATTTTCTTCAAGATATGCTACCGCCTTATCGCGGCCCTGACCGATGCGCTGACCGTCAAAGGAGAACCACGAGCCACTCTTTTCAAGAAGCCCCATCGCGACACCCATGTCGCAAAGCTCGCTCGTTTTGGAAATACCCTTGCCGTAAAGGATATCAAACTCGGCAGTCTTGAAGGGCGGTGCCACCTTATTCTTCACGACCTTGCAAAGAACGTGATTGCCGTAGATCTCACTGCCACTCTTGAGAACCTCCTTCTTGCGGATCTCAATACGCACGGAGGAATAGAACTTCAAGGCACGGCCGCCGGGCGTGACCTCGGGATTGCCGTACGCAATGCCCACCTTCTCACGAAGCTGGTTGATAAAGATCACAACACAGTTGGATTTAGAGATAGAGGAAGAAAGCTTGCGCATTGCCTGAGACATGAGGCGCGCTTGCAGTCCGACGTGGGAAGCGCCCATATCGCCGTCAATCTCCTGCTGGGGCGTGAGGGCTGCCACAGAGTCCACCACGATAGCATCAATTGCACCCGAATGCACGAGAGCATCCGCGATCTCAAGTGCCTGCTCACCCGAATCGGGCTGAGAAACGAGCAGGTTGTTGATATCTACGCCGAGATTTTTTGCGTAGACGGGGTCAAGCGCGTGCTCGGCGTCGATAAACGCCGCCTCGCCTCCCAGCTTTTGCACCTCTGCCACGACGTGAAGCGCCACGGTGGTCTTACCCGAGGACTCGGGGCCGTAAATTTCGATAATTCTTCCGCGCGGCACACCGCCGATGCCAAGCGCGAGGTCGAGGGAAATGGAGCCCGTCGAGACAGCCGAGACGTTCATCTTGGTGTTCTCGCCCAGCTTCATAATAGTGCCCTTGCCGTATTCTCTCTCAATGCGGGAGATGGCGGTCTCAAGCGCCGCTTTTTTGTCAAGAGAGATGTCGTTTTCTACCGTTTTCTTCTTGGTTGCCATAGCATTTATCCTTTTCTTTCAGAGTATTTTACACCTTAATTTCAATTGCGCCAAGCGGACGGATAGAGAGCGTCATGCAAGCCCCCTCGCCAAACACGCTGTCGGTCACCGTCTTATAGTCCTCGGCAAGCTCACGGCGTACGAACGCCTGCGTCGTGCCAGCAAAGCCGCCTCCATGTACGCGATACGCGCACCCGCGTCCCGAAAGCAGACCCTCGGCGAGACAAAGAGCGAGAGAAAGCCCCTGCTCCTCCACGTTCTTTACGGTGTACACGTTTTGCAGATACTTATACGAGGAATCGCCCGAGGCGATCACAGAGGAAAGGAAGCCCTCAACGTCTCCCGCCTTCAAAAGCTTTGCCGTCTCCCCTACGCGCTCGTTTTCCCGCACAAAGTGAATGGCACGCAAAAGCGCGCGATCGCCCACCGTACGGCGAAGCACAGGAGCATTGGAGACGAGCTCTCCTTCGGTCACACCGCGGAGAACCTCTTTGCCGAAATAATTTGCGACACGCTTCATCTCCGAAGGCACGGAGGCGTAATCCTCGTTGAGATCGGCGTGATTGCCTCCCGTATTGAGGATACAAAGCACAAAGCCCGCATCCGAGAGCGAGAAGGAGATGGGCTCGATCACAGGGTTTTTCGGGTCGGCAAAATCGATGTAAACAAAGCCGCCGACAGCACACGCCATCTGGTCCATCAGTCCGCAGGGCTTTCCGAAATAGGCGTTCTCGGCAAACTGCGCGATCTTGGCAAGCTCCTCGTTCTTGATATTACCGCCGTTATAAAGATGATTCATAATGTTGCCGATCATGACCTCAAAGGCGGCGGAGGAGGAAAGTCCCGAGCCCTTTAAGACGCGATTGGCGGTATAAGCAACAAAAGCACCCGTCTTGTAGCCGCGCTCTTCAAAGCCGCCTACCGTACCCGCGATCAAGGAGGCAGTGGAAAAGTCGGCAAACCTTTCGGGAGCGCCGCAATCGGCAAGCGCGACCGTATCCTCAGGATAGCCTTCACTCTTCAAGCGGATCACGCCGTCGTCGGTGGGAGATGCCACGGCAATGATGTCGCGGTCAATGGCGGCGGCAAGCACACAGCCGTGATTGTGATCGGTATGATTGCCCTGTACCTCGGTACGTCCGGGCACGGAGAAGAGATACGCCTCTCTGTCGCCGTAAAGAGAGATAAATTCGCGGAGCATGCCCGTGTAGCGCGCCGCCTGATCCGCAAGATCGGCGTAAATGTGCGCATATGCGGCAAGTGCGCCGCCTTCGATTTTGGCAATAAGCTCAGATGCTTTCATGGTATTCTCCTTGTGTTTTGGGTATTACAAATCGGATCTCAAATGCGCGCGGGCGTGGAAAAGTGCCTCTTCTAGGATAGCATCCTTCTCTCTCATTTTTCCGTTTTCGTCGGCATAAATGCGAATGTGCGGCTTGGCGGAAAACCACGTCTTCTGCCGCTTCGCGTAATGATGGGTGGCGTTTTTAAGATCGGCAAGCGCCTCATCGCGCGTTATCTCACCGCGAAGCGCGCCAAGACATTCCTTATATCCGATGGCGGCGGCGGCAGTCGTACCCGGCTGAAGCTTTCCCGCGGCAAGCAGACGTTCTGTCTCTTCAAAGAGTCCCGCCCGTGCCATCTCCTCCACTCTTTCGTCGATGCGGCGGTAAAGAAGCGAACGGTCGAGAAAATCAAGAAACAGATTGCAAACGGAAAGCCGAGGGTTTTCGACGCACGCCTCTCCGTCGCTTTCGCTCTTTGGCTTACCCGTTACGTGGTAAATTTCAAGGGCGCGTATCACGCGCTTGACGTTGTTTGGGTGAATGGCTTCTGCCGATGCGGGATCAACCGCGGCAAGTCTTGCATGCAGTGCCGCATTCCCCTCTTTTTCGGCATATGCGAGCATTTCTTCCCTGAAAGCGGCATCGCTCTCCATCGGCGCACCGTGTCGGGCGGTGCGTACCGCTTCTAAATAAAGTCCCGTGCCGCCGCAAAAAATAGGCGTTTTTCCTCGCGCGGCAATATCAAAAACCGCCCTCTCGGCAAGAATAGCGTACTCGGCGGCGGAAAAGGACTCGGTAGGGTCAAGAATGTCGATCATGTGGTGCGGGATTTTCGCCTGCTCTTCGGGCGTTGCCTTCGCCGTACCGATATCCATGCCGCGATAGATCTGCATGGAATCCAAGGAGATGATCTCCCCGTCTAACCGCTCGGCAAGCAGAATGGCAAGCGCCGTTTTTCCGCTTGCGGTTGCACCCGTTACCGCAAGACACCCAATGCGCCCCTCCTTCAAAGCTCTGCCTCTTTCCGTGTCATAAACTCCTCGATCTCCGCTCGGCTCTTGGGCACGGAATACGCAGCCCCGGGGCGGGTCACGGTGATCGCGCCTGCCGCGCAGCCATAGCGCACGGCATCGTTGATGTCGCCGCCGTTTTCAAGAAACCGTAACGTCATCGCGGCAGTAAATGCATCGCCCGCCGCGGTAGTATCGACGGCGCGAACGGGGAACGCGGTGATAAACTTAAAGTGTCTTCCGTTGCAAACGAAGGCGCCGCGGTCGCCGAGCTTGATAACGATATATTCCGCACGCACCCGACGGAACAGCTCCATCGAAGCGGCAAGCATGCTGTCTGTACCTGTCAGCGTGATTCCCGTATAAAGCTCCGTCTCCGTCTCGTTGGGAGAGAACACGGTCAACGGCGGCAAGTTTTCGAGCGGGAAATCCGCCCGCGCGGGTCCCGCGTCCAGAAAGATGGGGATCTCGTGTCTTGCGGCGTAATCTGCCGCAGAAAGTATGGCGTCCTGCCCAATCTCCATTTGCATATAGAGCGCATCAGGACAGCAAAGGAAGGCGTCCTCCGCATCGGAGGCGCTTAAATATCGGTTGGCGCCGGGATAGCACAAAATGCGGTTTTGCCCCTTTGCATCCACAAGAATGACGGCACAGCCCGTAGCGTGGTCCTTATCGATCACCAAATGTCCGACGTCGATACCGCACTCCTTGTAATAATCGTAAAGCGTCTCGCCGTGGCTGTCTCTGCCGATGCGGGCGCAAAGCACCGTCTCGGCACCGAGTGCGGAAAGCGTCACCGCCGAATTAACGCCCTTTCCGCCGGGACTGTAACAAACAGCCCCATCGCACAAAAGCGTCTCACCCGCCGCGGGAAGTGACCGCGCGGGTAGGGTAATGTCCATATTGGCAGAACTGACCACCAAAATGCGCTTACTCATATCCGTGAACATTTCCTTTCGTTAGCGTTTTGAGACAGAACCCTTTTATTCGGGCATTTTAACGTGACGGTACGAGGAGAACACGCGCCGAACGAGTGCCCCTTCTCTCGCCGCCGAAGCAAAGAAAAAGCATTGCTTTCCCTCTTCGACAACCGTACGGATCGCACGCAAGAAGGATAGCGCACGCTCGTCGTCCTGTCTTGCGGTACAACCGTCAAGACATACGGGCGGCGTTTCCTTGTACATCAAATCAAGCAAAGAAAGACGGAGCGCATAGTAGGCAAGGTCTTCAGTGCTGTGGCTGAGATAAGCAACGGTTTTTTCCCCGTCACCCTCGTCAAAGCTAACGGAAAAATCATCTCCAACAGCGACATCGCTGTATTTGCCGTCGGTCATCTCGTAAAGGAAGCGGCAAGCGTTAAGACTCAACCGAGGGGAAACCTCGGCACGCAAGCGTTCCGCTCCACCTTCTACCGCGATACAAGCCTCATAGATCGCCTCCGCTTGCTCACGCAAGAGCGCAATGCGCCCATCAAGTGCCAGAATTCGCTCCGCGATGGCGGCTAGGCTTTCGCCCTTTTCTTCCGAAGCAAGGGCAGTCGAAAGCTCTCTTTCGGTCACACGGAGTGCCTTCAATCTTTCGGTATACAGCTCAACGCCGCGACGCAGGTCTTTGACGTTTTGGTTGCGATATCGCTTACGGTCGTCGGGCGCAACACGGGCTCGTACGGCAATTTCATTTTGCCCACCCAGCTTTTGCCTCAGAGCGACCACCTCGGCCTCGGCGGCGCGGTGCTCGGCACAAAGACGCTCGTGCTCCGAAAGATATTCCTCCGCACGAAGCACGATCTCCGAGACCTGCTCCTCCGTTTCCTCGGTGTCAAGCGTAATGCCCCAGCGAGAAAGCACCTCGGCAAGCATCTTATCTGCCAGTGCGCGACGCTCCTTGGCACGGGAAAGCCGAAGCGCCGAACGCTCCTTTTCCGCTGATGCCTGCGACATACGCAGTCTCGCCTCGCTTGCTCGTTGGAGACTAAGATAAAAGTCCTCTTTTTTCAGTGCGCCGCACACGATATACAGCTCAAAAAGACGGCGGCGGACACGCAGTCCTTCCACAAGAAGCAGAACAAACCCGCCAAGCGCAAGCACAAAAAGCGCCCCAAAAAGGGGAGTTGGTCCACCCTTTAAAAGCGTTCTGATCAACCCAAACGCGGAAGCAAGCGCCAATGCCGCGCAAAGAAAAGACAGCGAGAGCATCCATCGCTCCCTTTTGAGGGCAACGTCGGCATCGCGACGCAGCTTGCCCTCGCCCGAAGCGTTATCCACGTATTCCACAAGCGCAAGATCGTCCGCGCTCACAACGGCGCGCCCCTCGGGCAAGGAAGCGTGCTGCACTTCCGCCTCTTCTTCCTCGCGCTTGGCGCTCATCGTTTCGCTTTTCGCATCCAGAAGCGCTGAAATATACGAGCGGTCAGGCAAAAACTCCGCCGCGCGGTATCTGCTTTCCTGATCGCGGATAGCGGCGACACGCCCCTCGCTTGCGTCTTCAAGCGTATGCAAGCGATCGTAATCCTCGATCATCATGGCGTTATAATAATTGGTTTCAAGTCTTGAAAACTTTTCAACCTCGATCTCTGCCTCGCCGATCTTCTTGCGCGTTAAGAACAGTTCCTCCTCGCGCTCAAAATGCAAGCGTTCTCGTTCCGTCGCCAGAGAAAGCTCTTCCTTTAAGAGATCTCTTTCTTTTTCAAGGACAGACACCGCCCCGGAAGCCCCCTCCGACGAGAAAAGAGCCCTTGCCGCCTCACGAAGCACGCGCGACGCGCGCTCGGACGACAGCCGTTCGTCTCCCGAAAAGAGAATATTCTCAATGGCATCGGCAGTTTTTTCCTTTGCGACACCGCCACGGTGAATATCGCATAAAAAGGCAGTATCCGCAAAGCTTTCGCGAGTGACACCGAGAAAGCGCTCACCCGGGGAAACGGCGCCCTGCTCGGGAAGCCCCGTCGAGAGGTTATAAAGCGCGTAGGTATCGCGCCAACCGCGTTCGGTCGTTTCACTTGCGCGCTCAACGCGATAACGAACGCCGTTTGCCGAAAACGTCATACTGCCCGAAACACCTACCCCATCCCAGGGGGTCCGATGCATTCTTTCGGAAAAGCCGTTCTTTTCCTCGGGAAAGCCGTATAACATATAGACGATAAAGGCTGCAAGCGTCGTCTTTCCCGACTCCGCCGCACCTTCGATCAAATTGAAGCCGTCATCAAAGGTGGCTTTGAAATCGGATAGCTTGCCAAAATTCCGTATATCAAGGCTCTCTATGATCATAGCGTGTTTCCTTTCTCGAATTTTTCGAGAGCGTCAGGTCTTCCCCTTAGGCTCTCCCGTCAAAAACGCCGCGGCGCGAATGGGAGCATCCTTGGCGTTGCCCCACGGCTCATCGGCATAGCGATAATCAAATTTCTTGCAAAAGAAGCTGACGTCCTCACGCAAAGCGTCCATATACCGCTTGACCGAAGCCAAGGTGTCACCCGTGAAGGCGGAAAGCACCTTGCCCGTCAGCTCTTTCTTCGCCGCCTCACAAAGCGCACGAGCGTGCGGCAGACAAAAATAAGGGACAGCAGTATATTTTTTGCGGAACGCATCGTCCTGCGCGTAAAGCGCCGCCACGTTTCGGAGCATTCGTCCCATATGAAACGAAACCTTACCGCAAATATAGCAAGAGGCCTCCGTTTTTGCGACTGCCGACGCGAAATGCTCGGCACGCTTTCCGGTCAAAGCGGCGATAGGCGAGGGAGAAAGGCGACCCTCAAGCTCCGCAAGATGACTCTCTAACATCAAAGCGAGCCCCAGTCGATTCTTCATGCCCAGCATTTTTTTGTAGTGGTCGCGGCAAAAGCCCTCCTCGTTTGTCTTGATGCGAATGGCAGGCTCCATCATGGATGCGCCGAGAATCAAGTCAAGCTCGTTTTCCGCGAGACGCCCCTCTAAAAGACAAATGGGGCAATCACAGGGCGCCCCCGCCGCAGTGAGCGCGTCAAAGACCTCGTTAATCGGTATGGTATAAATGGTTTCCATAGAATTTCCTCACAGGCAAACGATATTCTCACCGCGCCCTTGATTTTTTTATGAAAATGTTGTATAATGGCAGATAAGATAATAAAAATATTTCTTATCATCTTATTATATAACAATTCCGATTTTTTTTCAAGCCTTAAATATAATTTTTTTGAAAGAAGGGGCGCCATGAAGGTTTTGTTTTTTTCCGTCTCTGCCGGAGGCGGACACAATGCTACGGCATACGCGATCGCGCGTTCACTGGAAGGCATGGGCATCGAAACTCGTCATGTGGACGCATATCGCATAGCAGGGCGTCTTATGTACCAAACCGTCACAAAAGGATATCTTTTGGTGTCTTCCTACTTAAAGTACGGCTATGGGGCGGTATACCGCATATTGGAGCACCGTCACGGGAACTCCTATCGCCTCTCTCCTGCCCGCCTTTCGGGTCGATCTCTTGCGAAAAAATTCAAGCGCGTTATCGACGAATATGACCCTGACGTTGTCGTCTGTACCCATTGCTTTGCCGCAAGGATCCTCGACATCACCAAGGAAAGGTACGGCATGCGCGCCAAGATCGTCGGTGTCGTCACCGACTTTACCATGCATCCCTATTGGGAGGAGGCACAAAGGTTTGACCGTTTGATCCTTCCCTGTGAAGAGCTGCTCCCCCTTGCCTATAAAAAGGGCTTTACCGACAAACAGATCCGTTCGCTTGGCATCCCCATACACGCAAAATTCTCCGCTCCGATCGATAAAAACGAGGCGCGGCGCATTCTTGGGCTATCTCCCGACCTCCCCACCCTGCTCGTCATGAGCGGCTCTATGGGTTACGGCAATATGGAGCGCGTGCTTCGCCGACTGGATCAGCTTGCCACCCCACTCCAAACCATCGTGGTCTGCGGCACGAACAAAAAAGCGTACGCCCGCATCCGGCGGCACACTTGGAAAAAACCGCTTCTTTTGCTCGGTTACACCGAAAACATCCCTCTCTTGATGGATGCCGCGGATCTCATCGTCTCAAAGCCCGGCGGAATCACAACGAGTGAGGCGCTTTCCCGCCGTCTGCCCATGATCATCGTAAATCCCATTCCGGGACATGAGGACAGAAACGCGGCATTTTTAACAGGCGTGGGCGCCGCCGTTGCCGCAAGCAGAGCTCAGCCCCTTGCCAAGGTGGCGGAAGCACTGATCGCCGCCCCCGACCGTCGGGAGGAAATTCAAGCCCGTATCGACGTCATTCGCAAGCAAAACGCCACGCTTGACCTTTGTCGCGAGATCATCGCGCTTGCCACGGAGACACAGCCGCAAAAATAATTTTTCTCCCGTTATTGCAAAAACAAAACCGTGATTTGTAAATCGCACGTTACAAATCACGGTTTTTCTTTGTTTCTAGGAAACAGAAGAGGATGTTCCGACGACCTTTTCCGCCTTTGCCCCATCACGCTTTCCGCCTCTGCGTGAGCGACGGTGAGCGCGGCGGTACTCCTTCTCATTCGCGAGCTTCTCTCTGTAACGGGTCAAGCGTTCCTCATCCGCGCGCATAAGAATGACGCGCAAACGGTAGGTATCGTTAATGTTTCGCTTGATGCTTCCGACGAGCATCATCTCGCCATGCTCCTCACACGCATAGAGGGCTTGATACTTCTGCCCCTTAGCATGAAGCATGGGCTCCTTTTGGACAAGCGGCTTTTGACACATAGGACAAACAGGGGTAGTGAGCGCCTCGGTCGCAAGTGCCTTTTCGACGCTGACAAATCCACGCTCTCCCGAGTCGGCATCTCCAAAGACCTTTTCGTAAAGATAGTCACCCGTCGCCGTATCCGCAACGCGGATGCCCTCAGCGATATTGAGCCTTTGCGCCACACGGGCGGTGAAAAGCGCATCGTTAAGGGCGTCGTGGGCAGGAAGATTCATCTCGATGCCAAAATGCTCCATCGCGTATTCCAAGGAGCGTTGCCTCTTCTCACCGTCCGTCTCGCGGTTGAACATGGGTTGCATGTCGTAATATTTGTCAAGGAAGGTATAGGAGAGCTTATTTGCCCTGAGATTGTCGAAGAGCATGGGCATATCGTCGGGGCCCCAGGTGAGAAAAACGGCATCGTCACCGCAAAAGCGGTGAAAGGACTCCATCGCCTCCGCGAGAGGCACGCCGTGATCAAGCTGTGCCTGATCAATGCCCGTCAAACGCATGACGTGACGGTGTATCTTTTTATAAAACCGCGGCTTTACGGTGATACGATAGCTTCCCACAAGGGATAGCGACTCGTCAAGCTTAACTGCCCCGATCTGGATGACCTCGCCGCGCAAACGGATGGACAGCTCCTTTTGGGTCGCCACCGCCTTTTCGTGGTAGGTTTGATTCCATTCAAGGTCTATTACGATATAATGCATGGCACGGTGCCTTTCTCTTTTGCTGTTTTAAATCACCCATCTATTTTATCACATGACACCCTGCTTGTCAATCCGAAAAACGTTTTTTCTCCAAACCTTTTTAGGAAAAGCTTGTTCTATTCCCATTTTTTCGCGAATAGGATGTCATAGAGCAAAAAAAGAAAGCCGTACGCACGGCTTTCCCCTTGGATATTCGTTCAGAACTTCGCCTTCATCTCGGCAACGCACTCGGCGCAAAGGCGCTTGCCCTTATACTCTACGAGTGCTACCTCGCTCCCGCAAAAGAAGCAGGCGGGCTGAAACTTACGAAGCACGATACGGTCGCCCTCGATGAAAAATTCAATCTCATCTCCGGTATCAATATCCATTTTGCGGCGCATTTCCTTGGGAATCACCAGTCTCCCCATTTCATCAATATTACGTACGATTCCGATATCTTTCATAGCATGATCCTTTCGTTCGACGGCAGTTCGGAGTTTTGACGAGATACATTTTAACATATTCGTCACCTTTTTGCAAGAGCATTCCAAAAAATAATTGTGAATTTTTTTGTCATAATTTCCCAGAAATTAGTTTTTAAAAAAAGGAAGTGAAAGCATGCTCCTCGAAAGCGTTCTGGCGCATCTCCCCATGGCTTTGAAGGAGGAGATCCTCCGCCGCCTAGCCACCCCACCCTTACATGGCGCGCGGATATCGGAAATTCGCCTAAGGCGAGGACGGATCGCATCCCTTTCCCTCTTTCGCGACGGACGTCTTATCAATCTGCCCCTCTCCTTCGTCGCTGACGGCGCGGCACTGGATGAAACGCTCGCCCACGCCACGGGCGGCTCTGTATACGCCTTTGAGGAGCAGTTAAAGGAAGGCTATTTCTCCCTTCCCCAAGGCGTGCGGGTGGGAGCTTCCGGCAGAGCTGTGAGCAAAGATGGCGTCATTCTTTCTCTTTCGTCGATTGATTCTATTGTTTTCCGTCTACCCGGTGTCACCGTGTCCGGGGATGCTCTCTTTTCCTTCTATCAGGAAAGCGCGGGCGGTATTCTTCTTTTCGCGCCGCCCGGCGGCGGCAAGACCACACTGCTCCGCGCCTTCTCGGCGCGCGCGGCAAGGGAGCGACGTGTTGCCGTCATTGATACGCGAGAAGAGTTTTTCTTTGCCGAAAAATCGCTGCTTATCGACCATCTTACCGGCTATCCCAAGGCAAAGGGCGCGGAGATCGCCGTGCGAACCCTCTCGCCCGATCTTCTTGTTCTTGACGAGATCGGGGCTAGCGAAGCGGCGGCGCTCGTATCACTTGTCACCTTCGGCGTACGCACCGTCGCGTCGGTGCATGGCGACGAAGCAGCTACCGTCTTGCGCGCTCCCGCTCTGTTCGCGCTCTTGCGCTCGGGGCTCTTTTCTCATCTTTGGGACGTTCGGAAAATGCGCGCCACACCCATAGGAGAACTTTGATATGAGGACGCTTCTCGGCGCGTTTTTGTGGACGCTCTTTCTCTTTCTCGTGCTTCTTTTACACAGACGTGAGGAAAAAAGACGGCTTGCCGAATACAGAGGACTTTGCCGCCTCGTTTTTCATGTAAAGGACGCACTTGCCCGCGCCCCCGAGCCCCTTCCTCTCGTCTATGCCCGTTTTGAGGACGATGCGCTTTCCCACGCGGGATTTCTTTCCTTGCTAAGGGAAAAAGGACTTTTCCACGCCCTCTCCTGCGGTGTCTTGCACTTAGATGAGGAAGATCTCTCCCCCTTTATGAGCTACGCGCACGGCCTTGGCAACCGTCTTTATACCGACGAAAAAGCGGCGGTCGCCGCGCTATCGTCCGAGGCGGCGGCGCATCTGTCGCAAAGAGAAGCGGCGCTTCCAAGGAAGGAGAGGTTGACGGGCACGCTTTTCTTTTCGGGCGGAATGCTCATTTTACTCTTGCTTTTATAGATCCGGAACACGGTTTTTGAAAGGCAAAGCTTCTTTGCAGGAAAGGAAAAATAAGATGGATGTTTCGTTGCTTTTGCGCGTCGCGGGCGTCGGAATGCTGGTGGCGGTCAGCTGTCAGGTGCTCTCCAAAACAGGAAAGGACGAGCAAGCGCTGCTTCTTACGCTGACAGGCATGGTACTGGTGCTCATCATGCTGGTTGGACAGATCGGGGAGCTGATTTCGGCAGTGCGCTCGGTGTTTGGGCTTTGAATTTTCTTCCAACACTTGGCATCGGTGTCCTCACCGCCGTCTCGGCACTCGTTCTGCGCGAATGTAAAAGCCCCCTCGCGCCCTTTCTTACCCTCTCAGGCGGCATCCTGCTCCTTTCTACCCTGATTTCCCGATTAACACCCGTCGTTTTATGGGCAGACGAGCTTCTCTCCTTTTTACCCGACACGGTAGGAGAAACGGTGGGAAAGGTGCTTGCCGCAGGCTTTTTATGCGGGACTGCCGCTGAGATCTGCACCGATCTCGGGGCGCCCACCGTCGGCGCGAAGCTGGAGCTCGTAGGAAAGATTGAGATACTTCTTTTTTCCCTCCCTCTCTTAAAGGAGCTTTTTTCCCGCGTGGAGGCGCTTCTCTCATGAAACGCGTCGTCCTTGTGCTTTTGCTCCTTGCTTCTCTCCTTTTTCTCCCCTTCACGGTATCGGCGGCGGAGACGGATGCATCCCCCACCGCGCTTGAAAAGATCACGGAGGAAACGAGGGACGGACTTCTTTCCCTGCTCCCCGACGTCGCAAAGCAGCACCTTTCCGACCCAACGGACGGCACCGCCGTAAAGGATGCCCTCGGCTTCCGCTCGCTTTTTTCCCTTCTCGCCAATGCCATCACAAATGGGGAAACGAAGCTCGGCGGACGAATGTCGGCGCTCTTCGCCCTCTCGGTGCTCTTTGGCGCGGTATCTCTTTTTGTCAAGGGAAGCACCGCCGCCGTTTTTATGCAAAGCGCCGCTGCCCTTTCGTTTTTTTCGTTGCTCTTTGAAACCACGTCGCACATTCTCGGCTTTTTTTCAGACCTTGCCTCCTTCGCTACGGGAATATCCCCCATCCTCGTCACGCTTTTGGCGGCAGGCGGTGGCACGGCAACCGCCGCCGCGGCAAACGGCGGCTTTGCCGCCTTCCTGTCGGTTTTGACCCTCTTCTCCACCACCGTCCTGCCCCCTCTTCTTCGTCTTCTCTTCGCCCTTGCCTTGCTTTCCGCCCTTGGAAATCACACCCTGATCCGTGAGCTTTCCGGGCGCATATCGGGGATTGCCGTGCTTCTCTTCTCGGTCCTTTCGATGCTCCTTCTTGCCTCACTCGCCTTTCAAAGCGCGCTTGCCTCATCTGCCGATTCCGTTGCCTTGCGCACCGTCAAGTATACCGCCTCCTCTGCCATTCCTCTTGTCGGCGGCACGCTTTCGGGCGCGCTCGGCGCGCTCACAGCCTCTCTCTCTCTTTTGAAAAACACCCTTGGCGGCACCGCAGTCATCGTCCTTCTTTCTCTTCTTCTGCCGCCTCTCGTCGAGGTCTTTCTTCTGCGCCTCACCCTCTCCTTTTCGGAAAGCCTTGCCACCTTCACCGAGGCTTCCTCTCTCCGTGAGGTGATTGCCCGCTTTCGCGGCATTTTGGATCTTGCGCTCGCCGCGCTCGTTATCGTATCGCTTTTGTTTTTGCTCACCATAGGCGTCTTTGTGGGGATCTCTCCCTTTGGATGATAAAATGATGGAATTTTTCAAAACGCTCTGCGTCGCCGCCGCCCTTCTTTCTCTCGCTTTACTGGTCGTGCCTGAAAAAAAAGGCATTCGCGACGCCACCTTTACTGCTTTTTCCTTGCTTCTCCTTTTGTTCCTTTTCCCAAAGGATGGCTCCTTCTCCCTCGCTTCCCTCATGCACTTTGAAGAAAGTGAAGAGCTTCCCTCGGACGATGCCTACGGAGAAACGGTAAAGGAGGCTATTGCCGAGGGAATCAAAAAGGATATCGTTACCCGCTTTTCGCTCAATGCCGCCGCCATCACCCTTGAAAGCGATCTTACCCTCACGGAAACGGGGCTTTCGGGCAGTTATCTCTCGCTTTCTCTCGGCAAGGAAAACTTTTTTGCCGACGTTACCGCGCTTTTGCGCTATCTTGAAAACACCTATGGGGTGGATTGTGAGGTGCATTTTCTTGGAGCTTAAAAAGATTTTTTCCGTTATCCGAAAAAACCGTCTGCTCTTTTTACTCGGTATCTTAGGGCTTGGGCTCCTTCTTTTCACCGGGACTCGCGCCAAGCAAACGGAAGCCGTCTCTCCCCTTTCTGCATGCGAAAGCTACCGCGCCGCGCTGGAAGATAAGATTGCCGATACCTGTCGCACGGTCAAGGGTGTCGGGGAGGTCAAGGTGCTTTTGACACTTGCCACCACCGAAATTGCCGTCTACGAGAAAAACCAAAGCGCGGACAGTGAAACGGTAGCCAAATCGGGAAGCGATGCCATTCTTCTTGCCTACCGTATGCCCGAGATCGCGGGCATTTCGGTCGTTTGCCACGGCGGTGACGACCCAACAGTCAAGCAGGAGCTGACATCACTTCTGTCCAAGGCGCTTGATTTAAACAGCACACAAATTCACATTGCTCCCTTCAAATAAAGAAAACGGTTCTATATAAAAAACCGCGCGCATAAAATACAGTGTCAAACAAAGAACGGAGGAATTTCCCATGGCAAAAATTAAATTCAAGGGAGAAGGCGGCATCTTCTCCAAAATCGGCAAAAGAAATCTTTTGATCTTCTCTGCGGTCTTACTGATCGGCGGTGCCGTTGTTCTCAACTATTTTCTCTTCGACACGGGCAACAAGGTCGACTACGACGGTTCGGGTATGACCGATGCTGACCCAAACGAGGACGAAGCACCCACAACGGACACCTACTTTGCCTCTGCACTTTTGTCACGCGACCAAGCAAGAGATGAAGCACTCGCCGTTCTCCAAACCGTCCTTGAAAGCGAGGACGCGCTGGAAGAGACGAAAACACAGGCGCTCACCGATATCTCTCGCATCGCACTTGAAATTGAAAAGGAAGCCAACATTGAGTCTTTGATCCGCGCGCGCGGCTTTGAGGACTGCATCGCCGTCCTTTCGGGCGACAGCGCCAGCATTATCGTCAAGTCGGACACCGAGCTGTTACAAAACCACGTGGCGCAGATCAGCGAGATCGTCTACGAGCAATCCGGCGTTCTTCCTGCCAACATAAAGATCATTTGCAAATAATTCATTACATTTAAAAGAAAGGCGACGAAAGTTTTCGCCTTTCTTTTTTTCAAAAATTATAATATATTTCTTGACTTTTTTCTTGCTTTATGCTACAATGGCTCTATGATATTTGTAAAAGGAGAACTTATTATGGAAAAGCTGAAGGTTGGTATTATCGGCGCGACCGGTATGGTCGGCCAGCGCTTCATTACCTTGCTTGAAAACCACCCCTATTTTGAAATTACGGCACTCATCGCCTCGCCCCGTTCCGCGGGCAAAAGCTACACCGAGGCTGTCGGAGAGCGTTGGAAGCTCGCCACTCCCATGCCCGAGTGCGTGAAAAATATGACCGTCATCTCCTCCGAGGAGATTTCCCTTGTCGCTTCTATGGTCGACTTTGTGTTCTGTGCCGTCGATATGAAGAAGCCCGACATTCTCGCTTTGGAGGAAGCGTATGCCAAGGCAGAGGTGCCTGTCGTATCCAACAACTCCGCCAACCGTTGGACGCCCGATGTTCCCATGGTCATTCCGGAGATCAACGATGCTCACCTTTCCGTCATTGACGCGCAAAGAGCGCGCCTCGGCACAAAGCGCGGCTTTATCGCCGTCAAGCCCAACTGCTCCATTCAAAGCTACGTGCCCGCCCTTACTCCTCTGTTAAAGTTCAAGCCCAAGGTCGTCGTTGCCACCACCTACCAGGCGATCAGCGGCGCGGGCAAGACCTTCCGCGAGTGGCCCGAAATGATCGATAACGTGATCCCCTTCATCGGCGGCGAGGAGGAAAAGAGCGAGAAGGAGCCCTTGCGCGTTTGGGGTGAGGTCAAGGATGGAGAGATCGTCCCCGCCAAAGCTCCCCTCATCACCTCGCAGTGCATCCGCGTTCCCGTAACGGACGGTCACACCGCCGCGGTGTTCGTCAGCTTCGAAGAAAAGCCTACGAAGGAAGAGATCCTTGAAGCATGGAAAAGCTTTAAGGGCAAGCCGCAAACGCTTGGTCTTCCCTCCGCACCCGATCAGTTCATCACCTATTTTGAGGAAGACAACCGTCCCCAAGCCAAGCTCGACCGTGATCTCTACGGCGGCATGGGCGTGTCGGTCGGCAGACTGCGCGAGGATACCGTGTACGACTATAAGTTCGTCGGTCTCTCGCACAACACGTTGCGCGGCGCGGCAGGCGGCGCGGTGCTTATCGCGGAGCTTCTTTACAGAGAAGGCTATATTACAAAGAAATAATTTTCACGCGGTCTGCTTCGGCAGACCGCCTTTTCTTATGGAAGCGCGCACCGCCGCTTCCATATTTTTTGCATTGCGCGTTTTTGCGCTTTATGGTATAATATCCACGCCGAAGAAACGGAGGGGACGTTTCTTTGGGTGCGTTTTTCCTCCCCTTTTCTTTTTTTCGCGCCCTCCTTCCGTTTCTTCGAGCTCTTTCCAAGGAGGTATTTATGCCCAAGATTCAAAAAAGGCGAAGGCGTTTAGCCGTGTTCGCCGCCGCGATGCTTCTTGTGTCGCTTCTCGCGCTTCCCACAGGCGCGAAAACGATGGTCTCGCGTTATCCGAGCAAGGTGAGCGATATCAACGTCAAAAGCTACCCTTCTGTTCCCATATACGTGAACAAGGGGGAAAGGCTTCCCGTGGACGGACACCTTATAAACTCCACCACCTATATTCCCCTAAGAAGCTTCTTTGAAAAGTACGCACCCGGTGCCAAGCTTACATATTACGCAAGCATCCGCACCGCCGAGCTGAAGGGCGAGGGACTGACTGTTTCCGCGCGCGACGGCTCGCACATCCTCTACGCCAACGGAAGATGCCTGTATGCCGATACGCCGATCCGTATTCTTTCCGACGGCACGATGTACGTACCCATCCGCATGCTCTCGAAGGTCTTATCGCTTGATGTTTTTTGGAGTGAAAAATACCGTTCCGTCACTTTGTCGGGCACGCCGACACCGCTGGAAGACGGTGCGACCTATTACAGCGAGGAGGACCTGTATTGGCTCTCACGCATCATCTCCGCCGAGGCAAGAGGTGAGCCCTTCATCGGACAGGTTGCCGTAGGTAACGTGGTTTATAACCGCAAGGCGCACCCTGCCTACCCCGGCACCGTCAAGGGAGTCATCTTTGACAGACAGGGCGGCGTGGTGCAGTTTTCTCCCGTTGATGACGGCTCTATTTGGCAAACACCCCACGCAACGTCCGTGACCGCCGCAAAGGTGTGTATGGAGGGATACACCGTATCCGACCGCATCCTCTTCTTTTACGCGCCGAGCATGGTCTCGTCGACCTGGATCGAGCGCAACCGCCCCTACGCCTTCACCATCGCGGGACACAGATTTTTCTATTAAAAAAGGATTGACCGACACCGTTTGGTGTCGGTCTTTTCACATCTTGACATTCGCGAAAAAAAGTGGTATAATATGCCTTGGGAGTTTCCCCGATTTTCAAAAAAGGAAGGTTCATCATGATGACATACAGATTAAAGGTCGCGGGCGTTGAAAGAGATCTGCCCCTCTGTCCCATTAGCGAGAGGCTGATGATCGCGGGCTTCGTCCTGCTCGGCGATACCGAATTGACCGAGGCGTGCGCCGAGGGAATTTGCCGCCTGCTTCCCGAGCACGACGTGCTGATCACAGCAGAGGCAAAGGGGATTCCCCTCATCTGCGCCATGGCAAGACAGCTGGGAGAGGCGCGCTACGTCGTCGCGCGCAAAAAGCCCAAGCTCTATATGAAGGACATCATTAAGTGCGAGGTCACTTCCATCACCACCGAGGGGGGACAGTGCCTGTATCTCGACGGTGGGGATGCCGATCTGATGCGCGGCAAGCGCGTCGTTATCGTAGACGATGTGATCTCCACGGGTCAGTCGCTCCACGCGCTGGAAGAGCTCGTGAAAATGTCGGGCGGTCGGATTGTCGCAAAGGCAGCCGTTCTTGCCGAGGGCAACGCCACCATGCGTGACGATATCCGCTATCTCGCGCCCTTACCCCTTTTCGATAACGAGGGCCGTCCTCTGTAAAAAAATTCTTTTTGGGGCTTGACAAACCGAAAAAGGAATGCTATAATGCGTATGTGATGTTGAAACACCTCGTGCGTTTCAACGAGCCGTTATTATCGGCTCAACGGAATAAAACGATTTCGTTTTATTCCGCACAACACTGCATTGTAATGAAAATCGGCAATTTTCTTCACAGAAAATTGCTCGCAAATCAATGATTTGCGACCGAAATTCCGGAATTTCGGTTTTCGGTTTTCATTATAATACCCGCGGTATCAAGCAAAGAAACCACAACCGAATAAAAGTCAGGGGTGTCCGCGAAAGCGGGCTGAGACGGAATACCGAACCCTTTAACCTGATACGGATCATGCCGGCGTAGGGAGACGAGTCATATCGAAACCACACGACTTTTTTCCGTGTGGTTTTCTTTGTTTTGCGGTGGGGACGCCCTCCGCCCAAAAACATATGACAAAAGGAGATTTCTTATGCGAACCAAAACCCCTAAGCTCGTGCTTGCCGCCATTCTCGTGGCGCTTGCCATTGCCCTATCCTTTGCCAAGCTGTGGGAGATGCCGCTTGGCGGCTCAGTCACGCTCGGCTCAATGCTCCCCATCATGCTTCTATCGCTCGCCCTCGGCGTAAAATGGGGACTTGCGGGAAGCTGTGTTTTTGCCCTGTTTCAAATTGCACAAGCGCTCATAGAGGGCAACGTGTTCCCCTATTGCGAAACGGGCGCAACGCTCGTCATTTGCGTACTTTTCGACTATATTTTCCCCTTTATCGTCTTAGGACTTGCCGGGGCGCCTCGCCGTTTGCGTCTCGGAAAATTCCGTCATGCGGGCGCATATTTGGGCATCGTGCTCGTGTGCGTCCTCCGCTTCCTTTCTCACTTTGTGACAGGTGTCGCCATCTGGGGACAGTGGGCGCCCGACGGTATGGGAAAATATCTTTATTCCCTGCTCTACAACGGGGGGTATATGCTTCCTGAGCTTGGCATCACCCTCGTTTGCGCCGCCTTGCTTCTCGAAAGCCCCGAAATGCGCCGTCTGATCAATCTTGAGGTAGACCGCGACCGCACCGTCCTATAAGCCCGGGAGGGAGCACGCTCCCGCCGTTTTCAAATTGTATTTTTGGGAATCCCACTTGCATTTCCAAAAAAAATATGCTACAATAGAAAGGCAACAAGGCTGCGCGATCGCGCCGTACTACGCCGAAAGGCCGTACGGTGAGGAAAGTCCGGGCTTCATAGGACAAGGATAACGGATAACGTCCGCCGAGGGCGACCTCAGGAACAGTGCAACAGAAATAAACCGCCGCGCAAGCGGTAAGGATGGAAAGGCGAGGTAAGAGCTCACCATCCCCTTGGTAACAAGGGGAGTCATGTAAACTCTATCCGAAGCAACGCCGTAGGGGCGGGCTTTATGCCCGACGGTTGTCCGCCGTATTTCCCCCTTGGGCGGCAGCGCGCAAGCGCAAGCCATGCGGTAACGCCTGGCGCAGATAGATGATCGCGACCCGAAAGGGTACAGAACCCGGCTTATACGCCTTTGTTGCATACAAAAAAACGCCACGGAATTTTCCGTGGCGTTTTTGCAAACAGTTATTTACAAGCAAAAGCTTCGTGCCGTTTCTTTTCACGTTCCGCGCAAAATGCTGCCGCCGTCTTGGGGATGGCGAATCGGAGCGCCTTCGGTACGATGGTAAGGGTGAAGCGCGCACAGGGATGCAGTTCTCCGTCCAAGGTATAGCCAAAGTCCTTATCGGTGGACGAGACCTCAATGCTTGAAACGCGCTTATAGATGATGTAAGGCGCAAGCGCCGCCATATCCAGATGCTCGCCTCTCTTATAATAGCCCATCAGCTTTAAAAAGCGCGGCACGGAGATAGACTTTACGTAGCAAAGCTCCAAGAGCCCGTCCTCGTTGTCCGAGCGAGGCGCGCACATATACGAGCCGCCGATGTAGGTGCCGTTGGCAAGCGTGCAAAGCAAGAAGCGGTCATCCTCTGTCAAAAGCTCGCCGTCCGCATACACCTTGACGCGTTTTTTCATCGCGGTAAAAAGGGCAGTCACGATGCCCGCGTAATACGCGCGCTTTCCGCCAAGCAGAGGGAAGCGACGCACCTTTTCCATCGTCTCGCACACAGCGTAATCAAAGCCGAAATTAGCGATATTGATCGAATACTCCGTGCCGTCGGTGATAAGATCGATCTCTCGCTCCTCACCCTCGAATAACGCGGCAAGCGAAAGAAAATTCTCCGCCCCGCCGTAATACTTCACAAAATCGTTTCCACTGCCGCAGGGATAGCAGGATACCGAGGCGTTTTTTGCGCCGACAGCGCCGTTCGCCACCTCTTTCAGCGTACCGTCACCACCGCAGGAATAGAAGCGAATGGGCGCATCGGGATGTGCCGCGATCGTTTCCTTCACAAACGCCGTCGCGTCTCCCTTTCCCTTCGTCTCGTAGATCTCAACGTCATAAGAGCCCTTTAACTTCTCAGCTTCCTCGCGAATACGTGGCAAAGCGTTCGTATGACCCGCCGCAGGGTTGACAACTAAAATATGCTTCATAGATACTCCTCGCAAATGAATAACGTATTCCTTTCCTATTATATATTAAATTCCGCGCAAAATCAACCCCGAACGCAAAATTCGACATCTTTTCCTAAGAACACACGAAATTTTTTCGTCTTTTGAGGCAAAAATCATACAATCTCCTCCCACTCCCCTTGATTTCTTCACCAAACCGTGGTAAAATAGAACTGTCAAAACAAAACCGCTTTGGAGGAAAAATGCTCTATTTGTTTTTCTGGTTGGAAGCAGCGCTCGTGACGTGTGCGCTCTATTGGTTTATCCCCACGCTGCATCCTGTCTTCATACTCCCCATAGCCCTTGGGTCGTTTTTGACGTTTTGCGTTTTATTCGTCCTTTATCTGATGGTGACCTCCCTCTTTTTTTCCAAGGAGCCACCCGTGCGCCCAGGGCGTCTTGCCTCCTTCACCGTGCGCCTTGCGCTCCCCTGGTTTGCTTCGGTGCTTGGCACGCGTCTCAAAGTCGTCGGCAAGGAGAAAATGCCGAGCACGCATGCCGTCTACGTTTGCAATCATCGCTCCGCCTTTGACCCCGTCTTTTTGATGAGCGCCTTCCCACACAGAAAAACCGCGTTCGTCTCCAAGCTTTCGGTACAGAAATACCCCTTTATCGGCCCGTATATGAATAAATGCGGCTACGTATTTGTCGACCGTGACTCTCCCATGCAAGCCATGCGCGCCATACACCGCGCCGCAAAATACGTCAAGGAAAATAAGCTGAATTACGGTGTCTTTCCCGAAGGCACACGCTCGAAGGACAACTCGCTCCTTCCCTTTAAAAGCGGCGCCTTCGTGCTTGCCAAAAAGGCAGACACCCCTATCGCCGTTATGACCATCGAGGGGTCGGAAACCGCCATTTCGGGGCTTCCCTTTCGTCTTCCGCGCGTAAAGGTGACCGTCCTTGGCATCATCCCCGTCGAGGACGTCCGCGCACTCTCCCCCGACGAATTATCCGACCGCGCACGTGCCTTGATGGAAGCGGCGCTTTTCTAACCCTTCCCAAGAAATTACGCGCACAGCGCGCATATCACGAGGTTTTTTATGCGTCACTCCAACCCTTACGGCTTTCGCTATCGCCTTGCCCGATTTTTTGCAGGCAGAAACGGTGCGGATGCCCTGTATTATCTCGCCTTTTCCCTGTCGCTGATCTTCATTTTTCTCTCAGGCATTTTCTATGCGCACAGCGTGTTAAAGTACCTCTTTCCCGCCCTTTATCTCCTTGCCTTCGGATACGCCTTGTTTCGCATGTTATCCCGCAACGTCACGAAACGGCAAAGAGAAAACGCCGCCTTTCGCCGCGCGATGAAAAGTCTGTTCATGCCCCTGCGCCGCACCTATTTGAGGATCAGAGACAGAAAGACCCATCTCTATCGCAAGTGCCCGTACTGCAAAAGCACACTCCGTCTCGCCCGCATCCCCGGGGATCATATCGTACGATGCCCCTCGTGCGGAGAACGCTTCCCCGTTAAGGTAAAGAAACAGCCTTGAGAAAAGCTTTTTTCAAAAGTGCCGCAAGCCCTGCCGCCCCAAAGAGGGGGCGTTTTCGGTGAACACGGTGCGGCGTGCCCGTGATGGAAAAAACTTTATATTTTTTAAAAAACCTATTGACAAACGCAAAAGCGCATGCTATAATACTTTTGTTATCCTAAGACAGCAGGTTACCGTAAAAGTGGAAACACCATCCTGCCGAGGTGAGCATATCAAATGAATAGCCTGTGCTTTTTTGTTGGTATCCTTTTCTCGGTGGCAGTGCGCCTTTTGCGGGAAAGGGATTTTTTATTTGAAATTTTAACGGAGGTGGAACCAAATGCCCAGTCAGAAGATTTTGGAACAGAAGACTGCGCTCGTAGCCGCACTTGCTGAGAAGCTGAAGGCTGCAACCGCCGGTGTCCTCGTAAAGTATGAGGGTATCTCGGTGGCTGACGATACCAAGCTTCGCGCAGCACTGCGTGCCGCAGGCGTAGAATACACTGTCGTAAAGAACACTCTTACGGGTCGTGCATGTGACGCGGCTGACCTTTCCGAGATGAAGCAGTATCTCGGCGGAATGACCGCAATTGCAACCAGCGCAACCGACGCGATTGCAGCAGCAAAGATCATGAAGGAGTATGCCGAGAAGATCGAGTCCTTCGAGATTCGCGCAGGCTTCCTTGACGGTGTCGTTCTTGATAAGGCAGGCGTTGAGAATCTCGCAAGCATTCCTTCCAAGGAAGTGCTTATCGGCAGAATGCTCGGCAGCTTGACCTCTTCCTTGTACAGCTTTGCCCGTGTTCTTCAGGCGAAGATCGACAAGGAAAACGAAGGCGCTCCCGCAGAAGCGTGAGACAACCGCTTAACCCATTCATAAACAAAAAACAAACAAACTTATATTTGGAGGTATCTTAAAATGAACGAAAAGACCACTCAGATCCTTGATCTTGTCAAGGAGCTTACCATTCTTGAACTTGCTGACCTCGTAAAGGCTCTTGAAGAAGAGTTTGGCGTATCCGCAGCTCCCGTAGCTGTTGCAGGCGCTGCTGCTCCCGCTGCTGCTGCCGCTGTTGAAGAGAAGACCGAGTTTGACGTTGTTCTTACCGATGCAGGCGCATCCAAGCTCAACGTTATCAAGGCTGTTCGCTCCATCACCGGTCTCGGCCTGAAGGAAGCTAAGGACATGGTTGAGGGCGCTCCTCAGACCGTTAAGGCTGGCGTTTCTAAGGAAGAGGCTGAAAAGGTTGCTGCTGAGCTGAAGGAAGCCGGCGCTACTGTTGAGGTGAAGTAATCTAACCACCCCGAAAATCGCGCGTTCCGCTTGCACCTGTTCAGGCGGAACGGCAAAACCAAAAAGCGTTGTGTCTTTGACACAACGCTTTTTTTAGCATCGGGAGAAAAGAAGCACACTTCTTCCATTACTAGGCTCCCTCATTGAGGTAAGCGAGTGCAAACGGTTGATAACCGTTTGCACGAAGTGTGTAACTGAAACAAGGAGAAATGAAGCAAATCTGTGATTTGCGCTCATTTCGACTATGTTTCAGGAAGAGCGCCGGCACCGAAGGTGACTGAGGGAGTTCCCCGAAGCGTGCAACCAAAACAAAGAGAAATGAAGCACATTCCTTCCACCGCTTCGTGGTCCCCCTCAGCACAAGGCACGCCCTTTGGGCGCCTCAAAGAGGGAGGCTATGATTTGCGCGCATTTTTACTAGGCTCCCGCGCAAGCGGGTGGGGGAGTCCTCTTTGAGAGCACTGTGCCCTGCATCTCTCATTTGGATAAACGACGAAAATGCCCAACCTTCTTTCAAGAAGGTTGGGCGTAAGCTTTTCGGTTAACCTTTAGAAATTACAGAAGATCCCATGCAAGGTCGTCTCCGCTGTTATCGTTGCCGGAGAGAAGTGCGTCGCTCATAAGCGCAGGAACATCTGCGTAGATTTCTTCTGCAACAGGTGCCTCATAAATCTTTTTCATTTCTATGTTCTCCTTTCACTTATTTCTCAGTTAAACGAGCCGATCAGGTCGGAAAGCCAACCCTTTTGCATGTTGGTAAGGTCAGCGTTGGTATCGTGAATTGCCTGAGCCAAGCTCTTTACGTTGCTGTTAGCGGCAAGATTGAAGTCACCGTATACGGTAAAGGTCGTGCCGTCAGCAGCAGTAACGGTGGCATACATCACAGCGGCAAAATCAGGGTTCTTTTCAAGCGTTTTAGCCGAGAAGTTTGCCAAACGAGCAGCAAAGATGTAATCGGTCGCCGTCTTTTCGTAATAGCCCGCCAGAGGAACGTCAATGTAAGCGCCGTTTGCTGCACCGATTCCACCGAGTGCCTCCTTGGTGAAGGAGCCTGCAAGAGAAACGTACTTCGCGGGAGTGATCAGCATACCGAGCTGTACGGTACCAAGATCTTTCAGCGTCGCATAATCCTCAATGGAGAAGGTTGCTCTGAAGCGCATGGAAAGATCAGAGTTCTCAACTCTGTTCGTCGTGCCCTCTTCATAGAAAGCAGCCAGCTTGAAGTCGATATCGGTAGAGGTCGTAGGCTTTGCAACCGTCTTAGCAGCCGTCAAAGTAACGTCACCCGTCAAGTTCATTGCCTGACCGGGAAGATAGGTGTTCGTGCCGTCCGTCCAAGCAACGACGAGCTCGCCGTCAGCGTTCTCCGTCATACCGGGAGCCGTGGTCTCGGTAGGAGCAAGGAAGGTCTTGCCGTCGATAGTCACATTGCAAAGAGAAATCTCTTCAAAAGCAAAGCCTGCCGCTTTGGCATACGCCTCTGCCGTAGAATCTGCATAACCACAGATCGTTATAGAGCCGAATCCGGGCGCTGTGTAAAACGGCATGTTACCAAAAGTAGCGTTCGGATTCAAAACGATGACCTTCACATCGTTCGCGGGGCCGAAAAGAACAGGTGACTTGGCGGAACTCGTACCAATGGTCGCAACAGACGCGGGAATGACCAGCGTGGAAAACGAGGGCTTTGCAAACGCACCATCAGCGATGGTCACTACGGTACCCATTCCCATCATACCGGGGTACTGCGAAGGAACAATTACCGTGCCGGTGCTTGAACCGTTGTACTTGGTGATAGTATCTCCCGCGAAGTCATCGCCGGTAAAATCAGCCGGATTTGCGGCAGAGAGATCAATGTATCCTTCGGGAAGAACGAGCACAGAAGCCTCTGCATTGCCAATAGCAATAACGTCACCGCCATACTTAACCTTGTTGTCGCTTGCGCCCATCTGAACGTAGTTAAGATAGTAGCCGTCTTGACGCTGAGGATTGAGAAGCTCAACCTTTGCTTCACCGGAAACGCCCGCGTTCACAGTGAATACCATGGTAGCAACCACAACACCGGCAGAAACGTCTCTACCTACGTTGTTGGTCTGAGACCAAGTGAATACACTGTAAGGAGAGTTCAGAACGACTTCCTTGTAGGTATCGCCTTCTGCAGACTTTGCCATAACGCCGTTGCCCAGCTTGTCAGCGATGTCAACCAGCGTCAGCTTGTCGGCATCGTAAGCATAGCTGAAAGCGTAGTTCCAAAGAAGCTCATCCGCCTTAAGAATAACGTCGATTTCAATCGTTTCGCCTGCGGCGGAAACCAGAGAATCGCCAAGACTTACCGTTGCCGCAGCCTCGGTCGCGCCCGATACGGGAGCAATCACGAACAACGACGAAAGCATCGCTGCAACCAAGACCAAAGAGAGAATTTTCTTTTTCATTTTGGTTCTCCTTAAATTCGTTAATTTGCGTCATTCGATACTACGCATATTCTATCATTATGATAGCATATCTTTCCTTTTTTGTCAAGAGTTTTTTGCGAAAAAAGCAGCGCGATTTAAATACATAATATGTAGAGAAAAAAATGCCGCTGTTCGCCGCCTGTCCAAAATTGTCTCTCGCCGTCGTCAACAGCACGGCACGGTGTCTCGGAGAAAACGCCCTCCGTCTGCCTCCCTCTATGAGGTAAGCGAGGGAAAACAGTTGATAACTGTTTTCCCGAAGCGTGTAACTGAAACAAGCAGAAATGAAGCGAGGCTATGCCGAGCGCACATTTCGACTATGTTTCAGGAAGAGCGCTGTCATCGAAGGTGACTGAGGGAGTTCCCCGAAGCGTGTAACTGAAACAAGCAGAAATGAAGCGAGGCTATGCCGAGCGCACATTTCGACTATGTTTCAGGAAGAGCGCTGTCATCGAAGGTGACTGAGGGAGTTCCCCGAAGCGCGTAACCGAAACAAGGAGAATTGAAGCACACTCCTTCCACCACTTCGTGGTCCCCCTCAGCACAAGGCATGCCCTTTGGGCGCCTCGAAGAGGGACGCTTTGTAAAAAAAACGTGGGTGGACGAGCCACCCACGGAGGGAATTTTCATTCCCACGCTTGCCGTGCGGCAAGCGTGGATTTTAGGGGATTACGAAGCAGAACCGGAAATGATAGCTACAAGCTCGGTAACGTCTGCCATCGTAACCTCTCCGTCACCGTCCAAGTCAACGGTAACACCGCTCGGCTTGGGAGCACCGGAAATGATAGCTACAAGCTCGGTAACGTCTGCCATCGTGATCTCACCGTCGCGGTCAATATCACCCAACGCAAGTCCGGTAACCCACTCGATCTTAGCCCAGAATACCGTACCGTTTTCAACGTCGATATTGTCTGCGTTCAGCGTGGTGTCGCCGGCTACGAAGCCTTCCCAAGCAACGAAGCGAGCTACGAGGCCGTCTTCGCCCTCAATGTCGGGAGTGAGGATGCTCGAGGCGTCGATGAGCTGACCGAACTCAACCTCAATCGTGCCGTAGGTATGATACTTGGCCGCGTCGCCCTGGCTAAGGTCACCGATGAAGGTAACCGTATACTTGATGGGCGTGTAAACGACCGTGATCTCGATATTGCCCTCGGGCAAGGTGAGGTTATCAAGAGAAATCACCTCGTCGCCGATCTTATACGACGTCGTGTAGTGCTCCTTCGTGAAGAGCGCCTCGTTGATCACGACCTGTTCGCCGAAGTAACCGATAAAGTCAACCTTCGTGCCCTTGCCGTCGTCAAAGCTTGCGCTGTACATCTGCGAGACGTAGCTGATGAGCATCTCGATGTCCGCGTCGGGCATCTTGAAGGTCGCAAGGTCAACCACAGCACCGGTATTTCTAACGGTCAGCGTAGCAACCTTACCCTTTTCGACCAGTATAGCGGGAAGCTCGAAGGTCTCACCGGGAGCAACCCCTACTTTAACCGTTTCTTTACCACCGCGGATGGTAACCGTGCGGAGGTCAGTCTCGGATACAACGGTGATCGTAGCACCGTCTGCGGGAACCGCAAAGGTTGCAAGGTCGATCTCGTTACCGTTCGCATCATAGAAGGTGTAACGGTAGCCGGGCTGTGCGAAGGCAAGAGGAGCGGAAACGCTCGTGCCTACAGCGCCCTTGACAACAGCCTGCGTCTCACCCTCAACGAAGGTAACCGTCGCGAGAGTGGGCGTAATACCACCGAAGGTAGGAAGGTTGACCAGCTCAGCGTCGTTAAGAATGACTCTGTCTGCCTTGGGAGTAGCGTCAAGCGTTGCGTTCAGACCGCTGGTCTTACCCGCGGTGTTGTTCGTAGTGCCGCAAGCACCGTAGATGCCCGCAACGATAGCGCCCGCACCTGCGGGAGAATTCATGCAGGTCGCGCTATTGTGCTTCGTCGTATCATCGGTTGCGCCCTCAAGCTGAGCCAGCGTCTTCGAATTCTCAAGATCAGCAACGCTTGCGTATACGTAGTCGTTAGCAACCTGAGCGAAATCGGGGTTGGGGTTATTAGGAATATTGAAGACCTGTTTTACCGAATTGAATCCGATGTAGTAGTTACCAACCATCGTGATGTGGCTGGCAGCGTTTTTCGCACCCTCTTCAGAGTCACCCTCTCTTTGGAGGTATACGCCGTAAAATTTAGCGTTAGGATAGAGCTTGTTGACCTCGTTGACAAGCACGTTCTCGTAAGAGAGCCAGTTGGACGAGGAGCACTCGAAGTAGTAGCAGTAGGTTTTGCGGTATCCGTCCGCGTTATCGCCACGCAAGCCGCACTCGTTGCTCATAACCACGTAGTTGTGGTGAATGTAGTTATAAACGCTGTCATCGTCGTCCGTAAGATCCTTCAACTTGCCGCGAGAAACCGCGCCGCCGTTCAGGTAGAAAGCACCGCCGTCACCCGTGCAGGTCATCATGTTGGTCACGTAGTTGTACGCGATCTCAACGTTGAAGAGATTGATCTCACCGCCGTTTACGATGGAGCCGACAGTCGACTGAGGAACGCTCCAAGACAGACCGACGGAAACAGCACACCAAGTGGTATTGGTTACCGTGTTGCCGATGATCTTCGCGTTTGCGAGGTCGGCAGTCATAATACCTGCGCAAGCCTGGTAAAGCGTACCCGTGTTGTTCACGTAGTTATCGGTGATCTCTACGTTCTTCGCATAGGTGTCTTTCTGCGCAAGCTGAATTGCGGAGCCACCGATGTTCTCGAAGGAGGAGGAGTCGATCACGATATCCTTTGCATGACCCTTCACGGTAATACCGGCACCGAGGACGTTGCGGATAGAAACGTTCTGCACGTCAAGTCCCGTTACGTTCGTACCGAAGATCGCGGCATGCTCGATAAAGCCGATCGAGGTCTCTTCGCCGCCCTCGCGCAAGGTGAGCGAGCCTGCCTGACCAAGATTCAAGCCAACATCTGCTTCGAGATAATCGCTGTCAACACCCGTCATAGTAAGATTCTTGAAGGAAATGTTTCTAACGTTATCAAGAACGAAGAGGTTTTCAAGAGAAGCATAGGTCAGCTTCTTTGTGGCAAGAGCGTCGGGATAATACAACTGACCGTCTTCAGCGTCGTAGTAGTAGCCGTTGCCCTCAAGTGCCATAAAGACAGGCGAATTCTCAAACCAAACGTAGGTGTGTTTTACGATGTAATGTCCCTCGTGGAAGCCGGAGGGGAAGTTCTCATATGCCGCATAAGCATATACGTAGTCGTTGCTGTTGGGATCCTTCTCGATGTGATCAATGCTTACAACGGAAGCCTCCCAATCCCAAACCATGTGAAGCTCGGCGCCGTCATAGTACTCAAGGTAGCTTTCCCAATCGCCGTATTCATCAGCGCTCAGCATCGCAACGGGAAGCTTAAACACAGCGTACTTCGCCTTCGCAACGTTCTCCGTGCTAAGCGCCCAGTCGGTGTCGACCGTTTCGTCCACCCCGTCATTATCCTTGTCAGCGGTAGGAGCAATTTCAAGCCTAACGTCCGTCAAGGGGTTGCGGCTGCTGCTTTCGGTAATGTAGAAGTCCGCAGGTCTCCAAGTTTCTTCACTGTCGCCCTTGTGTGCAGGACCTACGAGCTTACCGTCCGCATACAGCGCACGGAAGTAAGGATAGGAGCCGTCTGCGTTCTGAGGAAGCTGTACGTAATAACCGAACTCGCCCTCTACCAGACCGCCCGTTACACCCTCGACGCGATTGTATTCGATCTCAACCTCGGAGGTAAGAACGGTGGTGTTGCCGCTACCAACGACCTCGAAGCTGTACTCATCGGCAAGGATATCCTCAGCCGAAAGGGTCATCGTCTCGGTCACGTAGTAGGTGCCCTCGCCAAGCTGAATGGTTACCGTCTTGCGGCCCGTCTTCGCGAGGTGTGCCTTAGCAGCGTCAAATGCCGCACCGATCGTTGTGTATGCAGTATCCTTGGTGAGACCGTTGTTGTCGCCGTTGGCGCTTGCGGCGTCAACGTAGATAACGAGGTCATCGTCAAGCGATACACGTGCATCGTAGCCGTATTCCGCGAGGATCGCGCGCAGAGCAGCGGAGTTCATGTACTTGTACTGCGTAACGATATCGCCGTCAAACTTGTTGACGAAGTAATCAGCAGCGTCAAGAATGGAAATCTGCTCAACGCCTTCAAGAGACGCATTGTCGTACGCAGTGTAGCTCTTGCCGTCCTTTTCAACGGTGACGTAGCCGCGAACGACCATGTCTACGCCGTAGTAATCAACGTCATCTGCCGTGATTGCAGCGGAGTAGTACCAGCCGCCGGCGTGTGCCAGCTGATAGAAGATGCCCGAGCCACCCTCGCCGCCAACGACGATGTTCTTGACACCGTCAGCACCGAGCTCAACGTTCGCTGCGGTAGCGGGAGCTACAAGCGCGCCGAAGGTAACGGTGTAGCCGTTGTCTTCCAAAAGATCAAGCGAGAGCTTGTTGACGCTGAACAGCGCACGGTAGCCGGAAGCGTTCGCGAGGATAGGAAGGATCTCCGTGAAGGAAATCGCGCCCTCGGTCAAAGCGTCTGCCGAGCCTGCAGCGTAGAAGTTGTAGCGAGCCTGAAGCTCTGTCGCGTCAGCGTCGAAGCCAACGGTTGCGAAGTAGTTGTAAATGTTTTCCTTCTTTGCAGCGTCGAGTCCGGTAAAGCCGTCAATTTCGAGCTGATAGAAGGCAGCCTTATCGATAAAGCTGTTGTGAAGCTTTTCAGCATCCGTCAGCGCGCGGTTGTAAACGCGGATCGCGTATACGGTTGCGGGCATGGTGTTGAAGAGGGAGAAGCGGCGTCCGGTCTCTACGTTTCTGCCCGAAGGCTTCTTTTGGCTAAGCTCCAAATACATTGCAGCATCTACCGCAAAGGTGACAGTCGGGGTCGCCGCATTGTTATAGCCGATGCCGTACGCAACGTTGCCGCCGTCGTCGGTCGTTTTGGTTACCTGCATAACACCTGCCGTAGGTACGAGAGCATCGCCCATTTTGCGCCAGCCTTGGT
>SVRR01000019.1 GCA_015064745.1 Oscillospiraceae bacterium | reverse complement strand
AGATGTCAAGCCCGTGCAACCCTCGAAGGCAGAAGAGCCGATGCTGGTCACACTATCGGGGATGGTGATCGATGTCAAGCCCGTGCAATCATAGAAGGCACCCTCGCCGATGCTGGTCACACTATCGGGGATGGTGATCGACGTCAAGCCCGTGCAACCCGAGAAGGCAGAAGAGCCGATGCAAAGCGTTCCTTCTTTAATAGAATACGCACCCGAGAGCGTATTCTTTGCTTCGATCAAATGCTTTCCTATATAAAGAACGCCGTTTTTCCAATTAGACGAGTTGTTATAATACCCGGTATTAGAGAAGGCAGAAGAGCCGATGCTCGTTACACTATGGGGGATGGTGATCGACGTCAAGACCGTGCAATTATAGAAGGCATAATAGCCGATGCTCGTTACACTATCGGGGATGGTGATGGACGTCAAGCCCGTGCAACCCGTGAAGGCATAATAGCCGATGCTCGTCACACTGCCGTCGCTCGGAATGATGCTGTTTTTGCATCCCGCAATCAATGTTTTGCTTTTCGTTTCGATCAGGCAATTGCCCACACTGTGATAATTGCTATTTCCATTTTTAACCGTGATGGAGGTGAGACCCGTGCAACCCGAGAAGGCAGAATAGCCGATGCTCGTTACACTATCGGGGATGGTGATCGACGTCAAGCCCGTGCAACCCGAGAAGGCATAATCGCCGATGCTCGTTACACTGTCGGGGATGGTGATCGATGTCAAGCCCGTGCAACCCCGGAAGGCATAATCGCCGATGCGCGTCAACTTGCTATTTTCGCCAAAGGTGACAGACGTCAAGCCCGTGCAATAATAGAAGGCAGAAGAGCCGATGCTCGTTACACTATCGGGGATGGTGATCGACGTAAGGCTCGTGCAATTATAGAAGGCATCATCGCCGATGCAAAGCGTTCCTTCTTTAATAGAATACGCACCCGAGAGCGTATTCTTTGCTTTGATCAAATGCTTTCCTATATAAAGAACGCCGTTTTCCCAATTAGACGAGTTGTTATAATACCCGGTATTAGAGAAGGCAGAATTGCCGATGCTCGTTACACTATCGGGGATGGTGATCGACGTCAAGCCCGTGCAATTATAGAAGGCCCAAGAGCCGATGCTCGTTACACTATCGGGGATGGTGATTGAAGTCAGTCCCGTGCAACCCGAGAAGGCCCAAGAGCCGATGCTCGTCACACTATCGGGGATGGTGATCGACGTCAAGCCCGTGCAACCCCAGAAGGCATTAGAGTCGATGCTCGTTACACTATCGGGGATGGTGATCGACGTCAAGCCCGTGCAACCCCGGAAGGCATCAGAGCCGATGCTCGTTACACTATCGGGGATGGTGATTGATGTCAAGCCCGTGCAATTATAGAATGCCCGATAGCCGATGCTCGTCAACTTGCTATTTTCGCCAAAGGTGACAGATGTCAAGCCCGTGCAATCCGAGAAGGCAGCCAAGCCGATGCTCGTTACACTATCGAGGATAGTGATCGACGTCAAGCCCGCGCAATTCGAGAAGGCATAAGAGCCGATGCTTGTGACAGGATAGCCTCCTAAATTGGAGGGAATGGTGACATTGCCCGAAATACCTGTGGTTACGTCCGTGATGGTGGCTTCGCCGTTCGATACCGTGTAGGTGTAATACCCCTCCGTTGCTGCCGAGGAGGCAACGGTCAAAAGTCCCACAAGGGAAAGACATGCCACGAGAAGAGCGGCGAACAGTAAAATTTTCTTTTTCATACATACCTCCCGATGATAAGGCAAAAAGTGCGATGACCGAAGCCGTCGCACAAAAAACGCAAGCCCCGATTGTCGCCAAACAAACTGTCAGTAGAAGATATGTACACACCTACCACATGGGAATTTGCATTTTTATCAAATTCAGTGTGATAGACGTACGAAAAAAGGCCTTTGAAGCAAAGGGAGAGGTTCTACTGACAAATATTCAGTTTATTTGGCTAAATCATTGTAGCACATTTTCCATAAAAAAGCAATGTTTTCCTTCCAAAGTTTACAATTTCATTTATGTAAAAAGGAAAAACGCATACCGTCGTGATCCGATAGTATGCGCTTTTTTACATGAAATGTGCTGTGCATTTGAAATAACGGCTTCGCCGTCTTGAAATGCGCGCCCGATGGGCGCGCTTGAAATGAAAAAAACTCTTTCCTCGAAAGGTTTTTTCATAGATCTACTCTTTTACAGCGCCGGCAATAACGCCCTTGATGATGCTTTTTTGGGCGAGGGCGTAAAAGACGATGATGGGAATGATGGCGAGGACGAGCATTGCCATTAAAGCACCCATATCGCGTGAGCCGTAGCCCCCTTGGAGATACTGCACGGCGACGGGGATGGTGCGGTATTTGCTGCCAATGACGAGATAGGGTAAGAGATAGTCGTTCCATATCCACATGGCGTTGAGGACGGCGACGGTAACGGTGATGGGCTTTAAGAGGGGGAAAATGACGCGGAAGAAGGTGGTGACGGGAGTACAGCCGTCGATCTCCGCAGCTTCCTCAACGGCGCGCGGGATGCCGCGGACGAAGCCCGCAAACATAAAGACGGAGAGCCCCGCCCCGAAGCCGAGATACAGAAGCACGATGCCGACGGGGTTTTCAAGATGCAGGGTATTCGCGACCTTAGACATGGTAAACATGACCATTTGGAACGGCACTATCATGCTAAAAACGAACAGATAATACAAGGCAGATGATAGTCTGTTTTTGTTTCTGACGAGAAACCACGCGGTCATTGAGGTTGCGACAACGATGAGGGCAACCGACGCGACGGTGATGAAGAGGGAAAGCCCCGCGGCTTTGAAAAAGCCGATTTTACGAATGCCGTTCAGGTAATTCGAGATTCCCGCAAAGGTGGTGGCGGTGGGAAACGAAAAGGGATCGCCCGCGATGTGAAACTGTCCTTTGAAGGAATTCATAAGAACGATGGCAATCGGGAAAAGGAACAGCGCGGTAAGAGCGATAAGGGCGACATACCAAAGAATATGGGGGATGCGCTTCTCTTTCATTCTGTCTTCGCCTCACTTCTTCTTGAAAAATAGAGCTGAAGCCCCGCGATCAGAGCAACGAGCAGAAAGAACAGAACCGCCTTTGCCTGACCTACGCCCTCGCTTCCGACGCTTCCGTAGAAGGTTTGATAGATATCGAGGGCAAGCATAGACGTTTCTCTTCCCGGCGCGCCGCCCGTGAGGGCGAAGTTTTGGTCAAACATTTTAAAGGAATTGGTAAGTGTCAAAAAGCCGCAAATGGTGATGGAGGGGGCGACAAGCGGAAGCGTGATATGCCGCAGCTCTTGCAGAGGGGAGGCTCCGTCGATGGCGGCGACCTCGTGCATCTCGCGCGGAATGGTTTGGAGACCCGCGATATAAATAATCATCATATAGCCGATAAGCTGCCAATTGGTCAGCACGACGAGCCCCCAAAAGCCGTAGGAGGCATCAAAGGTGATATCGACGCCAAGCGACGAGAGCACGCCGTTGATGATGAGCTGCCAAATATAGCCGAGTACGATACCGCCGATGAGATTGGGCATAAAAAACACGGTGCGAAAGAAATTCGTACCGCGCTTGCCCCTCGTCAAAAGAAGGGCAAGCACAAAAGCGATGAGGTTGACGGTGAGAGTGCTGACGAGGGTAAACTTGGCGGTGAAAAAGAGGGCGTTCAAGAATCCACTGCCGCCCGAAAACGCGGTCACATAATTTTTGAGCCCGACGAAGCTTGCGTTTCCTACCGTCGTAAACTCGGTAAAGGAAAGATACAGCCCCATCAAAAAGGGGACGAGGAAGGAAATGACAAACGCCGCAAGCGTCGGAAGCACAAAGATGGGAAAATAGCGAAAGAACCGTTTTTTCATATCATGAGAGGACGGACTGTGCCTCCTCCTTCCAACGACGGGTAAAGGTGTTCTTTACGTCGTCCCATGACATACTTCCCTGCGCGTATTGCAAAAGTGCCGCGCCGAAATCATTTTTAAAGTTTTGTCCGGGAAATACGGTAAATGCCCAAGGGATATTATAAACCTCTTCCTTCTCTAACCACTCGGTTACCTCACGCGCCAAGGGGTCCTTCGGCTTATCGCCTTCGTCAAAGGTATCAAAGGGAGCAATAAAATCAAGCTCCTCGGTTACGAAGGCTTTTCCCGTTTCGCTCGTAAAGAGCCATGTGAGAAAATCAAGCGCCTTTTTCTGCTTATCGGCATCAAGATTCTTGTTGATGGCGAAATAGCCCTCCGTGCCCGTGCAAAGTCCTTGCGCTTCTTCCTCGGATGCACCGATATAAAGAGGGAGAAAATGCACCTTGTCCGCCTTTACCGTATTGCCCGATACCGAAGCGATCTGGCTATACGCCCAGTTACCGTTTTGCACCATGGCGCATTTGCCGAGCGCAAACTCCGCCATCGAATCGGCGACCTGCTTGCTGCCAAGCAGTTTTTTATCGGTAACGGAATTATTGATATAGAGGTCAAAAAGATTTTTATAGCCATCACTGTAAGAAAATTCAACACTCGCATAGCTTTCCGGTTTCTTTAGGTCTACTCCGCGGTCAAGAAATTCATAATAGATCGGGACGTTGGCCAGATGCGTCTGGAAGCGCCAATCCTCTCCGCTTTTGAGGGAGGTGGAAGCGAAAACGCCGTCGATACCAAGCTCCGCTTTACGCGCTGTCATGTCCTCAACAACAGCCTTCAAGGCGGCAAAGGAACGGATCTCGTCCATGGAGGTATACGAAGTAGCGCGGTTTGTGAGGGCAAAATATTTGTCGGTAATTTCTTCGTTATAAATAATACCGTAGCCTTCCACCACATACGGGATACCATAGACCCCCTCACCGTCGGTAATGGCAAGCGTTTTATCGGTCAGATGCTTGTAAAGCTCGCTGCCCGAGAGGTCAAGACAATAATCCTTCCATGCGGCGTAGCCGACAGGACCGTTGATCTGGAAGATGGCGGGAGCGTCGGATTTGACGATCTCTGATTTTAAGGTCTGCTCATACGTGCCCGACGCGGCGGTCACGACACGGACGGGGACACCCGTTTCCTTTTCATAGACACGAGCGATCTCCTCGTATTTTTCCGCGATCTCGGGTTTAAAATTAAAGAAATATACCCCATCCTTTTTTCCGCAAGAGCCAAGCGCTAAAAGCGTCATACAAAGAAGGGCAAATAAAAGTATCTTTTTCATGATATTCCTCCTTTTCGGTTTATCTAGCGTTAGTTTGACTCAAAAAAAAGAAATCATGCGTCGCACAATAAAAAAACGGCAGATCGCTCTGCCGTTTTAAATGCTTAAATTTATTCTGTATCCAACACGCGCTCCTTGAAGGTTTCCACGTCGCGCTTCGTCATGGGATTGCCCGTCGCGGGCACCTTACGCTTGCGATAGCCCTCGGCGTTCTCATAGAGCGCCTCCGTCGGAAGCTCTGCACCTATCACACGGATCTTTGGCGGCTTGACGGTAAAGAGGGTGTTTCCGCCCGCGGTACGGGTCGCTACCTGCGGTACGAGCTCAGAGGAGATGAGAATGGCGCGTTCTTGACTCGAACGGATCACGACATCCCTCGGCTTATCGAGGTAGATCACCGCGACGGCGGGAGATTTGGTGGAGTAGACACCCGTAATCTTGCGGCGATTTGATTTGGTCTCGTAAAGCGACATGGGAATACGCACGCCCTTACCGTTTTCAAAAACGACGAGCACCTGGTGATCAGGGTTAAGGTCGCTGACGACCTTGCAAAGAAGCGGAATTTCGCCTGCATCCATTTTCAGCTTGGCGGGGAGAAAATCACCCATTGCGGACGCTTTAACCGGCTCAAAATCGGCGACCTTAGCACGGTACATCTGCGCTTTATTGGTAAACACTATGATCTCGCCAAGGTTATCGGTATCCTCCTCGGAGAGAATAAAGTCTCCCTCCTTCAGCTTTTGCAAATCGTTTCCGCGCAATGATTGCGAAGTGATCTTCTTGAAATAGCCCTGCGCCGTTACGACGAGACGCACGTTATAATTTTCAATAAACGCCGCTTTATCCAACACGTGAATTTCTCCGGCATCCATGATCTGGGTCTTGCGAGGCTTGCCGTGCTTGCGCTTGATCTCCTTCAACTGCTCGATAAGAACACCCTTCATTTTAAGCTCGTCGGCAAGAATTTCCTCAAGCTCGGCAATCTCCTTTTGGAGCGACTCCACCTCTTCAATGCGGTGCGTGATATACTCGCGGTTGAGGTGGCGGAGCTTGATCTCTGCAATGTACTCCGCTTGCACCTTGGAAAGGTCAAAGCCCTTCATGAGGTTGACGACAACCTCGGACTCCTTTGCGGTGGAGCGAATGATGGCGATTGCCTTATCAATATCGAGAAGAATGGTGGCAAGACCGAGAAGCAGGTGGAGCTTATCCTTCTTTTTGCCAAGATCGAAGGTCATTTCGCGACGCATACAGCCAAGGCGGAAGGAGATCCACTCGGTGAGGATCTCAACGATGCCCATTTGTCTCGGCGAGCCGTTGACGAGAATATTAAAGTTGCAATCAAAGGTGTTTTCAAGCTCGGTGAGATAGAAGAGCTTGTCCATCACGGCGTCGGGATCGGCACCGCGGCGGAGGTCAAAGGTCAAGCGCAAGCCGCCGAGGTCGGTCGCGTCGCGATAGTCGACGATATCCTTCATCTTCCCTGCCTTGACAAGGTCTCCCACCTTTTTGAGAATGCTTTCGGTGCAAGAGCTGTATGGGATCTGGAAAACGTCGATGCAGTTGCGCTGTGCGTCAAAGGTATACCTGCCGCGCAGGCGGAGGCTTCCCACACCCGTCGTATAGATCTTTTTCATCTGCTCACGGTCGTAAAGCAGGGTGCCGCCGCCCGAAAAGTCGGGTGCTTTGACGATTTCAAGCATACGGTCGACCGTGACCTTGGGATTTTTCAAAAGAGCGATCGTTCCGTCGCAGATCTCGGAGAGATTGAAGGAGCAGATGGAGCACGCCATACCGACGGCAATACCAAGGTTAGGAGACACGAGAATGTTCGGGAAGGTGGTGGGCAAGAGGGTGGGCTCTTGCATGGTATTATCGTAGTTGGGAACGAAATCCACCGCATCCTTCTCAATGCCGCTAAACAGCTCGGCACAGAAGGCATCCAGCTTCACCTCGGTATAACGCGAGGCGGCGTACGCCATATCGCGAGAATACTGCTTACCAAAGCTTCCCTTCGAATCGATAAAGGGGTGAAGCAAGGACTCGTTGGCGCGCGTCAGACGCACCATCGTTTCGTAAATAGCGGCATCGCCGTGCGGATTAAGACGCATGGTTTGTCCGACAACGTTGGCGCTTTTCGTTCTTGCGCCCGTAAGAAGCCCCATAGAGTACATGGTATATAAAAGCTTTCTGTGGGAGGGCTTAAAGCCGTCGATCTCAGGGAGCGCACGCGAGATGATAACGCTCATTACGTAGGGCATATAGTTTTTTTCCAGCGTCTCCGTGATGGGCTGATAGGTGATCTCCGCTTCCTTCATCGGAATATTTATGGTTGTTTTCGTCTTTCGAGCCAAGGCTTTTACTTCCTTTCGGGGGAATTAGAGTTTGATGATCTGATGTGCCGCCGCGCGGATCATTCGATTATAAAGCGCCATACCAAGTCCCCGGATGGAGGGCAGGGGCGCGTAGATCGCGTCGTAATTCTCCTTATCCGCCTCTCTTAAAATGCGGAAAAGGCTTTTTGCCTGCGAGGGCGTATCTGCCATCTCGCCCAAGGAATATAGGGTAACGTGCGGCAAAGCTATGGATGCCATTTCCTCGTCGTATGCGAGATAAGCAACACGTCCTTCCCTATCTGCCAAGAATTTTCTTATGTTTTCAAAAGAACCGTCCAAGAGATAGAGGGGCGCTTCCGGGGCATAGTGGCGGTACTTCATGCCGGGAGAAAGCACCGTTTCCCCTTCCTTTAACGCACCGAGAACGGCGGGAGCAACAGTAACGCGCGCGCCGAAGGCGGTAAGGTCCTCAAGCGTCACCGCCCCGGGACGAAGAAGGAGAAGCGTACCGTCCTCCTCAAGCTTTACTATGGTCGACTCAACGCCATAGTCACATTCGCCGCCGTCGATGATCATATCCACCCGTCCGTCCATATCCTCTTTCACGTGAAGAAAACACGTCGGCGAGGGGGAGCCTGAAAGATTGGCTGACGGCGCGGCAACGGGAACACCCGCTTCAAGAAGCAGGGCATGCGCTACGGGGTGCGCGGGACAGCGCACGGCTACGGTAGGAAGTCCCGCCGTCACCGTTTTAGGCACACAGGGCTTAGCCGTCATAATAACCGTGAGAGGTCCGGGCATAAAGGCACGGGCAAGGCGCGCATAAAGGGGCGGACAGTCACAAAGGGTATCTGCCTCCTCCGGCTCGGCGATATGAACGATCAGGGGATTGTCCGCGGGTCGTCCCTTTGCGGCGTAAATGCGTGCCGCGGCATCGGGATCAAGAGCGTTTGCCCCCAGACCGTAGACCGTCTCCGTTGGGAATATGACGGTGCCGCCCTCGCGTAAAAGCTTCCCTGCCAAGGCAAGGCTTTCGTTTTTTTTCGTAAGACAGTCGGCGCAAACCGCCGCATATACCGTTTCTCTTTGCCTTTTATCTTCCACGATAGTTAATCCTTATGCTGTTCTTTTAATAATAGGGCAAGCTCCGCGCGGGAAAGCTCCTCAAGAAGTCCGCCGATATCACCGTTCAAAAATCGGTCAAGGGTGTGGAGCGTTTGTCCGATACGGTGGTCTGTCACCCTTCCCTGCGGATAATTATAGGTACGAATACGCTCGGAACGGTCGCCTGTTCCCACCTGTGCGCGGCGCGCCGAGGCAATTTCCTCGTGCTGTCGGCGACATTCGATGTCATAGAGCTTGGCGCGAAGCATTTTCATCGCCTTATCGCGATTTTGAAACTGACTGCGCTCCTCTTGACATTCCACCACAATGCCCGACGGCTTATGCGTCAGTCGCACAGCGGAATCTGTTTTATTGATATGCTGACCGCCCGCGCCGCTGGCTCTGAATGCCTCCATTACGACATCGGCGGGGTTGATCTCGACATCCACGTCCTCCACGACGGGGAGAACGGCAACGGTTGCGGTTGAGGTCTGTATTCTTCCCTGCGACTCGGTTTGCGGCACGCGCTGAACTCTATGAACGCCGCTTTCAAATTTAAAGCGTGAATAAGCGCCCGTACCCGAAATCTGAAAGTCTATCTCCTTAAAGCCACCAAGCTCGGTCTCGTTGACCGAAAGCAGCTCTACGCGATAACCGTTCTGTGCCGCGTACATGGAATACATACGGTACAAAACGGCGGCAAAAAGCGCCGCTTCCTCTCCGCCCGCACATCCGCGGATCTCTACGATAACGTCGCGGTCAGCGTTAGGATCCTTCGGGAGCAAAAGGATCTCCGCCTCACGAAGGATCGCCGTCATTTTTCCTTCAAGGCATTTTATTTCCTCAAAGGCGAGGGCACGAAGCTCCTTCTCTTGCGTCACATCCTCATAAAGAAGCCGCGTCGCGGCAAGCTCCTCCTCCAAAGCACGGTAGGTACGGTATGCCTCCGCTTGCGGGAGAAGCGCGTTATATTCCTTCAAGCGGGTGCGGTAAAGCTGCGCACTCGATGGTGCATCAGATGCCGCCAAGAGCGATTCAAGCTGTAAAAGCCGCTCCTCCGCCAGCTTTAACCTTTTAAGCATCAGCCGCGGCAAAAGGCAAGAAACGCCTTATGAAGCGCGTACACGTCACACTTGGAAACGACCTCGTAGGGAGCGTGCATTGAAATGACACCGACACCAACGTCAACGGTATCAATATTCAGATTAGCAATATACATGGCAACCGTACCGCCGCCACCTATATCGACCTTACCAAGCTCAGATGTCTGCCAAGGAACACCCGCCTTTTCAAAAATACGGCGAATATAGCTGACAAATTCCGCAGAGGCATCGCTCGATCCACTCTTCCCGCGCGAACCGGTAAACTTGGTCAAGGTAGCGCCGCAAGAAAGCATGGATGCGTTGTTCTTTTCGTATACATCGGCAAAATTCGGATCGTACGCGGCGGCAACGTCTGCCGAAAGACAGAAGGAGTGCGCGCGTACCGCGGCACCGGAAACACCGTCGGCTTTCGCCATATCCTCGATAATGTCGAGAAGCAATCGGCTTCTCATTCCCGTATTACCCTCGCTGCCGATCTCTTCCTTGTCAGCAAGAATGGTAAGGAGGGTATGCGGGGAATCCTTTGCCGCAAACATTGCCGTCATTTCGGGATACGCGCAAACGCGGTCATCATGACCGTATGCACCGATGAGGGCACGGTCAAAGCCGATATCACGGGCACGGAAGGCAGGAACAATGGAAAGCTCTGAGGACAAAAAATCAGTCTCGGTAATACCGTATTTCTCGTTGAGAATAGCAAGAACGTTTAGCTTGACCTTATCCGCAACATCGGCATCCTTGTAAGGCATTCCGCCCACGAGAATATTCATATCCTCACCCGTAAAAGCAGTGCCGAGAGGCTTTGTGTTCTGGTTTTGGGCAAGGTGAGGAAGGAGATCGGTGATATAGAAGACGGGGTCGGTATCGTCTTCGCCGATCCGAATATTCACCGTCTCTCCGTCTGCCTTCAAAACGACCCCATGCAACGCAAGAGGGATAGCTGTCCACTGATATTTGCGAATACCGCCGTAGTAGTGGGTCTTGAAAAACGCCATATTCGCGCTTTCGTACAAGGGATTTTGTTTCAGGTCGATGCGAGGGGCATCCACGTGTGCCGCAAGAATACGAATGCCGTCCTTGTCAAGCGGCTCGCTGCCCTTTTGAATGAGAAACAGATTTTTGCCGCGATTGTTATAGTAGCGCTTATCGCCCGCCTTTAATTTCTCACCGAAGGAATACGGGGTATATCCCTCTTTTTCTGCCATACGGATACCCTCTTCGACAGCCTCACGCTCTGTTTTTCCTGCGTCAAGAAACGCCATATAGCCGCGCGCGTAGTCAAAAATCGCCGTTTTTTCCTCGGCGCTTGCCGTTTCATAATATGATTTCTTTTGATAAGAAAGTCTATCTTGAAGTTCCTTGCCCTTGCTCATTTCAGACATGATATCGCTCCTTCTTTTTTTCTGTTTCGGAATGCCGAAATATATTTGAAATTACTGCTTCAACGAATTCTTGCGCCATAGATAAGCTGCCGTCGTTTACAAATAGGAAGTCGGCGTGTGCCTTATAAAATTCGTCTTGCTTCTGCGCTAAGATGCGCGCTTCCGCCGCCTCTCGCGAAATACCGTCACGCTTCACAATACGGTCAAGCCGTATCTCGCGCGGGGCAAGCACGGCAATAACGTAGTCGCACGCTTTGTGCAGCTCCGCCTCAATCAAAAGAGGTGCATCGATGATACAAGCGCGTTTTCCCGCCTTTTTCTGCTCTTCAAGCCACGTGCGGCAGCTTTCAAGCACGTAACGGTGGGAAATGGCGTTTAGCGTCCGAAGCCGCGTTTTTTCTGCATCGTCATCCGAAAAAACGATGGCGGCAAGCCGTTTACGGTCGACAGCACCGTCGGGGGTGAGGATTTCTTTGCCAAAGGTGCGTGCAAGCTCCTCCGTACAAGGGGTGGGACGTTCGATCCAAGCATGATAAACGGCATCGGTGTCCAAAACGGGAATACCACGTTCCGAAAAGCGTTGTCCGACAACTGCTTTTCCGCTACCGCTGGGACCCGTTAATCCGAGTATCTTCATCTCGCACCTCCTTTAAATTAGAATATAAAACCACAAATTATATTATACATAAAAATCTTTTCACTGTCAATCGCTTTCCGAATTTTTCCTTTTCTTTTCTTTTTATCGTTTTTTTGCCGTACAAAGTACATTTTTCGCTTTTTCTACATATAATGGTAAAAAAAACGAGGGAGAAGATATGAAAAACGAACATAGCGCAGCAAGCATTCCCCAATCCTTTATCAGCGCCAATAGTAAGAATGGTTTTTTCAGCCTGTATGATACGGTTTTTAAAACAAAAACATTTGACCGCATCTATGTCATTCTGGGGGGGCCGGGAACGGGAAAAAGTACGTTTTTACGTCAAATTTCCGAAAAGGCTAAGGAAGACGGAATATCCGTCGAAGAAATTCTCTGCTCTTCCGATCCGTCTTCACTTGACGGCGTTATTCTCAAAACGAGTGAAAAACGCATCGGCGTTCTTGACGGCACCGCCCCACACAGCAGGATCATTACCGCCCCCGCGTTTTGCGAAGAAATTATCGATCTTGGCGTTTTTTGGGATGCGGAAAGAATAGCTGTCCATAAAAACGAGCTCCAATTGCTTGGCGAGAAGAAAAAGCACTCTTATGCAAGGGCTTACACACTTCTCTCCGCCGCAGGAGCGCTTTGGGAAGAACGGCGACTTTGCTACGCTCCCTATTTTGACAAAGAAAAGGCAAGGCGGCAAATAAGGCATAAGCTTGGCGCCAGTAAGCAAACCGGAGAGGTAACCTACCGTTTCATGCGTAGCTTTTCGGGGATGGGAGAGTTTATTCTCCATGCCTTAACGGAAAGTGCACAAAACATTGTATATGTTAGCGGAAATTGCGTTGCTGCCGAAATTTATTTATCTTATTTCGAGGAAATTTTGAAAAATTCATCAATGAAGAGGACTGTTTTTCTTTCCCCGCTTGACGGAAAAAGCGTGGACGGAATCTACCTTGAAGAAAGCGCAACCCTCCTTTTAAAGGAATCTCTCAAAGGAAACGGCGGACGAGGGCGACGCATCGTTGCCGACCGTTTTTTTACCGCCTGTCTTGAAACCTCCAAGGAGCAACGCATGAGCTTTGAGGGCGTTAAGGCAATGGCACTTTCCGCTCTCAGCGAAGCGAAAAAGGCGCACGCTGCTATGGAGGAATTTTACATTGATAGCATGGATTTTGAGGCACTTCGCGCCTACAAAGATAAAAAGTCCACGCAAATTCTATCTCTCATTTAACGTCTTAGCAAAAAAGGATAATACTCCACCTTGACAAAAAGAAAAAAGAATGCTATAATTGATTAAAATATGAAAAGGGTGTCACCCAAAGGGCGACACCCAAAATATTGAGACGAACCGCGCTCAATGTTACCGTTCAGAAACGACTCGTTCGGTATCCTCAGCAATAATCAGCTCCTCGTTGGTCGGAATCAAGTATACCTTGACGCGCGACGATGGCTTTGAAATGCAAGTTGTGGAAACCGGACGGCGAATAGCATCGTTCGCTTCGTGATCGAAGTCAATGCCGAGATATTCCAGTCCTTCAAGCGGCATCGCGCGAATGATATTGTTGTTCTCACCGATACCCGCGGTAAAGACGACCGCATCAAGTCCGCCCATTGCGGCGGCATACGCGCCGATATACTTCTTCACCTGATAGGCAAGCACGCGAATAGCGGCTGTTGCCTTAGGATCCTTTTCGTTGTCCATTGCCATACGGCAGTCGCGGAAGTCGGAATATTTCTCGGAAACACCGAGAAGACCGCTTTTTTTATTGAGCACAGCATTCATTTCCGCGGGGGAAAGGTTTTCCTTTTCCATAAGGAATGTAACGATAGCAGGATCGATAGCACCCGAACGCGTGCCCATAATAAGACCGTCAAGAGGCGTAAAGCCCATGGTGGTATCTATGACCTTGCCGCCCTTGACAGCGGCAATAGACGAGCCGTTGCCGAGATGGCACGTTACGATCTTCGTCTCCTCCGCAGGCTTATCCAGCAACTTGATCATTTCGCGGGAAACATACTTGTGCGACGAACCGTGGAAGCCGTAACGGCGAATATGATACTTTTCAAAATATTCATAAGGGATAGGATAAAGATAAGCCTCCTCGGGCATGGTAGCGTGAAACGCGGTGTCAAAAACAAGGACCTGCGGTACGTCCTTCATAACGTCCATACAAGCATGGATACCCGTTAAGCTGGGACCGATATGAAGCGGCGCGAGATCGCGGCACTTCTCCACCTTGGCAAGGACGTCCTCGTCGGCAAGCACCGAGCTTGTAAAATAAGGACCGCCATGCACTACCCGATGACCGACAGCACCAATCTCCTTCATGGACGAGATGCAGCCGCGCTCCGCATCCGTAAGAAGCGCGATGACGTTGCGGATAGCATCCTCGTGGGTCGCCATCTCGCTTGCGAATTCGTAAGGCTCGCGTCCCGGCACCTTATGCTCCACCTTACCGCCTTCAATGCCGATGCGCTCGCATCCGCCCTTGGCGAGAACCGATTTGCTTGCGGTGTCAAACAGCTGATATTTCAGCGAGCTGGACCCCGCGTTAACGATGAGTACGTTCATAAAATCCTCCTAAGAGTGTATTTACCGTTTTTATTATACAGAATTTTTTTCCAAAATACAAGTATTTTTTGATTTTTTGTTGAAAGGACGTCTTTATGAAAACGGTTGCCGTGATCGCGGAATACAATCCTTTCCACAAGGGACATGCCTATCAGATTCAAAAAATCAAGGAAGAGTTTGGAAGCGATACCGCTATTATAGCCATCATGAGCGGTAGCTTCGTACAACGCGGAACGCCTGCCGTGCTTGGAAAATTTGACCGTGCGCGCATGGCGGTTGACTGCGGTGTCTCCCTTGTGCTTGAGCTACCCTTCCCATTTTCCTGTGCCTCGGCGGAGTATTTTGCATCTGCCGGCGTATCCGTAGCAAACGATCTCGGGATCGTAGACGCGCTCTCCTTTGGAAGCGAATGCGGAGACATAGCCCAACTTTCAAACATCGCTGAAAAAATGCGGGAGGATGATTTTGTTCGCGCGCTCCGTGAGCGTCTTTCTTCCAAAGAGGAAAAAGCGAAGGGATACCCGCGTATCCTCTCGGAGATGCTTTGTGAGCACTTCGAGGGAGATTTCTCGGACACGCTATTCCTGCCGAACAATATTCTTGCTATTTCTTATATTTCCGCGCTCAAAAAATTAAATTCTTCCATCGCACCGCACACCATTCTCCGTCACGGAACGGACGAAGACGGCGCAAAAGAGGGAGCTTTTGCGGGGGCAACGCATCTGCGTTCCCTCTTGCACTCGGACAATCTTGATACAGCTTTTTCACACCTTCCGCCGGAAACCCATGCGCTGTGGCGAGAAGCAATTTGCGCGGGGCTCGCGCCCGTATTGGAAAACGCAATGTCTCCCCTTCTCTTATCCCATCTTCGTATTGGAAGCATCTCCGAAAAAGCAACCGCAGATTCGGGCGGCGGCGTTTTACGTCTTCTTAAAAAGGCGGCGAACGAGGCACGCGACCTCGATGAGCTTTACGCCTATGCCGCCACAAAAAAATATACCACAGCGCGACTGCGGCGCGCTCCCCTATTTTCTTATTTTGGCGTTACCCCTGCGCAAATAAAGGAAAAACCTCTTTATACGCAGGTTTTGGCAATGGACGACAAGGGACAAAAAATCCTTGGCGATATACGCAAAACGGCACAAATTTCGCTTTTGACGAAGCCGGCAGATCTCCACAAGTTATCTCCTGCCGCCCGTCTGCAAGCAGAGCTTTCCTACCGCGCAGACTCGGTATATACGCTCTTAACGCCGACACCCGAAAAAGCGAGCAGCTATTTGCGCACAGCACCCTATCGCAAATAATGTCGAGCACTTTCTTTGTTGTTTTTCTTCTAGTTTTGTCGGATGAATTGACAAGCGCGGAAGTGAGCGTTACAATAAAGAAAGAAGGTTGCTGTGCCGCCTCATTCTATGGAAAGGAGTGAAAATTTACATGAAAACGAATGGAATCCAAGGAAAATTCATCGAATACAAGGGTAAACCCTTGGTTCGCGAGGGAAATGAGATCTATTACGGCTTTATGTCGGACAAGTTCTATCTGTTCATGATGATCATGAGCGAAAAGAAGGCGTCCCGCCTTGATATGCAGATCCCCGATAAGATTTTGGTACAGATCCTTCCGACCGACGGGTCCGGAAATATCGAAAAGCAAAAAATGGTCTCGGGTCTCTATGAAGCCTTTGACCTCGGAACCGCCTGGCTTGAACGCGCAAACCGCGCATAAAGATCAAAGGAGGTACCGTCTTTGACGGAAAGCAAATGAAGTCTGCAAAACAGAAAAAAAGCGTATTGACAATTTCGATTCTCTTTTTGACTGTACTTTCACTTTTGGTGTCACTTGTCGGCTGTTCCCGTTTTTCCTTCGTTCAAAACCCGGACGACGGCAAGAATACGCCGACCGACACCAACGACGATGAAGATCTTTCCACCATCGCCCCCGCAGATCCCCCGCCGACAATTTATTATAACAGATACACTGGGCTCGCATGTGATGAAGCACTTTTATCCTGCCGCCCGATTTCTGTTTGTATAGGCAATTTCGACGGAACACGACAAGCAGGGCTCTCCTTCGCGGATATTCTTATTGAAGCCCCGACCGACGGCGACAAAACACGACTTTGGGCGATTTATACCGACCACACGAAAACAAGCACCGTTTCCTCGGTTGCCACCGTTCGTGACTACATGATGCCCGTTTTAGGCGCCTTTGGTGCTATCGGTGCATACGCGGGAACAACGGATACCGTAGGAGCAACCGGAACGGTATACGAGGGGGAGCATCTTGATTACCTGCATCATAACCTCTCATCAACCTTTGAAAAGGACACAAGCGGTATCATTTCAACCACCCCCAAGGCATTGGCAAGCGCCGCCCTTGGCAGACAATATTCTTTAACCGATCAGGGAACCGCTCTTCCCTACCGTCTTGCCGATGTGAGCACCCCCTTTACACCCAATAGCAACCTTATCCGTTCCCTCACCTTTCGGTATTCTATGGCTAACACCGTAGGCTTCCGTTACGACGCAGAAAGCGGTCGCTACTATCGCGAGCAAAGCGGTGCTGCGCATACGGATGCATCCACGAACGAGCAGCTCTCCTTTTCAAATCTTCTCTTGCTCTTCCACAACGTAAGCTACTATCACACGTCAAATAACACCTCCTTCTCGTTAGATACGAAAAGCGGCGGAGACGGATACCTTTACACGGGCGGCGGCGTGCTTTCCGTGCATTGGAGCTACCGCGAGGACGGAACACTCGCCGTCGTGGACGACACGGGAGAGCAAATTCTTTTAAACCGCGGAAAGACCTATATCGGGATGCTCCGCGTGACAGATTCCTCTTCTTTAATTGCGAAATAGATAAGTAAGCACAGAGCCAAAACGGTTCTGTGCTTTTATCCTTTTATCTTGCAAGCAGTGAAATGGAAAGTACAAGTATACCGAAAAGAATGCGATACCATCCAAACGCCTCGAAGCTGTGGCGACGGACGAAATTCATCAGAAAGCGTATGGCAAGGAGCGAGACCGCAAACGCTGTAAGCATACCGATAAGGAGCAAGGAAAGCTCGGTGCCCGTCATTTTTACGCCTGTGGCGAAGAGCTTTGCGCCGCGGATGAGGGAGGCGCCCGCCATCACGGGGGTTGCCATAAAAAAGGAAAACTCCGCCGAAGCCGTGCGTGAAACGCCGAGGAGCATGCCGCCGAGAATGGTAGAGCCGGAGCGCGACGTCCCCGGAATCAAGGAAAGGGCTTGGAAGCAGCCGATCATCCAAGCGTCACAGTACGTGAGGTCATAGACGCTCTCGATACGGTCAAAGCCGTTCTTTTTTTTGCGCTCGATCAGGATAAACAAAACACCGTAAAGAATAAGCGCTGTAGCGATCACAGGCACGCCGTACAGCTTTTCTTCTATAAAATCATCAAGCGGGATCCCCAAAAGCGCGGCGGGCAACATACCGATAAAAACACAACGCCAAAGACGAAATATTTGCCGTTTCTCGGGTAGTGACGCCTCTCTTCGCCATGGGTTTAACCGCTTAAAATACAAAACGATCACGGCGAGAATGGCGCCAAGTTGAACGGCGACGAGAAAAAAGCTATAAAAGCTTTCTGACACGTGTTCCTTCATGCCGAGGCACGCATCTATGAGTATCATATGCCCCGTGCTGCTGACGGGAAGCCACTCGGTGACCCCTTCTACCACGCCGATTACGGCGGCACATAAAAAAAGATAAAACGCCGACATCATAACTTCCTTTCTTATCTTGGAAATTATATGTCGGCGTTTCTGCATTTATTCTTGGGCAGAACGAATAATATCCCCAATTTTCACTGGGAACGGCATTTTCATGTAAAAATGCATATAGGGGTGAGGCGTGCTTTCGATAGGGCTGTGGTTTTCATCAAAAAGCGCGCCTGCCACAAGAGGTATTCCCGTCTTTCCGGGGGTCAAAAGTTCAAGCGAGTGGCCCACGCAAAACTTATTTTTCTGCACGAACTCAGCTTCCCCACTCGCTTCGTCGTAGCCCACGACGGTGGCAAGATACGCCTTTTCCTTAATGTACCCGTCTATCTTCGTAAGATTGGCGTCCTCACGACTATCGGCAAAATAATAACCCGTCGCGTATTCTCTGTGACTGACACTTTCAAGCTCCCTTTGCCACCTTTCGTCAAAAGCGTAGTTTCCCTTTGCGTAGGCATCCATCGCCATACGATAGGTATTTGTCACAACGGCGGCATAATAGGCGCTTTTCATACGTCCTTCGATCTTAAAGCTATCAATACCGCTTTCCATCAGCTCGGGGATATGGCGGATCATGCAGGTATCCTTCGAGCTGAAGACAAAGCTCTCCCCTTTACATTCCTCTACCGTCAAGGGAAGGTCGGGACGCTTATCCTCGGTGACGGTCACGCTCTTGACGTGGTAGCTCCAACGGCAAGGCTGGGCACAGGCACCGCGGTTGGCATCTCTGCCTGTAAAAAATCCGGACAAAAGGCATCTGCCGCTGTAAGAAACACACATAGAGCCGTGAATAAATGCTTCAAGCTCTAAGGTATGGGGCGTATTTTCGCGAATAGCTTTGATTTCTTCAAGCGTGAGCTCTCTGGCAAGCACGATGCGCTTGACACCCATTGCGTGCCAAGCACGGCAGGAAGCGGCGCTGATGGCGTTTGCTTGCGTGGAAAGATGAAGCTCCACCGTGGGAAGCATCTCCTTTGCCAGCATCAAAACACCGATGTCGGCAACGATGAGGGCATCGGGGCGAATATCGGCAAGCGCCTCGAAATAAGCGCGTAAAAGAGGATATTCCGCTTCGCGCGGCATGGTATTGACGGTGAGGTATACCTTCACTCCGCGCGCGTGGGCGTAGGTGATGGCATCCTTCAATTGTTCAAGAGTAAAATTGTCGGCAAAGGCGCGCATCCCAAAACGGTCTGACGCAAGATATACGGCATCCGCGCCGTAACGGATGGCTGCCTCCAGCTTTTCACGGTTGCCCGCGGGTGATAACAGTTCAGGCAATTTTCTTCTCCTCTCGTCGTTTTATTTTCGGGGGACGGCGATAAGATCTATATCCCAAGCGGGAATAGACAAGCGGCGGCGCAGGTAATAGGCGTAGTCACTGCCCACCTGCTCGTAAAGCCAAAGCGGAAGCGCAAATAGATCACACGAGCGGTGGTAAACGGATATCCGCAAGGCAGGGTGCTCGTTTTCAATCGTCGCCCGACTTCCTTCCAGCGCCGCCATTTCCGCACCTTCCGTATCGTATTTGATATAATCAACGCTTCTGCCTTGTATTATATTATCTATTTTATCCGTTTTCACAAGAGAAGCACAGTATTCAAAGGAGGCAGTCCCCGCAAGCTTCGCCGTTTCACTACCGAGAGTTGCGTTGCGATTGCCCGATGCGGCAAAGAAAAGCTCACCCGACGAATGCCACGCTGCGACACATAATGGGAACACTTCCCTGTCTTTAACCGTTTCCGCATACGCCAAAAGCTTTTTAAAGTTTTTCGCATCCGGCTCAAGAGCAAAGACTGTTTGAAGGCAAGGCGCGTAGCTTAACATTTCGGAAAGCGTGTCGCCGCGGTAAGCACCTACGTCCATAGCGCACTTCATGGTGTCATATCCCAAAAGCGCACGCTCATCCCCTGTCGCGACCGCTTCACGGATGTACCCGGGGCTTCCCGTGAGCTTATACCACAAGAGACTCGCGTAAAGTGTTTTCGAGGCGCTGTCGGCAAGCAGTTCGTACGTATGCTCAAACTTTTCGTAATTTTCCCTGTAAAAGGCTGCCGTGAAATATTCATCTCCCGCGATGGGCATATCGGGAATATAAAGCTCGTGCTTCTCCGCCACCCCAAAAACGGTATCCAGCACTTGTGGAAGCGAAGAGCCAAACACGACGAGAATGATGGGGTCATCATATTTTTCCATCACCTCGGAAAAGGATAGCACTCTTTTTCCATGGAAGGACTGTCCGCGCACAAACCCGTCACTCGCAAACACATCCGCTACCGTTTTTCCCATAGTCGCAAGGCGAGAGATCAGCTTATCCGCGCCGTTTCCCATACCGTAAAGAAGGATGGGTCTTTCCGCCGTGCGGAGCATCTCCCAAAGATCTTCCCTTATATCGGGAGGGGGCAAAGCCACGTTATTCATACGCAAATTCCCTTTCGCTTTGCAAAAAACTTTTGGTTTTCTCTTGTATTTGATGCCAAAGTGTTGTATAATTAAGAAAAAACTCGGAGGTCACAGCATGGATTGCCTTTTTTGTAAAATTATTGCCGGGGAAATTCCCTCAAGCAAGGTGTACGAGGATGAATGGGTCTACGCCTTTCGCGATATCGCTCCGCAAGCACCCGTTCACATCTTGATCGTCCCCAAGGCGCACATTGCGTCGGCGGATGATATCTACGCGGAGAATGCATCCTTCGTTACGCACATTTTTGAAGCCATTCCCGAGATCGCAAAGTCGGAGGGGCTCGAAAACGGCTACCGCATCGTGTCAAACGTGGGTAGCGACGCCTGCCAGAGTGTAAAGCATCTGCACTTTCACATTCTCGGCGGCAAACAGCTCACCGACACGATGGCGTAAATCGACATAAAAGGAAAAAGCGACCGACATTTGTCGGCCGTTTTTCTTTCCTTGTTGCGGGAAGATCTTAGATCTTCTCCTTGACCTTGGCACTCTTACCGACTCTGTCGCGCAGATAGTAGAGCTTTGCACGGCGAACGATACCCTGACGGATAACGTCTACCTTTACAACGTTGGGAGAGTGGATGGGGAAGGTCTTCTCCACGCCGCAGCCGAAGCTGACGCGGCGAACCGTAAAGGTCTCGGAAATTCCGCCGCCATGCTTTGCAATGACGGTACCCTCAAACATCTGGATTCTCTCCTTGTCGCCCTCTTTGATACGGTTGTGCACCTTTACGGTGTCACCGATGTTGAACGAGGGGACCTCGGTCTTCAATTGCTCACTTACAAAAGCCGTAATCTTTTCCATTATAGCTTCCTCCTTACATCGAACATTCGTGCAGAGCTACGCAGAGGACTGTTCTAAATCGTGTTTTTTGCATTTTGCGCAAAACACCAACGTGTATTATAACATATTGATTCTAAAAAATCAAGCCTTTTTTCAAAAAAATAGCATCTTTTTTCTTACTTTAAAAAAACGAAATATGATCTCTTTTTTTCCTCTTTTGACGAGAAATGGAACGGCTTGTCCTTTCCCGCCGTCCCCCGTGAAACATTCCTGTTTTTTAAAGCATTGGACTTGACAGAATTTAATTTATTTGCTATACTATATAAATAACAAGGATGAAGGGCGGAATCTGAGATGCGACAGTATTTGGATGCCATATTCGGCAATCGCGAGAGCTGTCGCTCCCTTGGCGAAAGCATAGAAAAAAACGCACTTTCTCACGCCCTCTTAATAGAAGGCGATGCGGGAAGCGGAAAGCGGACGTTCGCCAAGGAGGTCGCAAAGGCAATGCTCTGTGAAAACAGAGAAAACAAGAGTATGCCCCTTCCCTGCTCCGAGTGCCGTGCCTGCTACTTAGTCGATCACGAGCTTGCCTTAGACCTGCATTTCATTACGAAGGGCGAACGAGCCACGATCGGTGTAGACACGGTGCGTGAGGTGATTGAGGATACAAACATGTCCTCCACCGAATTTTCGCATAAGATCTACGTTTTCGAGGATGCTCACACGATGACGGCAGGCGCGCAAAATGCTTTGCTAAAAACGATGGAAGAGCCGCCCGAGGGTGTCAAGCTTATCCTTTTGACAGAAAGCGCTGACAGCATGCTCACGACTGTGCGCAGCCGTGCAAGGCTTCTTCGGATGCAACGCTTCACCAAAGATGAGATCAAAGCGTACTTGCAAGAAAACGAACCGGAGCTTATCCGTCCCTATTCCTCCCGACCGGAAGAGCTTGAAGCTATTCTGTTGCTTGCAGGCGGTAGCATCGGCGAGGCTATACGCCTTTTGTCTCCCGAAAGTGCCGCTACCGTCAAAAAAGAGCGAGACAAAACGCTTGCCGTTCTGAATGCCCTTTCAGGAAAATCGTATGCGCCCCTTTCCTTAGCGCTTGCGGCGCTTCCCGCAAAGCGCGAAGAATTAAAGCAGTCACTTCTTCTGCTTCACACGGCTCTGTGCGACTTAATTCTTTTAAAGCGCGCGGAGCGCCCTCCGCTTTCCTTTTTCCCGAGCGCTGAGGAGCTTCCGGAATCCATTGCCGCCCTGCGTATCCATATGCTGTTCGCCTTCACGGATGCTATTGAGGAAGCCGTCGAGCAGCTGGACCGCAATGCGGGTCTGCAAAGCACCGTCACCATGCTTGCCGCAAAATTGCGCAACGCACAGAAAGAGAGATAACAATGAACGAATCCGAAATCAAAACAGCGGAAAACGAGCACAAAGAAACGACGACCGTCGTCGGTGTCTCCTTCCGCGGAGCCACAAAAACCTATTACTTTGACCCGGGAGCGTTAACCGTCACGACGCGTGATTTTGTCATCGTTGAAACAGCACGTGGCATGGAATACGCCAAGGTCGTCTTCGGAAACCGCGAGGTGCCTACATCGTCTATCGTTTCCCCCTTAAAAAAAGTCATCCGCATCGCAACCGAGCAAGATGCGAAGCGAAACGAGGAAAACCGAGCCGCCGAGGAACGCGCCCATAAGATCTGCGAGGAAAAGATCGCCAAGCACAAGCTTGACATGAAGCTCGTTGACGTCGAATATACTTTTGACAACCAAAAGCTTCTCTTCTATTTTACGGCGGAAAACCGCGTTGACTTCCGCGACCTCGTCAAGGACCTCGCCTCCGTTTTCCGTACCCGTATCGAGCTTCGCCAGATCGGCATTCGTGACGAGGCCAAGATGATGGGAGGACTTGGTGTATGCGGACGCCCCTTCTGCTGCTCCAGCTTTCTCCCCGACTTCGTGCAAGTATCTATCAAAATGGCAAAGGAGCAAAACTTCTCGCTCAATTCGGCAAAGATTTCCGGAAGCTGTGGTCGTTTGATGTGCTGCCTGCGCTACGAGCACGAGGCGTACGAGGAGGCACTGAAGACGACGCCCCCCGTCGGCTCTACCGTAGAAACCCCCGGCGGTCCCGGTATCGTGATTGAGACCCGTCCGCTTTTACAGACTGTAAAGGTCAGACACGACGAGGGAAACAACAACGTCAAGCTCTACGGCTGTAATGAAATCAAGATTCTTTCTGCCGGAAAGGGCAAAAAACCGAAGCCCCCGCAGAAGGAAGAAAATTGACCCGCTTCGGCTGAAAAGAAAGATTTTTTCGTTTTCTTTGATTTTTTTGTCAAAACATCTTGATTTTTGATGGCAATACTGCTACAATGGTAGTTGCAAAACATAATGGAGGTATGAACCATGGCTTTTAAAATCACCGATGAGTGCATTGCATGCGGCGCATGCGAGGCTGAGTGCCCCGTCAGCTGCATTTCCGAAGGAGACGGCAAGTTCGTAATCGATGCTGATCAGTGCATCGCATGCGGCGCTTGCGCAGGCGTTTGCCCTGTTGGCGCTCCTGTTGAGGAATAATTTTCTCAAAGAAGGGGTTGCCGCTTTGGCGGCAACCCCTTCTTCCTTTTACGTAGGAGGAACCATGAAAATTATATTGGAAGAAAACGAACGCTTGGACGAGGTCAACGATAAGCTCCGTTTGATACAAAAAACCGACGGACTTACCTTTGGAACAGATGCCTTACTTCTCGCCGCTTTCGTTGCAAAGAAGGCCAAAAGAGCGCTTGAAATCGGCGGCGGCAGCGGCATCGTTTCCCTGCTTCTCGCAACGCGCGAGCGTTGCTCATATATCGACTGTCTTGAAGTACAAGAGACCTACGCCGCGCTGATTGAGAGAAACGTTCATTTAAACGGCTTGGACGGACGAGTAAATGCCGTCTGCGCCGACGCCCGCGCCTTCCCCCTGCGCGCCGATACGGGGAGCTACGATGCCGTTTTTTCCAATCCCCCCTATATGACGGTAGATTCGGGTGCCGCTTGTGACAGCGACACCAAAGAGATCGCCAGACACGAGCACTTTGGCGGCATTGCCGATTTTGCCGCCACCGCATCACGCGCGTTAAAATACGGCGGCGCCTTTTACGCGGTTTTTCTTCCCGAACGCCTTGCCGACCTGATCTCCGCTTGTCGCGCATCCAATCTTGAGCCAAAGCGCCTATGCTTTGTGTCAGCGCGCTCGGAGCTCCCGCCCTCCATGGTACTACTCGAAGCGCGCCGTGGCGGAAAGCCCGGACTTTTCGTAACACCGACTCTTATTTTGAAGAAAGACGGGCTTGACACCGAGGAAATGTCTTATATTTTAGAGCACGGAAAATTTCCCGCGCCATACGAAAGGAGAACGCCATGCCGCACTTTGAGGACATGATCAACGACGAAGAAAAAAATTTGATCTTGGGAGGGACGCTCTATCTTGTCGCAACCCCGATAGGAAATCTTTCCGACCTCACGGCGCGCGCTGTCAAGGTTCTTAAGGAAGCAGACGTGATCGCCGCTGAGGACACGAGAAACACGCAAAAGCTTCTCTCCATGTTAGACATTCACGGAAAGGAGCTGATCAGCTATTATGAGCACAATAAGCGCGCACGCGGTGAGGTGCTTGCGGAAAAGTTAGAAAGCGGTCTTTCCGTGGCGCTTGTAACCGACGCAGGCACGCCCGCCATCAGTGATCCCGGGGAGGATATCGTTCGTCTTTGCGAAGAGCGCGGCATTCCCGTCACTGCCGTTCCAGGTCCGTGCGCCGCTATCAACGCTCTCTCTCTCTCCGCGCTTGCAACGGGGCGATTTGCCTTTGAAGGCTTTTTGACAACCAATATGGGCGAGCGGAAAAAGCGCCTTTCCGAAATTGCGCGCGAGAAGCGCACGATGATCTTTTACGAAGCGCCACACAAGCTCAAAGCGACGCTTTCCGACCTGCTTTCTACCTTTGGCGACCGTCGCATCACCCTTTGCCGCGAAATGACCAAGCGCAACGAGGAAATTCTTCGAACGACCCTTGAAAAAGCGGTCACATTATATGAAACGGTCGCACCGCGCGGCGAATATGTTTTGGTGCTTGAAGGGGAAGATGCCCTGCCCGAAGAAAGCAAGCCCAAGGAGGATACGTGGTACGCTTCCCTTTCACACGAGGAACACGTTTTGGCATACGAAAGTCGCGGAATTTCCCGTATGGATGCCATTAAAGCGGCAGCAAAGGATCTCGGCGTTGCCAAAAGTGTACTTTATAAAGAATTACAAGCAAAATAATATCACATAAAAAAAGGACGAGGTATCTCGTCCTTTTTTTATTCCTCGTCTTGAAAGACAGGCATTTTGCCAACCGGTCGAAAACCATCGATCTCACCGCGACACAAGGCGCCGAAGATGCGATGGCGAAGTCCGTCGTAATCCTTTTCGAGCGACACAAGCAGCTTTTTCATGCGCTCACGCTCGGTGTTGTGATTGGCGGGGCACGGACTTTTTACAACGGGGATCTCGCTGTGCCCTACAAAATAACGCACGTCCTTTTCCTGCGCATAGATAAGTGGGCGTATGAGATAGAGGTCCGCGCGTGAAAGATAGGAAACGGGCGAAAAGCACCCGATGCGTCCCTCAAAAAAGAGGTTGAGCATGAAAGTATCAACGGCATCGTCAAAATGATGTCCGAGTGCTACGCGCGATGCACCCATTTCCTTCGCGGTGCTGTGCAATACGCCGCGACGCATTTTCGAGCAGAGTGAGCAAGGATTTTTTTCCTTGCGCACATCAAAAATGATCTCCGCGATATCCGTCTTGACCACGCGATATTCTACACCAAGACCGTCACAATAGCGTTCTACAGGCGAGAAATCCATGCCCTCAAAGCCCATATCCACAGAGATAGCACAAAGCTCATAGGGAATGGGATAAAAGCGTCTCAGCGCGGCAAGCGCGGCGAGAAGGGTCATGGAATCCTTCCCTCCCGAAATCCCCACGGCGACCTTATCGTTCGGCGCGATCATGTCATAATCCGATAAAGCACGCCTTGTAAAGCTAAGTATGCGTTGCAATTCCTTCACGTGATGGCAAACCTTTCTTTTTTTGCATAAAATGGAAACAGTAAAGCTTATTTAGGAGGAGACCTGTGGCAATCAAAATTTACATTGACCAAGGGCATAACCCGGAGAGCCCCAACGCCGGTGCTGAGGGGAACGGCTTGCGTGAGCAGGATCTCGTATTCCGCATCGGCATCGAGACAAAACGGCTGTTAGACGCAAACCCCGATTTTGAAGCAAGGCTTTCACGCCCCACCATAGACACACAGCTCGGCACGTCCAACGCATCAAGCCTACGCGCGCGCGTAGACGATGCAAATGCATGGGGCGCAGATTTGTTCTTATCACTTCACTGCAACGCCTCGGTGGATACCACTGTCTCCGGCAGCGAGGCGCTTGTTTTCTCACGCTTTGGCACGTCATACAACATCGCCGAGGTGTTACTGACCTCGCTCACCGAGGCAACGGGGCTTCGTAATCGCGGTGTGCTCGTGAGACCGGGACTTTACGTTCTAAGACGCACGGCAATGCCTGCCGTGTTGCTTGAACTGGGATTCATCACCAATCCATCAGATGCCATTTTGCTGCGGGATAACCCCACGTTATTCGCGCAAGGGATATACAACGGTATCGTTCGTTATTACGGTTAATTTTCTTTAGGCAAGAGCGTGAGAGCGTTGAGATTTAAAAAATCCTCTGCCGCTGAAACGCTTTCGACGGGAAAGAAATATTCCGCACCGCACTCGCCACAAAAAACGCGAATACCGCCTGCCATGATCTCTGTTTCGTAGGGACCTGTACCGCAAGGGCAATCAATGGCACCGTCCGCTTCCAGATCCTTCACGAGAAAATGGATCACGTCATAGACCTGTTCGTCGGGAAAAAAGAGCTCTTCATCCCCGTTTTCCTCGCCTTGCAGTTCTTCCCCCTGCTCCTCCAACGCGGGCAAAACGAGTCCGTTCTTTTCAAAAAAGTCGTTCAGCGCGGCAGCGCTTTCGTTTAATGCCTTTTGTAAGGGCGCCGGCTTACCGATAAAGCAAACGTCCATCCCCATGTAAGGGCATCCGAGCAAGAAGATATCCTTGCTGAAGAAAAGCTCTTGCGAAACAACAAAATGATGCGGATTTTCGCAAAAGAGGCACGGCACGGCAAGACGAATCTTTTTGTCGTTCGTGTAGGTGACGGTGAGTAGGCTTTTTCCACAGTCGCATTTGATCTTCAGCATATCCGCGGAAAGCGCAAACTCGCCGACGTAGCCGAGTACAGCCGTACCGCAGTGCGGGCAGTGGTAGGCAACGTGCGTCTGTTTTGGTTCAAGTATCATGTCTTTTAATTTTCCTCGTTTTAATCAATCGTATAGCGAATAGCGGAAAGCAGCTCTTTCGCCACCGCATCGCCGCATAAAAGCTTCACAAGTTCCCCCGCGAAGGGAATGGCAGCCCCAGCCCCCGTTGCAGTGGTTACGTTTCCATCCGTTACCGCATAAGCCGAGAGAACATCGGCACCGCTAAGACTCTCTTCGAAGCCCGGATAGCAGGTCGCGCGCTTCCCTTTCAAAAGCCCTCGCTTACCGAGGATCATGGGCGCGGCACAAATGGCGGCAAAATGACCTTCATTTTTAAGAGTCTCATCAATCAAGCGATCGGTAACCAAGGAAGCATCAAGATTTTTCGTCCCCGGCATTCCACCGGGAAGGATCAGCATTTCGTCGCAAGGTACAGAAAGCTCGTTAGCGGTAAGGTCAGCAAGCACGGTAATGCCGTGCGCGCCCGTGACGGCGCGCTCTTGGGTAATGCTGACAGTTAAGACCTGTTTTCCCGCGCGGCGAAGCAGGTCAAGCGGTGTTAACGCCTCTACTTCTTCAAAGCCGTCAGCAAGAAGCATATAGATCATAGTTTTTCCTTTCTCTCGAAAGAGGCAAAATTATTCGTCGTTGCGCAAGCGCATAGCACGGTATTCGTCTGCCGTAATAAGAACGTCACGCGGCTTTTGACCATTCGGAGGACTGACGATACCGAGATCGCACATGCGGTCAATCATTCGCGCCGCCTTTCCAAAGCCAAGAGAAAGCCGTCTTTGCAAAAGCGAGGTGGATATCTTTCCGCTTTCAAGGGCAACCTCAACCGCCTTATAAAAGAGCTCGTCCTCTCCCATATCGGCGCCGTTTTCGACAGCACCCATATCGGCGCCCTTCTTATCCTTATTACATTTTTCGCTTTCGCGCTCCATATCTGCCATAACCGACTCGTCGTATTCAACAGCGGAGGAATTCTTACGCAGATAGTCAGCCACGCGGTTGACCTCGTCGTCATCAAGGAAGGCGCCTTGTACGCGCTTGGGCGTCATCATTTTCATACCGGGCGAAAGGAAGAGCATATCACCGTTGTTGAGAAGCTTCTCTGCGCCCACGGCGTCAAGAATGGTACGCGAGTCGACCTGAGAGGCAACGTGGAAGGCAATGCGGGAAGGAATGTTCGCCTTGATAACGCCCGTAATAACGTTGACCGAGGGACGCTGTGTACCGATGATAAGGAGAATACCTGCGGCACGCGCCTTAGCCGCAATACGCGCAATAGAATCCTCCACGGCATCTCTCGCTTGAAGCATAAGGTCGTGCAGCTCGTCAATAACGATAACGATCTGCGGCATTTTCACTCTGCCGGGGTGATCGTCTACCGTCTTGTTATAAGCAACGATATTACGCACCGCCGCCGTTTCAATAAGGTCGTATCGGCGTTCCATTTCGTTCACAGCCCACGAGAGCGCACCTGCCGCCTTTTGCGGCTCGGTGACGACGGGAACGAGCAGGTGAGGAATATTGGCGTAGGATTGGAACTCGACCTTTTTGGGGTCGATGAGGATCAGTTTGACCTCATCGGGGCGCGCCTTGTAAAGAAGGCTGATAAGGAGAGAGTTGATACAAACGGACTTACCCATACCCGTAGCACCGGCCACGAGAAGGTGCGGCATCTTATCAAGGTCGGCAAAGACAGGCTTGCCTACAACATCAACACCGAGGCAAACGGTAGTCTTACCGGGTGCGTCGCGGAAGGTATCGGTATCAAGAAGCCCGCGCAACCTTACCGTCGTTGTGTTGATATTCGGTACCTCAACACCGATTGCCGCTTTACCGGGAATCGGCGCTTCTATGCGCACCGATATGGCTTCCAAATTCATGGTGATCTCATCCACAAGATTTTCGATCTTGCTAATACGAACACCCGGCTTGGGGACAAGCTCGTATCTCGTCAAGCGCGGACCGCGAGAAACACAGGTAATATCGGCGGCGACACCGAAGTTGTGCAAGGTTTCACGAAGTTTGTCCGCCTTCGCGGAAATTTCAAGATCGCTATCTTCCTTGTTGATCTCATCGTCCTCGTGCAGAAGCGAAAGCGGTGGAAAGCTGTAAAAGAAGGTATCGGCGGCATGCTTATCGATATCCTCCTTGGAAGCAAGTGTCTCGGCGCCGATATGCTCAACGACGTGTGCTTTATTGATCACAAGCGAGGATTCTTCCGTCGACGGCGCAGAATCAGAGGGAATTTCCGCGGTGGAAGGAAGCGCAGAAGCGATCACTTCCGAGGAGGTTTGCGTCGGTTCAGGCGGCGTATCGTCCGCATCGTCCATAAAAGGCAACTGCTTCTCCCTCTCGGTCGGCGCATCCGTCTTTCCGAAGGGATTGCTTCGGTTTGCGGGAATCGGGCGGCTTGACACGATACGAATTTCAGGCTCCTCCTGAAAAGCAAAGCCTTCCGGCTTTGGCGGTGTGGGCGTCGGCGCGGGGCTCTCCGCCTCTGCGTCATAAAAATTCTTCGAAGAAGCGGGGACACCGTCCGACGCAACCGCTCTTGCCGATGGGCTCGGCGAAAGACTGCCTCTCATCCCATTTGGAATTATCGGAGTGTTATCGGCATCCGCATCAAACAAATGTCGAACAACGGGTTTGTTTGCCGTTTCGCTTGAAAATACGCGAGACGTCGTTTTTTCCTTTGCGCCGCCCTCCGTGGGCACAACGGCAGGCAGGGTATCGTAAAAGGAGCTTTCGGTACGGATCTTTTCATTGCGCGCTTCTGCTTCCTCAGCGACCCTCTTTTCTTTTTCGATTTGACGCCGTTCCCGCATTCTTTCAGCACGCTCGGACATGCGCGCGGAAAAAAGCATAAGCCTTTTTTTGACGACAGCTCCGTACGCAAGGAGAAAGAATGAGAAAAACAAAGCAAGTGCGATGATAACCGTACCGACCTTAGAGACCAGTTTGTCGAAAACATAGCCGAAAACGCCGCCGACAACACCGCCACCAACTCTTTCGACACCAAGATCAACGAACGTTTTCAAAGAAAATGACGTATTCGCCGGTATTCCGAAAGTATAGCAAAGCACCGAAACGAGAAAAATAAGAACACCGCCAAACACCTGGCTGCGCAAAAGCACGTCCGCGCGCGCATCGTCACGCCAACGTAGGGCGGCAATCAAAAACCAAATGGGAATCACGTACGCACCGCCGCCCAACATTCCAAAGCAAACGTTTGCCACAAAGGAGCGCAAAAGCCCCATCTCGATCTGTGTATAGATACACACCCCAAAAAGAGCAGCAAGCGCCGTTAAGAGAATAGGCATAACCTGGTGCAAGGGGGCATCCGGCGAAAGGCGACGGCGTACCTTTTCCTTTTTTCCTTTATTCTCGGATTTTTTGTTATGCTTAGGAGCTCCCGATGCGTTTTCTTCGCACTCTTTTTCAGGGGTCGTCTTGGGCTTCTCTTTGTTTTCCTTTGCCATGTGCGTCTCCTTTCACCGTGTGTATAAATACAACTAAACTTTAAGTATAAATATCTATTCTATTTTACCAAAAAATTACGAGAAATACAAGTGTTTCATAAAAAAAGTGTAAGTTTTTTCAAAAGGGCAAGGAAAATGCAAAACAAAAACCAAAAAAGACGCTTCATCAGAATTACGACCTCGTTTTTCGCGGGTATGCTCAACGGATTTCTCGGAACGGGGGGCGGTGTACCTCTTTATTTTCTTTTGAGCAAAGAGGGCGGCGATAAGCGCGCGTACGCCACGGCATCTGTCGGTATTTTTCTTCTTTCCTTACAAACCCTATTTTTATATCGCTCCGCTTCCGTTCCTCTCGAAGCCGTCACCCCTCTTCTTCCCTTTCTCGCCGTTGCCGGCGGAGCATTGGGGGCTTTTCTTCTCGGCAAGGTCAATTCATTTACTTTGCGCTTAATATTTGGGCTTTTATTACTCGGTTCGGGCGGTTACACGGTAGGAAAGGAGATCTATCTTGCTTTTAGCTAATTCGTTGATCGTTTTTGCGCTGGCATTGCCGCTTGGATTAGGCATTGGAGGCGGAGGAATATTTTTAATTTATCTCGGAGATGCCTTGGGCGTTTCAAGGGATAGCTCGGTCTATTTAAATCTCGTCTTTTTCCTTTCGGCACTCTTGGCATCAGCAATGGGACACCTGCGCCGTCGCCGTCTTTCTCTTTCCATGCTTGGCATCATTCTTCTTTTCGGTATACCGGGCACTTTGACGGGAAGATGGATCGCACGCCTGCTCTCACCTACTCTTTTGCATCTCTTTCTCGGCTTTTTTTTGCTCGGCTCCGGCGTTTTTAGCCTCATTTCTCTCAAAAAGATAAAACTCTCGTCAAAACTCCCCTCTCATTCCCTTGACAAACCGTAAAAAAAACATTATAATATCTTATAACAACAACTGATAACGAGGTTTCCCATGATAAAGCTTTACAACACACTCTCGTTTAAAAAAGAGGAATTCATTCCCTTAACGCCCGGCGAAGTCAAAATGTACGCCTGCGGTCCGACCGTATATAACTTTTTTCACGTTGGAAACGCGCGTTGCTTTACCGTATTCGATATGCTCCGCCGTTATTTTGAATACCGCGGCTACAAGGTGACCTTCGTGCAGAACTTCACCGATATTGACGACAAGGTCATTCGCCGCGCGGGCGAGGAAGGCGTCACGTACAGCGAGATCGCCGCGCGTTATATCAAGGAATATTTTACAGACGCCCAAGGACTCGGTGTCCGTCCGGCAACCGTACACCCCTTGGCGACCGACAACATTGATACCATTCTCGCTATCGTGAGCACGCTCGTCGAAAAGGGGTATGCTTACCCTTCAAACGGCGACGTATATTTCCGCACGCGCAAGTTCAAGGACTACGGCAAGCTTTCGGGCATTGCTGTTGAGGATTTGGAGTCCGGCGCGCGCATTGACATCTCGGAGCAGAAGGAGGACCCCCTTGATTTTGCGCTTTGGAAGGCGGCAAAGCCGGGTGAGCCCGCGTGGTCGTCTCCTTGGGGCGAGGGTCGTCCCGGTTGGCACATTGAATGCTCTGCCATGGTCAAAAAATATCTTGGCGAGACCATTGACATTCATTGCGGAGGTCAAGACCTTATCTTCCCGCATCACGAGAACGAGATCGCACAATCCGAATGCTGCACGGGTGCGCCCTTCGCACGCTTCTGGATGCACAACGGCTACATCAACGTGGACAATCAGAAGATGTCCAAATCCCTAAACAATTTCTTCACCGTTCGTGAGATCGCAGAGAAATACGGCTATCTTCCCATCCGCCACTTCCTTCTCTCCTCTCACTACCGCAGCCCCATCAACTTCTCAAAGGATATTATTGAGCAGTCCGCGGCGGCGTTAGAGCGCATCTTCGGTTGTGCCGACGCCCTTAAATTCTACGTCAAGAACGCCGAGGGAGATGCTCTCCGCGAAGGCGAAGAGGCTCTCGTTGCCGAGTTTGAGGCTTGCCGTGCCGCAATGATCGAGGCAATGGACGACGACTTCAACACGGGCGGCGGTATTGCAGCCATTTACGACCTTATCCGCAAGCTGAATCAAGCGATGAACGGTACTACCCCCGCATCGCGTGCCGCGGTTGAAAAGGGCAAGGAGATCTTTGACGAGCTCACTCTCCTTTTCGGCTTCGTTAAGGAAGAGGAAGGCGACGATGCCTTTATCAAGGAAATCGAGGAAGCCATCGAAGCCCGCATGGTAGCTAAGAAAGCCAAGAACTATGCCGAAGCTGACCGTATTCGCGCTGAGCTTGCGTCGCGCGGTGTCATTCTTGAGGATACCCCCCAGGGCACAAAATACAAGATCAACAAAGCATAAAACAAAGAAATCCGCCCACGGGCGGATTTCTTTATTGTTTAGCGGCAGCAACCGCCCTTTCCCTGTCCCTCCTTCAAAGAAGGCGGGTAAAACTCATTGACCGGGAACGCCATTGCGCGGAAGAGGCCGCAGGGGTCCTCCTCGTTGGTTGCGGGCGAGCATTCCTTGTCGGGCACCGAATATTCGGAGGCGCTTACGAGATACTGTGCAGGTCTCTCAAGACGGATGACCGAGAACATGCCGATGCACACCTGAAGGCGATTGGCACCGCCATCGGAAAAGCCCTCAGGGAACAACCCCGTGACCTCAAGCGGAAGCGTCGATCCCTCGCAACCGCAGCCGCAAGCACAATTGAATGCGCGGCCGCAAGCATCGTTGCCGCAACCGCAGCCAAACGAATTGCCGCAAGCACCGCAATCTGCCGCGATACGGGTCGAAAGAACAATGGGATCTACCGTCTCAATGACGGCAGTGGGAAGACTGTTACACCCGTCAGCACAAACGGGCGTCGAGCAAAAGCCGCTTCCCGCATCGGAACGGAAAATGTGTACACTGCCTTCGCCGCCGTAAAGAACGACATTTTTTTCGAGAATTGCAAGTCCGCAAAATTCTTGGGGACGCGCGGGTGCCATGCAAGCCTCAAACTTTAAACGAATATAGAAGCGCGCGGTAATCTGATAAAAGCCACAGTTAAACGGTACCTCGTCAACGCTGATCGAAGTGGCAACGATCTTTGCGTCCACGGTTCTTACGGTAGCCGTGCGGTCGATGATCTCCTGACCGAAGGGCGTCAAGTAAACTCTGCTGTCTTCAAAGCAATCCCTGTCACGACAGGAATCGAGAACACGCATCGTGCTGATGCAAACGGTTTCGCGAGAGCCCGAGGTCAAGCTACCCTGGCCACAGGAGCATCTGCTATCTGCCATGGTATTTCCCCCTAAAAATGATATGAGGTATTCACCTCAATACTATCTTATGCAACGAAAGGAAAAATGCCCCGAGGCGGACGGAAAAAAAGGACTGCCTACGGCAGCCCTTTTTTATTCAAAAATTACAGATACTCGCGGAGATTCTCCATACAATCCTCAATTGCCGCCGAAACGGTCATCACGCAGGTGTAGCCTGCGATGGAGGAAAGCTTATCGACTTCCTTCACAAAGGTGGCAAATGCCGCCATATCATCGCCGCAGATCTTAAGTGCCGAGTCTACAAAAATATCGGTAATATCGTGGTTTGACGCCGTGATACCCGCAATAAATCCGTATAGCGCCTGCGCGTCCGTTACCATGAAGCTGTCCGTATCGATCAACCGCGCTTTATGAGTAATATCATAGTTCAGCTTAGAGCCCTTTTCAATGCAGATGACTGCGCCCTTACTCTCTGCGGCTGCCTTGTTGACAAGCTCGATGAGAGTCTTGGTTTTGCCGGTTCCCTTTAAGCCAACGATCAATTTTACCATGGTGTGTACCTCCAAAATTTATGAATTGGTTTTCCCACCTTTATTGTACTACAAAAAAATATTTTTTTCAAGTACTTGCACAAAAAAATTAAAATTATTTCAGTCTTTTTGTGAGTTTTTTCTTCTCTTCCTCATATCCGGGCTTACCAAGAAGAGCAAACATATTCTTTTTGTAGGATTCTACACCAGGTTGATTAAAGGGATTGACTCCCAGTGTGTAGCCCGAAACGGCACATGCAAGCTCAAAGAAATAAAGAAGGTAACCCATGGAGTACTCACTCTTATCCTTGAGCTCGAGAAGAAGATTGGGAACGCCACCATCGTTGTGGGCAAGAAGCGTACCAAGCATTGCCTGTTTATTCACATAATCAAGCTCGCATCCCGAAAGGAAGTTGAGACCGTCGATATTAGCTTCGTCGTTGGGAATAGAGAAGCGAGCTCCAGAGTCTTCGACGGAAAGCACTGTTTCGAACATCATGCGAGTACCGTCTTGAATAAACTGCCCGAGCGAGTGCAGATCGGTGGAGAAGATAACGGAATCGGGCAAAAGACCTTTGCGGTCCTTCCCTTCACTTTCGCCATACAGCTGCTTCCACCACTCGTTAAGCATTGCGGCATAAGGCTCATAGCTGACCATGACCTCCGCAAGCTTCCCTTGGCGATAGAAGATGTTGCGATACATGGCGTAACGCAAAGCAATATTGTTTGCCACGTCGTCGTTTAAAAGCTCCTCACGCGCCTTTGCAGCACCTGCCATCAAATCGGTGATCGAAATCCCGGCAACAGCGATGGGCAAAAGTCCCACAGCGGAAAAAACGGAAAATCTGCCGCCGACGTCATCGGGA
>SVRR01000040.1 GCA_015064745.1 Oscillospiraceae bacterium | reverse complement strand
TCCGTTTCGCAAGAGCCGTCTTCTGAAAATGCACGCATCACCCAAGCGATCGGAAATGTGATCGACGTGCATAAAGAGGATGCTGTCTTTGCCGACACCGAGGTGAGAGGGTATCTCCTCGCGTTGTTCAGCGAGCTTTTCCGCGTGATGGAGTTTTCCGAAAACGGCTCTTGCGAAACGGACATCATGAAGAGCATCATTCACTTTTGCTATGAGAATTACGATACCGATATTTCCTTGCAAGCCATTTCGGACGAGCTGCATATCAGCCGCTATTATATCTCGCATCTTTTCAACCGCAAGCTGCACACGGGCTTTAACGATTACATCAATTCCCTGCGCATCAGCCGCGCTACCGAAATGCTGAAGAGTGGGGACACCCCCGTCACCGAGATCGCTTACGCGGTGGGCTATAATTCCATCCGCACCTTCAACCGTTGCTTCCAATCGATCATGAAAATGACACCCAAGGAATACAGGGGGCGTAAACGGCAAAAGCAGGAGAGCATGGCTCCCGAGCAGAAAAATTAATATTGTGCTACTTTTAAGGCTTTTTTCTAATATATTCCTATAGAAAAAAGCCTTTTTTTATGCTACAATGGAGAAGGAAATCAATTCACCGACACAAAGGAGATCTATATGAAATTCTTTCACGTTTACAACGAGGATTGCATCAAGGGTCTTGAAAAGAACGGGCTCTTAAACGCCGACAGCGGCTTTAAGCTGCAGCACTGCTTTGCTGTTCCGAAGGACCGACTCTTTAACACCTATGCGGCAGTCGGCACCCCCCTGTATCATCTCATCAAGGAAAATCATATTCCCTTCTACGTTGACCGCATTGCGGGCGGCATCACCTACTACCCCTACGCCTTCGACAAGCGCCTGATCTCGGAATACCGCCAGGCACTCGGCGACGATTTTCTCGGCTTCCAGCTGCACGAGTCGGCGTCCAACCGCCGCTGGGCAGAGTGGCCGCGCATGATGAAGGCAACGGGTAAGAGAGGCTATTTCGACCCCAAGGAGCTGCGTGAAAAGCTCCCCGCAAAGAACAAGTTTACCCCCGACGGCGAGCAGCTGATCTCCCTCTCGCAGGACACCCCCGAATACTATGCAAGCCGCACCTATGCGGAAACTGTGCCCGATTTTGTGGACGAGATCCGCGAGATGTTCTCCCGCCGTCTTGCCGAAACCGACAACAACATTTTGGCGGTCGACAGCTACTTTATGTTCACCAAGCTCCAAGACGAGATGGGTATGCGCACCCTGATGCCCGAGGTCGGCGCACAGATCGGCCGCATGCGTGAGGCGGTCGCGCTTGCCAGAGGCGTAGCACTCGCGGCGGGCAAGAAGTGGGGTACTTACTACGAATGCTGGCGTGCGGACTACAACCCCGAAACGGGCAGAAACGACTGCTGCATGCCTTGCTTTAACCTCGACCCCATCAACGAGTGGTATCTCACCCAGGAGACCCACGGAGACGACTTTACCACCCACGGTAAGAACGGTGGCTCGTCAAGACTCCTCCAAGAGCGCATCTACTACCATACTCTCCTTTCGGGTGCGGATCACTTCGGTGAGGAGTGGGGTCTCAACTGCTCTTACAGCGATATGAACGACTGGACGCTCTCGGAATACGGCGAGATCAAGAAGCAGTTTATCAACACCGCCGCAGGCATCCACGGTGTGAAGGCGAAGGTGCCCTTTGCCGTCGTGCTTCCTAGGGACTATATCTGCGTAGAGCTTCCCGACCCCTTCAAGGTACAGAAGCCGAGCGACCGCCGCGGCGAATACATGTCGGTGAAGCTCGATGCCGCCGACACCGAATACTACGGACATATTGAGGGCATTCTCACCCTGCTCTTCAACCGCACCGAGGACACCTTTGGCAACGAGAGTCACGTCCTCACCAACACCCGCTTCGGCGACGTGTTTGACATCATCTATGAGGACGCGTCGGACGAGGTGCTCTCTAAGTACGATTATCTCATTGATGCAACGGCGGAAGGCAAGTTCAAGAAGGCGAAGGCAGGCTCGTCGCACAAGATCCTCGAAAGTGCTGATCTTGATAAGCTGATCGCCGAGCTTGACCGCCTTATCCCCGAAACGATGCCCGTATACGTGGACGGTTTGCATTGGCTGGTGTCGACCGACGACAAGGGACGCCGCTTCCTTTCCGTCTTCAACAACGAGGGCAACATGCGCACGAGCGCGAAGGGCGACGAGATCAACCGCGACTTCGATAAGAAGGTCAAGATCACCCTGAACGTGGACGGTAAGCTCGAGGTGTTCAAGAGCGCACGCGAGGATATCCGTCTTGAAAAGGTGGACGACAGAACCTATTACGCGACCGTCGCCGCCTCCGATTTCGTAATTTTTACCTTCTAAAATGTTAGAACCACACGATTATACTGTAAAACGCATTGAGGGAGAGTACGCCATTCTCGAAAGCGAAACGGGCGAAGAGCTCTTTATCGCCATGGCTCTCCTCCCCGAGGGCGTCGACGTCGGAACCCGTCTTCATTATGAAATGATGGAGTATACGGTTGTTGAATAAGATAAGAACGCACGGATTTCTCCGTGCGTTCTCTTTTTGCGTTTTGGAATTTTTGGGGTTCTCGCTTGTCCGCTCAGCAACACAATAGGGACATTTGATTATTTCTGCTCTCCTTTGTTGCTTCTAGATGTTTATAAAGGCTTAATAAGTTTTTGCGTTTTTTACTTGCAATATTCTTCTACAATAATGTCCAATTTGTCAAAAAAGGAATCAGGGGCATCAATAATTTCTCCAGCTCTTTCAGGTTCATAGCTTTTTATAATATTATTAATTAATTCTGTGGAAGATTCATCAAAAGGATAATAAATATCTGCTGCATTTTTAATGGCATAAACTGCTTCATATTCTTCTTTTGATATTATATATTCAAGTTCCCTATAATTTTCTTGTGAATTTTTTATATTGTTTGAGTTTATTAATCCAGTAATTAACAAAGTTTTTTTTGAACTATATTTTCCTGAAACATTAATATGCAAAATCTTATCAAACTTAATTTCGCTTTCTTGGTTTGCTAGTTCTGTAATTTCATCTCCTCTTTTTTCTTCTGGTGATTTAAAACAAGCGGTTAGGCCAGTAAGTAGCATGCCTGCAGTAAGGAAGGCTGCTACAGATCTTTTAAAAGTTGTGTTCATATTTTCCCCTCCAAAATATTGTGTTTTTGTTTCGTACTATGCTCTATTAAAAGAGCATATTTATTTTATCACACTGTTTTTGATTTGTCAATACTTTTATACTCTTTTTATCGACAATTGTCAAAATAGAGAGTATAGATTTATAATATAAGCAATAATACCTTTGGGGGTGAAGCCGTGATCTCTTACGAGCCGTTTTATAGGACTTTGAAGGAAAAAAAGCTTTCGACTTACCGCTTAATCGTAGATCACGGCATCAGCCGCAGTCTTTTGGACCGTTTAAAGCACAACAAACCGATCAGCACGGTGACAATCAACGATCTTTGTACTTTTTTAGATTGCAGAGTAGAGGACATTTTAATGTATACCAAAGAAAAATAAAAACGCCATCGAAGGATGGCGTTTTTTAATTGTGATGCTTTATAAAACGCAGCGCAAAAATTGCTTTGTACGCTCGTTTTGCGGGTTATCGAACAATTCGGCGGGGGTGCCTTCCTCGGTGATGACACCGTCCGACATGAAGAGCACGCGGTCAGCGACCTCTCGCGCAAAGCCCATTTCATGGGTGACGATGACCATAGTCATTCCCTCGTCGGCAAGCTCACGGATGAGGTCCAACACCTCGCCGACCATTTCGGGGTCGAGGGCGGATGTGGGCTCGTCAAAGAGCATGACCTTGGGGTTCATGGCGAGGGCGCGAACGATGGCAATTCTCTGCTTCTGTCCGCCCGACAGGGTGGAGGGATAGACGTTTGCCTTATCCTCAAGCCCGATGCGGCGCAGAAGGGCGCGTGCCGTTTCCTCCGCCTCCTCCTTGGTCTTCAGCTTCAGCTGGACGGGAGCAAGCATCAGGTTTTGCAGAACGGTGAGGTTATTGAAAAGGTTAAAGTGCTGGAACACCATGCCCATTTCCTGACGGGCAAGGTTGATGTCGATGCGGTGTGTTTTTTCAAACTCCGCACGGGCACGCTTTTGCTCTCTGCCCGAAAGCGCGGAAAGCTCGGGGTGCAGGGTGACGTCACATGCTGTGATCAGCTTATCTTCCAGCCAAACTTCACCCGACGTGGGCGTTTCAAGAAGGTTCATGCAACGGAGAAAGGTCGATTTTCCGCTACCCGAGGGGCCAATGATGGCGACCTTTTCGCCGTCCTTGATCTCGGTGGAAACGCCGCGAAGCACCTGTAAGGAGCCAAAGGATTTATAAATATTCTTAGCGTCGATCACTTGCGCGGAGCCTCCTTTCAATTTTCTTGATACCGAAGGTCAAAATGTATACGATCGCAAGGTAGAAGAGGGCGACCACCGCCATAGGCACGATGTAGCTCGCCATATTGTTACCGCTACCGATGATCTTTGCCGCCATCGTCAGGTCAAACATACCGATCATGCTGACGATAGAGGTTTCCTTGATGAGGGCGATCAGCTCATTACCGATGGCAGGGATCACGTTCTTGATTGCCTGCGGAATGACGATCCTTAGCATCGTGATGCGACCGGGAAGTCCGAGGGCACGGCCTGCCTCCGTCTGACCGATGTCAACGGAAAGGATGCCTGCGCGGATGCTCTC
>SVRR01000018.1 GCA_015064745.1 Oscillospiraceae bacterium | reverse complement strand
CTGTACGATTTCTGCTTCGCGCGGCGCTCGCACAAATCGCACATGGCGTCGTTGTCGGTCGATTCAGGCGCTTCGGAGTAGGGAACTACACCGTCAGCGCCCTCGCTCCCTTACGCCTAGCCCTGTACGATTTTTGCTTCGCGCGATGTTCGTATAAAACGCGCGGCGCCCACACAAATCGCACATGGCATCGTTGTCGGTCAATTTTTGGATTTTTTTGCTTTGCCGCTATGTAAGGGGGCGTGCTCTTGCCGAAAACGTAAATTTAAAAAAACACCGCTATCGGAGATAGCGGTGTTTTGCTATATTTATGAGTTTTTCTTTTTAAGAAAAGGAAACAGCAAAATGATTGCTTGCAAAGGAATACCGAGGAAGAGAAGGGGAAAGAGCGCCCAATTTGCCGTTTGCAAATAGGTTGCGACCAGCGCCGTCCAAACAAAGAGGGAGGAAAACACGCGGCGGGTGACGGCGTGGCGGGCGTTGAAGTAGAAAAGCAGGCAAACAAAGGTAGCGGGGACAGCCCAAATAAAGGTGTACCAAGCGCCTTTAAGCCCTGATGTGTGCAAGATAAAGAAGAGCGAGAGTGCCAGCGTCCACAGAAAGCAGAGCGAGAACACAAGGAGTGCCGCGCGACGTGCACGGGCGGGGTCCTTCGGCTTGCGCGAAGGGGCAGTGGCGACGGACGCGCTCTTTTTCGCTTGCCTTTTTTGTGTTCTTTTGTAATTCTTTTCGGCACGCTTTTGTGCCTTTTTTTCTTTCTTTGAAAGCTGTTCTTCGGGGGCGAGGAAAAAGGCGGTGATGGGAATGCCGTATAGCGTTGCAAGGTGTGCGAGCGTTTCCACGTCGGGTGTCACCTCGCCCGTTTCCCAACGGGAGACGGCTTTGTCGGAATAGTTGATCTTTTCCGATAGCTCAAGCTGTGTCAGCTTGTGCTCACGGCGCAGACGAATGAGGTTTGCTTTGACGGTTTCTTTGATCTCCATGCCGCTTTCTCCTTTCTTTTGCTTATGTCATAGTATAACACAAACAGAAAGAAATGTCAATAGTTGCAGGTGCAAAAAAACAAAAACAGGCAAAAAGACAACCGTTGGTTTGCAAAACAACTCTCGTTTTCCGAGAAAAGCAAAAACGGTCGTTCTCGCTGCGCGAGAGAGGCTCTCGAAAGAAGGGCGAAAGGTCGAGAGGGAAAAGCCTTGTAAAAGGGCGCACAGATAACTATAATGATCTTGGTTGGCTGCCGCCAAGCATTGGCTTGCGACACGGATTTTTGAAAATAAGGAGAAGATTTATGAAGAAAGAGACTGTAAATTTGTTTTTTGCTTGCGACGAGCGTTATCTGCCCCTCTTTGGCGTGGCGCTTGCGTCCTTGAAGGCGCATAGAGATAAGAATCGTGCGTATGCGGCGTACGTTTTGCATACCGACGTGTCCGAAAGGACGGCGGGCGAAATGCGCGCGCGGTTTGAAGAGGAGGGCTTTTCGCTGACCTTCCGTAACGTATCGCGCGAGATCGAGCATTTTGTGCACCGTCTCCACACAAGAGATTACTATTCCCATGCTACTTATTATCGTTTGCTGATTCCCGAGCTCTATCCAAAAATGAAAAAAGCGCTGTACCTTGACAGTGATATTTTACTGCGCGGTGACGTGGGACGTCTTTTTGATACTCGTCTTGGTAACGATCTTGCGGGCGCGATCCCCGACGGCTTTGTCAATCACGTTCCCGTTTTGCGCCGTTACGTTGAAAACCGCGTGGGCGTCGAGAAGGGTGTGCCCTACTTTAACGCAGGCGTTCTTTTGATGAATTTGGTCGAAATGCGGAAGATTTCGTTCGGCGACCTGTTTATCAAGCTTCTTTCCGCCGTCACCTTCCGTGTGGCGCAGGACCAGGATTATTTGAACGTCATTTGCCGCGGGAGAGTGAAATTCCTTCCCGAGTGCTGGAATTTTATGCCCTTCCGACCTGAGAAAAATGAGCCTATGCTGGTGCACTTTAACCTTGACAGCAAGCCTTGGCAAAAGGACGGCATTTTGTATGAGGAAGAGTTTTGGGCATGCGCCGACGCGCTTCCCGAGGGGGGTGTGCTGCGTGAGCGCAAGCGCGCTTACAGCGAGGAGGACGTGCGCCGCGCCGCGGAGCAGACCGAAAACCTGATTGCCACTGCCGTTCGCGAGAGCGAGGAAACGGCGGAAAACCGTCGTATCGCCTTGCGCGTTTCGCGCGTGATGTCTTCCGTAAAGGAAATGGGTATTGCGAAACCGAGCTGCGCTCGCGCGCCCATACCCAGGCAAGGAAAAATACTCGTCGGGAGGGCTCTTTGACTGTGAAGAAGAAAATTAAACCGTCGCCCGACCGCCTCGCCGTGCTAGAGAAAATAGAAGAGTACGAAAGACTCGGGCTCTTTGACAAAGACGTCGAGGACGATCCGCCGGGGCGCATGCTTCGCCCCGAAGATGTGAAGTACCTGGATGCGCGTTTTGTTTCTCGCTTAAAGCGTGGATTTTCCTTTGGTGTGGCACGGTTGTTCTTTTATCGCCTTTTGCGACAAAAAAAACTGTATTTAAACCCCGCGGTGGGGGTAGAACACTTGGCAGAGCTTGACGGCGGCGCCGTGATCACCTGTAACCATTTTCACCCCTTTGACAGCTTTATCATGCAAAAGGTGTTTGACCAATCGTGCCGTCGTGGGAAGATGTACCGTGTCATTCGCGAAGGGAATTACACCTCCTTTCCCGGCTTTTACGGCATGCTGATGCGCAACTGTGACACCCTGCCTCTCAGCTCCGATCCCGCTACGATGAAGCTTTTTTTAAAGGCGGTACACAAGTCGCTTGAAGAAAAAAATTGCGTACTCATATACGCCGAGCAAAGTCTTTGGTGGAATTACCGCAAGCCGAAGCCCTTAAAATCGAGTGCCTTTGAAATTGCGGTACGCCGCGGCGTTCCCGTCGTGCCCTGCTTTATCACCTTTCTTGATACCGACACCATGGGCGACGACGGCTTTCCCGTTCTCGCCTATACTCCCCACGTCGGCGCTCCGATCTATCCCGATGCGACACTGAACAGAAGGGAAGCCGCTGAAAAGATGCGTGTGGAAAATGAAAGATTTTGCCGTGAAGTGTACGAACGCGTTTACGGCTGTCCTCTTGTGTACACCACCCAAAAAGAAGCTTAAGCTTTAAGAAGCCCGCGCTTGCGGGCTTCTATTTTTATTTTTCCTCTCATAGTATGGATAAGAAACGGAGGAAAAAGCGATGACGGATAAAAAACAGTTTTTCAAAAGCGGTGCGATGCTTGCCACCGTGGCACTTGCCATGCGAGGCGTTTCGCTGCTTTTCAACAGCTACATTACGGGTAAGGTTGGGGCAGAAGGAATGGGACTTCTCGGCTTGACCATGAGTGTCTACGCCTTCGCCGTCACCTTTGCCACCTCCGGCGTTTCGCTTGCCGTAACGCGACTCGTTGCCGCGGCACTGGGCAGAGGAGAGGGGGAGCGAGCGAAGCGGATCTTGCGCGCAGCGGCCCTTTATGCCTTGTTCTTTGGTGGTGTCGGCTCACTCGTCCTTTATTTCGGTTCGGATGTCTTGGCAATTCGGGTGCTTGGCGACGTCCGTACCCGTTCTTCTCTGCGCCTTCTTTCTCTCAGCCTCGTACCGATTGCGCTTTCCGCGGTATACAGTGGGTATTTCGTAGCGGTAAGACGGGTCGGTCATAACGCCGTAACACAGGTCTTTGAGCAAGCGGTACGTATTTTTCTCACTCTTTTTGGATTATCGCTCTGCAAGGAGGGTGAGGTGGAGGCGGCGTGCCTCGCGCTTGTGGGAGGGTCGTCGATCGCCGAGTTTTTTTCGTTTTTTCTTCTGTATGCCCAAGCGTGGCTTGATCGCCGCCGTCACGTTTTAAAGGGGGGCGGTACGGGCAGGGAAGGACGCGCCGTTGTCGGATTTGCGCTCCCTTGTGCGGCGTCCGCTTATGCGCGCTCGGGACTTGTGACGTTAGAGCATCTTCTGATCCCTATTTGCCTTTCTTGGGGGGGAGTTGCCCGTGCCGACGCGCTTGCCTCTTACGCCGCGCTTCATAGCATGGCGCTTCCGATCCTTTTGTTTCCCACTGCGGTGCTTTCCTCCTTTTCGGGATTGCTCGTTCCCGAATGCGCCGAGCTTGACGGCAGAGGAGAACGCGGACGCCTTGGCGGAATAGCATCGCGCGCCATAGGAATGACCTTTCTTTTTGCCGTTGGGGCGGCACTCTTTTTGTTTCTCGGCGCGGACTCGCTCGGTGTTTTGCTGTACAAAAACAAGAGTGTCGGGCGGTACGTCCGTGCCCTCGCACCGCTCGTTCCCGTGATGTATCTTGACAGCGTGGTGGACGCTCACTTGAAGGGGCTTGGATATCAGGTGTATTCCATGGGCGTAAACATTGCGGATGCCGCCCTTTCTGTTTTCGCGGTGCTGATCCTCCTTCCCCTATTCGGCGCGGACGGTTACGTCGCCGTCATTTACATCACCGAGCTTATGAACTTTGTGCTGAGCTTGGCAAAGCTCAAACGGGCTTTGCGGTTTTCACTTGCGCCGCGTGCCTTTGTCTCCCCTGTACTTGCCGCTCTTCTTTCCGTTTCTATATGCGTTTTTCTTCTTCCGTCGCATGGAGATGTTTTTACGCTTGCTTGTCGCTTTGCTGTCGGGGGCGGAATCTTCTTTCTTGCTTTGCTTTTTCTTTTTGAGGAGAGAAGGGGTGAAAAAAGAACACTTTAAGCAGGCAAAAGGGGAAATCTTTTCCCCTTTTGCCGTCAAAGTCTTGATTTTTGCCTTCATCTATGGTAAAATATATTATTAAAAGAAAGATATGGGTGAGAAAGGAGAAGGGGGTATGCGAATACTCGGTATTGACCCGGGACTTGCGACGCTCGGTTGGGGCGTCATAGAGACTGTGGGTGGGCGCTTTTATCCCGTTGCCTGCGGTGCGGTAACCACGCCGTCGCACACGCCCGTAGATTTGCGCCTTTCGATGATCTACGATGACCTTTCTCGTCTCATGGACAAGTATGCGCCCGAAGAGATGGCGATCGAGGAGCTTTTCTTCAATCACAACCAAACGACCGCGATTCCCGTTGCCGAGGCGCGTGGGGTGGCGCTTTTATGCGCAAGACAGCACGGTATTGCGGTGGAGGAATATACCCCGATGCAGGTCAAGCAGGCGGTTGTCGGCTACGGACTTGCCGAAAAAAAGCAGGTCATCGCCATGGTGACTTCTCTTTTGAAGCTTCCCGCGCCTCCGAAGCCCGACGATACGGCGGACGCACTTGCGATCGCGCTTTGCCACGGACAAAACGTTGGCTCGGCGCGCTATCGCTATGAAAAGAAAAACCAAAACAAAACGGAGGACACGGACCGTGTGGGTAAGTAAGAATTGGAAGGATTACCGTTTGCTTGACGCATCGGACGGTGAACGTCTTGAGCTTTGGGGAAAATATTCCCTCGTGCGCCCCGACCCCCAGGTGATTTGGAAAAACGCGAAGCAGCATCCGCTTTGGGACAAAGCGGATGCAGGTTATCGTCGCTCACGATCGGGAGGCGGCGCTTGGAGCGAAAACCGTCTGCCCGAAAGCTGGACGATCGGTTACGGCTCTCTTCGCTTTGTTATTAAGCCGATGGGCTTTAAGCATACGGGGCTTTTCCCTGAGCAGGCAACCAATTGGGACTGGTTTTCCGCGCTTATTCGAAACGCGAAGCGCCCCGTAAAGGTGCTTAACCTTTTTGCCTATACGGGCGGTGCAACCGTCGCGGCGGCAGCGGCAGGCGCTTCGGTCGTTCATGTGGACGCGGCAAAGGGAATGGTCGCGGCGGCAAAGGAAAATGCCGCCCTTTCGGGACTTCGCGACGCTCCCATTCGCTATATCGTGGATGATTGCCGTAAATTTATGGAAAGAGAATTGCGCCGCGGTAACCGATATGATGCCATCATTATGGATCCGCCCTCCTACGGAAGAGGACCTACGGGTGAGGTTTGGAAGATCGAGGAAAGCATTGACCCCTTCGTAGCGCTTTCGGCACAGCTTCTTTCGGACAACCCCCTCTTCTTTCTTTTGAATTCCTATACCACGGGGCTGTCAGCTTCCGCGATGCGCTACATCGTGGATCTGCGTGTTGCCCGCTCGCGCGGCGGCAAATGCGAGGCGGACGAGATCGGTCTTTACGTGGAGAAAAGCGGGCTTACGCTTCCCGCCGGCAGTAGCGTGCGTTGCACGTTTTGAAAGGAAACGAACATGAGTGAATTTATCCGTGCCGAGAATCTCTCCTTCTCCTACGAGGAGGGGGCGGGCGTGCATCCCGCGATCAGTGACTTCTCGGTCACAATTCATAGTGGCGAATACGTGGCTGTGCTTGGGCACAACGGCTCCGGTAAAAGCACCTTTGCCAAGCTTCTCAATATGATCCTCACGCCAAGCGCGGGACGCCTTTTTGTGGCAGGCGAGGAATTGACGGGAGAAGATTTTGATGAGGAAGCGCTTTTCCGTCTGCGCGGAAAGGTCGGTATGGTCTTTCAAAACCCCGACAACCAGATTGTTGCAAGCGTCGTTGAGGAGGACGTGGCATTTGGCCCCGAAAATCTCGGCGTGCCATATGAAGAAATACACGAGCGAGTGGCACAAGCGCTCCGTGCCGTCGATATGACGGCATATGCCAAGCATTCCCCTGCGCGTCTTTCGGGCGGTCAGAAGCAACGCGTTGCCATCGCGGGCGTGATCGCTATGCTTCCCGAATGTATTATTCTTGACGAATCCACCGCCATGCTTGACCCAAAAGGCAGGCGTGAGGTGCTTGACGTGGTGGAGAAGCTGAACCGTGAGCGCGGTATGACCCTTTTGCATATCACGCATTATATGGACGAGGCAGCGAGAGCTGACCGCGTTTTGGTCATTGATGGCGGCAAGCTTTTGTTAGACGGCACACCGCGTGAGGTCTTCTCACAGGTAGAGCTTCTCACAAGTGTGGGACTGGAAACACCCCAACCGACGCGCCTTCTTTACGAATTGAAGCAGGCAGGGCTTTCTATGCCCGACGGCTGTATCGGGATAGAAGAGTGCGCTTCGGTAATAGCAGAGCTTTGGAAAGGATAAGCCAATGGAACTTTTGAAGCTTGAGGGCGTCAGCTGCGTTTACGGAAAAGGAACGCCCTTTGAGATCACAGCCCTCGATCACGTATCGGTTAGCTTTGAGGCAGGTAAAGTTACGGGAGTCATCGGGCATACCGGGTCGGGTAAAAGCACCCTCGTGCAGATGCTCAACGGCATTTTAAAGCCTACCGAAGGAAGGGTGCTTCTTGACGGCAAGGATATTCACGAAAGCAAAAAGGAGCTTGCTCACGTCCGATTCCGCGTGGGACTTGTGATGCAATATCCTGAATATCAGCTTTTTGACAGCACCGTGGAGAATGACATCGCATACGGTCCGCGCAATATGGGCCTCTCCGAGGAAGAAATTGCTCTGCGCGTTCGGGAAGCGGCAAGCTTTGTTGGACTTGACGAGGAGCTTCTAACCAAATCGCCCTTTGAGCTTTCGGGTGGGCAAAAGCGTCGCGCCGCCATTGCGGGCGTGTTTGCCATGCGCCCGGAGGTGCTCGTGCTTGATGAGCCTGCGGCAGGACTTGACCCGCGCGGCAAAAATGAGATCTTCGAGGGGCTGCTCGCATACAGACGCGCCCACGGCGCGACCTTGATCCTTGTCAGTCACAGTATGGAGGATATGGCGAAATACTGCGACAATATCGTTTTGATGAAGGGGGCGCGTGTCATTAAGACGGGCACGGTTTCCGAAATCTTCGCCGAGCCCGCGCTTCTTTATGAGGCGGGGCTTACCATGCCTGCTGCCGCCAAAATCGCCGAGCGCCTTTTGGAAAAGGGCATTCCGCTTTCGGGTGAGCTGTATACCGTGGAGGGGCTAAGGGACGCGATCCTTCAAGCCCTCGCGCAAAAGAACTAAAGAAAGGCAAATACAATGCTAAAGGATATGACACTGGGACAGTTCTTCCCGGGTAATTCGGTCTTGCACCGTCTTGACCCAAGAATGAAGCTCGTCCTTACCGTGCTATATATCGTGACGATTTTTTTGGCGAAAAACGTTTACTGTTACCTTGCGCTTCTCGCTTCCGCCGTTTTCCTGATCCTTGCATCCCGACTGTCCTTAAAGGTCGTTTTGCGGGGAATACGCCCCATTTTATTCATCCTTCTTTTTACCATGCTCATCAATGTCTTTTTTACGAAGGGCAACGATGTGCTTTTCGCCTTTTGGCGTATCACGGTGTACAAGGAGGGTGTCATTCGTGCGGTGTTTATGGCACTCCGCGTGACGGTGCTTGTTGTCGGCACGAGCGTCTTTCTCACCTACACCACATCCCCCATCGTTCTGACCGATGCCATTGAGTCGTTGCTTTCGCCGCTGAAAAAAATTCGCGTGCCCGTGCACGATTTTGCGATGATGCTGACCATTGCGCTTCGATTCATTCCGACCTTGGTCGAGGAGACGGAGAAGATCATGAACGCGCAAAAGGCGCGCGGTGCCGCTTTTGATACGGGAAACCTTTTTCATAGGGCAAAAGCACTCGTTCCCGTTGTCATTCCCCTTCTTGTCTCCTCCTTTAACCGTGCCGATGAGCTGGCGACCGCCATGGAATGCCGTTGCTATCGCGGCGATGTGGGAAGAACCCGCTTTGTGCGCATGCGCCTTTGCACGCGCGATTTCGTGGCGCTCGCGTTCTTCGTTGCCTTCGGTGCCGCCATCGTGATAGCAAACCTTTATTTGCCCTTTGGCTTTGCGGTGTGATGCTATGAAGTATCTTTGTTACATTCGATACGTCGGCACGCATTTTTGCGGCTTTCAGGCGCAAAAGGAAAAGCGAACGGTGCAAGGAGCGCTGACGGCAGTCCTTGAAGATTTTTTCAAAGCGTCCGTGATGGTCACCGGGTGCAGTCGCACCGACAGCGGTGTACATGCCGATGCCTTTGCGCTCACGGTCTCGCTTCCCGATGGCGCTTTACCCATCCCGCCCGAAAAGCTCCCACTTGCCATAGCCCCCTTTATGCCGCCCGACCTTGCTCTTTATAGGGCGGTGGCGGTCAAGGACGGCTTTCATCCGAGATATGACGCAAGGGCAAAGGAATACCGTTATACGGTGCTGTCTACCCCTGTTTTAAATCCCTTCTATAAGGACCGCGCGTGGCAGGTGTATTATCCTTTCGTGCCCGATGCCCTCGCAAGAATGAACGAAGCGGCAAAACACCTTTGCGGCACACACGATTTTTCCGCCTTTCGCGCCGAGGGTTCGCCTACGCGCTCACCCATACGTACCGTCTTCGACTGCCATGTGGAGAAGACGGATGACCTTTATACCGTCTCGGTGACGGGCGACGGCTTCCTCTATAATATGGTGCGTATTATTACGGGGACGCTTCTCGCCGTGGCGACGGGAAGGCTAGACCCCGATGCCGTAAAAGACATCTTGGCTTCGCGCAACCGCACTCGTGCAGGGGCAACGGCACCTCCCGAGGGACTTTGCCTTGCGAGAGTTTTTTACGATGAGGCGGATTTTCAAAAGGAAACGCGTGATTGAAACGCATTTTTTTCCGTTTTTGGCGGAAACTGTCCCGATTTTTTCTCTTTTTTGCTTGGTATACTAAATGTGAAACAGCAAAAAGGAGACGCATATGAAAAAGAAAGATCCCCCACGCAAAAGAATTTTGGGAAAGAGCCGTCGGTTTTTTCTTGTCTTTTGCGTGGGGGCTTTGTTGATATCCTCATGCCTCGCCGTTATGCTCGCCTGCACCTCCGACATTTCGTTTGAGCTGGATGAGGCGCTTTTCAAGCAGGCGGGAGCGGACAGCACCACACGGCTGTATTATTACGACGGCGACCGCGCCGTTGAATGGGCGGAGGAACGGGTCGCGTCGGGGGGACGTTGTGTGCATAGCTCTATCAAGGCGCTCCCCGCCTACGTGAAGGATGCCTTCGTCGCGATGGAGGATCATCGCTTTTACCGTCACGCAGGAGTGGACGTTCTTCGCACGGCAAAGGCGGCAGTCAACCGTGTTTTCGGGGGGAAAAGCAGCTTTGGGGGCTCTACCATTACCCAACAGTTGATAAAGAACATCGGTGGCGAGCGAGAGAAAACGGTCGTACGCAAGGTGAGGGAAATGACCCGCGCCCGTATGCTTGAATTCCGCCACACCAAGGATGAGATCTTAGAAGCGTATCTTAATATCGTTCCCATGGCAGAAGGGTGCGTGGGCGTGGGGGCGGCGGCGGAAAATTATTTCGGCAAATCTGTGTCGGAGCTCACGCTTCCCGAGGCGGCAAGTCTCGCCGCCATAACCCCCGCTCCTGCGCGACTTAACCCAAGGAGTGCCCCGGAGGCGCACACGGCAAGGCGAAACATCGTGCTCTCGCGCATGGCACAGCTTGGATATATCAGTGAGGAGGAATGCAAGGAGGCGCAAGCCGCGCCGCTTATCCTTGCCCCCCACACGGAGGATAAGGGAGAAGCGCATTCCTGGTATGCCGAGCACGTTCTTGCGGAGGTAAAGGAGGGGCTTCTTGCTAAGGGATATACCGAAAGCGCGGCTAATGCTTTGATCCGCGGCGGCGGGCTCCGCATCTATACCGCGCTGGATCCGAGGGCGCAAAAGGCGGCGGAGAAAGCCTTCTCGGACGGTGCGCTCCGAGAGAGGTACGGCGATGGCTTCCATGCGGGCACAGCACTTTTTTCACCCGAAACGGGAAAGCTTGTCGCACTCGTCGGCGACCTTGGCGAGAAGAAGGGAAGCCTTCTTTTCAGCTATGCGACCGATATGCGCCGTGCGCCCGGGTCGACGCTGAAGCCGCTTTCGCTCTATGCGCCCGCCATAAATGAGGGGCGGATCAACGAGGCGACGCTCTTTGACGATGTGCCGCAGAGCTTTTCGGATACGGGCGTGTGGCCGAGAAACACACCCGATGCTTACGACGGACTCATTCTCGCCAAGGATGCACTTATAAAGTCAAAAAACACCGTAGCCGTAGCGATATTTCGCCTGTTGGGAACGGAGAATGTTTATAAAACGCTAAGTGAGGATTTCCGTTTGAGTAGCCTTTGCCGCAGAAGCACCGATGCTGAGGGGGAGGTTCGCACCGACCTTGCGGAAGCGCCGCTTGCGCTGGGACAGCTCACGAACGGAGTCAGCCTTTTTGAAATGACACGCGCGTATCTTCCCTTTTGCCGTGAGGGAAGAATGAGCGAGGGAAGCGCGATTTTTCGGGTGGAGAATGCAAGTGGCGACCTGCTCTTTTTGGGTGACGATAAGGAAGAAAGCGTCCTCTCACCTATGACCGCATCTATCGTTACGCATATGCTTACGGGCGTCACGGAAGAGGGAAGCGCTAAGAGTCTGCAACTGTCATCGGTCGTTGACACAGCAGGGAAGACGGGAAGCTCGGGCGGCAACCGCGACCGCTGGTTCATCGGTTATACGCCCTACTATCTATGCGGTGCATGGTGCGGATATGAAAAAGGGGAGGTGGCGGTTTCGGGAACACCTCATCTCGCTCTGTTTGATGCCGTGATGCAGCCCTTACACGAGAGCCTTTCCGACGACAGTCTTCGCCACTTTGCAATGGAAGAGGGGCTGCACGAGGTAACTGTATGCAAGGATTCCGGTGAAACGCCAACAATTCTTTGCAAAGAGGATGCAAGAGGAGAGAGAACGACCACCGTTTGGCTTCCGTATGACGTGCACCTCAAATCGTGTGATACCCACGTATCCGTTTTTTACGATGAGGAGAACGAGGGGGTAGCCTTTCCGCCCGCCAAGGGGAGAGAGGGAAGCCTAAAACGGGTATCCCTGATCTCGGTGCCGTGGCGTGCTTTCCCACGGGAGGTGACGGTCAAGGATGCGGAATACGTCTACCGTGAACCCATAGGGACGGAGGCGCCCAAAGGAGACCTCCCCTTTTTCGCCGCGGCGATTCCCGAAGGGGTCTATATCGGCAAAAGCCACGGTGGAAGACCCTACAACGCTGCGGCACGCTCTCCTACGGTACCGCCTTTCCTTTCGGATGCAGAGGTAGAGAGAGCGCCGCGCGTGCCTGAACCGCTCCCCAAACGGCGCTTGCCCACGCTTCCCAAAAGGCGGCTTCCGCGGCTTCCGTTTTTCGGATTTTAGAGAAATAAGGGACGAAGGCACAGGCAAAAAAGGTGCTTTTCGTCCCTTTTTCGTCATTTTGCAAAAAGAAGAGAGGTTTGTACTTGACAAAAGAATAAATGTCATATATAATGTAGGGTGTTAATTCAAAATTCACCATAAAGGAGTGTGGTTCCTGTCCATGGACCCGAGTAGTTATTTATACCTGTTCTTGTGTTGCGTGTTGATCTTGTTCAGTGCGTATTTTTCATCGGTGGAAAGTGCTTTGTCCTCTATGAATAAGATTCGTATGAAGGGCTATGCCGACGACGGCAATAAGCGCGCCAAGCGTGCCTTGCGTCTTGAAGCAAAGTATGATCGCACGATCACCGCTATCTTAGTTGGAAATAATGTTGTAAACATCGCGTGCGCTTCTCTTGCCACCTTGCTTGTCGTGGATATCTTTCACGCATTCAAGAGCAATCTTTCGGAGGGTGTGATGACGGTGATTACGACCGTTATCACCACAGTTGTGATCTTCCTCGCCGGAGAAATGATCCCGAAAAGCTATGCGCGTGCGCACAGCGACGAATACATCATGATGATGTCGGGCTCTCTTTCGTTTTTGGTGACGGTACTCACGCCTGTGGCTTTTCTGTTTCAGTCGGTTTCTCTTCTTGTACAGAAGATCTGCAAGACCAAGGATGAGCCGACGGTGACGGAGGAAGAGCTTACGGGAATCATAGAAACGATTGAAGAAGAGGGCGTCATTGATGAGGATAGAGGAGATCTTCTGCAATCGGCACTCGTCTTTTCCAAGAAAAAGGTTGCTGACGTTTTGACTCTCCGCGAGGACGTCGTGGGAATCGAACGCAGCATGGACTCCGAGGAGATCCTTGCCATCATCAAGGCGAACAAATATACCCGTTTGCCCGTCTACCGCCGAGACCTTGACCACATTTTGGGCTTTCTTTCGGTGCGTACCTACTTAAAGGCAGTTGCCGAAGGCAAGCCCCTAAATCTCGGTACCATGATCACTAAGCCCTATTTTGTCAGCCATGAGGCGGATATCGACGACGAGCTTGCCAAAATGAGCAAGAATAAGACCTCTATTGCCATCGTGCGCGGTAAGAAAAACGAGGTGCTTGGACTTGTAACGGTAGAGGATTTCCTCGAAGAGCTGGTCGGAGAGATTTTCGATGAGGATGACGTCGTAAACCACGAGTTTATGAAGCTCGGCGGCAATTATTTTGACGTCGCGCCCACGCTTTTCCTTGCCGACGCCTTCCGCCGCATGAAATACAACCCTCCCGTTAAGGTGCCTGCCCGCCTGACCGTTGCCGTGTTCGTCGCGGAAAAGCTGGGGCATACCCCCGAGGAGGACGACACCTTTACGTGGCATAACCTCACCGTCACGGTGAAGGAGGTCGAGGACGGTCGCCTTGCGAAGCTGACCTTCCATATCGAAACGCCAAAGCTTGCGACCAAAAGCCGTGAGTCCTCCGAGGAGGTGATCTTCGAATGAGTATCGCCGTAATCCTTCCTCTTATGCTCATACTCCTGATGTTTTCCGCCTTTTTCTCAGGCTCGGAGATCGCTTACATGAGCGTAAATCCCCGCCGATTGGAGAAGGCGGGAGAAAGATCCTCTGCCGCACGCCTTGCCTTTAAGCTCCAATCTCGCTTTGATAAGGTGTTAGGACCTCTCTTGATCGGCAATAACCTTGTGAATACCGCCGCTTCCTCGGTCGCTACCGTGTTCGTGGTCGCGTTTTTCCCGGGCGGTGTCGGCGCAACCATTGCCACGGCGGCAGTGACCGTGCTCGTGCTTATCTTTGGTGAGATCATTCCCAAGATCGTTGCCAAGCAGATAGCGCTTACCTTCGTGCAGGCGGTAGCCTACCCCTTGCAGCTCATCGTCTGGCTTCTCACCCCCATCGCCGCCCCCTTCGTCGCGGTCATCCACCGTATCTTCCGCAAAAACGAGGAGGAGCCCACCGTCACCGAGGAGGAGCTTTCCACCATCATTGAAACGGTCGGAGAAGAGGGCGTTCTTAACGAGGAGAGAAGCGATCTTTTGCAATCTGCTCTTGACTTTGCCAACACTACCGTCGGTGAGATCTTGACCCACAGACTGAAATGGGACGCCATCGACATCAACGCCGACCCCAAGGAGATCTCCGCCGTCATATCGAATACGCCGTATAGCCGCTTGCCCGTGTACGAGCACGATTTTGACCATATCATCGGTGTGCTTAACGTCAAGCACTATTACCGCGTGCTGGTCGAGGAGGGGGAGATCACCGATCTTCGTGCCCACCTCAAAGAGCCTTCCTTCGTCTATACCAATATGAAGCTGCCCGCCGCGCTTGCGGAGATGCGTGAGGAGCAGAACCACGTCGATTTCGTTCTTGACGAGTACGGCGGCATTATGGGTATCGTCACGATGGAGGATATTTTGGAGCAGCTCGTCGGTGATATCTGGGACGAAAGCGACGAGATCGAAAACGAGTTCGTTGAGACCGACGAAAACACCTGGGAGGTCTTAGGCGACGCAAACGTTGAGGATATGTTCGATATGCTTGACGTGGATTACCGAGACTTTGAATCCGATTTCACCACCGTCAGCGGATGGGCGATCGAAATGCTTGACGCCGACCCGCACGAGGGCGACAGCTTTGCCTATCGCAATCTGTACGTCATTGTTACCGAGATGGGTGAAAACCGCATTGAGCGTCTTTCCGTCGTGGTAAATCCCATTTCGGATGAGGACGAGGACGAATAATTAACAAAAAAGAGGGCTTGGTTGCGTGACCAAGCCCTTCGAAACGAGTTTAGTTATGAAAAGAAATGATTACAAAAAGGGGATTTTGCACGGTATTCCCATTTGCCTTGGCTACCTTGCCGTTTCCTTTTCCTTCGGCATTTTTGCCGTGGGACAGGGGTTGTCGATCGCGGAGGTCGTAATGATCTCTATGACCAACGTTACGTCGGCGGGGCAGCTGGCAGGTGTTCCTATCATTGCGGGGGCGGGAAGCCTTATTGAGCTTGCCTCCACGCAGTTCATCATTAATTTAAGATACGCTCTTATGTCCGTGTCACTGTCCCAGCGAATGGATAAGAGTGTGCGACAGGTCGATCGCTTCCTTATTGCCTTCGTCAATACCGACGAGGTATTTGCCGTCTCGGCGGTCCAGCCCGAAGGGGTTTCCCGTTTTTATATGTACGGACTTATTACTACACCGTATCTCGGTTGGGCAATCGGTACGGCACTCGGTGCTATCGCAGGGGATGTTTTACCTGCCATCGTCAGTACGGCGCTCGGCGTCGCTATTTACGGTATGTTCATCGCTATCGTTGTGCCCGACGCCAAAAAGCATAAGCCCACGGCGCTCTGCGTTCTTTTAGCTGTTGCGCTCAGTCTCCTTTTTTATTATATTCCCGGACTTTCGTCTGTGCCGAGCGGCTTCGTTATCATTATTTGCGCGGTAATCGCATCTGCCGTTTTCGCCTTTTTTGCTCCGATTGATGCGGAAAAGAAGGGAGGGGAAGAGGCATGACCGTTCGTCCCATGTTTTTCGTTTATCTTCTTGTGATGGCGGGCGTGACGTATCTTGTGCGTATGCTGCCTCTTGTGCTGGTAAAAAGGAAGATTGAAAACCGCTTTCTGCTTTCCTTCCTTTACTATATGCCCTACGCTGTCCTTTCGGTAATGACTGTGCCTGCCATCTTTTATGCCACGGGCTCTTTCGCCTCTGCCCTTGTCGGCTTCCTTACGGCTCTCGTGCTTGCTTACTTTGGGCGAAGCCTCGTCGTCGTTGCGGGCGCGTCCTCCTTCGCTGTGCTTGTGTGTGAGCTTCTGATGAAATATTTGATCTAACAAAAAACGCTTCGCATCGCGAAGCGTTTTTTTGTATTTAGAAGGTCGGTGCGCCGAAAATCAAGGTCATCAGCGCGTACATGAGGGGAATGGATAGGATGCACAGCGTGTGCGAGATCAGCGCCATGGAGGCGCCCGTTTTGGGATTGCCGCCGTAGGCTTCGGGGAATATTATGGTGTTGAGTCCAAGCGGCGCTGCGGTGGCAAAGAAGGTGAGGAAGAGAACGGTGTTGTCGATCTTTATACGGAAGAGAATGCCCGCAAGCGCTTTTGCTCCCCAAAGGGCGGCAATCAAAATGGCGGGCAGAACGAAGAGGCGTAAAAACGTGGCAATATAGACGCGCCCCTGTTTCAGCATATGCGGAAGGCTGTAAGCGGCAACGGTGAAGCCGCAAAGAAGCATGGCAACGGGTCCCATGCACGCTTTAGGTGTGTCAAGCGTGTTCGTGACAGCGAGTGGAAGATGGGCACCAAGACCCGTGATGCCCATAATAATACCGAGGAAGAGGGCAACCATCGGCGCGTTGAGAAGCTTTTTGAAGAAGGATTCCTTCTTTTCGCCGCTCGGACAGATCGTTTTTCGCAAAAAACGGGCAAGAAAGATCGCCATGCCCAAGGCGAGTCCCACACCGATGCAGGAGAGCGTGAGATTGATGGCGTGATCTCGTACTGTTTCTACGGTGAAAAAACGCGCCATGGTAATAAAGGCGAGCGCGGGACAAAATATCCGGGTTTCTAACTTTGCCATAACCTTTCCCGCGTTGTCGGGCAGAAGCTTCGCCTTGCGCGCGATAAAGCCGATCGCGATACAAAGGAAGAGGGTTGCCATGGGGTTAAGTGTCGCTAAAAAGGTTGTAAGCATAAATGCCTCCAAGATGAATCAAACTGCAAGCCCCATTGTAGCATGCCCCCCCGTTTTTTGTCAACCCACAATGCGAAAAAAGCATGGCTCGTGCCATGCTTTTTTCAAAAGAAATCAGACCGTGCCCGTAACGGTAAGCAAAACGGTACCGGGGAGCGTCGTGTAAGCGCCCGTCGCGGGATCTTGCGTTACGGTGGCGGCAGGGACGGTGATACGGCCGGGGGTCGTTTGGAATACGCCGGTGGTCTCGTCGTAGGTGTAGTCAACACCGAGCGTGAGCGTAACGCCGTTGAGCGTCACGGTGATATCGTTCAGTACGGGGTTAAAGGTGTCGGTTACGGTAACGTCGTCGGTCGCCACCGCCTCGCTGTTGCCCGTGTTGGAAATGAGAAAGGAGTAGGTGATAACGCCGTTCTCGGGGACGGTGGTCGGCGAAAGTGCCTTGGAAATGGAAAGCACAGCTTCCTCTACCACGTTTACCGTTTCCTCCGCTACGGTGGGTTCCGTGAGACCCGTGCACGTCGCGGTCACGGTGTTCGTCACGGTACCGCCTGCACCGATGGGCGCAAATTCGTTTAAGAGCGCGCTGTAAACCACCGTTGTGTTTCCGCCTGCGGGAACGGAGATACCGCTAACGGATAAGGGCGGACCCGCGTTCACGGTCGGGGTGCCTTGAAGCACACCGTTCACGTAATAAAGAAGAGAGCCGTCCACGTAGGTGAGTGGCGTGACGGTGCCCATGCCAAAGGGATACGCGCCGAGGTCGTCGGTCAGCGTGATGCCCGAAAGCGTTACCGCACCGCTGTTCACGAGACTGACGACGTAGCTTACCGTGTCCCCGGGGCGGTAGGTGTCGCCGACCGCGGTCTTGGAGATGGAGAGCGCGTCAAGGATCTCGCCCGTAACGACGTTGGAGTTTGTCGTACCCCCACTGTACGTGAGGGTTGCCTGATTTGAAAAAATTGCCATAAAAAACCTCCGAAAAGCTGTTATGGAAGCGTCTTTGCACATATAGCTTCCAAATTCAGTATATGTCTTTCTGCCGTAGGGGTGCCATTTTCGCGCCTGATTGCAAATAAGGGAAAAGAATTTTCTCAAAGGGGTTGACAAATCGGTTCGTTTGTGCTATAATCACTTCATCGTGTTAAAGTTTTAGCGCGATAAAGTACAAAAGCACAAAAGAAATGAGGACATGACAATGAAAAAGATTTTGGCAATTGCTCTTGCGGCTGTAATGCTTGTCGGCTGCGTTTTCTCCTTCGCTTCTTGCGGTAAGTCGGATGTTGCCGCTATTGAGGAAAAGGGATACTTCGTGTGCGGTATTACCTATTACGCGCCTATGAACTACTTTGACGATGAAGGCAATCTCGTCGGCTTTGATACCGAGTTTGCCGAGGCTGTCGCCGCTGAGCTCGGTCTTGAAGCTAAGTTCCAGCTCATTCAGTGGGGCTCTAAGTACAACGAGCTGAACTCCGGTGCTATCGACCTTATTTGGAACGGCTTTACCTTTGGTAACGAAACGCTTGACGACGGTACCTCGGTGCCCCGTTCGGACTATGTTGATTTCACCTACTCCTATCTTAACAACTCGCAGTGCGTCGTTATGAAGGCTTCCGATCTTGCAGGCATTGATTCGCTTGACGATTTGAAGGCTATGACGGGTGCCGCAGAGGCAGGTTCCTCCGGCGAAGCCGTTATCAAGGGCATTGAGGGTGCTACCTTGACGCCCGTTGCCGCACAGACCAACGCTTTGATGGAAGTCAAGGGCGGCACTGCAAAGTTTGCCGTTATCGACGTTCTGATGGCTGAGAGCATGGTAGGTAAGGCAGACTACGCCGATCTTGCGATCGTGACCGCTATCGAGCTTGAGCCTGAGGTGTATGCGATCGGTCTCCGCAAGGGTAGCGACTTTACCGCAAAGGTAAACGAAGCCATCAAGACCCTGTCCGAGAATGGCAAGCTGGCTGAGATCGCCGCAAAGTACGGGCTTTCCAACGCTCTTATCCCCAACATCGGCGAATAATTGCTGACGTAATTCCATAAATTTTATCAACCACTGAGGAGTTCCTATGTCTTTTTGGCAAGTCACTCAGTTGTTGCTTGAAGGGTTTGGCCAGACGCTCCTTTTGTTTGCGTTGACACTTGTGTTAGCGCTGCCTTTGGGGCTTCTGGTCTCCTTTGGCGCTATGAGCAAATTTAAACCGCTGATGGCGGCAACCCGCACCCTGATATGGGTCATTCGCGGTACGCCCTTAATGCTTCAACTGTTCGTCGTTTTTTACGTTCCCGGCTTTATTTTCGGTACGCCCATCTTTCACGGTACGCAGGGGCGTTTTTTGGCGGCTCTCGTCGCGTTCGTTATCAACTACGCTTGTTATCTCGCAGAGATATTCCGCGGCGGCATCCTCGCTATTCCGCAAGGGCAGTACGAGGCAGGGCAGGTGCTTGGCATGACTAAGACGGAAATCTTTTTCCGCGTGATTTTGATGCAGGTCGTTCGCCGCATTCTTCCTCCTACCGCCAACGAGATCATCACGCTTGTGAAGGATACCTCGCTTGCGCGTGTTATCATGGTCATGGAGATCTTCTGCGTTAACGAGGTATCGATCCTTTCTCGCGGTATTATTTGGCCGCTGTTCTATATCGGAGCTTTCTTCTTACTGTTCGTCGGGGTGCTCACCATTCTGTTCGGTTGGTTGGAAAAGAAGCTTTCCTATTATAAGGTGTAAGCTATGGCGTTTTTAGAAGCAAATAATATCAAAAAATCCTTTGGGGACACACAGGTTCTCCGCGGCATCGACTTTTCCATGGAGCGCGGCGAGGTTGCTGTTATTATCGGCTCGTCGGGCGGTGGAAAAACCACCTTTTTGCGATGCTTGAATTTTTTGGAGACTCCGGGTGAGGGAACTATTGTTGTCGGCGGAGAAGAGATCTTTAATGCCGCGATCAAATACACCGACGCCGAGAAGCGTGAAAAGCGTCTTCGCTTTGGCTTGGTCTTCCAATCGTTCAATCTTTTTCCGCAATATACGGCAAGGGAAAACGTGGCGATGCCGCTGAAGCTCCGTCTTTTCGAGCGGTATGCGACGGGGCTTTCCCGCCGCGAAAAGCATGCTTTAAAAAAGAGTGTTCGGGTGGAAGCTTATCAAAAGGCAGACGAAATTTTAGCGGAGGTCGGGCTTGCGGATAAAGCAAACAATTATCCCTGTGAGCTTTCGGGCGGACAGTGTCAGCGTGTCGCAATCGCGCGCGCGCTTGCTTTATCTCCCGATATCCTTTGCTTTGACGAGCCGACGAGTGCCCTTGACCCTGAGCTGACGGGTGAGGTGCTCCGTGTTATCAAGTCCCTCAAAAGCGGTGACCGTACTATGATCATCGTGACCCACGAGATGGCTTTCGCGCGTCAGGTCGCGGATAAGATCGTCTTTATCGCAGACGGTCTCATTGAGGAGATTGGCACGCCCGAGGAAGTTTTCGAGCATCCGAAGAGCGAGAAGTTAAAGGCATTTCTTCACAACGACGAGCTTTGATTTTAAAAACGCATTTGCCGCCGGCGGCAAATGCGTTTTTCTTTGAAAAAATACGAAAAAGCCCTTGACAAACGAAAAAAGGTCTGCTATAATATATGGCGTTGTCGGGAATATCGCCCTGCACTGTGTACCTTTAGCTCAGCCGGATAGAGCAACTGCCTTCTAAGCAGTAGGTCGGGGGTTCGAGTCCCTCAAGGTACGCCATATGGTGGATGTAGCTCAGTTGGTTAGAGCGTCAGGTTGTGGCCCTGAAGGTCGTGGGTTCGACTCCCATCATTCACCCCATAAAAAAATCCTCGTTCTTCGGAACGAGGATTTTTCGTTTTTACGGTAAGCAGCGGTAGGTGCGAAGTCTTTGGCTTTCGAGAAGCTGATTGTACGCCTCGGCGTATTTCACCTTGCATTGGCTGCCCCTGTCGGCGGCGCGCGCTCTTTGTACGGCGATAATGTCGATGCCGTCGTGATCGAGAAGCCATTTGAGTTGACTCTCGTGGCAGGCAAGCATCGCTTCCTTTAACTCCATCTCTTCGGTAATGTCTACGTATTCCGTGGGGATAAAGTTGACGCTTCGGCTGGTGTCGGAATAAAAAATAGGCGTTACACCCGTAGGCGCGCCAAGCTCGGGGTAGAAGTGGGGGCAGGAAGCATCAAAGGATGCCTTAAAGATCAGCTTTGATAACTCCGCATGGTCCGAGCAGTAATCGTCGGGATGGTGCGTGATGATGAAATCGGGGCGCGCCCAACGAATGAGGCGGATAAATTTCTTTCTCTGCTCCTCGTCGGCGCTGTTCATACAAAGATCGTCGATGTCGGTGGTGACCACCTCAAAGCCGCCAAGGGCTGCCGCACGCTTTGCTTCCGCAATGCGAATGGCGCGAAGATCGTCGGGCTGTATCACAACGTGACCCATGTTGCCGTTTGCGGCGTGGCAGGCGATAACGTCGTCGTCTCTCTTTTTGCATTTGATCAAGGTGCCGCTGCAGGAGAGCTCCATGTCATCGGGATGGCACATAATTGCAAGTACGCGCATAATATTTTTCCTTTCCAAAGTAATAAAAATAATAAAAAGTCCAAAAAGGGTTGCTTTTTCTCTAAATATAATACATTAGGACGTCAATTCCATGATGATTTTGACAAAAAACCGCACGATTTTGACTTGGGGGTGATCCATTGAAGGATATTTCGCTCTACGAGCGTGTGGCACCACTTGAAAAAAATTTCCCGGTAAAATTTTCGCTTCATATGGGCAGATGCTATTTGCACTGGCATGAGCATTTAGAGCTCTTATATTATCTTTCCGAGGGTGAGTCTGTTTTTTGCGGTGATACGATGTACCGCGTTCGTGCGGGAGACCTTGTGATAGTCAATCCGGGAGAATTGCACGCTACTTATGGCGGACGCTTTTACTGTATGCGCTTGTCTCCCGCCTTTTTTGCCGATGTGCGCTTTGATAACGTTTTGCTTATGCCGCTGGTTTTGGGCGACGGGACGGTAAGGGAATGCTTCGAGGAGATCGCGCGTATCAAGACCGAGGAGCCGCTGGGCGGAGATATGGAAATCAAGTCCGTCGCTTACCGCTTGCTCTGCCGCTTGCTTCGTTGCTATCGGACAGAAACGCTTTCCAAGGAGCGCTCGCTTGCCGAGAAAAACAAGGCGAGCCGCGTGGGCGAGATCGTCAGATATATTGCGCATAACTGTCATGAGCATATTACAACGGCATCCTTGGCATCTCTCTTTCATTTGGACGAGCACTACCTTTGCCGTCTTTTCAAAAGTCAGACGGGAGTGCCGCCGATCCAATACCTTAACGGGTATCGTGTGGGAAAAGCGCAAGCTCTCTTGGAAAATACCGATCGGAGTATCACCGATGTGGCACTCGCCGTCGGATTTGACGACGCGAGCTACTTCTCCCGCATCTTCAAAAAGCACACCGGCATGACACCGAGGGAATATAAGGGTACAAAAGCAAGATAAGAGAAAAGCGCGCAGAGCAGGGCTCTGTGCGCTCGTTTTTATTTTGACTTTAACCTACGAAGGAATGTAATGGTAGCGGTAGACTGTTGTGGCACGGAAGTGTTCCCCCGCGCGAAGCGGCGCTACACCATGGTGGATGCCGTCGGGCGGAAGCTGGGTCTCAAAGCAAAAGGCGCCGTATTTTTGCTTGGGGCGACCACCCTTGAAAGAAAGCGGACCGCTGAGAAACGCTCCCGTATAAAGCTGTGCGCAGGGAGAGGTCGTATAGACGTCCATGGTTACGGCTTTCCCCTTGAAGGTTGCCACGTGGGGAAGTGAAAGACCGCAGATCTCCTCTATTGGCGCATCCGCAAAAATGAAATTGTGGTCGTAGCTCTTTAAGGCTTCGGAAAGATCCCGTCCGATTCTTTTTTCTGTGCGGAAATCAAAGGGCGTGCCCGAAACACAGGGCGTCTCTCCCGTGGGGATATTCTCCCCGTCAATCGCCGTGTAGCGGTCGGCGGCGATCCATGCTGTGTGGTCAAACACCGTGCCCGCGCCCGTGCCGGAGAGATTGTAAAAGGCGTGATTGGTGAGATTGATGGGAGTGTCGCCGTCGGCAACGGCATCGTAGGTGATCCTCATGCAGTCGCCACAGAGTGCGTATGTGACCTTGACGAAAAGATTGGCGGGATAGCCCTCTTCGCCGTCGGGAGAGGTACGCGATAGGGTAACGTGAGTGTCGTCCGCCTCATCTACCGTCCATACGCGGGAGAAAAATCCGCCCGTACCCCCGTGCAGATGATGGCGGCCGTTGTTGATGGTCAGCTGATAGTCTTTTCCGTTTAACGAAAAACGTCCCTCCTTCGTGCGATTGCAAACCCTGCCGATAATGGCACCTTGAAACGGGTCGTCGTCCGCAAGAAACTCATCTAAGGTGTCATAACCGCCAATGATATCAAGCCCTTTTACCTCAAGCACGCGCAGAATGGCGCCGTAGGTGATGACGGCGGCGGTTATGGAATCGCTTTTTAATACGTATTCCCAAATAGGCATCCCATCGGGCATATATCCGAAAACACGCTTTTCCATGACATTCTCCTTGTCGCTTTTTTGTTTAAGTGTAGCAGAAAAAGTGTAAAAAGTAAAGAGCTTTTTCTTTTTTCTTGACTTTTTTGCCAATATGCGCTACAATAAAGAAAAGACGGAAAAGGAAGCAACGTATGAAAAAGCACGTAATCGTTATTAATGGCCCGGGCGGTGTGGGAAAGGATACTCTTTGCGCGATGGCAGCAAAGCATTTTAAGGTGAAAAACGTGTCCTCGATCACCCCCATCAAGGAGATCGCTGCCCTTTGCGGTTGGGGCGGGGAAAAGACCGACCGCGCGAGAAAATTTCTTGCCGACCTTAAAGCACTCACCGTAGCTTATAACGATTATCCGACCAAATGGATCGCAAAGGAATACGAGGATTTTCTCCTTTCAGACGAAGAAATTATGTTCGTTCACATCCGTGAAGGGGAGGAGATCCGTAAGTTTGTGGAAGCGACGAACGGAGAAGCGATCACCCTTCTCGTGCGTGGCGGCAGACGCTTTCACCACCGCGGCGGTGCCTACGGAAACGCGGCGGACGACGACGTTGAAAAGTACCGCTACGATTACGTTTTTTACAATGACCGACCGCTTGCCGACACCGAGCGAGTGTTCGTATCCTTCCTCAACCGTATCACAAAAGAGCATCAATAAATTAAGAAAGCAGAACGCCGCGTGCAAATGCACGCGGCGTAAATTTTTCAAAGAAGGATACAGATGAGTCCGCCCGCCCCCTCGTTGATGATGCGCTCCAGCGTTTCGGAGAGCTTTACGCGCGATTCCTCCGGCATGTGGGAGAGCTTCGCGTGCAGCCCTTCGCCCACGAGGTCGTAAAGGGATTTTCCGAAAAGCTTGGAGTGCCAGATCTCGGTTGGGTTTTCGTCAAACTCAGCAAGGAGATTTTTGACCAGCTCCTCGGTTTCCGCTTCGGTGCCGACGCTGGGAGAAAGCTCGGTTTCGATGTTGGCGCGGATCATATGTATGCTCTTTGCCGACGCGCGTAGCCGCACGCCGTAGCCGCCCATCTGCTTAACGATCTTCGGCTCTTCGAGGCGAAGCTCGTCGGCGGTAGGCATAACGATGCCGTAGCCCTTCTTTTCCACCTCGTCAAGTGCCTCGCGCAGACGGTCGTACGCCGCCGCCGTTTCGGCATATTCCCTGAGAAGAGAGAACAGCTGGGCGTCACTTGAAATCGCACGTCCGCAAAGCTCGCTGATGACGCGGAAGGCAAGCCCCTCCGCCTCGGCTACGGCGAGTGTTGCCTTGCCGCTTTCGGGATGCAAAGCGGTAACCGTGATACCTTCAATAACGTCGTCGGGCGGGAAGGCGGAGGCGCATTTTGCGATATCTCCCATTTTGACAGAGCCGTCGGCGACCGTACGGATCGCCGCGATGAATTTTTCTCGTAGCGGATGCTCTTTGGGCAAAGCGGAAAAGAAGGAGGGCAGTGTCACAGTCAGCTCTGTGATGGGGAATTCCGCAAGCAAAAGCTCGAAAATGTGCCCGATGTCCTCATCGTCCATCGCAAGGCAAGAGAGAAGTGCCACGGGGGCGTTGTACTTTTCTTCAAGCGCATATGCGAGGGCTCTCGTTTCTTCCGCCTCGGGTGTGGCGGAGTTTAAGATAATGGCAAAGGGGACGGAAGAAGCGATAAGCTCCCTCGCTACCCGTTCCTCGGCATCTACGTAATCCTCACGCGGAATTTCTCCGAAGGATCCGTCTGTTGTGACGAGCATGGCAAGCGTCGCGTGCTCGGTCATGACCTTCTTCGTGCCGAGCTCTGCCGCCTCCGCGAAGGGAAGCGGCTCGTTTGACCAAGGCGTGTGTACGAGTCTTGGCGCGCCGCCCTCCTCTTGCCCAAGTGCGCCGGGTACGGTGTAGCCCACGGAGTCTACCAGGCGGATGCGCATATCCGTCCCTCCCTCCAGCATGATGCGGACTGCCTCGTTAGGGATGAACTTCGGCTCTGCGGTCATGACCGTTTTTCCCGATGCGGATTGCGGGAGCTCGTCTTTTGCTCGCTTGTAGTCGCTTTCATCCTTGATGACGGGTAAAACGGTGGTTTCCATAAACCGTTTGATAAAGGTGGATTTTCCCGTGCGCACGGGCCCCACCACGCCAATATAGATGTCTCCCTTTGTGCGTGCGGCAATGTCGTGATATAGGGATGTGCTGACCATGTTTTTTACCTTTCCTTTCTCGCTTTGATGTTACGTCCGTACATCCTATGATACGGGAAGCAAAAATATGCCGATGCTTTTTAAGGAAAAGCCTTGCACCCGCCAAGCTCCGCCTTTACGGCGCTTCTCGCGCTTTGCCAAAGCCCCTCCGAAATGCTCCAAAGAATGCGCGGCGGCGCGTGAAGTAACGGCGGAAGCACCTCTTCAAGAATTGTCATGGCGTCGCTCATGCGGGGCAATTTGTTCGGGAAAACAACGCTGACGGAAAAAAGCGCGTGCCCCTCGCAATATTCCGCCGAAGCCGAAAATGCCTCTCCTCGCGCAACACGCAAGCACAAAAGGGAAAAAAGGAGGGTAGCGAGGACCAAAACGGACAAAAGCACACAAAATGCTCTTTTCATGCCGAAACCTCCTCAAAAAGCGCCGCTAGCGTCGTGTCCTCCAAGCGGTTCGTATCTCCAAAGGTCAGATTTGTTGCGTCGGCAAGCACCGCGCAGAGCTCGTCCAAGTGCTCTTCCATATCGCGCGAAACGAGAAAATGCTCTCCGTCCGTGCGGACCACCGTGGGAACACCGACGGCAATCACGGGGACGCCGAGGCTTTCCTTCGAGAGAAAAAGACCGCCGCGTTTTACACCGCCGCCGGGCAACGTGCCTGTATCGGTGATCTCTATCACGCGAAGCAAGCGTTCCTTTTCCTTCGCCGCGAGTGCGTCGAAGGCGAGCACGGCGTCTGCCTTAAAAAGGCGGACTGCCGCTTCAATGGAACGCACGCTTTCAATACCCGTTTTAGAAAAAACGTCAGGTACGCACACGGCGACACGGGTGCTTGGCGCTAACCCAAATTGCTCGAAAAGCGCTTCGGGGAGTGCGGCGCTGACCTCGATCCTTTCCGCTGTGAGAGGTCCAAGGCTGTCAGCGGTCAAGCGACGGTTGCCAAGCCCCGTGACGAGGAGGCGTTCCGGTGGGGTGGGAAAGAAAAATTCCAAGGCAAGGCGGAGTGCGTCACGCACGGCATCCCTTTCCTCTTCGCTCCAAAGGAAAGGAGATGGGACCGAAATGGAAAGCGTCCTTCCTGCGCGGTCTTCGGCGGTTTTTGCCTCCTCGCTTACCGAAAGCGCGGTGAAGCGGATATTTCCGTGCACGGCTTCCTTGTAAAATATACCGTTTTTGCGTGAGGGATGCTGATTTCGCTCTAACGCGAGGTCTGTTTCGCGGAAGGCAGGGGGAGCGTCGTTTTTTCTTTTTTTCACTTTCAAATTTTCTCCTTACGCGGCGTGTTACAGCCCGTTTTTGCTGATTTTATACCGATATATGAGCCACTTATTCACCTTTCATGGACGAGATAAAAAATTAATGGAAAAAAACGGAAAAACGGTTGTTAAAAATGCACAGAAAAACAAAGCTTTCTTTGTGCATTCAACCAAACCTTTTTGAAAAAAGTAGAAATACTGTTGCATGTGACGAAAGTTTGTGTTATAATCTATTTTGTTGAAATGTTTCTTTACATACTCGGAGGAAAAAACACGATGAAAAAAATTCTTAGCTTGCTCTTGGTTGCGTCAATGCTCTTTGGCATGATCGCTACCCTTTCGGGGTGCGGTAAAAAGGATGCTGAGATCCGCATCTACCTTGGCGACCAGATCTACGACTTCGATCCGGCTCTCGCCTTTGTGGACGACAATGTCAATCGCGTAATGAGCTTGATCTTTGAGCCTTTATTTTTGCTTGACGAGAATGGGAAGGTAAAGCCCGGTCTTGCCAAGAGCTATAAGATCATCGAAGATGAAGAAAAGAACCTTTATCAGATGGAGATCACGTTAAAAGAGACCTATTGGAATGACGGTAAGGCAAAGGTCACGGCGGACGATCTTTATTTCGCTTGGACGCGTATCCTTGACCCCGAGTTCATGAGCCAAGCCGCACCTCTTCTCTATGATGTTAAAAACGCTACCAAGGTAAAGCAGGATGTGGCAGGCGTTTCGAGAAACGATATCGGTCTTGAAGCCAACAAGGATGTCTTTACCATCACCTTTGAGGGTAAGATCGACTACGACGCTTTCTTGCGCAACCTGACCTCCGTGGCGCTTTCTCCCTTGCGCGAGAACAAGGTTACCGAGGGCGACCCGGACAAGGAATATTGGGCAAAACGTACCTCCTTCATAGCGACCAACGGTGCGTTCGCTATTCGTAGCTGGAACGCGTCTACGGGTGAGTTCACCTTGCAGAAAAACGAGTATTACCACGTTAGTGAGCCTGAGGAGGGCAATAAAACGAAGGACGTTTATCCTTCTCAGATCCAAATGCAGTGGACCAACGAGGATTTCGACAGAAATTACCGCGGCGACATGAACGGCTTTTTGCAGGATACCTTCGATAAGTTCTACTCTCTTTCCGATGTTGCCGAGGAAGCGATCTTCTGCGTGGGAGCGATGCCGCTTGATAAGGAGCTGCGTCTTGAATATTTCGACGATGCGGATGTTTTTGATGCCTTCTCCACCTACTCCTTTGTCTTTAACACGAACAAGGCGCCCTTTGACAATGAAAAGGTTCGCCTTGCGCTCTCCATGGCGATCGACCGCAACTATCTTGCTGAGGAGCTCGTCTTCGCGAAGGCTGCTGACGGATTCATTTCTCATGCCGTATGGGATTCTGTGAAGAAGAAGACCTCCTTCCGCTCGGAAGCAGAGTCTCTCATTGTGACCGAGGCAAGGCTTGACGAAGCGCGCGCGTTGCTTGCGGGCGTCGATACCTCCGCTACCATCAAGCTCACTGTTCGAGACACCGTGGAGGATCATTTGATCGCGGAGCACGTAGAAGAGGCTTGGGGCGAGCTTGGCTTCGAGGTCGATGTCAACTACGTCAAGCAGGACACCGAGATCTGGGCTGACGAAAAGGGTGAGCCCGGAAGAACGGTAGTGGTCGGAAGCCGTATCCCCGTTTATGATGACGGTATCCAAGCGGCGTACATTTCCGGCGAGTTTGACGTTTTGGGTCTTGATTATAACATGTATTCCACGAACGCCTTTACCGCGCTTTGCGGCTTTACTACTCTTCTGAACGGTAACGGTGTAGAATATTACATTGATGAGACCACGGGGCTTTCTAACGCAAAGAACCGTTTGCATTGCTCCGGCTTCTCGGATGCTGCATATGACGCGATCATGGACAGAGCTTTGGCGGAGAAGGATCTGGAAAAGCGTGCGGATATCCTGCACGAGGCAGAGGAATATCTCCTCTCTAAGATGCCTATCGTCCCCGTTGTTTACAACCAGAATTACTATTTGGTTGAGAAGATCGGCGGACTTGACTTCGATGGCTACGGGAACCCTGTTCTGACGCACGCGCGTTTGAAGGTCTCCCTCCCCGAGGCGGAAGTCAAGGTAGAGGAAGAGGAAGAATATTGAGAATAGCGAAGGGGTAGCCGTCGGCTACCCCTTTTAAGCCAAACATAACAGAATGTGAAGGCACGAAGTGACCTTGCGCACTCGGTGTTTTGGCTTGTAACCGGAGAGGAAACGCAGTATGTATAAAAAGAAATATGACGGAGAAATGAGTGATAAAATAGACATTAAGGTCTTTATCCTCTTTTTGCTTGATGAGCTTCGCTATCCCATGAGCGAGTCTATCATTCGTGAGATCGTTAGCGAGAACGGTGTTGTGGGGCGTTTTGATTTTGCCGAATGCTTTTCCGAGCTTGTGGAAAAGGGACACGTTTCGGCGTACGACGATGGGAAAGAAACGCTTTACGTGGTGTCGCCCTTGGGACATATGGTGGCGTCCGAATTGCAAGGCACGCTCCATGATTCTATTCGCGAGAAAAGCCGCACCTCCGCGATGAAGCGGCTTTCCCTTCATTTGCGCGGTGCCAGCACCAACACCTCTGTGGAGAAAACGGCGGATGGCAGCTATCTTGTTGGATGCGAAATAAAGGATGCCCAAGGCGTGATGATGAATACCGCTGTGACCGTTTCGACAGAGAGTGAGGCAAATGCTATCGTCGCCCATTTTTCTGCACAGCCTGAGGAGGTTTGTCGCGGGGTGCTTGCTGTTTTAACGGGGAAAATTGCATATTACATGGGTTGAGTGGCACAAATAGTAAATTTTTTTTTAATAAACCCTTGACAAACGCGCGAAAAGTGCTATAATAAAGACAATCGTATTCATAAGGAATATTATTTTTTGTAAGTTCGTGGCTAAATTTGCCTTGGGAGACCCGATTATGGAGCAAAAGGAGCTTTGGGCGTTGTTGCTGCGCGTCCGCGATGGCGAGGATGAGGCGTTTGCGCTTTTGGCTTCAAGGTTTGTCGGTATGACGGAGGGGCTGGTTCGAGCCTTTTCGGCAGGTCTTTGTGAGGCGGACGGAAGAGAGCTTTCGCAAGAGGCGCGCTTGGCGCTTTATCGTGCTGCGTGCACCTATAAGCCCTCCCCCGACGTAACCTTTGGGCTTTATGCCCGTATTTGCGTCCGCAACGCTTTGATTTCTTTTTTGCGTCGCAGGACTGTGCCGGACGGAATTTCTTTTTGCAATCTGGATGGATTTCTTCTCTCGGATGAGCGTGAGCCGCTTGGCTCTTTGTTGGAAGAGGAGCAGCTCTCGGAGCTGTTGGCACGCATCGTTACGGTGCTTTCCTCCTACGAAGAGAGTGTTTTTTCGCTTTTGATCGAAGGAGAGAAGAACGGTAAGATTGCCGAGATACTCGGCAAAAGCGAAAAATCGGTGTCAAACGCTGTGTTTCGCATACAAGCCAAGCTGCGAGCACTCTTGGCACATTAATTTGTTTATATGCCCATATAGCTTAAGGGAGAGCGTTGTGTTTACATCAAAGGCGTCGGTTGAAATCCGTCTGGGGGCAAAATTTTTATCTTTTCAAAGCGAGGGAAAACACATGTACGAGGACAAGACACTGAAATGCAAGGATTGCGGCAATGATTTCGTATTCACCGCAGGTGAGCAGCAATTCTATGCTGAAAAGGGCTTCGAAAATGAGCCCCAGAGATGCAAGGCTTGCCGCGACGCACGTAAGAACAGCGCAAAGGGTGCAAGAGAGATGTTTGCAGCAGTTTGTGCTGAGTGCGGAAAGGAATGTCAGGTTCCTTTCAATCCTACCGAGGGCAAGGCTGTATACTGCAGCGAGTGCTTTGCAGCAAGACGCGCAAGATAAGCTTGACCTAACGGAAAGAAATCGGACACCATCCCGTGTCCGATTTCTTTTTTACTATTTTTATTAAAATCCTTGATTTTACGATAGCTTTGTGATAAAATATAATGAAAGAATATTCCAAAAGAGGAAATTAAGGCATGAGAAACGAAAGCGACGGAAGATATAAGAAAAAACGCGAGGACGCGGCGTTCCGCTCACTCGAAGCAAAGGAGCCGGACGAGGGCATCGTTTTTGGCAGAAACGCGGTAAAGGAATTGCTTTTATCGGGCAAGGACGTGGATAAGATCCTTGTTGCGCGCGGCGAGCGAGAGGGCTCGATTTCCGTGCTTGTTTCTCAAGCGCTTGAACGCGGTATTCCTCTGCTTGAAGTGGATCGCAAAAAGCTGGACGCCATGTGCAAGGGCGCCGCGCACCAGGGAATCGTTGCCATGGCGGCACTTGCCACGTACGTGGACGTTTCCGATATCATCGCCTATGCGGAATCGCGCGGTGAAGCGCCGATGATCGTTATCTGTGATGGCATTGAGGATCCTCACAATCTCGGTGCGATCATTCGTTCTGCTGAATGCGCGGGCTTTCACGGCATTATCATTCCCAAGCGCCATAGCGCGACCTTGACGGCGACGGTAGCCAAGTCCTCTGCCGGTGCGATCGCTCACATGCGTATCGCCAAGGTCTCCAATCTTGCCACCACCATAGATGCGCTCAAAAAGCAGAATATATGGATATACGGTGCCGATATGGACGGCTCCGTGTATTATGAAACAGATCTTCGCGGTCCGATTGCCATCGTTCTTGGCAGTGAGGGTACGGGAATTTCTCATCTTGTGGAAGAGAAATGCGATTTCCGCCTTTCCATTCCGCTTTACGGTAAAGTTGATTCCATGAATGTTTCCGCGGCGGCGGCGGTCCTCTTTTGCGAGGCGGCGCGCCAGCATTTCGGCAAACAATAAAGGAACGCTGCAAAATCAATGAAAGGAGATACGGCATGGCGGACGATAAGAATCAAAACGACCAAGTGCAAGACCTGCTTGCACGCTTGCGCTCACAAATGAGTAAGCTTGACGAAATGTTTGGGCTGGACGACGAAGCACCCGCTTCGGACGAAAGCGCAGAGCCTGCCGTATCCGATGCTTCCGCCGAAGAGACGGAGATGGGAGTCGTAGAGGAGAGTGCGGACACCGAGAGAGAACCGAGCGAATCTCTTGATGAAGCTGAGGAGGTAAATGCGGAACTCGTTATACAAGAGTCGACGGCGGAAGCCGCGTTGCCGGAAGATCTCTCTCCTTCCTCTTCTGTGCCGGTGCAGCTAGACCTTTTTGCAGACATTGACGCGATGCTCGGCACGGAAGAGAAGGAAAGCGTTTCCCTCGACGTCAAAGAAGAGAACGAGGAAGCCCTCGAAGCGGCTGTCTCCCGGATCGACTTGGACGACGACACTCCTGTTTTTTCAAAGACGGAGCCTTCGGTGCGTATTCGAAAGGAAAGCATCGTTGCGCAAGAGCTTGTAACCGATGTCGCCGCACCCTCGGATGCGGTCGTCGTTACCGAGGTCGAGCATCCTGCAACGCCTCTCAGAGAAAAGACGGAGACACATGTGAGTCTCTTTGTTCCCAATGCTACCGTGGAGGAAGAGGATGCTCCCTCTGTTTCCCCCTCTCCCTTCTCTCCCGACCGTCGCTTTGATCCCTCCAAATACGATGCGATGCTTGCGGCTTATGAAAAGCGCAAGGCGGCATCCTTTGAGGATGAGGCACCTGCCAAGGAGGAAGAAAAGACACCTTCTCCCTTGCCGCAAACTCCTGTTTTGATGTTTGTGCCTCCTTCTGTGATCGCGCAACCATCTCTTGACGAAGCGCAGAGAGACGTTGCCGATGATACAGTGGCGGAAGCCCTTGATGAGGGAATTGAAGAAGAGCTCGAAGAAGAGCTCGAGGAAGAGCTCGAAGAAGCACTTGAAGAAGAGCTCGAAGAAGCACTTGAAGAAGAGCTCGAAGAAGAACTCGAAGCAACTCCCACGGAGGTATCCGTGGAAGAATTCGAAGAGGCTCCCACGGAAGAATCTGCGGAAGACCACGAGGAAGAGCCTGTGGAGGCTCTTGCGAAGGCTTCCGAGGATGAATCCCAAGAAGTGCCTAAGGAAGAAGTACATGCCGAGGAGACGGATTCAGCGCCTCCCGCGCATGCCCGTGTCGTTTTAGCGCAAGCGGAGCTCAGCGATACCGATCGTGACCTTCGCTCCCATGTGCCTTCAGGGCGCGTTCACCTTGCGCCTACGGCATACCGCGCGAAGGATGAGCGGGCACAAAGCAAAAACAGAGCCGATTTGGATGACGATGAAGAAGATTTCATAGAGGGCTTGCCAAGCGGTATCCGTGATTCTCTTATCGGCTCTCCTCTGGGACGTCCCAATCGCGCACAAGGCTCGAAAAACGGTCAAATGAACGATGCGCCGTCTAAAAGGAAGCATCGTGTGAGCTACCGCTTTCCCTCGGAGATTGAGGGCGCGCGCGATGAGGATGCGGCTTCGGATTACGTGCGTCACCATTTACGGGAAACACTGCGGCAAACGCGCGCGCGGTTGGTCGTGATCGCCGCGCTTTCCTTCGTGCTTCTGCTCCTTGAAAACATTACGCTTGTGCAGGGCTTTGTGCCGGCAGGCTTTGTAGATGTAAAAACGGCGGGCATTATAGATGTTGTGCTGCTTGCATGTGTTGCCGTCGCGGCATGGCCCGCTCTGTGTGTAGGCGCAAGGGGGCTTTTTCATGGCCGTGTTTTGCCGGAAAGCATCTTAGTCGTTGAGATGCTGGCGGCATTCACTTACGCCGCTGTGTTTGGCGCCTTGGGGACGCCCACTATGTACATGTCCTTTGTGCCCTCTATCGGACTTGCCATTCTCTATTGCTTCCGTGTCCTTGACGGCGAAACGTCGTTGCGTGTGTTTGAAAAAAACCATTCGGCGGGCGAAAAGCTCCTGTTTTCTCCCGCCGCGAAAAAGGATATGCTCGCGGAAATGAACGCGCTCGGCAAAAACCTTGACGGTGAGACACCGCTTGTTTACCGTGTGCGAAAGACTGCAAACGTAAAGGGCTTTTTGGAAAGATGCAGTACCGTGTGCGAGGATGAAAAGCTAAACCTTGGTATTCTGCTTTCCGGCATCGCTGTTGGACTTCTGTGCTTTTTTGTCGCCTTTTTTGCAAACCACTGCGATGCTGCCACAGCCACGAGAGCCGCGTTGTTCGGCTGCTTTCTCTCCGCGCCTTTTCTTATGCTTGGCATGCACGCGTATTGTATGCACCGTACCGACCGCGTGGCAGGCGAAGATTCCTCCGTGGCGGGAGAAGCAACGGTCAGAGAAGTCGCAAAATTAAAGGCGATTTCCTTTGAGGATATTGAGGCAGCGCCCTCTTCGGGCGTGGTGCTCTCGGGAATTCGGGTGCACTGTGATGATCCTACTGTCGTGTTTAAATATTTGACGGCGCTCTACGGACACATAGGCGGTCCTCTGTGCGGTCGTTTTTCGGGAATGTATACCGATAAAAACGTAGCCGTTGCTCTCGTTGAGCTGGTTGATGCCACGAAGGACGGTATCAGTGCCGCTATTGACGGTGCGGAGCTTGTTGTAGGCAACGGGCAGTACATGGTTTCGAACGGCATCACCCCCACGTATGACGCTGAGGATGAAAAAGTTCTTTCGAACGGACGAAGCAGTGTGCTTTATGTTTCCGTCAATGGAATGGTGTGCTTGAAGTTTTTCATAGAGCACCGCCTTTCCACCACCTTTGAGAAAAACGCGCTTCGCTTGCACCGACTTGGCATCGCGACCATTCTCCGTACGTATGACCCTAATTTCAATGACAAAACCCTCTCTCGCTCCTCTGCGCTTTGCGACGCTTCGGTGCACGTTGTCAGCAAAACGGTAGAGCAACGCAACGATTTTTACGCGGAGCGCGCTTCGGGCGGTATTGTAACGTCGGGAAGCTCGGGCAAGCTTTTACGGCTTCTCCTTCTGTGCCTTCGTACGCGCCGCTTGCTTCGATTCGGCTGGGGCTGTAAGCTTGCTACCGCCGTTCTTGGCGGTAGCGCGGCTATCGCTCTGTGTGTGCTGGGTATTTTCGCCTTTCTTCCCTCGGTATATATCGCGCTCTATCATTTGATTTTACTTGTCATGTATATGGCGATAGTAGCGATCGGCGTCAAGCTTCCCGAAATTTTTGAGGGAAAATAATTGTTTCAAATCCTTTAAAGCACCGCGTATGCGGTGCTTTAAACAGAAAGGACGTCTTCATGAATCATGAAAAGCTTTCGGGCATATTAAAAGCGGTTTCAAAGCCGGGACGCTATACGGGCGGAGAATTTGGACAAATCATCAAGGATAAGTCTCGTGTGGCTGTCCGATTTGCCTTTTGTTTTCCCGACACCTATGAAATCGGCATGTCCAATCTCGGCGTACGTATCCTTTACGAAGCGCTCAACCGTGCCCCAAGCGTTTGGTGTGAGCGCGTGTTTGCACCGTGGACGGATATGGATGCCAAAATGAAGGAGTATGGGGTTCCCCTTTCCGCGCATGAAAGCGGAGATCCTTTGACAGATTTTGACATCGTTGCCTTTACGTTACAATATGAGCTTTGCTATACGACGGCACTGCATATGTTGAAGATTGCGGGCATTCCTCTCTTTTCACGCGATCGCGACGACGATGCCCCTATTATTCTCGGAGGCGGTCCCTGCGCTTACAATGCGGAGCCGGTGGCGGACTTCTTCGATATTTTCAGCATCGGTGAGGGGGAAGAGGCGCTCCCTGAGCTGTGCGCTCTCTTAGAACGCATGAAAAAGGACGGAAGCTATACGCGCGAGAGCTTTTTGCGTGAAGCATCGCATATTGAGGGCTTTTACGTTCCCTCGCTTTATGACGTCACGTATAACGAGGACGGTACCATTCGTGCCTATACCCCCAAGTATCCCGATGTCCCCACTCGTGTGCGTAAGCGTATTATCGGCGATCTCGATAACGCCGTTTACCCCGAAAAGCTCGTTATGCCATTCATTGAAACGGTGCACGACCGCGTGGTGCTTGAAGTGAACCGCGGTTGCATTCGCGGATGCCGTTTCTGTCAGGCAGGCATGGTCTATCGCCCGATTCGCGAAAAATCGCCCGAAACGCTTTGCCACCTCGCGAAGTGCCTTTATGAGAATACGGGCTATGAGGAAATATCTCTTATCTCGCTCAGCATCAGCGACTATTCTCGCATTGCCGAGCTGACGGACGGGCTTCTCACCTGGACGGACGATGCTCACGTCAGTCTCTCACTCCCCTCGCTCCGCATTGATAGCTTTTCCGAGGAGCTGATGAAAAAGGTTTCCTCGGTGCGTACGGGCGGCATCACCTTTGCCCCCGAGGCAGGCACGCAACGCTTGCGTGACGTTATCAATAAAAACGTCACCGAGGAGGACTTGATGCGTGCTGTGGGAATCGCCTTTTCTTCGGGAAAAAACAGCGTAAAGCTGTATTTTATGAACGGACTTCCTACCGAAACGATGGAGGATATCAGCGGTATTGCTACGCTTGCTTCCCGCGTTATCGGTACCTTCTATCATACGCCCGACCGCAACAAAGCGCGTCCCGTTTCCGTGACAGTCAGCGTCTCCTGCTTTATCCCCAAGCCCTTTACACCCTTCCAATGGGAGGGGCAGGACAGCCTTGAAATGCTGAAAGAAAAGCAGGAATATTTGCGTTCACAAATTACCGACCGCAAGATCCGCTACAATTGGCACGACGCGGAGGTGTCCCGCGTTGAAGCGGTATTCGCGCGCGGCGACCGCCGACTTTCCGCCGCCTTGGCACTTGCCGCGGAGGAAGACATGATGTTTGACGCGTGGGACGAGGGCTTCTCCTACGAAAGGTGGCTCTCGGTTTTCGAGCGTGCGGGTATCGACCCTTCGTTTTACGCCAACCGTACCTTTGGACTTGACGAGTGGCTCCCGTGGGATGTGATCGACGCAGGCGTGACAAAGGATTTTCTTTTAAGAGAGCGTGAGCGCGCCTACGCCGAAAAGACGACGCCTGCCTGCTCCGAGCATTGCAGTGGGTGCGGCGCAAATAAGCTGGGAGGTAAAACGAGATGGTGCAAATGATCCTGTCCGATACAGCGGAAGCTTCCTATGCCGTGCGTCTTCGTTTCCATAAGCGGGGAAGCCTTGCCTTTATTGCGCATCTTGACCTTGTTCGTACGCTTACCAAGGCAATCGCCCGCGCGAAAATTCCCGTGCGGTATAGCGAGGGCTTCAACCCTCATCCGCGGCTTTCCTTTTCCTCTGCGATGTCCATTGGGCTGGAAAGCGAATGTGAGCTTCTTGATATCCGTCTGACAAAGACGGTAGACCCCGAACGCCTCATGCAAGCCTTCAACGAAAGCTTGACAGAAGAGCTGAGAGCGACCGAGGCATATCTGCCGGCGACGAAGTTTACCGATATTGCCTACTCCTCGTACGAGATCCGCATTTTTACCGAGGGGGCGTCTGTCGCCCTTGCAGAGTCGTGCGAGAGGGCACTTTCTGGACCTGTCGTGGTGTTTAAACGCTCTAAAAGCGGCGACAAGGATACCGATATTTCGGAGGGCATTCGTTCAGCGTCCGTGATATATGAGGATGGCGCGTTGGTTGTAAAAGCCGTTCTGAAAGCCGATAACGCAGGATTTATTAATCCCGAATATTTGGTTACGCATTTGAAGGCGGCGTGCGGTATTCTTGCGGGCGACCCGCTTGCCGAGCGCTATACCGTCCTCCGCACCGGACTTTTCTTTGAGGATATGACACCCTTCCGCTAAATGAAATAACGGCTTTCGTATTTAAAGGATCTGCTCAAGTGAAAACAGAGCAGATCTTTTTATTTGCAGAAGCGCCGCGATCGCTTCCGCGCGCGCGGCGGCGTAGGCACTCGCTTCTTTCGTGAGCACCGATGCCCCAAGAGAAGCCAGCGCCTCCTCGTATTCGTTCAAATACCCAAGCGGTACGGAAAGCGAGAAGAGAAAGCGCGAGCCTTCAAAGACGCTGCGTACCGCGGCGATTTCTGCTTCCGAGGATAGCTCCGTCGGGTCGAGCGCGGTGAGGATGGCTTCGTTGTCTTCGAGTCTTTCCTTGACGAGGATGGTACCTGCTCCCACAAGTGTAATGATAAACGCAAGCAAGAGCAAAGCGAGTGCTAGTCCGCGGTTCATTTTTTTCTTTCCTTTTTATTATTTTTCTTTTCTTTTAGGATGCAGGTGATCTCTCCGCCGTCGTCAACGGTAAGCAAAAAAACCTCTTCCTCGGCAACGCCGCGCGCTTGAAGCGCGTGTTTAAGCCATGCGCTCGTTCTTCCGCTTGCCGTCATCTCCTCTTTTTTGATTTGACCGTCCACGATGATGGCGTGAGAAATGCCCGTTTCCTTTGATGGGAGTGCGAGCTCTTCTGCGGTGGGCTGTTGCTTTTCTTTCCGTAAAACGACAGAAAGCTGTCCGTTTTGCTCTAAAATGGCGTAATAAACGTCGGCAATTGAAACGATTCCTTGTAAGCGGAAGGCGGAAAGCAGCTCTTCTACGGAGATGCGCATTTTCCTGAGTGCCGTCTGATCCAAAACACCGCGGCGAATGAGTACGCCCGGACTTCCTTCAAAGATGCGTTTTAGAACGGGAGAGCGATTTTTGACGTCACTCGTCAACAGCTCCAAGCTCATGATGAGCATGATGGGAAGGAGAGAAAAGGCAAGAGGCACGGACGGGTCGCTGATAGCGGTGGTAGCAAGCTCTGAAAGCAGAAGCGTAGATACAAGCTCGGCGATCTCAAGCTCTCCGATTTGCCGTTTGCCAAGAACGCGCAGCGCAACGTTGAGTGCGACATATATAATAAAGGTACGAAGAATAACGGTAATCATGGTTTTTTCACCTTTCTATAGCCATTATATCCAAGTGGGTTTGGAAAAAACCGAAATAGCCTTGTGAAAATTGCCAAAACTCCGAAAAAACTCAAAAAAATCAAAAAAAGGGGTTGACAAAGGGGAAAGTGTGTGATATAATAGCAAAGCTGTCGCAAAGAAACGACTTTGCGGGCATCGATCCTTGAAAATTGAACAACAGAATTTCGAAACAAAA
>SVRR01000017.1 GCA_015064745.1 Oscillospiraceae bacterium | reverse complement strand
ATCCCCCTCTTCCGACAACGAAGCGGAATTGGGCGAGCTGAAATTCAAGCTTGGCGACGAAACCGGCCGCACACTTGTTCCCAACGCAGACGACCTTGCAAGGCTTGAAAAGTCGATCTACGAGGCAAGCCTGCAAGCGGATTATATCATGATCTCCATTCACTCCCACCAGATTGACGGCTACACCAAAGAGGACGTCCCCGCATTCCTGCAACAGATCGCGCACTTTGCTATTGACAAGGGTGCAGACGCCATCGTGGGTCACGGTCCGCATCTTCTCCGCCCCATTGAGGTATATAAGGAAAAGCCCATTTTCTACTCTCTCGGCGACTTCGTACTTGAGCTTTACAGCATTGAGCTTGCGCCCGACGATTTCTTTGCAAAGCAAAACATGGACGGCAACGAAACGGTGCACGCGCTCTTAAAGAAGCGTTCAAAGGACTTCACCGTCGGTCTTATGGAAGAAAAAAAGATGATGGAGACCATCATCCCCTATTGGGAGACCGAGGACGGCAAGCTCACGTCCCTTTCTCTCATGCCCATTGAGCTTGCAAAGGGTGGTCACAAGTCCGACGAGGGCCTGCCCCGCAAGTCCGAAAATCCCGTCTTCATGGATAGACTTGCCGAAATGTGCAAGCCCTACGGTATCACCATGGAAAAGGACGAAAACGGCATCTTTATCTGCCGTTGGTGACATTTTTACACATAGCAAAATCCCCCGATTTCCTTGGAAATCGGGGGATCGTTTTTCAAAAACAGATCAATCTAAATTTCTTGCATGAGAAAAGGCATGGAAGGGAAAGAAAACCGAAGACAGAAGCAAAAGCAAGGTGATGGAACCTGCCAAAAGGCTGGCAATGAAGCCGAAAACGGGCGTCGCAATCACAAGGGCAACAATAAAGAGAATGATGCCCGAAAAGAGGATCCCCCACCAAAAGAGGAAGACAGTCAGGGTGAATTTTAAAAGGAAAAAAGGGATCTTCACCGCAATGCTGTCCCACCATATCAGCTCCGCAACAGAGGCAGCAAGCATATAACCGAAGACAATCTCTTCGAAGCCTTCCGCAAAATCTACAGTAAAGAAAAAGATAAATGCCGCAATCGCCGCGACCAGTCCCAAAACGTATTTGAATTTACTCATAATGACCTCTCTATTTGCTTTTTCTATATTGTAGCACAGCTTGTTCATAATGTCAATGCGCGCATAGGCTTTTTCACTTCGAACACGAAAAAATTTGTTGAATTATTTGCTTTAGAAGCAAATTTGTGCTATACTATACACAAACAAGGCTTTGCGTGTGAAAAAATTCTGAAAATTCTTGAAAAATATTCCTTTAAGCTGTAAGATATCGAATTCGTTTTACGACTATATGGGTGAAAGCGCTTTTAAAAACTACTTAAGGAGGGCAAGTACGTGGAAGACGAAAGAATCGTTATGCTGTATTGGGAGCGCGACGAAAATGCGATTCGGGAAACCGAAATGAAGTACGGCAAATATTGCCACACAGTTGCATATAACATCCTTCATTCTCGTGAAGACGCGGATGAATGTGTCAACGACACTTGGAACAGTGCTTGGAATACGATACCGCCTCAAAAGCCGAGCAAGCTACAATGCTTTCTCGCCCGTATTACGCGCAATATTGCCATAGACCGCTATCGGCATGAAAACGCGCAAAAGCGCAGTGCCGAAAGAGAAAGCGTCATGGAAGAATACTGGGAATGCGTTCCAAGCGAAGACTATAGCATAGAGGATGAGCTCTCGTTAAAGCAAGCCCTCAACGGTTTTCTCGCGTCTCTTGATGCTCGAACCCGCGTTATATTTATGCGTAGATATTGGTATGCGATGAGTGTCAAGGATATTGCGAGCGGCATGCGTCTTTCGGAAAGCTACGTTAGCGTCATCCTACATAGAACCAGAAGCAAATTTAGAGATTATCTTACGAAGGAAGGAGTATTTATATGAAGAAAAAGAATTGGTTCCGCGGTTTAAGCCTTGCCGACGACAAATACGTTGCCGAGGCGCATCCCGACAACGTAATAAAAACGAAAAGAAACACCGTGTTTCTTTCATTTATAGCAGCTTGCGCCTGCTTTGTACTGATCTTTTGCAACCTATGGCTCTTTATCCCATTTAAGAGCACCCCACCCGACGTATCAAAATATGCGGACAGCGAGTATTACGAACTCATTCAAAAATTGAACTCCCTCACGTTCCAAAAGCCAAAGTACAAAAACAACGCGGCAAAGCTTTGGGCAGAGTTGAAAAACGTTTCTATGGATTTCGGTGGAGGCGCCGTTGGTGACGGGGCTCCCAATTTGGGAAATGACGCAGGACAAAACGGAGCAGGCGGTTATCAAGAAATCACCGACAACCAAGTAGAAGGTATTATAGAAGCCGATCGCATCAAAAGAAGCGACACGCATATTTTTTATCTTGACAATGCAGTTCTTCGTGTCTACACCGTCGAACAAGAAAACACGAAAGAGATCGGGAACTATACCCTGTATACAAAAAGTAACAACTATTACTTGGATCAATGGGAATTCTACCTTTCAAATGATTGCAAGACAGTAACGGTGGTTACACAGCACTCCGCGCCTTCTGACAGTTATTCCAGTCGCTATGTGAATTTGATTTCGCTTGACGTCAGCGACCCCTCTCAAATCGTGAAAAAGGGAGAATTTAACATTACGGGGCGTTATATGACCTCCCGAAAAACAAACGGAAGCATTCTTCTTTTAACCGAATTCTTTGTCAACAGAGCAAACCTCGATTTTAGTGATGAATCCACCTTCCTTCCTCAAATTGACGAGGGGAACGGTACGCACAGCATTCCTGCAAGCGGCATCGTATCGCCCGAGCATCTGAGCAGCTCCCGTTATACCGTTGTGATAAAGCTTGACGAGAATACGCTTGATCTCAAAGGTACAGCGGCTTATCTCTCCTATTCGGAGGACGTGTACGTTTCCGAAGATCATGTATTCTTAACTCACGTTTTCGCGGATAAAAAGGAAAACGAGGACGGTACAAGCACAAGAAACTCTATGACGACCATTTCCTGCCTGACCTACGGTGGCGACAGTTTTGGAAAGAAAGGCGACGTTACAGTCAGGGGTTACGTCAAGGATCAGTGGAGCATGGATGAGTATGAAGGCATTCTTCGTGTTTTCACAACCACAAACGCAACAACCGTTCGTGAGAGGGGTGACGACGACAGACCCGTTTCTGACAGCATCCTTCAAACAGCAACCGGACAATCTAACGCAAGCTTATATTGTATCGATCTTTCCACATTTGAGGTCGTAGCTTCTGTGATTGATTTTGCGCCTCCGTATGAGGAGATTCAGTCGGTAAGATTCGATAAAGAAACGGCATACGTTTGTACTTCTATTGAGCTTTCGGACCCCGTTTTCTTCTTTGATCTGTCGGATTTAAACAACATCACTTATAAGGACACCGGCACGATCGAGGGCTTCTCATCCTCTCTTATCAACCTAGGAAACGGTTATCTCCTTGGCATCGGCAGAGGGAATGCTTGGAGCAGCTTTAAGGTGGAAGTATATGAAGAAACCATAGACGGCGTTCGGTCTGTATGCTCGTATGAGTTAGAAAACGCAGCCTACTCTACGGAATACAAATCCTACTTTGCAGACCGTCAAAATCAGCTTGTTGGCATTGGCGTTATAGATAATAGTTATTACAACACAAACAAGTATCCTGATGAAGCAAGCAGATATATCCTTCTGCATTTTGACGGATATGAGCTTGTAGAGACGGTTAATGTAGCGCTCGCAGGCGAACCTGCTAAGATGCGCGGCGTTTATATTGACGGTTACATGTATATGTTTGGTCATGAAGACTTTAAGATAGAAAAGGTTTTTGAAAAATAAGGAGTGTTATTTATGACAACAAGACGAAAAGTTATTATTGCAGCTGTAACATTCGTCGTTTTATTATCTATGGGACTTACGTATTTTTTTGCTGTAATATTCCCACAGAAGCGTGAGGAAGAGCAATTTTTAAAAGCAGTGCAAAAATATTATGACGAAAAGATTGCTCTGTATGAGGCAGAAAACGAAAAATATGAAGACTATGAGGTAGACGTCGCGTTTCTGGGCGATAGTCTTACCGACGGATACGACCTTGAAAAGTATTATCCGCAGTATCTTGCACTAAATCGAGGAATTGGCGGCGACACTACGTTTGGACTTGAAAAACGCCTTAAGGTTTCCGTCTATGACCTCAAACCCAAAGTAGCAGTAATACTAATAGGGGCGAACAATTTTGACAACATGTTTGATAACTACGAGAACATTTTAAAGGGATTAAAGGAAAATATTCCAGAAACCAAAATAATGCTACTCTCTCTTACTTCAATGAGTCGCGAGTGGGGAAAAAACAATCAAAAGGCCGCCTATAATAACGTTAAAATAAAGCTTTTTGCAGAAAAATACGGATACGAGTTTGTTGATCTGTATGCGCCACTTTTTAACATTGAAACCGGTGAAATATGCGAGGAATATACAACCGATGGAGGTCACTTGACAGCCGCGGGATATGATGTATTCACAAATGCAGTAACTCCTGCGCTGAAAAAGCTATTGGGTAGGTAAATTAAACAACATCATAAACCAAATGGGGCGTACAACAAAATACACAACCATTTCTGACTCGAATCCTCTCAATTTGCTCTCTGACAAACAAAAAGGTCGCCTTACGGCGACCTTTTTGTTTTGGCGAAGAAGCGCACAAACGGTGCGCAAATGTAGGTAAAAACGCAAAAAAGGTGCATAAAGTCAGATAAGAACGACTAAAAGTACACCATGTACAAGTTGGCAAGTTGGACATTAATGCGCAAGGCAAATATGATTGATTTGTCAATCAGCAAATTTTCTTTCATACCCATATCCCCCTTTTCGTAATCATTATATCACGGATTAGCGTTTTTTGCAATATAAAACAAAAATGCTTTTCGACCAACGGGCGAAAAGCTACCTCAATTATTCATTAGCGAAGCGGCTTCATTATTCATTCTTCATTAAAAATTCGCGTGTGAGATAAATGATTAATGAATGATGAATAATGAAAAATGAATAATACAAATAAAAATCCGCATTCTTACGAACGCGGATTTTTATTTGGCAGGGGCAGAAGGACTCGAACCCACGACACCCAGTTTTGGAGACTGGTGTTCTACCGACTGAACTATACCCCTATGCGACTTTGATATTATAGCATGGATTTTCGGAAAATGCAAGACTTTTTCAGAGATTTTTTCTTTTTTTGATAAAGAAATCCGTTTTACCGGAAATTAACACGCTTTTTTCGCATTTTGCGTTGTAATTTTTCAAAATCTGTGCTACAATACATAATAGAAAAGCATTTTAAAGGAGTACATAAAATGAAGATCGCACTCATCGCACACGATAAAAAGAAAAACGAGATCATTGAGCTCGCAAAAAAATACGTTGACGTCTTAAAAGCACACGAGCTGTACGCTACGGGCACAACGGGTACTCTCATCATGGGTGAAACCGGGCTTCCCATTCACCGCATGAAAAGCGGTCCTCTTGGCGGCGACCAGCAAATCGGTGCCATGCTCGCAAACGGTGAGCTTGACCTCATCATCTTCTTGCGCGATCCCTTGACCGCACAGCCGCACGAGCCTGATGTTTCTGCCCTTCTCCGTCTTTGCGACGTGCAATCCATTCCCCTTGCTACCAACGCAAGCTCGGCAACCGTAATGCTGGAAGCCATGAAGGACGGCGTTTACTTCAAATAATTTCCGAAAAGCGGATTTTTCCGCTTTTCTCTTGACAAATTAAATAACACGTGTTATAATACATGTGTTATTTAACAAAGATACGGAGGGACATCTATGCCACCGAAGGTGAAATTCTCACGTGAGCAGATCGTAGATGCCGCGTATGAGCTTATCCGCAAGGAAGGAAAGGACGCTCTGACGGCACGCAATCTTGCTTCGGCGCTCGGCACATCGACAGCACCCATTTTTACGGCATTTGAAAGCATTGAAGCACTGACGGACGCCGTTACAGCGCGTGCTATGGCAAGATACGATGCCTATCTAAGCGAAGGTCTTTCCCACCCCATCCCTTTTAAGGGGGCGGGATGTGCTCATATCCGCTTTGCCAAGGACGAGCCGCTTCTCTTCCGCTTTCTGTTCATAGAACGCGAGGGACAGCCGCCCGTGTTGCATTATCTGCCCGGAAGCGGCTACAACGAAGAGCGTGTACGAGGCACGCTCGAAAGCTCCTACGGCTACGAAACGGAAAGTGCTAAAAGGCTATACAACCACCTATCGGTATACGTGCATGGGCTTGCCATGCTATACGCCTTCGGGCACTGTGTATTTGACGAAAAGGACATTGACGGTATGCTTTTCGAGGTCTTTCATGCACTCAAGGCGAAAAACGAGGTAAAAGACAAAAATCATGATCAAAATTGAGCATTTATCTAAATCGTTCGGAGAGGTAAGGGCCGTTGACGACCTTTCCTTTGCCGTGCGTGAAGGCGAGTTTTTCGCCTTTCTCGGCGTCAACGGGGCGGGAAAATCCACCACCATTAACATTCTTTGCGGACAGTTAAAGAAGGACGGCGGTACCGTTCAAATTTGCGGACACGACCTTGACGCGGCGGAAAGCGCCGTCAAGAGCTTAATTGGCGTCGTTTTTCAAAAATCGCACCTTGACCGCGCGCTTACGGTGCGTGAAAATCTCCGCAGCCGTGCCGCTTTATACGGTATTTTCGGCGAAGAATTTGAAGCGAGGCTGAAAAAGCTTGCTTCCCTGCTCGATTTTGAGCGTCTTTTAAAGAGAACGGTAGGCAAGCTTTCGGGCGGTGAGCGGCGCCGCATCGACATTGCGAGAGCACTTTTGCACCGTCCGCGCCTACTCATTCTCGACGAGCCGACAACAGGGCTTGACCCGCAAACGAGAAGGCTATTATGGAACGTTATTGACGGACTTCGCAAAAAGGAAGGGATGACCGTTCTTCTCACCACACATTACATGGAGGAGGCTGCTGACGCGGACCGCGTTCTTGTTATTGACGGCGGACGCGCCGTGGCAAGCGGCACACCGCACGATTTAAAGAGCACCTATTCATGCGATTATATTACGCTTTACGGTATAGAGGAGGAGGTCGTCGCTTCACTGGGGATTCCATATAATGCCGTAAATGGCGGCTTTCGTCTTTCGATAGAAAGCACAAAAGCGGCAACGGATCTTATTCTGGCGCATTCCGCCCTCTTTGCGGATTACGAGATCGTCAAAGGAAAAATGGACGACGTCTTTCTCGCCGTGACGGGAAAAAGGCTTTCGGGAGGTGAGGAAAAATGATGACGCTTCGTACTTTGATCGGGCGCAACACACGCCTTTTCTTCAAGGACAAGGGAATGTTCTTCACCGCACTCATCACCCCGATGATCCTGCTCGTTTTATACGCGACCTTTCTCGGCAATGTCTTCCGCGACGCTTTTCTTTCGGGGCTCCCCGAAGACATTATCCTTCCCGAAAAGCTTGTGGGGGGATTTGTCGGCGGTCAGCTCATTTCCTCCATTTTGGCGGTCTCCTGCGTGACGGTCGCCTTTTGCTCCAATCTCCTTGTCGTACAGGATAAGGCAAACGGTACGATACACGATCTGACCGTTTCTCCGGTTTCTCCTACGACGCTTGCACTGTCTTATTATATCTCGACCTTTGTTACCACTCTTTTGATATGCCTTGCGGCAGCTCTTCTTTGCTTTATTTACGTTGGATTTATCGGCTGGTATTTGAGCGCCGCTGATGTGCTTCTTTTACTTCTTGACGTTGTTCTTATGTCCTTATTCGGCACAGCGTTTTCCAGCGCCGTCAATTTCTTTCTGTCGTCGCAGGGACAGATGTCTGCCGTCGGCTCTATCGTCAGCTCCTGCTACGGCTTTATTTGCGGCGCATATATGCCCATCTCGCAGTTCTCGGAGGGGCTTCAGCGCGTCATTATGTTTTTGCCGGGCACGTACGGCACGTCTCTTTTCCGCAATCATGCTTTGGGCGGCGTTTTTCGCGAAATGGAGGCGTTACACCTCCCCGCAGAATGCATCGACGGCGTAAAGAGAAGCATTGACGCAAGCATTTTCTTCTTTGAGCGCGAGGTATCCCTCGGTACGATGTACCTTGTTATCACAGGGGTAACGCTGCTCCTCATCGGCATATATATCGCGCTTCACACAAGAAGATATAAAAAAACCTCAAAATAAAAAATCGCCCGACCGTTTGGTCGGGCGATTTGGCTTTAATCCCTCTCTTGGCGTTCCGGAACAAGGAAGATAAAGACGAGCGAGGAAAGAAGCAGCATCATAGGATAAAACATATTACCGATAATCGAAAAGGCAGAAACGGACTGCCCCATTTCGTTTACAGCGGCAACGGCAACGAGAAGCTGTGCGCCGTAGGGGAGAAAGCCTTGGAAGATGCAGGAGAAGGTATCAAGAATGGACGCCGTTTTTTTCGGCGTAATGCCGTATTCCTCTGCCATCTGCGACGCAATAGGATTTGCCATCACGATGGCAACGGTGTTGTTGGCGGTAGAAATATCCATCGCTCCCACGAGAAGCCCAATGCCGAGTTGTCCCGCACGCTTGCCGCGGAAGATACGGCGCACGCCCGAAAGCAAGGCTTCAAAGCCACCGTTTTCACGGATCAGCTCACAAAGTGCGGCGACGAGCACGGCGACCATTGCTGTTTCAAACATGCCCGCAGCGCCGCTTCCCATTCCCGCAAGAAGCGAGGGAAAATCAACCGCACCCGTTACAAGCATGATGACAGCACCCGAAAGGATGCCGCCAATGAGCGTTAAAAAGACGTTGACGCCCGCGATACCGCCGATAAGAACGAGAATATAGGGAATGATCTCAACGAGGCGATACGGCTGTATTTCAAAGGGCTTGATCTCGGTGCGTAGGGAAAGCACGAGAATAAGCACCGCCGTTACGATGGCGGCGGGAAGCACGATGGCGAAGTTCGCGCGGAACTTGTCCTTCATGGCACATCCCTGCCCTTGGCAAGCGGCAATGGTGGTATCCGACACGAAGGAAAGGTTGTCGCCGAACATTGAGCCGCCAACGACCGTACCGACACAAAGCGGAAGCGAAAAGCCCGATGCGGAAGCAACGGCGACGGCGATGGGTGTTAATAGAGTGATGGTTCCCACCGAGGTACCCATGGCAGTCGAAACGAAGCAGCTGACAAGGAAAAGCACGAGAACCGCAAGCTTCGGCGGTACGATGGAGAGCACGAAATAGGCGACGCTTTCCGCCGAGCTTCTGCCGACGACACCGACAAAGATGCCTGCAAGCAGGAAGATAAAGAGCATGGTGACAATGTTTTTATCGCCGACGCCTCGCCCCATGATAGCGAATTTCTCTTCAACCGTTTTCCCCTTCGTTTGAAGGAAGGCAACCAAAATGGCAATGAGAAACACAACGATGATGGGAACGTTATAAAAGCCCATCGAAATTTTAAGGGCATACTCGAAAACGATGCCGATCGTTAAATACAAAACGGCAAAGACGAGCACGGGTAACAGTGCCCAAGGGTTTGATTTTTTCATGACGTCTCCTTTATAAATTTACTTAATAGTGTCAGCTGACGCTTCCAAATGCGCGATCTGCCCCTCGCTTAACGCGGACAATTCCGGCAGTGAAGAAAGGACGGGCTGCAAAATGGGGCTCTCTTCTCCGCTTGCGGGGTACTCCTCTGCTAACCGTTTTAAATAGAAGGCGAGCTTTTTGGCTTTACCCAGAGAGCCGGCGCATTCGCCAAGCAGAATACCGTTAAAAAGACGGTCACCGATCTGCCTTGCGGCAGAGGCAACCCCGACAGCATCGAGAGATACTGTCGCGTCACTTCGAACGGTGAAAAAGCGGCGAAGCGACGCCATTTCCGTCTCGGTCGGCGTGACGCCCGCGGCCTCTAAAAGAAGCGAAGCATATAGGTAGGCAGATTCTTCTATGCAAACGCCTTTGGCTTTTAAGTATTCCCTACCCACGTTTCCAAAGGGGATAAAGGTAAGAAAATCCAAAAGGATATAAAGCTGCACCTCGCTCTGCCCCGCGAAATCAAGTCCGATACGACGCCCGTAAATCGCGGCGGTCGACGATTCCGAAAGGTATTCGTTAAAGAGGTCGTAGCTCGTCCCGTAAAGGAAGGTGTTGCCGAGCGCCCGCACCTCGGGCGTATGGAGCAACGCGGAAACAAACTCACGATAACGCATCATGACTCCTTTGCATTTTTTATGTGTGGGCAAGGGTGAATACGCAACACCTCTATTATACTGTAACAATGTGAAAAAAGCAAGAAAAATACAAAGAATTTCCTTTTTTTCCCTTATTTCTTGCTAAAAGCGGCGCTTCATAGCCGAAAGCTCGTTTTATTCGCACCATGAAAAAAGGCAAGTCTTTCGACTTGCCTTTTTGGTGCGAGAGACGGGTAAGCAAGGAGAAAACAGTTGATAACTGTTTTCTCTGCCGCGCCCGAAGAAAATAAGGAGAAATGAAGCGAGGCTGTGCTTCGCGCGCATTTCGACTATATTTTCGAGCCGTCGGCGAACCCGAAAATTGCCAAAGGCAATTTGGGTTCAAGGAGTGTCTCTCGCACAACGAAAAAAGGCAAGCCTTTCGACTTGCCTTTTTGGTGCGAGAGACGGGACTTGAACCCGTACGGTGTAACCACACGCCCCTCAAACGTGCGCGTCTGCCAGTTCCGCCACTCTCGCACGAACATAAGGTATTATACACGAGACGAGGCGATTTGTCAAGGGGTTTTGGAAAATTTTTTTTATTTTTTTGGTTTTATCTTTTTTTCCCAATTTTCTCGATAAAATCTATGCAAACGAAGACGGCGCAAAGGCACGCGCGTTTCTCCGTACGCGGGATAAAGGGTGACGGAAAGGTGCTTTTTTCGGAGCGCTTTCGCTTGCGCCCAATGGGTAGATAAAAAGCGTTTTTTTATCTTGGCGTAGGGGAAAAGCGTAAAAAGCCCCGACGGCAGATCGCCGTCTTCCCCGATGCTTTCGCAAGTGACGTAATCGGCAAGCAACCACTCGGCGAGGGAGAGGTCAGAGGCTGATGGAAAGGCAAGAAGTGGGGCGTACCCCTCCCCCACGGCAACGCACTCTCCCTTCGGTCCCACGGCGTAAAGAGCAAAATGAGGGGTATCACACGAGAGGCGGGACGCAAGCCCTTCGGGTACGGTTTTCGTAATGAGAGCAAGCGGCTCGCCATCTTGGGTGCGTGCCGCGACCTCCCCATACACGGTGCGTGCTTCCCCCGTGCGACCGACGTAAAGAAGGAGCATGGCGTCGGGAATAAAGTCGGGGTCTTCAAAATTCGGGCATTTTTTCTGCGGCAGAATAAACATACGTACGAGCGTTTCTTCCTCCTCAAGGACACGCATGGTATATTCCTCCGTCATGGGAAGCAGGAGAATGCTCTTCCCTGCGTGTGCTTCGTAAAAGTCGGAAAGCGCGCGCAAAAAAAGCGCGCTGTATTCGATCCCGGAAACGCGGCGTGTCTGCCCGACGAACGCCGAAGCGGAAAAGGCGGCGGGGATCTCTCTGTCCATCACGCACACCGGGATACCATAGTCTCCCGAAAAGGTAACCGCGAGGGCGTACGCCCCCTCGGTAGCGCCGAGCAAAAGAACGATAACGTCATTTCTCATCGCTGACGTCTCCCCACGCAAAGGTACGCGGTGTCCCTTCTTCGCTGAGCCCCGCAAACTCCCTTTGCCGCAAGACCTCATAGACGGCAACAGCGGCGGAATTGGAAAGATTGAGACTGCGGAGATTCGGAAGCATGGGAATACGGACTGCCGTATCGGGGTGCTTCGCAAGCAACGCTTCGGGAAGTCCTGCCGTTTCCTTGCCGAACATCAAGAATACACGGTCGGGATACTTTACGTCGGTATGCTTTCTCGGTGCCTTAGTGGTGAAATAATAAATGGCTTCCCCCGCGTTTTTCTCAAAAAACTCCTCTTCGTTTTCATAATAGGTAATATCAAGCAAATGCCAATAGTCCAGCCCCGCCCTTTTGAGTTTTTTATCGTCGATCTCGAAGCCGAGAGGCTTGATGAGGTGAAGGGCGGCTCCCGTCGCGGCGCAGGTGCGCGCGATATTGCCCGTATTTTGCGGAATTTCGGGCTGATGTAATACTATATTGATCTGTTTCATAATTGCCTTTTCCTTGTTTTTGATATTTCTATTTTACAGGAAAGCGCTCTTTTGTCAAGTCTATTTTCCCTTTTTTCCTGAAAAAGTATTTTTTTTACAATTTACTATGGTATTTTATATAAAAATATGTTATACTTATGTTATTGAAAATCTTTAAACCTGATGAGGAAACGAAATGGGATTGTTCCAAAAGCTTTTCGGCACGTACAGTGAGCGTCAGATCAAGCGCATCCGTCCTTTGGCGGATGCTATTGAGGCTCTTGCCGAAAAATATCATAATATGACCGACGACGAGCTTCGCGCGCAGACGGATCTTCTCCGCGCACGACTTGCCGAGGGCTGGACGGAGGATGATATTCTCGTCGAGGCGTTTGCCACGGTAAGAGAGGCGGACGAGCGCGTACTCGGAAAGCGCCCCTTCTACGTGCAGCTGCTTGGCGGTATCCTTTTACATCAAGGACGCATCGCCGAAATGAAGACGGGTGAGGGTAAGACGCTGGTCGCAACCCTCCCCGCTTATCTGAACGCCCTCTCTGGAAAGGGTGTTCATATCGTTACCGTCAACGACTATCTGGCACGCCGCGACAGCGAGGAGATGGGAAAGGTATACGGCTTCTTGGGGCTTACGACGGGACTCGTGGTACACGGGCAAACGTCCGACGAGAAGCACGCCGCCTATAACGCCGACATTACCTACGGCACGAACAACGAGTTCGGCTTTGACTATCTGCGCGATAACATGGTGATCTACCGTGAGCGCATGGTACAAAGAGGACATCATTTTGCCATTGTGGACGAGGTGGACTCCATTCTCGTGGACGAAGCAAGAACGCCGCTGATCATTTCTGGCTCGGGCGCGAATTCCTCGGAGCTTTACACCCTTGCCGACCGCTTTGCACGCACCTTAAAAAAGCTGGTGGTCAAGGAGACGGACAACAAAGAAAATCTTGACGACGTAGACGCAGACTATATCGTGGACGAGGTAGCCAACACCTCCATTATTACCGCATCCGGCATTGCAAAGGCGGAAGCCTTCTTCCACGTAGAAAACCTTGCCGATCCCGAAAACAACACCCTTTATCACCACATCAACCAAGCCATCCGCGCGCACGGTGTAATGAAGCGCGACGTGGATTACGTGGTCAAGGACGGAAAGGCGATCATCGTCGACGCCTTTACGGGCAGACTGATGCCCGGACGCCGCTTCAACAACGGATTGCATCAAGCCATTGAGGCGAAGGAAAAGATCGGCGTGCAAAAGGAAAGCCGCACCCTTGCGACCATTACCTTCCAAAATTATTTCCGTATGTACGAGAAGATATCGGGTATGACGGGTACGGCACTCACCGAGGAGGATGAGTTCCGTGAAATTTACGCGCTCGACGTGGTGGAGGTGCCCACCAACCGTCCGATGATCCGCATCGACGAGAACGACCGTGTATATACTTCTCTGCGCGGAAAATACAAGGCGATCATCGCCCAGATCATAGAATGTCATAAAAAGGGACAGCCTGTGCTTGTAGGTACGGTTTCTATCGACAAGTCCGAGGAGCTTTCTACACTTTTGAAGGCGGCGAAGATCCCCCACACTGTCTTAAACGCCAAGTATCACGAGCGCGAGGCGGAGATCATCGCGCAAGCGGGTAAAGAGGGTGCCGTTACCATTTCCACCAACATGGCGGGACGCGGTACGGACATTATGCTCGGCGGTAACGCGGAATACATGGCAAAATCGGAGATGCGCCGCGAGGGAATCTCCGAGGAGCTGATCGCCGCGGCGGTCGGTACAGCCGACACCAACGACGAGGAGATCCTTTCCGCGCGTGCACGCTTCCGTGCGCTTTACGAAAAATTCAAGGAAGAAATTGCGCCCGAAGCGGAGCGCGTCCGTGCGGCGGGCGGTCTTTATATTCTCGGCACCGAGCGTCACGAGTCGCGCCGTATCGACAACCAGCTCCGCGGTCGAAGCGGACGTCAAGGTGACCCCGGCGATTCCTGCTTCTTCCTTTCCCTGGACGACGACCTGATGCGTCTTTTCGGCAACGAGCGTATGCTCGGCGCGATCAAGCGCATGGGGCTTCCCGAGGATACCCCCATTTCCGCGGGGATTCTTTCGGGAACCATCGAAATGGCGCAAAAGCGCATTGAGGGCAACAACTTCGCGCGCCGCAAGAGCGTCCTTGAATACGACGACGTGATGAATCAGCAAAGAAAGATCATCTACGAGCAACGCCGACTCGTGCTTGATGGCGACGATCTGCGTGAGACGATACAAAAAATGCTCCGCGACTCGGTGCATTCCACCGTGCTTTCCTTTTATGCGCCTGAAGAAGGCGGCAGTAAAAATGCCGAAGGACTGCGCGCGTACTACGCGGGCTGGCTGTTTGCCGATGACGACGAGCGTTTTTCGTGTGAAGCGCTTGACGTGCTGAACGCAAAGGAGACGGAAGAGCTTCTTTTGTCTCAAATGCAGACCATTTACGCCGAGAAGGAAGCACTGTTCGGCAGTGAAACCTTCCGAGAGGTAGAGCGAGTCGTTCTTTTGCGCAATGTCGACTCGGCATGGATGGAGCATCTTGACGTGATGGACGACATCAAGGATTCGGTGGGGCTCAACGGCTATGCCCAGAGAAACCCCATTACGGAATATCGTATTCAGGGTGCTGAGCTGTTTGACGGCATGGTAGATACCATCCGTGAAAACACGGTGAAGTCGATTCTTACCGTCATACCGCGTGCCGATGCCACAAAGCGCGTTGAGGTAGCTAAGGCAACGGGGGAAAGCGGCGGGTCAGAAAACGCTCCGCAAAAGCGCGCCCCCGTCAAGGCAGAGAAAAAGGTTGGCAGAAACGATCCCTGTCCTTGTGGCAGCGGAAAGAAATATAAGGCTTGTTGCGGGGCAAACCCCAACATTGTGAAGTGATATGGGATTCGGATACGTTTTTTTAGGATGCCTTTTAACCGTAAACGTCACTTATCACAATTATACCGACGTTTTTGCCGTAGCACTGATGCTTCTCGGTCTTTCAACGCTTGCCCCATACGCACGCGGCTTTGCACTTGCCTTTAAAGCGGGACTTCCCCTCTTGTGTGTGTGCTTTATCGGCTTTTTCCTTGCCATTTTCGACCTTTTTGGTCTTATTGCGTTTCCCGAATGGCTATCCCCCTCCGTCGCCGCTATTAGCTTCGTTTGCAAATTCCTTTTCTTTTGGCTCTTCTTTATTGGCGTTGACGAGGTCGCAAGGGAAACCGACATTCCAAAGCTCCGCGCGCACGCGCTTCGCTCTCGCTTCTTGACACCCATCGTCTTTTTTATGGGGCTTTTGCTTGAAGTGGGTGTGTTTGAAACGCAAACCGTCTTTTTGAAGTATTATCTGCTTGGATACCTTCTCTTCGGCGTGATCTACGCGCTTTTAAACAGCAAAACAGTTTATGAATGCTATATGCTCATCTGCTTTGAGGGCGATGAGAACATGGATGAAAAGCCCTCTCGTTTCTCTTTCAAAGGGAAAGGCACTAAAAACGGTAGGGGAGGAAGCGAAAATTGAAGAACAAAGACACCCTCGCTCCCAAAAAGCAAGGGAATCGCATTTTATCCTTGCGTATGCTTTTTGTCGGTTGCGTTTTCCTTTGCAACCCAAATTTAAACCTTTTTGACCTTTTACCCGATGCCGTCGGATACGGGCTTTTACTGCTTGCCGTTCGACGAGCAAGCGAGGTATTCCAGCACTTCGACACAGCATATTGTAATTTTCAGCGTCTCTTTTGGATCAACATTGCAAAGGTGCCTGCTATCCTCGTTATGATGTACATCACGGGCACAAACGCAGCAGAGCGCGGTCTTATCACCGTATTTGCGCTCAGCTTTGCCGTTTTGGAATGGATCTTTGCGCTCCCCGCCTTCCGTGCTCTCTTTGAAGGCTTCACATACTTAGGTGAGCGCGAGGGCGTTTTATGCACATTGCGCACGCAAGACGGCAAGAGCGTGGATAAGCTTTCTCTTCTTTCTATCGCCTTTCTTATCGTGAAAGGCGCCTGCTCCTTCCTTCCTGAGCTCGTTTTTCTTTCGTCCTTTGAATACAACGGCTCCTTGGAGATCGGCGCGGTCAACCCCAAGGTCTTCTATCCGTTTTTTACAGCGGTTGGCTTGATCGTCTCTCTCGTTGTTGGTCTTATTTGGATCTTCGCGCTCAAATCTTATTTCGGCGCGCTCCGCAGGGATGAGCAAATGCAAGATCTGCTTGCACAAAAGGCATCTCTCTTAGCGGATGAGCTTTGCGCTTCGGATGAGAAAAGGCGGCGACGCACCTTCTTTTTCTTCCTTTCGGCAGGCTTTGTTTTTGCCGTAGACCCGCTTATCGGCAACCGAGATCTTTTGCCGAACGCCTTTGCGGCGCTCGCCTTCTTCTTCGCTTTTGCTCTTGCGGAAAACGAAGCAGCATCAAAGAAAGGCAAGCTTATTTCTCTTATTTATCTTGCTCTTTCGGTAGCGGAAAACGTGCTTTCCGCAAGCTTCTTTGCACGCTTTAAGCTTACTGACATTGCTTTCCGCGACGCGGCGCTTGGGCGATATATCCCCGTCGTGGGACTAAGGCTCCTTGAAAGCGCGTTTTTCTTTCTCTGTGTTTTATTGCTTATGGCACTTTTAAGGCAGTTTGTTCTTACGCATACGGGAAGAGGACTTCGTCCACAGGATCTTGTCATACGCAACGAGGTACACGCTACGCTTCTTTCACGGATAAAGCGGCTTTCCGTTTTCAGCGTGATCTACGCGCTTTTACGCCCCATATCCGCCGTTTTGATGACCGTTACGACGAGCCACGTTGTCACGGAGGAGGAAGCCAATCAGTTTTACAGCGAGGGAGAGACGGTGTATTCCTCCGCCTTCTCTTGGCTTTGGATCCTGCTTCTCGTTCTCGGTGTCGCGCTTGCCGTATACGCCTTTTATCTTATCAAGGAGATAAAAAGCGAGTCTTCCCCCGAAGCCACCGAAAAAGTCGAAGAATAAACCTCTTTTTCTATTGACTTTTTCTTCGTTTTTCAGTACAATGGTAATTGTGAAAATACACTATAAAAGAAAGGCAGAACAACATGGATAACGCAAAGCGCACTTCCCTTCTTGCTGCTGCGAAAAGAATTCGCCTCGGCATCTTAGAGGGCGTACACGCCGCCGCATCGGGACATCCCGGCGGATCTCTCTCTATTGCAGATTTGATGGCATACCTTTACAAGGAGGAGCTGAACGTTCGTCCCGAAGACCACAAATGGGCTGACCGCGACCGCTTCGTCCTCTCTAAGGGTCATACCGCTCCCGCACTTTACGCCACACTCGCCGAGTGCGGCTTTATTCCCCGTGAGGACATTAAGACCCTCCGCAAGGTAGACAGCTATTTGCAGGGTCACCCCGACATGAAGCACACCCCCGGTGTGGATATGAGCTCCGGCTCCTTGGGTCTCGGCATTTCTGCCGCCTGCGGTATGGCTCTTGCCGGTAAAATCGACAAAAAGGACTACCGTGTTTACACCATCGTCGGCGACGGTGAAAGCGAAGAGGGGCAGGTTTGGGAGGCAGCAATGTTCGCTTCTCACTACAAGCTCGACAACCTCTGCGTGGTTCTTGATTTGAACGGCTTGCAGATCGACGGTCCCATCGCCGAGGTTATGAACCCCGCACCTCACGACGAAAAGTTCCGTGCCTTCGGCTTCCACGTGATCGTGATCGACGGTCACAACTTTGATGAGATCGAAGCAGCGTTTGCCGAAGCAAAGACGGTCAAGGGCAAACCCACCGCCATCATCGCAAAAACGATCAAGGGCAAGGGTGTTTCCTTCATGGAAAACCAAGTCGGCTGGCACGGCAAGGCACCGTCTGACGAGCAGTATGAGGCAGCTGTTGCCGAGCTGAATGCATAAGGAGGATATGACGATGGAAAAGAAAGCAACTCGTGAAAGCTACGGCGCGGCACTTGCCGAGCTGGGCGAAAAATATGATTTTGTGGTACTGGATGCCGACCTTGCGGAGGCAACCAAAACCTGCATGTTTAAGAAGAAGTTCCCCGAGCGTTTCTTTGACTGCGGTATCGCTGAGGGCAACATGATGTGCGTAGCCGCAGGCATTGCGTCTACCGGCAAGCCTGTGTTTGCCAGCACCTTCGCCATCTTTGCTTCGGGTCGTGCGCACGAGCAGGTTCGCAACGAGATCGGCTACCCTCACTTGAACGTTAAGATCGGTGCGACTCACGGCGGCATCACCGTCGGTGAGGACGGTGCGACCCACCAGTCCAACGAGGACTTCGCCCTGATGCGCACCATTCCCGGAATGACGGTTATGTGCCCTGCCGACGCTGTGGAAGCAAGAGCAATGGTTGAGGCGTCTCTTCTTATGGACGGTCCCGTTTACATGCGCTTTGGTCGCTTCGCTTGCCCCATCTTCAACGGTGAGGACTACAAGTTTGAGATCGGCAAGGGTGCCGTTCTTGCGGACGGTACGGACGTAACGCTGGTCGCCAACGGTTACATGGTACACCTTGCCATGGAAGCACGTGAAATGCTGGCCAAGGACGGCATTTCCGCTGCCGTGATCAATATGCACACCATTAAGCCCCTCGATACCGAGGTTGTTGTTGCTTACGCAAAAAAGACGGGAGCATTCGTCACTGCGGAGGAGCATAGCATCATTGGCGGCTTGGGTGCTGCCGTTGCCGAAGCGGTTTCGGAGAGCTGCCCTGCTGTCGTTCGCCGCGTAGGTATTGAAGACAAGTTCGGCAAGAGCGGCACGGTACCCGCGCTTCTCGAAGAGTACGGACTTACCGCACAGCACATCTACGAGGAAGCCAAGAAGGCCGTCGCTCTCAAAAAATGAGAAAGTATCTTTTCCCCGAGGGAAGAAAATTTTACAAGGCAAATCTACATTGCCACACAGTGATCTCCGACGGCAAAAAAACGCCGGAGGAGATCAAGGCAATGTACGTTGCCGAGGGGTACGATGCCGTAGCGTTTACCGACCACGAGGCACTTGTTTTGCACGACGACTTGACGGATGACCGTTTCATCGCCTTGAACGGATACGAGACTTCCATCAAGGAGTACGAGGGTCATACGGACTCGCACATGAAGGTGCATCACCTGTGCCTTATTAAGCGCCGTCCCCACGACGACGTTGCCGTTTGCTTTTATCCCGAAAATTTCACGCCGGGCAACTGCAAAAGCTATATTCCCTTCTTGCGTTACACGGGCGAGCGCACCAAATACGAGTTTACCGACAAATTTGTCACCCACTTGATCGAAGAAGCACACGCAAACGGTTTTCTCGTACACTACAACCATCCGCGGTGGTCTCTGATGACGGCGGATAAGCTTCTTTCTCTTCCCTTCGATGGGCTTGAGCTTTGCAACACCGATTGCCGTTATCACGGTGATTATAACGCTGACGTATACGAGGATTATTTACGTCTTGGCGGAAGCCTTAACGCCTACGTCGTGGGGGCTGACGACAACCATAACGCAGGGGTAAGCATTTCGGACAGCTTTGGGGCTTTCACCATGATTGCCGCACGGGAGTTCTCCTATGAAGGCTTAACTGACGCTTTGGCAGAAGGAAACGCTTATGTTTCCACAGGTCCTTCTATCCTTTCCGCCTATGTTGAAGAGGGGGCACTCGTCATTAAGACGTCCCCTGCCTCCCACATTCTCTTACATAGCGAAGGAAGAAAGCTTTGTGCCGCGCACGGCGTGGGTGGGTACATCGACAAGGCGGCATTTCCGCTGGACGAAGCGAAGCTTGGCAAATACTTCCGCATCGAAGTGATTGATGCGAAGGGGGAGCACGCTTATACACGCGCATACCGAACGGCGGATTTTGCTTAAAACAATCAACAAAAAAACGGCTCCTTCGAGCCGTTTTTTTAATTTAGAAGCGCACCGTATTTATCCTTCATATCGAAGAAAAGGCACAAAAGATGCCTTTGATAGGGGATAAAGATGCCCTCATCCATCATGCGAAGGATCTCGTCAAGGCTCGCCCATTTGACTGCCTCGACCTCTTCATATTCAAGCGTAAGCGTCGAAATGTCAACATCCTGCTTGATGAGATACATATCGTCGAAGCCCGCGTCAAACTGCACCGAAAGGTGAGGACGCACATCCGTCAAGTCGAGGGAAAGCCCCAGTTCCTCGCGAAGCTCACGCATGATCGCCGCTTGGCTGTCCTCGCCCGCAAGCGCAGACCCGCCCACGGTGATGTCCCAAAGCCCCGACCATCCTTTTTTAAAGGGCTGCCGCTTTTGGATAAGCATTCTGCCCGTACTGTCAAATATACAGGCATGGACGGTCAAATGATATTCTCCGTCCGAAAGACACGCTCCCCTCGGATGAAGCCTACCCGTCTTATGACGCCGATAGTCATAAACGTCCCAAAGCTCTTCCTTTTCCTTATATCCCATGTTATCTTCTTCCGCGGAGCATTTCCTGCTTTAGCGTCCAAAGGCTGTCGGAAAGGTCAACGTAATAACGGTGAGGATTGTCAAAGCGCTTGACCTCATCCCAAAGAAGCGCAAGCTGCTCGCGGCAGTAGTCGCGGATCTCATGAACGTTCGGGCTTTCATAGACACATTCGCCGCCCAGGAATACGGGAATATGCAGGCACTCCAAGCGGTAGTTTTCTACCGTTTTATGCTTCCACGTGTTGACGGGATCAAAGAGCAACAGCGGCTCTTTCTCATCAAGCACCTCGTCGGCAAGGGCGATATAATCGGCAATCATCATGCCCGTTTCCTTATCAAAGACACGGTAAGGCTTTTTATAGCCGGGGTTGGTGATCTTTTCTACGTTCTCGGAGATCTTGATTTTAGGACGAATGGTACCGTCATCATTCTCAATGGCAACAAGCTTGTAAACGCCGCCGAAAACGGGGTTAGATGCCGAGCAAATGAGGCGCTCTCCCACACCAAAGGCATCGATCTTGGCGCCTTGAGAAAGGAGGGTCTTGATGATATTCTCATCAAGAGAATTGGTGGCAGTGATACGGCAATCGGGAAGCCCCGCCTCGTCAAGCATCTTACGGATCTTTTTGGTGAGATAAGCAAGGTCACCCGAATCAAGACGCACGGCATACTTCTTACAGCCGCGCGGCAAGAGCACCTCTTTGATGGCGCGGATGGCGTTGGGAACGCCGCTTCCGATGGCGTCATAGGTGTCAATCAGGAGCGTAACATTGTCCGGATACAGCTCACAATAGGTGCGGAAGGCGGTATACTCATCGTCAAACATCTGCACCCACGAGTGTGCCATGGTGCCGGTGGCGGGAATACCGTAGTCGCGCTCTGCCAGCGTGCACGCAGTGCCCGCGCATCCGCCAATGTAGGAGGCTCTTGCGCCAAGAATGGCGCCTGCCGTCCCCTGCGCGCGGCGTGAGCCAAACTCCGCGACGGGTCTGCCGTCCGCGGCGCGAACGATGCGACTCGCCTTGGTGGCGATAAGCGACTGATGATTGAGAGTAAGAAGCGCAAAGGTTTCGATCAGCTGTGCCTCAATGGCGGGGGCGCGCACTGTGACGATAGGCTCGCCCGGAAAAATGGGAGTTCCCTCCTTCATCGCATAAATGTCGCCCGTGAAGCGAAAGGTGCGTAAAAAGTCGAGAAATTCCTCGTCAAACTGCCCCTTAGCGCGAAGCATAGCAATGTCTTCTTCGGTGAAGTGAAGATTTTTGATGTAGTCGATAAACTGCTCAAGTCCCGCAAAAATAGCATAACCCGCACCGTCGGGAACAGAACGGAAGAAGACGTCAAAATAGGTCATCTCCTTGCCTCTGCCAAGCTTGAAATAGCCGTTGCTCATCGTGAGCTCGTAAAAGTCACAAAGCAGGGTGTAGTTTTCGTTTTGCAGCATCGTTCATATACTCCTTCGTTATTGGAAAAGGAAATAAATTCCGGAATAGGCAACACCAAACACCATAAGCGCGGCAAGCACAATACACATAACACGCAAGACAAGCTTGCTTTTGTCCTTCTTTTTCATAGTAGTTCCTCGCTTTTTAATATAGATATGAATTCGTTTTACATGCAATTGCCGATACATTGGGCACCGGGAGCTTGGCGGGGAGCGTCGGCAATATCTTGGCAAGTCCCTCCGCGACAGCATCCTCCGGTGCCTCAGCAAGCGTAGTGCGGAAGCCGGTGATGCCCGATATCATTTCGGGAAGTCCTCGCAGTCTCGCGCCACCGCCAAAGAGAAGAATTCCCGTTTTCATAAGTCCCTCTACCGCTTCAAGGGGGACACGCATGGCTGCGGTATGTATCGCGTCAAGCAGTTCCGCACAAGGCTCTTCAAGCGCTGTAAACATTTCCTCGGAGGAAAGCAACGCACGGTGCACGGCACCCTTAGCGTCAGAGCCTACCATTTCAATCGTACGTTTTTCCTCATCGGACCAAACGGTACCGATGGTATTTTTGATCCTTTCCGCCTCGTTAAAGCGAAGTCTCAGATGATATCTGTTGCTGACGTAGGCACCAATCGCGTCGTTAAAGGACATGCCGGACACGGGATGAGAGGCGCGGTACAAAAGATTTCCATCCGATATCAGCGCAATATCGGTAAAGCTTGCGCCAACATTAACGGCAAGATAGGTGTGTTCGAGCGAATAACCGCTTCCCACAAGCGCGGCAACGGGAGAATATACAAGATATGCTTCCCCAAACCCCGCGCGATGGCCGAGCTCGGCAACGGCATATTCCTCTTCATCGGAAAGACCGCAGGGTATAGAAAAGAGCAAGCGCACATCGGATGCCTCCGCATAAACTTGTCCCCTTGCACGCATCATAAAATCGCTGGCGATCGGTGCATGCCCCTCGCCGATGATCCAACCGGAACGGAAGGGGTAACGCAAGCGATACGCATCGGGATTGGTGTTTGATTTTAAGAGCGCTTCTTTGCCGAAATACTTTACGTCGCCCGTTACGGAATCTATGGCAACACAGGTGGGCTGACGCACGACAATGCCACTGCTTGGAACAGCTGCGCGAAATTCGATACTGCCAAAATCGATGGCGAGCTCATGCTTCATGGCGTTCCTCCTTCCTTAAAATTTTAGGGTATTATATACATTATACATGAACGATAAAAAAAATTCAATATCTTTTTCTCGAATTCCTGTATTTTCTCAAATTCCTACGCTTTTATCGCTTTAAGATAAAACGGAAGCGCTGTGTAGCGCAAGGCGTGGCGGTCGTTTTTCACCATGCGTGAAGCGACGTCGCCCCGTCCTACCAGAATGACGCGACGGCAAGCGCGCGTCACGGCGGTATAAAATAAATTTCTCGTCGCAAGCATCGGGGGGCAATCGTAAAGCGGAATGATCACCGTCGGATATTCACTTCCCTGGCTTTTGTGGATGGTAATGGCGTAGGAGTGATCCAAGTCATCCAAGTCCTCCTTGGTGTAGTTCGCTACGCGGTCATCAAAGAGCACCTCCGCCCCCTCTTCCGTGAAGGCATTCAACACACCAATTTCGCCGTTAAAGATTCCGCTTCCCTGATAGCTTCCCTTTTTCCATGCGATGTCGTAATTGTTTCGCACCTGCATAACACGGTCGCCCTCACGGAACAAGACACCGTGAAGCTTTCTTTCGGCTTGTGTACCTTTATCTTTTTTGGGGTTACACGCCTCACGAAGCAAAAGATTGAGCTGCTCCGTACCTGCTCTGCCGCGCCGCGAGGGCGTGATGACCTGTATTCCCTTTGCCTCCGCGTCGCCATATGCTTTGGGAAGGCGACGGCAGACAAGGTCTGCTATTACCTCGGGAATGCGTCCTTCGGGGGTGGGCAAGAAAAAGAAGTCTTTGTCCTTCGCGTCAAGCAACGGCGCTTCTCCGCGGTTGATCCTATGCGCGTTGGTGACGATCAGACTCTCGGCGGATTGGCGGAATATTTCGTGAAGTCTCACCGTACAAAACGCCTCCGACTCGATCAGGTCGCAAAGCACACGCCCGGCACCGACCGAGGGAAGCTGATCGCTGTCCCCGATCAAAATGAGACGGGTGCCGCGCGGTACGGCGCGTAAAAGCGCCGCCATAAGCTGTACGTCTATCATCGAGCACTCGTCAATGATGATAACGTCCGCCTCCAAAGGATTGGATGCGTCGCGGCGAAAGATGGGATAAACGTCCTCGGAGCGCTCCATTTCAAGCGCGCGGTGAATGGTTTTTGCCTCGCACAGCGCCGCCTCCGACATACGGTTTGCCGCACGTCCCGTGGGGGCTAAAACGAGCACCTCTTGGTCAACCTCCTCAAAGATACGAAGCAAGGCACGGACGATGGTGGTCTTACCCGTACCCGGTCCGCCTGTGAGGATCATAACGCCGCCGCTGAGCGCGGCGTGTATGGCGCGGCGCTGCTCCTTGGCATACACAATGCCGCTTTCCGTCTCCATGCGAGCAATAAAGCCCTCAACGTCCCTCTCCGCAAAAAGGAGGCAGGAACGGTCAAGGTAGGCAAGCCGTTTGGCAATACTGCGTTCTGCCTCGGCATAAACGGCAGAAGCTATCATTGTGCTTCCTTCCACCTCGTGCAGAACCACCTTTTTTTCCGCGTCCATTGCACAAAGGGTATCCAAAATACACGCTTCGCTTACCGAAAGATAGGAAACGGCGGCACTGACAAGCTTGTCCTGGGGCAAGCAAGTATGTCCGTTCGTTTGTGCGTTAAACTCAAAAATGTGACGAATACCGCCTTCAATACGGTCGGGGCTTTCCGGGTCAAGAGCCAAAGCAGAGGCAAGCCTGTCCGCCGCCTCAAAGGTGACACCGTACACCTCACCGCAAAGGGAAAAGGGATTTTCCTTTAAGCGTTCCACCGCCGCGCTCCCCCATTTCTTATAAATGCGGCTGATAACGGGCGTGGTGAAATAATCGCGGCAGAACATCATAAGCGCACGAATGCCTGTTTGCTCCATGAAGGAATCGTGGATCTCCGCCGCCTTACGCGCGGAAATACCCGCGACCTCGGTGAGCCATTCGGGATGATGCTCGATCACGTCAAAGGTCTCTTCACCGTATTTATCGACAAGGCGCGCCGCCGTTACGGGCCCCACGCCCTTGATCACGCGAGAGGAAAGGTAGCGCAAGATGGCACGCTTGCCCGTGGGCAATTCACGCTCGTAGCTATCAAAGGCAAACTGCTCTCCGTATTCGGCGTGCCGCACCCACGTGCCGTATAGCGTGACATCCTCGCCCGCCGCTACGTACGCGATCTTTCCAACCGCGGTAACAAGGTGACCGTCGTTGCCGATCAAAGAAAGAACGGTATAGTCGTTTTCGTCGTTGTGGTAAACGACCTCGTCGATCGAGCCCCACAGGGTCTCCATTCCTTTTTCTGTCGGCATGGTGGTCTCCTTTCTAGGATTTTACGATATAGACAAGGATACCCTCCTTACGGAGGGTCATCGCTTTTTCTTTTTCATTTTCGGATAATATGACCGAAACGCGCGAAGAAAGCCGTCCTTCCCTTTCAAGAAGCAGGCGCGCGTATTCGGTCAAAAGAAGGATATCCTCCTCCGTACGGTCCCTGCCATCGACAGACAAAAGAAGCTCACCGCGCGGAAGCAGCATAACTGCGATGCGGGAAAAGAGGGCGTAAAGCCCAAGCACCGACAGCATGCAAAAAAGGATAGCCAAGAATTCGTGCATCTCCATCACCCCCATACCTTCATGGTATGAGGAAAAGAAACACTACGTTACTTCAATGCCGCTTTCAGAAGAGGAACGAGATCTGTTTTCTCCCAAGGCGCGTCAAGGTCTTCTCTGCCCATGTGTCCGTATGCAGCAAGATCGCAATAAATGGGACGGCGAAGGTCAAAGTGCTTAATGATAGCGGCGGGGCGGAAATCAATGGTTGCGTTCAAAAGCGCACCAATCTGCTCGTCAGGAAGCTTGCCCGTACCGAAGGTATCTACCATGACCGAAACGGGGCGTGCGACGCCGATCGCATAAGCGAGCTGCACCTCACACTTATCGGCAAGTCCGGCGGCAACGACGTTCTTTGCGGCATAACGCGCGGCGTAGCAAGCGGAACGGTCCACCTTGGTGGGGTCCTTGCCCGAAAACGCGCCGCCGCCGTGGCGCGCGTAACCGCCGTAGGTATCTACGATGATCTTTCTGCCCGTAAGACCCGTATCCCCTTGAGGACCTCCTACCACGAAGCGTCCCGTGGGGTTTACGTAGATCTTGGTAGCATCGTCAAGAAGCGCTTCGGGAACGGTCGCTTGAATGACCTCGCGAATGATATCGGCACGAATGGTGGCGTTATCAACGTCCTCCGCATGCTGAGAGGAAACGACCACGGTATCGACACGCGCGGGAATACCGTCTACGTATTCCACGGTAACCTGTGTTTTTCCGTCGGGGCGAAGATAAGGGAGCGTACCGTTTTTGCGCACCTCTGTAAGTCTCTTTGCCATCTTGTGGGCAAGGGAGATGGGAAGGGGCATCAGCTCCTTCGTTTCGTTGCAGGCATAACCGAACATCATACCCTGGTCGCCCGCGCCCGTATCCAGCTCGTCGGTCATTTCGCCATTCTTTGCCTCGGCACAGCGGTCAACGCCCATGGCGATATCGGGGGATTGCTCGTGAATGGAGGTGAGCACGGCACAGGTGTGGCAATCAAAGCCGTATTTCGCGCGGTCGTAGCCGATCTCCTCCACGGTTTTACGCACGATGGTGGGAATATCTACGTATGCCTCGGTGGTGATCTCTCCCATAACTGTGATAACACCTGTCGTGGCAAAAGTCTCACACGCTACACGCGCCATGTTATCCTTTGCGAGTATAGCGTCAAGGATGGCGTCCGATATTTTATCGCAAATTTTATCGGGATGCCCTTCGGTAACGGATTCGGAGGTAAAAAGAAGCTTGCTCATAATGTATTTTTTCCTTTCGAGAGCGTATTACGGAATAAAAAAACTCGGGACAGGCTTCCCGAGGCATGGGCGGTATACCGCCAAGATCTCATCTATCGGGAATTAGCACCTTGTCGCAACAGGTTGCCGGGCGTCATAGGGCCTGTCCCTCAGCCACTCTTGATGAGATACGTCTATATTGTAGCACATAAAGCGACAAAAAGCAAGTCTTTTTCCGCTTTTTTTAAAGACGGCATTGTTTTTTTTGAGAGGTTGTGGTAAAATAATAAAAAGGAGTAAAAAAATGGAACCAACCTCTCATTTTAACTTTCCCCTGCCGCCCCCCGTCTTGACGGCGCTCCGTCTTCTCACGGAGAACGGGTACGAGGCTTATGCGGTAGGCGGTGCGGTACGTGACCTTTTACGCGGCAAGATCCCGCACGATTACGATATCACAACAAGCGCACCCCCCTGCGAGATGGAGGCGGTTTTCGCAGACTTTCGCACGGTAAAAACGGGCATCAGGCACGGAACGCTCACCGTGCTTATTGAGGGTGAAGCAATTGAGATCACCACCTACCGAGTCGATGGCACATACACCGATGCGCGCCACCCCGACAGCGTGACCTTCACCCGTTCCTTGCGCGAGGATGCCGCAAGGCGCGATTTCACCGTCAACGCCATGGCGTATCACCCCGACAAGGGGCTTCGTGACTTTTTCGGCGGTGAAGCTGACATACGCACGGGTATTCTGCGCACGGTAGGAGACGCAAGGCTGCGCTTTACCGAGGACGCGCTCCGTATTTTAAGAGCGCTCCGCTTTTCGGCGGTATTAGGCTACAAAATCGAAGACGAAACAGCAAGCGCCATTCATTGTTTGAAGGAACGCTTGCAGGAAATAGCACCCGAGCGCATCCGCGAGGAATTTACAAAGCTTATCGTTGCCGAAAACGCTGACACGGTCTTAGGCGAATATAGAGACGTTTTATGCGTCTTCTTGCCCGAGATCAGACCACTTTTGGGCTTTGACCAAAAAAATCCCCATCACGACTTTGACCTTTGGGAGCATACGCTCCGCGTGCTCGCGTCCTCCCCCTGTGACAAGGTGCTTCGTCTTGCCGCCCTTTTCCACGACATCGGGAAGCCTCACTGCTTCTCGCTTGACGAAAAAGGCATCGGGCATTTTTACGGGCACGCGGAGAAGAGTGCCGAGATCGCGGATGCCGTCATGCGCAGACTTCGCTTTGATAACGAAACGCGAGAGCGCGTCCTTTTGCTTGTCCGCATGCACGACGTCGTTCCCATGCCGAAAACCAAGCAATTCTCGCGGATGCGCTCCCGTTACGGCGACGACTTCCTTTTCGATTGGCTAACGCTGGTGAGAGCCGACCGTATGGGACAAAAGCAAGCACTGTCGCCCGACACGGAACAGGCACTTCTCGAAGCGGAATCAAAAGCGAAGGCGCTCGTTACAAGCGAAGAGCGTTTGTCCCTCGCCACACTCGCTCTGCGGGGGGATGATCTTATCGCGCTCGGATATCGCGGAAAAGAGATCGGAAAAGCGCTCGACCTTGCGCTGGGCGCCGTGCTTGACGGAAAAACGAGTAACGAAAAAGGTGCCCTTCTCGAATTTCTGGCGAAAAAACGCGACCTGCCCATTGAATGCGAACGAAAGTTTCTAATTCAATATCCCGATGTATCACTGCTTTTATCCCTGGGCGCAAAGAAAAGTGCGATCACGCAAACCTATCTCATAGGTGAAAAAGGAACTACGGCAAGGGTACGGTGTCGAGTGACGGAGGGAAAAACAACCTATTTTCACACCGTCAAAAGGCGCTTGACCGCGCTTTCCGCCGTGGAAGAGGAAAGCGAGATCACAAGCGGGGAATACACGGCGCTTTTAAAAAAAGCAGATTCCACGAGAAACGTCATTCAAAAAACGCGATACGTGCTTCCCCACGAGGGGCATTTACTTGAAATTGACGTATACCCCTTTTGGCAGAGACAGGCAGTGCTTGAAATTGAGTTAAAAAGCGAAGCGGAAGAATTTTTGCTTCCCCCTTTTATTACCGTCCTTCGCGAGGTGACGAAAGAGGTCGCTTATAAAAACGTATCGCTTGCAAAAGAAATTCCAAGCGAGGACAAAATCCTGTAAAGGTACTTGACTTATTCACATTTATTTGATACAATAGGAATGTTAATGAAAACAAAGGAGTTTAATTATGTTGTTTTTTCTTGAAGCAGCTCCTACCGGTGGCAACGGCCTTATGACCATCGGTATGCTCGTGCTTGTCGTCGTGTTCTTCTATTTCTTCCTGATCCGTCCGCAGAAGAAGCAAGAAAAGGAAGCGGCGAACATGCGCAATTCCCTTGAGATCGGCGACGAGGTCGTCACTATCGGCGGTATTATCGGTCAGATCGTCAAGATCAAGGGCGAAACCGTGACCATTGCTACCGGCAAGGACAGAACCACCCTGCGCTTCCTGCGTACCGCTATCCGTGAGGTTACCGTAAAGATCAACGCGCCCGTCGCAGAAGAGGAAAAGCCTATCGAGGCAGCTCCCGTGAAGGACGAAAGCGACAAAGCCACGGCGGAAGAAAAGACGGAGGAGTAAGCCTTCTAAAAAAAGAACGCGCACAGCGCGTTCTTTTTTTGTTTTTTTTCGCATAGGATAAGAAAAAAAGCGGAGCTTTGCTCACAAAAGGAGGGCAAATATGACAAATCAAGCAAAAGAAGAAAGACGCGCGGTGCTTGGCGGCGCTGGTAAAACATTGGTCGGAAGCGCCTTTTTCGCCCTTCTCGGGGCACTTGCTTTCGGTGGTATATCCCTTTTCGGCGCCGCCCTCTTTTTTTCCTATAAGCCCAACGCTACCCCTTATATCGGGACGGTCGGCTGTGCCCTTGGTGCGCTTGCGGCACTCTTCGGCGGTTTTGGGGCAGGACGGCGCCAAAAGCATGCGGGGGCGCTTGCAGGACTTTTATTTGGGGTTTTGTATCTTATCGTGTTGCTCCTACTCTCACGCTTTGGAAGCATGGGAACGCCGCTTCCCAAAAGGCTGATCGGCTACGCAATATTCTTGTTGCTTTCCGCGCTTGGCGGAGCGCTCGGCAGCATGCGTGTAGGGGAACGGCATCATAAGAAAAGAAAGCGCTAAATTATTCCACGCGAATATCGGCGCCGAGCGAAAACAGTTTTTCGGGCAGCATTTCGTAGCCGCGCAAAACCAACTCTTCTCCCGTAACGGTGCTTTTCCCCTCCGCGATCAGCGCTGCTGTGATGAGTGCCGCACCGCCGCGCAGATCCGGAGCTTTAACCTCACTTCCCCTCAATGCACACGGAAACACGCGCACGGTATGCGGTGAAAGATAGGCGGAAAAGCCCATCCTTTCAAGCGCGTGAACATAGGAAAAGCGTTCCTCCCAAACAAGATCGGAGACAGAGCCTCCTCCCTCGGCACGCGTGAGAAGCACCGACATCTGCGGATGCAGATCGGTGGGAAAGCCCGGATAGGGGGCGGCGATCACCGATGTTCCGAGCATGCGAGAAGGGCGGTATACGGTAACGCTGTCGCCTAAAAAGCGGAAGGGGATATTCATTTTCCCAAAAGCCAACAACAGGGGGGAAAGCTCTCCATAGCGTACACGCTCTACCGTCACCGTGCCGCCTGTTGCCGCCGCCGCGATAAGGTAGGTACCTGCTTCCACGGCATCGGGGGTGACGGTATAGCTGCCGCCTGACAGCCGTTTTCCACCCTCTACACGCAAAAGCTCTCCCTCGGTATGTATTTTAGCCCCCATTTTTTGTAAGAACGAAATAAAGTCAAGCACGTGATGCTCACGCGCGCAGCCGAAAAGAGTGCTCTCCCCCTTGACCCCAAGCGCGGCAAGAATAAAATTAACGGTTGCGCCAACAGAGGGATACGGAAGCGAAAACTGCGCGCCGCGCCCGTCCTCACGCCGTACGGAAATACCTCTTTCGTCCTCATTCCAAGAAATGCCGAGTGCTTGAAACCCAGCCCGATGGTAATCCAACGGTCTTACCCCGAAGGCGCATCCCCCCGGGTGCTTTATACGCACCTCCCCGAAACGGGAAACAGAGGCTCCCAAAAGATAAGCGGAAGCTCGAATCTTTTCGCCTCCTTTTAACGCAAAGTCGGGAGGCGTTGCCTCCTTTGTGTCAAGCGTGAGTGCGCCATCCGTTTCACTGCTGATTTTCACCCCCAACGCTTCAAGCATAGAAAGCGCGACACGTACGTCTCCAATGTTCGGCACGCCGTAAAGGGTAACGGGCGCATCGCAAAGTAGTGACGCAAAAAGCATAGGAAGCGCCGCGTTTTTAGCCCCCTGCGCTCGTACAGTACCGTAAAGCGGTTTTCCGCCAGAAATCAAAAAAGCCATCTTCCTTCCCCCATTCCGTTTCTGTATCATACTATGAAACGGCGCGTCAAGTGGTGAAAGAGATGGCTTTTTAGATTGGAAATATGACTTCTTTTATTTCTTTGTCTTCAAATAGCGCACGGCGAGTTGAACAACAAGGTCATAGCTGACGCTTCCTCCCGTTCCCATGCTTTCGAGATAAGCGTTATTGATGCTACCCGCGACCTCCGAAGCAAAGGTGCCGGAATAATGACGTACTGCCGTATTATAGGCGCGTATTTCGGCGATAACGATCGGTGAGCAATCTTGCCATACCGATTTGTAAAGAGCTGGATCGGTATCGTAAAGAGCGTTTAAGACGTATTGCAAGAGATTCACATACCCTGCGTAGCGAACGTAAGGGTCGCTTGATGCCTCACAGACGAGAAAAGCAATGAAATTCGCCTCATCCTCACGGGCGATGCCTCTTGCGTGTGCCATTTCGTGCGCAGCAGTGAAAACGGTGGAACAATCGGGAAACGCTGTACAAACATTCATTTCCCCCGTCATAAAGGTATAGACGCCCGTAATATGGGTATACGCCATGGGCTCACTGAGCGCAATCGGCTTTGTGCCAACGGCAAAATTTGAGAAAATACCGTATTTCTCCTCTACCGTATCATACGCGGAAATCAGCTTGCCGTTCATCTCTGCGTAGGAAAAGGGCATAATGCTCCCTTCCGTCTTCACTGCCACGCCCGCCTCCTCGGCGCAAGCGTCGGCACGCTCGGCAAGGTGAGATGCCAAGGCATATAAGTTTTCCGCATTGGGGTCTTCCTCGACAAGAGAAAGCCGTTCGCCAAGCGGTGTTACGTAATAGCCTACGGCAAAGGAAAAAACGAAAAGGCTGTATAAAAGGAGGGGGACGGAGAGAAGCGCAGAAAGCATTTTTGCGGCGCTTCTTGCGTTTTTTGCCACGCGGCGCGCAAGAAGGATAAGAAGGACAAGCCATGCGGGCGAGGTGATCACGACCGCTTCCGCCAAGGAAAAGGGGAACAGCGCCGTGACAAATCCAAGCGTTTTACGAATGAGGGGTGAGGCATAACAGGCAAAAAAATCAGCAAGCGCGGAAACGCGCATGCAAAGAATGTGTATGATGAGCGCCAAGACAGCAAAAGCGAGAGCTATATAAAAAAACGTCGTCAGACGCAGGCGGGAAGCAGTATCCGCACTTCCCTTTTTCTTTCGTTCGTTATACATGCGTACACCTCCTTCTTGTTTGAGAGAGGCAACAAAAGAAAAAGAACATCAAAAGAAGAGCGATGAAGTACCCGAGAGAATCAATCATGACGTCGGACAAAGAGGGACCTCTGCCCGGCACGAGGGACTGAATTCCTTCATCGGCGACGGCGACGAGAACACCGAAGCCAAGGCAAAAAGGTATCGACACCCGCCGAGAAAAAAGGATCGGTGCGAGAGACGCGTGAACGCCAAGCAACGCATATTCGGTAACGTGAGCCAGCTTGCGTACGATATGATGGGTAATCGAAGGAAAAAAAGAAAGGAGAACAGAGAAAAACTCCCGACTCTCTTCATCGGATTCCGAAGCCGGCGCAAGAGAATTGGCAAAGATGAAGCAAAGGACACCGAAAACAGAAACTGCCCAAAGTAACATACGATAAAGATGCTTCTCTTTCATTTCATTCTCCTTTCATAAAAACGGGGGCGTGGTGCCCCCGCACGATATCAGTCGCGTTTATCGATCGTATAGGTGGGGACGAGTTCGCGCAGAAGTGTTTTGATGTCCTCGCTCTCGGCATAGGCGGCATCGTAAAGCAGTTCCAGCTGCTTGAAGAAACGCTCCTCGTCAAGCTCGATCGGCTTTCCGATGCTGATAGAGGCGTTGGCGGTTTTCTGTATCCCCTCTTCGCCCATCAAGCACTCCTCATACAGTTTTTCGCCGGGGCGAAGACCCGTGCAGACGATCTCAATATCAACCCCCGGCTCAAGGCCGGAAAGGCGGATAAGATGTTCGGCAAGGTCGTAAACGCGCAACGGCTCCCCCATATCGAAAACATAGATCTCGCCGCCCTTGGCATACGCGCCCGCTTGCAGCACAAGGCTGACTGCCTCGGAAATTGTCATAAAATAGCGAACAATATCAGGGTGGGTAACGAGCACAGGACCGCCTTCGGCGATCTGCTTTTTAAAAAGAGGGATGACACTGCCGTTCGACCCCAGCACGTTGCCGAAGCGCACCGCCACGAAGTCGGTCTTGGAATGCTTCCCGATCGTTTGAATGATCATTTCACAAATACGCTTGGTTGCCCCCATGACGCTGGTGGGATTGACGGCTTTATCGGTAGAAATCTGAACAAATCGCTTGACACCATATTCATCCGCCGCGCGCGCGATGTTGAGTGTGCCGAAAACATTGTTTTTAACCGCTTCGCAAGGACTCGCTTCCATCAGGGGGACGTGTTTATGCGCCGCCGCGTTAAAAACAATACTCGGACGGTATTTTTGAAAAATGCTTTCAAGGCGCCCCTTATCGCGAATGCTTCCGACCAGGACGAGAAGGTTTAACGAACCGTACTTAGCGCGAAGCTCCTGCTCAATATCGTAGGCGCCGTTCTCATAAACATCAAGGATGATGAGTTGTCGGGGACGGTGAAGGGCGATCTGACGGCAAAGCTCACTGCCGATGGAGCCACCGCCGCCCGTAACCAAAACGACCTCGTCGGATATGTAGCTCATGATCTCGTCCAAGTTGACCTTGATCGGCTCACGCTCCAAAAGGTCTTGGAGGTCTACGTCACTCAGCTTAGAGATAGCCGCATCCCCCCGGGCGGAAGGAACAGCCCCTGCCGTCTTCGCCCCTATAAGAAGGCTACGCTCCGCATCTTCCCCATACTGCCATGTTTTTTTTGCTTTTTTTATCACAGTGACACACTCGCTATCAAAGATTTTCCGCATGCGGCGCAAGGGCTGGAGCCTTGCCGTTTTATTATACCACATCTGTGATATAAAATCAAGAATTTTACAAAAAACACCAAAAGGAAAAATCGACAAAAAGGGCGGGAGCACGCTCCCGCCCTGCATTTACGTAAAGGATCAATATCTGTCTACCGGGAATAAAATACCAAGCTGATTTACACGGCTACGGTAGGTTGCCTGCTGCTTCTCTGCCACGAGGCGGCGGCGGATCTCCTCCTTAACCGCATCAAAGGGGATGGGCTCGGAGGCGTTTTTACCGTCAAGACGAATGAGATGGTAGCCAAACTGCGTCTTGACGGGACCGCGGAGCTCGCCGATCTCCATTTCAAAGCAAGCGGTATCAAATTCGGGCACCATTTGACCTCTGCCAAACGTGCCGAGAGAACCGCCGTTCTCCCGTGAGGGGCAGGAGCTGTGTTCCTTTGCGGCGTCCTCGAAGCTGACTTCTCCCGCGCGGATCTTTGCAAGAAGCTCGTTTGCCGTTTCCTCATCCTCAACCAGAATGTGAGAAGCCGTAACGCTGTCTCCGCTCTTCATTTCGTTTTCGTGCTCATCGTAATACTTCTTAACATCGGCATCATTTACCGTGATCTTACCGAGCAGCTTTTCCATCGCGTAATCCACGAGAAGTCTGTCCTTAATATCCGCAAGTCTCTTTTTAAAGCCATCCTCGTATTCGAGCAGATTTTTCTTTGCGTCTGCCAAAAAAAGCTTGCTTGCGATCAATTCTTCAAGGACAAGCTTTTGTCCCTCGGGGGTTTTGTAGGCAGCGCCGCGTTCGCCCATCGCGGCGACGAAGCGCGCAACGTCATCCTCGGTGATGGGGTTGCCGGCGACCGATGCTAAAATTCTTCCGTTTGCCATATTTCTTCTCCTATCAAGCGCGTGCTGCGCGCCGTATTTTACTACCGTTATTTTATCACATACATCTAAAAAATGCAATAGCTTTGGGCATTTTCCTTAAAAATGCGAAAAAGAGAAACCCGCTCCTAAGAGCGGGTTTCATAGAGTAAAGCTTAATTATTTTGCGTCGCGGTAGTAGGGCTGATTGTTAATGTCAAGCATGATCTGACCCTTAACCGGCTCCTGGGGATCCAGCTTAAAGCCCCAAACCTTGGTCTCGCTCGCGCTGTCCTCACCGTTCAAGGAGAAGATGAGATAGCAGTTGAGCTGCTTCTGCCCGGAACCCGAAGCACAGAAGAGGTCGTTAAGACTAGCCTCTTTCAGCGAGTTATTCTCGGAATCCCATTCATAGAGAGCAATCTTCGCGTTCAGCACATAGGTACCGTCCCATGTACCACCGTGATACTCAACGAACTCCTTTGCCTTTCCAACATCGGGAGAATCGAGATACAACTTCGCCTGAGGATTCAACTGCTGTCTGGTAATCTTCAGGTCGTTGATCTGCAAGCAGAAGCGAACGAAGTCGCCGCCTTGCAGCTGCGTACCCTTTGCGAAGCGATAATCGCTTGCCGCGTTGCTCGTGGATAACTTGGTGTAAAGAAGACCGGTCTTCGTGAAGTTCAGCTCATCTTCAGCAGAGAGCTTCTTTTCGGGCATCGTGGTGGGATCGTTGTCTTCAAGCAAGTGCCAATCCTCGTAAGCGTAATTCATGTCAGCCGTACCCTCGGTCCATGCGGGGAACTGGAATTCCATGATATAGGAGGGCTTATTGTTTTCTGCCTTGAGGTCAAGATCGCTCAAATCATCGTCAGCCTTAGCAATAAGGTGATTACGAACGGCGTACTTGATCTCATCAAAGTAGGTGCTACGACCGCCGCCGATACCCTTATCGCGGTTCAAGGCGTACGCAGCCTTGGTTACCTCGGTGCCACTCACAAGGTCGCCCATTGCGGAGAGACCGATACGGGTTTTGTTTTCCGTCAGGGTCGCATCCTGCTCAAAGGTGTACCATATCTCAACGGAATCGTTACACCATGCGTCAGCGCCCGTGCTGACGTAAGCATCGCTACGGGCGGTGAGGCTGGTATCATACACCTCAATGAGGAGGTAGATGTAATCGCCGTCCCATACCATAAAGGTGTCTGCCTTCATGTTGGGAACGGAGCGATAGCCTTCTTTGCCGTCCTTATCCGCCTGGGTGATATTCAAAGCGTTATCTGCCTGCTTTACACCGTTGTGCGCAAGGTATGCGGCACCCTCGTAAGCGGCATCCTTTTTACCGTCGACCTTGATAAGGTTCTTATCGACCTTACCAATCGTACCGTCGGTATTACCCATGATCGCCTTGAAGGAGCAATCGGCATAAACACAAGCGACCGTGGACTGACGGACGCCCTCGGGCGCCTTTATCTGCTCCCAGCTTATGAAGTACTTGCCAAGCTCGGTGGGACGCTTTACGGACGCGTCAATCTTCGAGCCCTCCAGCATCTTCTGCGTGTGGGAAACAGTGCCGTCAGACTTCAAAAGGGTAACGGTTACCTCTACCTTGTCGCGCACGACACTGTAAAGGGTCGTATTCTTCTTGATGTTCTTGGTGCAATCCTCATCGATTTCGCCGGCCATAGCCTTTGCTTTGTCGGCATTCCAACCGATGACCACGTACGTATCAAACGACTGAACGCTACCCGTGGTCGTGCTACGAACATCATCGCCGTACGCAACACGTCTACGAATGTATTCCTCGTAGCCGCCAACGTCCTTAATGACGTTGCCCTGCTTGTCGATGTACTTGAAGGTTACTTCAAACTCATCGCCTTCGTTGCCTTCGCCGTCGCCGCTGTCACCGCCATCGCCGCTGTCACCACCGGGGTTATTGCCGCCGGGAGTATCGTCGCCGCCGTCACCGGTATCGTTACAAGCAACCATCACACTGATGGCGAGAACGAGAACAAGAGCCAGCAAAAGCACTTTTAAAAGCTGTTTCATGTTTTTTCTCTCCTTAGAAATTTTTGTTTGCAAGATGCGTTATAACATCGCACATCTCACCAGTATTTATTGTAGCAAAAAGGGCAAATTTTGTAAAGGGGTTTCAATGTTAACAAATTGTAAATCCATAGTATTTATGGTCGTTTATGCCATATTGAAATTCGCTTTTTTGTGCAAAATGCCGATAGCAAAATTTTTCAACGCAATCGTGCCAAACCTCTTCATCAAAATGCGCACAGAGAGGTGCGTCATGCCACTTTTGGGCAGGCGAATAGTCCACAGAGAGATGGACGAGAAGACCCCAAATCTTCTCTTTCATTTTCCATCTCCTTTTTATTCGCCGTAGATTTCCTTCTTGGCTTCACGGAAAAAGCGGAAGGATTCCTCAAAGAACATCTTGTTCTTTTCGGTGGGCGTCGTTCTGACCCAAGGGGCTGTCACATAGCCGAAAATCTGACGGTCGATGCCGTTATCGCGGAAATATTCCATGAGGTCAACGGTATTCCAGTCGCAACGGTTAAACACGGAGGCGCAGGGGATATAGCGATAGCCCTTCTCCATGAGTGGAAGCGCTTTGGCACGGAAGTTGACAAGGAAGGGGTCTTCCTCCACGAACTTGATATTCATTTTTGCGTAGTCGCCCTCGTTGTAATAGGCAACGTATTCCGCGCGCGACTCAACGGGCGTCCAATGCTCACGGCGGAAGGCGTTATAATACCAGGGAGAAAGCACGATCTCGTCGGGCTTGAACTCCTTCATGAAAAGCTCGGTCATATCGAAGAGGGGGCAAGCCCAAACCCAAGGGGTTGCACCCGTAGCCTTGACACAATCCACCAGATAGCGCAGGTCATGCATATAAAGCGCTCCCTGACGGAAGGAGACATAATCCCGCTTTGCCTGATGTTTATTGTCCTCCTCATCCATACCGAGATGGATATATTCGGGATGCTCGAAGATCTCGTAGACCTCCTCGATAAGATCCTTCGTAAGCTTGTAATAAACGCTTGTCGAGATCATACGGGCATATTCGCCGAGCCATACATCGTGTGTCGCGGAGAAGTTCAGCTTTGGGATGAGCGCGATTCCCTTCTCGCGGCATCGCTTTACCTCCGCGTGCACCCAAGCGGGAGAGAACGCGTCCTCCTTGGCGATTTCGGGATGGCTCTCGAAGCGGATACCGTTTCCGACGTCCAGCACAATGGCGTTCATGCCCGATGCGGCTGTCTCGTCGACAATCTCATGCCACATGTTTTCGTCAAAGACATCAGAAAGAGGTTGGTCGTTCCATTTTCCAATCCACATATCCATGGAAAGGTGGACAAGAATGCCCCAAAGTTTTTCTTTCATAGCAAATTCTCCTTGAAGATATCTTTATTTGTGAAGTTAATCTCCACACACAAGGAAAGCATAGCATACAAAAGCAGAAAAGTCAATAGATTCCTGTATTTTTCTATTTTTTCTGCTTTTCCATACGTATCGCACGACGCTTGACGCTGTTCCGCCGTCTGCTCAAAAGGCGAACAAAACGGTTGATAGGAACGCCCCCGCAACAGAAAGCCACTCCTTTTTAGAGACTCTTTCCTTGAACAGCAAAAACGAAACGAACGCCGAGATCACGATCACGCCGCCCGAAACGAGAGGAAACTGCACAGAGGCAGGAACGTGGCTTGCCGCCTTAAGGTGGAGAAAATTCCCCGTATACGCCGCCGCGCCGATAAGCGCCATCACCGTGATCGGCTTTATTTTCAGCATTGACGTCATCTGTCCGAGCGCTTCCCCGCGGTTTTTTAAAATGCTGAACGCCAAAAGAAGGAGTGTCTTTTTCATTTTTCGTATAGGCTTCTCCTTTTCTTTTTGGATTTCTTCCGTATTCGTTATTGCATATTTTTCCTACCTTGTCAATCCTTTATTTTACGAAAAAAAGACACATCACAAGGGAAAATCCAAAATGATGTGTCCAATTTTTGTTTATAAATGATTTGCAATCTTCGATTGCATGAATTGATGCTTACGCATCATGATTTGAAGGCTCACGCCTTCATGAATCGAATCGCCCTCATGCGCCGAAGAGCAATTCATGAACGAAGTTCAATTCATGGCAAAGCCAATTCATGCCCGCAGGGCAATTCATTGCAAATAATTCGCTCCGCGAATTATTTGCTTGCCTCTTCGATAGCAACTGCAACAGCAACAGTCATACCAACCATGGGGTTGTTACCTGCGCCGATGAGGCCCATCATCTCGACGTGTGCGGGAACGGACGAGGAGCCTGCGAACTGCGCGTCACCGTGCATTCTGCCGAGGGTATCGGTCATACCGTAGGAAGCGGGTCCTGCTGCCATGTTGTCGGGGTGCAGAGTTCTGCCCGTACCGCCGCCAGATGCAACGGAGAAATACTTCTTGCCATTCT
>SVRR01000016.1 GCA_015064745.1 Oscillospiraceae bacterium | reverse complement strand
CCCTATCTGTCGTGGGCGTTGGATATTTGAGAGGAGCTGACCTTAGTACGAGAGGACCGGGTCGGACGCACCTCCGGTGCATCGGTTGTTCTACCAAGAGCATAGCCGGGTAGCCGCGTGCGGATGTAATAAACGCTGAAGGCATCTAAGCGTGAAGTACACCTCAAGATGAGATATCCCATTGCTATAAGCAAGTAAGGTCACTTGTAGACTACAAGTTTGATAGGCCGTGTGTGTAAGTGCAGTAATGCATTCAGCTGAACGGTACTAATAGACCGAGGGCTTGAACTGCTCAATAGCAGTTCTCTTATAGAGCTTTCGTTTCCCATTCCTTATTCGGTTTTCAATGAGCGTTTAAAAAAGAAGAACCGTTCGAAAGAACGGTTCTTCTTTTTTATCCATTCGCGAAGCGAATGGCATGGAATCCGCGTCAAAGACGCGGTATGGAATCACCCGTAGGGTGTATGGCATCCGCCAAGGGCGGCATCCCATCCACCGTATGGCGGTATATCATCAAAGGCGTGCGCCTTTGTATATCATCACGTGCGAAGCACGTGCAGGAAATCACGAGCTTTGCCCCTGTATGGAATCTGTGCTCCGCACGGCATGGAAGCGCGCCGAAGGGGTGCGTGCGATCCTTCTTGCTATATTATAAGTTATTGCTTTTTTTGCAACTCTCTTAAGAGCGAAAGAACAGCTTGCTTTGCTTCGTCGGATACACCTGCATAGAGAGATATAAGCTCTTTTTCATCGTTTGGTTGAATTTCACCTGTTCCTTCAGCAAAAAATACAGAGAGAGAAATGCCAAAAGCCTCGCATAGGCATTCAAGCGTCGTAATGGAAGGAAGCGTTTCACGGTTAAACATGTTGGTGAGCGTGGATTGCGCAATGCCCGATTCGACAGAAAGGCGATATATCGACCAGTTGCGATCAAGGCGCATTTGGTTTATTCGTTTAAGTATATCCATAAGTGCCTCCATCAAAAAACATTCCCATATGTATATATAATAACATAAATATCAAAAAAAATAATCTCCATATGGGTTGGCATGCAAACCCATATGTGATATAATTAGTATACATTTGGCTTACATCGCCTATGCTACACAAAGTAGGTACGATGTGAAGCATAAAACGTGAATGGAGGATAAAACAATGGAAGAAAACATGACGGTAACACAAGAAACCAAATTTTGCAAGGAGTGCGGTCAAAAGATTGCGAAGAAGGCAGTGATATGCCCGCATTGCGGTTGTCAAGTTGAAGAAACGCAGCAGGCTACGCCTCAGATCGTAATTAATAACAGCAACCAAAATACGAACACCAATGTGAATGCGGGAATACCTTTTGGCGCAAAGCTCAAAAGAAAATGGGTCTCCTTTTTCTTGTGCCTGTTCCTCGGCTACTTCGGTGCGCACAAGTTTTATGAAGAAAAATTCGGCATGGGTCTGCTTTTTCTCTTTACAGGCGGTCTTTTCGGTTTTGGCTGGTTTTTCAACACCCTGTCGCTCCTTGGCAAGTCCGATCCTTATTATGTATTTTAAAGCTTTGACGGTCTATGAAGGATAATGCGAACGGACAATTTCTCTTTGAACAAGCAACAGCTTGTCCAAATGGGGAAAAAAGAATAACACAGCTGCTGAGCATGAGCAAAACATTGCTTTTCGGTGTGATAGCTCTTTTTATGGTTATAATAGAAATTCCTTTGGGGATTTTTGTGCACCCGGGTGCGGAGCTTATAAGCATCGTTTGGGAAAAAACTTTTACATATGTAGTAACAGTCCTCACGGTGCTTATCAGCATCCCTATGGTGTTTTCGCTGTTTTTTGCCGTTTTTTCTTTGATCATGTACAGATCATCTAAAAGAAGCGTGTATGACCATGTAGGACTTACGGCAACAATTCTTTCGATGATGGTTTGTGCCGTCGGTATCACGCTGTATGTACTCAGCTTTTTCGCGTAAGGAAAAAAAGGAACAGACAAAGTATCGTCTGTTCCTTTTTCTTTTCAATTTGAAAGCTCGTAAAGCCCGAGAAAATCGACCTTGCGCCCTTCCATTTCCAAAGTCACACCGTCCGCTTCGCAATACGCTTCACAGATGAAATGTTTACCGTTTTCGTGACCGAGGGGGTAATGCCATTTTCCGGCGCACCGTTCTCCGTACATCATATCATATTCTGGCGGATCGTACCGTGGTCCGAAATTCTTTTCGAAGGTGGCACAATCTCCCGCAAAGGTTACCTTTATGCGGTTGGCACACTTAAAGAATATCGACCAGCTGATCACGATCTGTTCGGTGAAGTTGAAGTGCACCGCTTTCAGTCCGGTGCATTTTTCAAAGGCACGGTGTCCGATGCGTTTCACGGTAGCGGGGACGGTGATCTCGGAGAGCGAGGTGCAACCCGAAAAAGCATCGTAACCAATCGCTTCTATCCCATCGGGAATGACCAGCACCCTTGCGTCTCCATGATATCTGACTACGGTATTATCCTCAATTTCAAGTCCCGCGGGAAGGCTGCTTGGCATGCCAAATCTCCTTTGCGTTCTTTTGGAAGATCAAACGTTAAAGCGGAAAAGAACGATATCGCCGTCCGCCATTACGTACTCCTTGCCCTCGCTGCGGAGAAGTCCTTTTTCCTTGACGGCGTTCATGCTGCCCTCGCGCATCAGATCGTCAAAGGAAACGACCTCGGCACGGATAAAGCCTCGTTCAAAGTCGCTGTGGATCTTGCCTGCCGCTTGGGGGGCCTTCGTGCCCTTTGTAATGGTCCATGCACGCACCTCGGGCGTGCCTGCCGTCAAGAAGCTGATGAGTCCCAAAAGGGAATAGGACGCCTTGATAAGCTTATCAAGGCCGCTTTCGGCAATGCCGAGATCGTCAAGGAACATCTGCTTATCCTCGCCTTCAAGCTCGGCAAGCTCCGCTTCAATCCCCGCGCAAACGGCAATGATCTCCGCGTCCTCGCTTGCGGCGTGTGCCGCCAGCTTCTTATATCCCTCGTTGTTTACGTAATCGCCTGCCACCTCACTGTCAGCAACGTTTGCGACGTAGATGGTCGGCTTCATGGTGAGCAGACGCGCCTCGTACAGAAGCCCCTTTTCTTCCTCGGTAAGCTCTACCGTGCGGGCGCATTTGCCATCGCAAAGCGCGGCGTATACGCGTTCAAGCACCTCAACCTCAGCGAGAATGCTCTTGTCGCTCTTTGCCGCCTTTTTCTGCTTGTCAATGCGGCGCTCCAGCATCTCCATATCCGAGAAGATCAGCTCCATGTTGATGGTCTCCACGTCGCGCAACGGGTCGACAGAGCCCTCTACGTGAATAATGTTATCGTCCTCGAAGCAACGCACCACGTGAACGATGGCGTCCACCTCGCGGATGTGGGAAAGAAACTTATTGCCGAGTCCTTCACCCTGGGACGCGCCCTTCACAAGTCCCGCAATGTCCACAAATTCAATCGTAGCCGGGGTAAACTTTTCGGGATTGTACATCTCGGCAAGCTTATCCAGACGCTCGTCGGGCACAGAAACGATGCCCACGTTGGGGTCGATGGTGCAGAAGGGATAGTTCGCGGACTGCGCGCCCGCATTTGTTAAAGCGTTAAAAAGTGTGCTTTTGCCGACATTCGGTAAGCCAACGATACCAAGCTTCATAAAAATCCTCCGCGGCGTCTGCCGCCTGTATTATCTTTTATATTTTAGCATATTCACCGCGCAAAATCAAGTTTTTTATCAAGAAAAGAGAAAAGTTTTTCCCTTTCTTCGCCACCAAAAATTAAAATGGCGAAAAAATGAATATTCACCGCGTTTTTTTTAAGTTTTTTCATAATTTTCTCTATTTTTTGTGCAAATGCACACAAAAACCTATTGCTTTTTTTAACGAAATGAGTTATAATATGATTGCAAATTAACGAACTTCATAAACAAAGTGTGACCGTGTCCCCCGATGTCCCCCGACGGTCACGGAAAGAAAGGATGCGCGCATGGATACTAAAATTCTAATTGTAGACGACGATCCCTATATCTGCGAAGCCTTCCAGGTCAATTTGGAAACCGAGGGATATCAGGTGAAGATCGCGAACGACGGTGTGGAGGCTGTAAATGCCTTTAAGCTGTATAGCCCCGATCTTGTACTTCTTGATTTGATGCTTCCCAAAAAGGAAGGGCGCGAGGTCTGCCGTGAGATGCATGAAATCTCGCCTCACACGCCTATCATCGTGGTTTCCGCAAAGGATAACCCTGTTGATAAGGTGGTCGCCTTTGAGCTTGGCGCTGAGGACTTTGTGGTAAAGCCGGTAGAAAAGAGTGAACTTCTTGCACGTATCAAGGTGCGCCTGCGCGGCAGCCAAGCGCGCGTTAAGACCGCAGACGAGGAAGCCATCAAGTTCGAGAATATGGAGGTTTCTCTCCAAAAATATGAGCTGAAGATCAACGGTGTTCCCGTGCCCGTTCCTCCGAAGGAGCTTGAGCTTCTTTATTTCCTCGCCTCCAACTGTAATCATGTTTTCAAGCGCGATCAGTTGCTTGACAAGGTTTGGGGCTTTGATTATCTCGGCGACTCCCGTACCGTGGACGTTCATGTGAAGCGTTTGCGCGAAAAGCTTGAGGGGGTTTCCGATCGTTGGGCACTGAAAACCGTATGGGGCGTAGGTTATAAGTTCGAAACCTACCCTTAAACATAATAAAAAAGGATGCGCTTGCATCCTTTTTTATTATCTATCGAAAAAACAATTTTTTATTTACTTTTTCTGAAAATCATCCTTAACTTAAAATTATAGTTTATCTAAGCTTCTTCGGCATGTCAATCAGTCCTGCAAGATAGTCGATAGAAACATTGTAATATTTTGCCAAGGTCACAAAGTGATGCATTGGCATTTCACGTTTTCCGCTTTCATAAAGCTGATACTGCTGTCTGGTGATATTTAAAACAGAAGCGATGTCCTCTTGCTTCTTATCCGAGTCTTCTCTGATATCCTTCAGTCTTTGATAAACGTACATATATTACCTCCAAATTCCCTAAAATGCTGCGTCTGCAAATATTATATCAATGCATTCGAAAAAATGCTTGACAAGCATTCAAACGAATGCTATAATATTTCCGTACATCTGTTTAAATGCAAAATAGGAGGAGAAATATAATGAAAAAGACACTTGAAAAGCGGTAGAGAAGCATAAAATTGCGAATGACTTGCTGACAAAAAAGCAAAGAGATGCCATCGAAAAATACATTGATGTGTTATGCGAAATTCAGAGCTCATTTGTCAAAAAGGCGTTCTTTAAGGGGTGCGAATTTGCGACATCGTTTCTCATCGAAGCGGGAAATTTCTTGCCATAAGTACCTTCGCGTTGCTTTTATTATTGATTTAGTGCCCTTAATGGAGTAGTAAACTATACTTGCCCTTTCGGAAAAACTAAGATAGCGTTGTCCCCAAGGTGACAACGCTATCCCTTTTTTGTTTATTTTTTTCCTCTGATCATGTCGTAATATGCCTTTGCCGCCTGCTCCGTCTTGCTCGTGCCGAACTTGTAATATTCGCGCGTTTTGAGATCGTCGGGCAGATATTGCTGAGATACAAAATGGTTCGGATACTCGTGGGGATATTTGTACCCCTTAAAAAGCGGGCTTTGCAGGTGCTCGGGTACAACGGTGCCCCTACCCGCTTCCACGTCTTTGAGTGCCGCAAAATAGGCGTCGTGCGCGGCGTTCGATTTGGGTGCTGTTGCAAGCATGGCAGCGGCGTTGGCAAGCGGAAGCGCCGCTTCGGGCAAGCCTAGGTCACGTGCACTTTCAACGCACGCGCGGGTAACGACTGCGGCAAGCGGATAGGCGTTGCCGACATCCTCGCTGGCAATGACCTGCAAGCGTCGGCAAACGGAAAGCAGATCGCCCCCTGCTAAAATCTTGGCAAGATAGAACATAGTCGCCTGCACGTCCGAGCCGCGAATGGATTTTTGCAAGCAGGAGAGCATATCGTAATGCACGTCGCCCGACACGTCGAAATTTCCGGTAAAGGAGGGGGTGAGCGCTGAGACCGTTTCCTCGGTAAGCACACCGTCCGTGAGGGCATAGGCATTTTCCAAAATACCGAGCGAGCGACGCACGTCGCCACCGCCGCATTCGGCAAGACGAAGAAGCAGCTCGTCCGATGCTTCCTTTTTCACGCCTTCATCTTCGTCCAGAATTTCCCATGCACGGCGAAGCGCACGGGCACAGGCGATGGGGGGAACGGGCTTGAACTCAAAGACGGAGGAACGGGAAATGAGGGCGTTGTAAATGGCGAAATAGGGGTTTTCGGTGGTAGACGCGATGAGCGTGATACGCCCGTCCTCTAAATATTCCAAGAGAGATTGCTGTTGTTTGCGATTGAAATATTGAATTTCGTCAAGATACAGAAGCACACCGTCTGCACCGAACATGGTTTTTGTTTCCTCAGCGACTGCCTTGACGTCGGAAAGAGAGGCGGTAGTCGCATTCAGGCGAAACATTTTTTTGTCCGACATTCCCGCGATAATGGAGGCGGCGGTGGTTTTCCCTGTGCCGGGAGGACCGCTGAATATCATGTTTGTGATGCGTCCTCTTTCAAGCATAGCGCGGATGGTTCCGCGCGGACCGAAGAGATGCTCCTGCCCAACGATATCGTCAATGGTTTTGGGGCGTATCTTGTCGGCTAACGGCTGATAACTCATCTTTCAAATTCCTTTTAAGATAATAGATTGCGGTTTTCGGCAAAGCGTGTGTCAAGCTCATCAAAGAGCGCTTGGTTCTCGGCGCGGTACGCTTCGGCATCCTTGCCTTGAAGCGCGAGAATGCGTGCCGTTTCCTCGGAAACGGCGGTCAGAAGATCGGTATCCCGACAAAGTGAGGCAAAGCGGAAGGAAAGACCGCCGCTTTGTCGGACGCCATCCCCACTTGCAGTGGCGAGAAAATCTCCCGGTCCACGCATTTTAAGGTCCTCCTCGGCTACGGCATAGCCGTCAAAGGTCGTTTGCATGGTGGCAAGACGGCGGCGTCCCGCCTCGGTGTCGGTGTTCGATATCAAAACGCAGAAGGACTCCTTGCTCCCGCGCCCGACACGTCCTCTTAACTGGTGCAGTGCGGCAAGCCCGAAGCGATCGGCATCCTCTACGATCATCAGCGTCGCGTTCGGTACGTTGACACCGACCTCAATGACGGTGGTGGACACCAAAACGGAGATGTCGCCCCGTACAAACGCGTCCATAACAGCAGCCTTTTCCGCCGCCTTCATTTTTCCGTGCAGATACCCAATGGAGAGAGAAGGGAGTGCCTTCTCCATTGCCGCCTTGACCTCTGCCACCGTCTTTATAGGGGGCTTTTCATAGAGGGAGAGATCGGCATTTTCCTCCTCTGCGGGCTTTTGGTCGATAGCGGGGCATACAACGTACACCTGACCGCCGTCTTCTACTTGCTTTTTTATAAAAGCGTTGAGACGCGTGCGGTAGCTCTCGTCTACGACAAAGGTTTTGACACGCTGTCTGCCCTTTGGCATCTCGTCAATGCGAGAAATGTTAAGGTCACCGTACAAAACGAGGGCAAGCGTTCGCGGAATGGGGGTTGCGCTCATCACGAGCAGGTGCGCGCCCGCGCATTTTTCGCGAAGCGCGGCACGCTGGGCTACGCCGAAGCGATGCTGCTCGTCGGTGATAACGAGACCGAGAGCGGCAAAGGATATCCGTTCGTTTAACAGCGCGTGCGTACCGATAACGATGGAAATTTCACCCTTTGCGAGTGCCGTGTACACGCGCTCCTTTTCCTTTTTCGGCGTTGAGCCGAGCAAAAGGGCGGTGGAGAAGCCAAGGGCTTCAAAAAGCGGTGCTAAGTCACCGTAATGCTGCCGTGCTAAAATTTCGGTCGGTGCCATGAGAGCCACTTGTCCTCCGCCATGCATTACCGCGTAGGCGGCATAGGCGGCGCATACCGTTTTTCCGCATCCTACGTCCCCGACCAAAATGCGGTTCATAGGTACCCTTTCGGCAAGCGACGACGTGATCTCCGCGCAAACGCGCTTTTGCGCGTCGGTCAGTGCAAAGGGAAGCTTTTCAAGAAAGGGCGAGGGATCGGGAAGCGGATAGGGAACAGCAGGTGTTCTTGCGGATGCTGACTTTGAGAGTCCCATGCCGAGCGAATAGAGAAAAAGCTCTTCAAAGGCAAAACGGCGGAGCGCCGCCTCTACCCTCGTCATATCGGTGGGATCATGCAAAGCTTCAAGTGCCGTTCCGACGGTAGGAAGAAGAAGCCTTCTGCGAAGCTCCTCGGGCAGAAAATCCGAAAGCTCGTGACGCACTTCGGCAAGCGTGTCACGTAAAAGCTTCCGCATTTGCGTCATGGAGATACCCTCGGTCAGGGAGTAGACGGGATACAAATCGGGAAGCGGCGTGCCTTCCGTTACCTGCTCAAATGCGGGGGAAGTCAAGGAAAACATCCGCTTTTGCGGCGTTAACTTTCCCGTAAAACGGTAAAGGTCGCCTACGTGGAAAGTGTTTTTTAAATAGTCTTGATTAAAAAAGACGACCTCTACCGTTCCGCTTTCGTCAAAGGCGCGGAATTTTGTTAGAGACATATGTGCGCGGATGCGTGCCGTTTTCGGCTCTGTGCCCACGGTCAAAAGAAGGGTGGACGCTATGCCGTCGGTCGCCTCCGAAAGCAAACGGATACGGCTTCTGTCCTCAAAGCCGTGGGGAATATGAAAAAGAAGGTCACGCACGGTTGCGATTCCAAGACGGGCGAGTGCCTTTTCCTTGGCAGGTCCTATCCCACGCAGTGCACTGACGGGAGAATGGAGCGTAAGAGCCATGTGAGAACCTCCTTTGACAACAATTTGCAATTTATTTTATCACACTTGTAAGGTAAAATCAAGAACTTTCCGCTAAAAGCCTGCCGCTTTGGTGAAAAATAGGTGAAAAATAAAATAATTCTTCCTCATCTGTTTACAAATTCAGATTTATCTGCTATAATGAATAAGATGAGGTACTATCCTCATTTTGAAGAAAAAAACGAAACCCTTTTTCGAAAGGAGAAGAATATGAAGGACAAGCATTATGCATCCGCGGTGAAGGAAATCACACTCTCTGTGATTGCCGCCGTGGCGGCAATTTTGGGTGCGGTTCTTGTTTGCGAGTTCACAAACCTTGTCCCCCTCTTTGTGGGTATGGTTGCTGTTCTCGTATATATGAGCTTTCTTGCCGTGTATTTTTCGGTGCGCCTTTCCGCGCGCGCACACGGAAATCAGCTTCCCGATAAGGAAGACAAGGGCGGTGACTTGACCGCTTTCCTTCTTGCCTCTCCGCATCCCTCTGCGCTTTGCGACTTGAAGGGAACGGTGCTTTGGTACAACGATGCTTTTTTCGTTGCGACGGGAGAGGGAGATCTGTCGCATGGCGTGCTTCTTGAGGATCTGTGTTTCACGGTAGATGGTGACGCTCTGCCCAATGACTTCAAGGGGCTCGACCTTTGTACCCTTAACGGTGAGCTTTATATCCGTGAAAAGATCAGCATGGCAAAGGGAGGCGGCTGTTATCTGTTCGTCTTCCGCGAGGTTTCTAAGTGGAACAGTGCCGTGCAGAGGCTGGATGCTTTGCAGGCAGCATACGAAAACGCGCAGACAGCTGTTGCGTATATCATCATCGATAACGTGGAGGATCAGCTTCAAAACATTCAAGAGCAGTTCCGTGAGGCAACGGCGAGGGTATCCGATATTCTCCGCAAATGGGTTGCGGGCATGAACGGCGTTATCCGCTCCTATGAGCGTGATAAATATATCGCCTTTTTCCGATACGACGGTCTTAAAAAATGCGTACAAAACCGTTTTGACGTGCTTGATACCATTCGCTCCGTTCGCATCGGTGATCAGCTTCCCGTTACAGTTTCCATTGGCGTATCCTGTATCGAAAACGGTAGCCTTGCAGAGCGTGAAGCCCTTGCGCAGGAAGCAATGGATATGGCGCTTCAGCGCGGCGGCGACCAGGTCGTTTGCCGTAGCGAAACAGGAATAGATTTCTACGGCGGAAAGACCAAAGCGATCTATAAGCGCGCAAACGTCCGCGCGCGCACGGTGGGCACACAGCTGATCCGTTTGATGGAAAACGCCGACAATGTCCTTATTATGGGTCACCAAAACGGCGACTACGATTCCTTCGGCGCATGCCTCGGTATGGCGCGCTTCGCGCTTCAGCATTTTGATGTTGACCGTGTGCATATCGTTATCAACCGCGCCGATAAGAATTTGCGCTCCTGCTTTGAAAAGGCAGCGGAAATTCCCGAATATAAAGAGATATTTTGCGATCCATCGGATGCGCCTGCGTTCGTCACACCGGGAACGCTTCTCGTTATCGTCGACGTGAACCATTTGTCGCACACCGAATGCCCGAAGCTGGTTGACCTTGTGGAAACGGTAGCCATCATTGACCACCACACGCAATCGGCGGCGTTTGAAAAGAAGATTGCTTTGCTTTATATTGAACCCTCGGCATCCTCGGCATCCGAGCTTGTCGCGGAGATCTTAGAGCAACACCTCGGCGCTGTCGGTCTTGAAAAACAAGAAGCGGAGCTGATGCTTTCGGGCATTCTGCTTGACACAAAGCAGCTTGTCCGCAGTACGGGTACTCGTACCTTTGGTGCGGCACGCTTTTTGCGAGGTGAGGGAGCAGACCCGGGCGAAACCAACGAGCTCTTTAAGAACGACGTGGCGGATATGCGTAAGCAAGCACAGTTCCTCACCAATACCATGATCTATAAGGAACATATCGCTATTGCCGTATGCGTAGGCAATACCGATTCCTCTTATCGTATCATTGCCGCAAAGGCGGCGGACAGCCTTCTCGGCGGACGCGGTGTTCGCGCTTCCTTCACGCTTGTTACCATAGGCTCAAAGGTGCATATCTCGGCACGCTCGGACGGTACGGTCAACGTCGCTAAGATCCTCGAGGAGCTGCACGGCGGCGGCCACTTTGACGCGGCAGGCGCGCAGGTGGATGCCAACGAGGAAAACATCGAAAGGCTGAAGCGCGCCATTGATAAGCACTACAAAAACGAAGAATAAAGACTTTTGTCTTACAGAAGAAAGGAATTCCGATTATGAAGGTCATTTTACTTACCAACGTTAAGGGTCTCGGCAAGAAGGACGATATGGTCGAGGCATCCGACGGATATGCGAGAAACTATCTTATCCCGAGAAAGCTTGCGATTTTTGCCGACAACAAGGCGCAGAACGAGTTGAAGGGAAAGGAATCCGCCCGTCAGTTCAAGATTGACGAGGAAAAGAAGGCGGCGCGTGAGATCGCCGCGCGCTTAGAGGGAACGGTCGTTAAGATCCGTTCCGCTTCGGGTGCGGACGGACGCCTTTACGGCGCGGTGACTGCAAAGGATATTGCGGAGGCGCTCGAAAAGAATTTCGGCATCGTTGTTGATAAGCGCAAGATGGAGCTTGCGAGTGCCATCAAGAGTTATGGCACATATTCCGTGTCCGTTAAGCTTTATACCGACATTGTCGGTAAATTCACCGTAGTGGTGCACGAGTAAACCCATAAAACAAAACGAAACGAGGAAAAGAAATGGCTGTAGATCTCCTAAGACGATTGCCGATGTCCTTGGAAGCGGAGCAGGCTGTCCTCGGTGCCATTCTCATTAAGCCCGAAGCCTTTACCGACGTGACGGGCATTCTCCATGCGGAGGATTTTTATCTGGACGAGCATAAAAAGATTTTCCACGCTCTGCAAAGCATGTTCCTTTCCAGCCAAAGCGTGGATACCGTAACGCTTGTCAACACGCTGGTTGCGCAAGGCGCGTATAAGGACAGCGAAAGCGGCATCACTTACCTCGCCGCGCTTGCTGAGGCGGTGCCCTCGGCATCGAACATTAAAGATTACGCAAAGATCGTCCACGATAAGGCGATCCTTCGCGCGCTCATCGGTGCTTGTGATGATATCAGCGCCGATGCGTACAGCGAGGAGGGGGAGGTTGAGCAGATTCTCGACGCTTCGGCGCAACGCATCTTCGATATTGCGCAGAAAAAGGATTCTCGTGAGTTTAAGCATATCCGTGACGTAATGCAGGACGTTTACCGTCAGCTGCAAGAGCTGTCCGAGAACCCCGATCAGATCACCGGCGTGCGCACGGGCTTCTCCGCGCTTGACTCGGTGCTCGTTCAGCTGGGGCAGGGTGACCTTGTGCTGATCGGCGCGCGTCCCGGTATGGGTAAGACCTCCTTCGCCATGAATATTGCGGTAGAGGTTGCGAAAAGCACGAAAAAGGCGGTTGCCTGCTTCTCGCTTGAAATGTCGGCAGAGCAGCTTGCTCTCCGTATGCTTTCGAGTGAAGCGCTCGTTGACAGCCGTGCGCTCCGTAGCGGCAGAATTCTGCCCGAGGACTGGGGGCGTCTCGCCGATGCGACCAATATGCTTGCCGAGTGTGATATTCTGATCGACGATACCACGGGCATCTCTCCCACCGATATGAAGGCGAAGCTTCGCCGTGTCGAAAATCTCGGCATGGTGGTCATCGACTACCTGCAATTGATGCAAAGCGGCAGAAATATCGACAACCGCGTGCAAGAGGTCAGCGATATCTCACGCAATTTGAAAATCATGGCAAAGGACCTCGGGGTTCCCGTGCTTTGCTGCGCGCAGCTTTCGCGCGGTCCCGAGTCGAGAACGAGCAAGAAGCCGATGCTTTCCGACCTGCGTGATTCGGGTGCTATCGAGCAAGACGCCGATATCGTTCTCTTCCTCTACCGTGACGAATATTATAAGGAAAACGACGCTTCTGCCGCAAAAGCGGCGGCAGAGGCTGCCAATACCGCCGAGATCATCGTGGCGAAAAACCGTCACGGTGCGGTAGGCTCGGTCGCTATGGGCTGGAACGCTCAATTCACCAAGTTCCGCACCTTGGACGAAACGGACAGAGTAGAGCCGTGAGTGCCTACGCTCATGCTGACGCTTGCTTTCGCGTGACCTTGAAAAAGGAGAAGATGGACACCTATCTTTCGGGCGGTGCGCTTCTCGCACTTTCGGGCGGCAAGGATTCCGTGTTGCTTCTTTCGCTCTTTTCGCGGTATGCAGAGGAAAAGGGCATTCCGTTTGCCGCGTTTCACCTGCACCATGGGATTCGCGGCGCGGAAGCGGATGCGGACAGAGATTTTTGCAAAGCGCTTTGTGAGCGTCTCGGTGTTCCGCTTTTCATTTCCCACGCCTCCGTTCCCGATATCGCGAGAGAAACGGGCGAGGGAATAGAAGCGGCGGCACGCCGCGTGCGATACGGACTTTTAACGCAAACGGCAGAGGAAAAAGGGTTTTCTGCCGTTTTGACCGCGCACTCCGCTACCGACAATTTGGAAACTGTGCTTTTAAACCTCTTGCGCGGCGGCGGCGGAAACGGCTTATGCGGTATCCCTCCCGTGCGTCCTCTGTCGGATGGTATTTTTGCCTTGCGCCCACTTATTGCTCTCACGGCGGATGAAATTACGGCGGCTTTGACGGATGTGTCTCTTGCTTGCGTCGTCGACAGTACCAACGCCGATACCGCGTACAATCGCAACTACGTCAGAAAAGAAATTTTGCCGAGACTTGCTCCCCTCACCCCCGCCCCCGAACGAGCGATTTTCCGCATGACGGAAAATGTGAGGACGGATATGGCGTTTCTTGATGCGTTGGCAAAGGACGCGTTTGAGAGAATTTATGACGGTGAAGCATTGGATGCGGAAGGGTTTGCTGAACTCCCCGAAGCGCTCCGTTACCGTGCGTTTCGGCTCTTCTATGCGGAAAAGGCAAAGAACGCACCGCTTCCCGAGCAGGTACACGTGCGCGCCTTGTTTGAACGAATGGCGCAAAGAGGCGATTTTGCCGTTTGCTTTCCCGGCGGTGTACGCGTCACACGACGGGGGAATAAGCTCCTTTGTGGAGAAACCGTGGATTTTTTCCACCCTTATACGAAGGTGCATATCGGCTGCAACCGTCTCGCTGACGGTAGCCTTTTGTGGCTGTTGGAGGAAAGTTCCAAGCCACTTGCGCAAATTGTTTACACTTTATCTATACAGCGCACTCTCGCTTCTGCTACAATAGAGGGCGAGCTTTACGTGCGTTCACGTCTTGACGGTGATGCTTATCGCTATGGCGGCATGACGCACAAACTCAAAAAACTGTTTTCGGATCGCAAAATTCCCACGCATATGCGCTCTCGCGTTCCCGTGCTTTGTGACGGACGCGGGATCCTTTGGGTACCGTTCTTCGGTGTACGGGATGACGGCGTGAAAAAAGAAGGGGCGCTTACCGCGATCTATCTCGCGGCGGAAGATGTCCCGGCTGACTTCTCGGACTTCGGCTGAAATAACGAGCACGTTTCAAACTGTACGGACGTGCGGAAGAAAGGAATGGGTTTCAAAGGAATGAAATTCAGCTTTAAGAATATTTTACTTTTTATTGCTATCATTTTGTGCTTTGCGGTGATGGCTACCGTGTTGAACGGTTACGGTAATAACGCAAAGGAGTTGACCTACGACCAAGTCATCTCTTACTTAGATGAAGGACGTGTTGCAAGCATCGTGATCCAATCGGATGGCGCTACCATGAAGCTTTCGGTGCGCGAGCTTGACGATCAGGGAAATGCGGTGGCGAAGGATTACATCTACCGCCTTTCCAGTTATGTACAGCTCGAAACGATCGAGGAAAAGGCACTCGCGTCTCTTGCGTCGGGAAAGCCGGAAGACCAAAGGCTGGTGTCATACAACTATGAAGCGCCCAAGGAAACGCCTTGGATCGTTTCCTATCTCCCTTATATCCTGATCGGTGTGGGACTTATCGGGCTTGTGATCTTCATTTCGCGCTCTTCTAAGAGCGGCGGCAGAATGAATTCCTTCTCCCGCGCCAAGACCAAGACGGCGGATGACGCGAAAAATCCTGTTAAATTTGCCGATGTGGCAGGTGCGGATGAGGAAAAAGAGGAATTAAAAGAGGTCGTCGAATTTTTGAAAGCGCCCGAAAAGTTTGTGCGCCTCGGTGCGCGCATTCCCCGCGGTGTGCTTCTCGTAGGCCCTCCCGGTACGGGTAAGACCTTGCTTGCCAAGGCGGTTGCCGGTGAGGCGGGGGTGCCCTTCTATTCTATATCGGGCTCAGATTTTGTGGAAATGTATGTCGGTGTCGGTGCGTCGCGCGTGCGAGACCTCTTTGATACCGCGCGCAAGAGCCCCGCGAGCATCATCTTTATCGATGAGATCGACGCTGTCGGCAGACAGCGCGGTACAGGTCTCGGCGGCGGTCACGACGAAAGAGAGCAGACCTTAAACCAGCTTCTTGTGGAAATGGACGGCTTCGGCACGCACGAGGGCGTTATCGTCATGGCGGCGACCAACCGCCCCGACATCCTTGACCCCGCGCTCTTGCGTCCGGGTCGCTTTGACCGTCAGGTCACTGTAAACTATCCCGACCTTGTGGGCAGAGAAGCGATCCTGCGCGTGCATGTGCGCAATAAACCCTTAGAGGGCAACGTGGATCTTCAAAAGATCGCACAGTCTACCGCGGGCTTCACGGGAGCGGATCTCGCCAACCTTCTTAACGAGGCGGCGCTTCTTGCCGCGCGTATGGGCAAAAACCTCATCGGTATGGAGGAGATCGAAAAGGCGACTCTCAAGGTCATGGTGGGCACCGAAAAGAAGACCTCCCGCCTTTCCGAAAGAGAAAAGCGGAACACCGCGTATCACGAGGCAGGTCACGCCATTCTTTCTCACCTGCTTCCCACACAGGACCCCGTGCGCCGTATCTCCATCATCCCCGCAGGGCGAGCTCTCGGCTATACCTTAAGCGTGCCCGAGCAGGATAAATTCAGCGTTTATAAGTCGGAGCTTTGCGAACAGATCGCCATGCTGCTCGGCGGCAGAGCCGCGGAAGAGATCGTCTTTGGCGACATTTCGGGCGGTGCCTCGAACGATATTCAAAGAGCCACCCATATTGCTCAGAATATGGTTACGAGATACGGTATGAGTGAAAAGCTCGGCACCGTGCTTCTCGGCGGCGATCACAGCGATGCTGAGGTGTTCTTAGGCAGAGACTTCGGCTCAAGTAAGAACTATTCCGACGAAACGGCACACCTTATCGACAACGAGATCAAACGCTTTATCGACGAGGGCTATGCCCTTGCTAAGAAGGTTCTGACCGAAAACATGGATAAACTCCATTTCATTGCCGAGTATCTCACTAAGTATGAGGTCATGGACGGTGAGCAGTTCCTTTACGCTATGGAGAATGACGGCGTAACGGACGAGAAGCTTCTTTCGATGATCGATAAGCGCCGCCGTCAAAGCGACGAGGAAAACCGCATCGCCAAGGAAGAAAGCGACGCCGCGGCAGAAGAGACCAACGATGACATTCCCGAAATGCCTGTCGTCAAGATGCCCGAGTCGGAAGATTCTCCTACGGATGGAGAAAATGCTGACGAGGACAAATAACCCTTCCTCAATAAAGACCAACCGCCCGAGCATCGCTCGGGCGGTTTTGTTCGTGTTTAAAGAATGACAGCCTTGCGGAAAGCGTCGCGAAGGGCTTCCATATCCGCGTCCGTCGAAAGATATCTTCTGTGTGAGGCGGGAAGGACGGCGTTGCCGTTTTCTCTCTTAACGGCAGTCAATGCGCCGCCAAGGGCTTCTTCACAGACGAAATCGTCAAGGAGGATCTCAAGCTCCGTGTCCTCGCCCTGATAGAAGTATACGGCGTAATTTTTGCCGAGGCGGATTTGAAGCAGCAGGAATAGTAAAGAAGCATCATACGGAAGCCTGCGCGCTTGGCGTATTCAATGTGCTTATCTACCGTGTCGGGATGAACATCATGTGCCCAATACATGGAGGCATTGATTTTATTTTTGTCTCTACGGCTGGCAACACCGCGAGGGAGACCGTAGTCGATTTCCAGCGCCTCGACTGCGTCAAGAAAATCTTTTTGCGCGGATGCGATCAGAGCGCATCCGCATCCTTCCAAGAGAATATCTCTGTGCGCGTCGGCAGTCAGAACACGGTAGCCGCGTCCACGCTCCGAGTCGATCTCCGCATGAGGCGAGGTGGCAAGGAGACAGACCGCCGCCGTGGCATCCCACATAACGTTCAGCCATTCACCGAAGTTTTCTCTCGTTTTGACGGGAATGGCAGCGATGCGGAAGGAGAGCGCTGGAGGCATATCCATCAAAAGATTCTCATAGTCGGTGGGATGGCACGATAAAGCGCGCAAGCGTGAAGGCGATATAAGTGGGGGCGATCTTTACATCTACCACCGCCTCAAAGGGAGTAATATCAAATCCGATGACAAGCTTTCCGTCCTCGTAGCGAGCACGATTGGCAGGGAAGGTCGTTTCCTTGTTCATATGAATGAGCTTGATCTCGTTGTTGTAGGGGCGCTCTTGGGTCACGGAAAAAAGAGAAACACCGGCATCCTGCTCCAAAAGCTCCTCGCCCGTTTCCTTCAAAACAAGACTTTTTACTTCGGCGTCCTCACCGACGGTCAGGCAAAAGATTTCGTTTTCAAGATAAATGTCATGCATAGCGGATTCCTTTCAAAAAGGCTTCATACGGAATTTCTCCTTGATAGTTACAGTATAACAAAAACGCAAGAGTTTGTAAAGGACGTTCTTTCACTAATGTAATAAAAAAAGCGCATCCGCGTTAGCGGATGCGCTTTTTTTTAGAGAAAATCAATACTTGTCTCTCTTGTAGTAGTGGGTGTGCAGAAGCTCGTGCGACTTGTGTCCGCCGGGCGTGCCGAGGAATTCGTCATACAGCTTCTTGATCGAGGGGTTCTCGTGCGAACGGCGAAGCGCCTTGCCTGCATCCTCGTTGTAGAGAGCAGAAGCACGGAGAGCCTTGAAGTCCACGTACAGACGGTCCTTCGCGGAAACGATCGGCTGACCGCCGCCGTTGATACAACCGCCGGGGCATCCCATGATCTCAATGAAGGTGTAGTCAGCCTCGCCTCTCTTGATTGCTTCAAGAAGAGCCTTAGCGTTGCCGGAGCCGGAAGCAACCGCAACCTTGACAGCCTTGCCTGCGATATCGATGGTAGCTTCCTTGATGCCCTCCATGCCGCGGACTGCGGTGAGGTTCACATCGGCAAGCTCCTTGCCGGTAAGCACGGAGTAAACAGTACGGAGAGCAGCCTCCATAACACCGCCCGTAGCACCGAAGATATCGGCAGCACCGGTAGAGTCGCCAAGCATATCGTCGAACTTGCCGTCGGGAAGACGAGCGAAGTCGATGTTCGCATTGTTGATCATGCGGGCAAGCTCGCGAACGGTGATAACCGCGTCAACGTCCTTGTTGCCGTTCACCTTCATCTCGTCACGCTTGGACTCGTACTTCTTTGCGGTACAGGGCATGACCGAAACAACGTAAATGTTCTTAGGATCGATGCCGTTCTTTTCTGCAAAGTAGGACTTAACGATTGCGCCCGTCATCTGGTGAGGGGACTTGCAAGAAGAAAGGTTGGGGATGAACTCGGGGAAGAAGGTCTCGCAATAGGAAACCCATCCGGGCGAGCAGGAGGTGATCATAGGAAGCACGCCGCCGTTCTGAATACGGTCGATGAGCTCGGTGCCCTCCTCCATGATGGTAAGGTCTGCGCCGAAGTTGGTGTCAAATACGCGGTCGAAGCCGAGACGGCGAAGAGCCGTTGCAAGCTTACCGGTCTGAGCAACACCCATGGGAAGACCGAATTCCTCGCCGATGGTAGCTCTGACTGCGGGAGCAGGCTGTACCACGACGAACTTTTCGGGATCTGCGAGAGCAGCAAATACGTTTGCGATCTCGCTCTTTTCAGTGAGAGCACCGACAGGGCAAGCAGCGATACACTGACCGCAGTTGATACAGGGAGTCTCAACGAGAGACTTGCCGAAGATAGAACCGATGACGAGCTTGTCACCGCGCAAGGAAGGACCGATAGCACCGATCTTCTGCACGTCGTTACAAGCGGCAATACAACGGCGGCAGTTGATGCACTTGCTGTTGTCGCGAACGACGGAGGGCGAGAGGGTATCCTTCTCGTATTCCTTCTTTACAAGGGGCTCAAAGCGAACGTCTTCAACACCGTACTCGTGGCAGAGTGCCTGAAGCTCGCAGTTCTTTGCGCGAGGGCAGGTGGTGCACTCGCGGTTGTGGTTGGAGAGAAGGAGCTCAAGGTTGAGCTTTCTGTTGGCGCGGAGCTTCTCGGTGTTGGTGCGGACGATCATGCCCTCGCCGACCTGAGAAACGCAGGCAGCTTGGAGCGCGCGTGCGCCCTCGATCTCAACAAGGCAGAGACGGCATGCGCCGATCTGGTTGATGTCCTTGAGGTAGCAGAGGGTAGGAATGTTGATGCCTGCTTCGGCAGCGGCTTCAAGGATGGTATAATTTGCGGGTACGGTAATTTGTACGCCGTCAATGGTAAGTGTTACGGTATTCATTCTACAGTCGCCTCCTTATTTCTTAATGATGGCCAACTTGCGGCAAGAAGCCACGCAAGCACCGCACTTGATGCACTTGGAAGCATCAATGGTGAAGGGAGCGAGCTTTCTGTCGGGATAATCGGCAGGATCCAGACGGGTGATGGCGTTTACGGGACACTGCTTTGCGCAAAGACCGCAGCCGATACACTTGTCAAGCTCGATGACGTAGCTCATCAGATTCTTGCAGGCGCCGGCAGGGCAACGCTTCTCGCGGATGTGTGCCTCGTACTCGTCGCGGAAGTAGCGGATGGTGGAAAGAACGGGGTTGGGGGCCGTCTGACCGAGACCGCAAAGGGAGTTGGTCTTAACCATGTAAGCAAGCTCCTCAAGCTTCTCAATGTCGCCCTCTTCACCCTTACCATCAGTGATACGAGTGAGGATGTCGAGCATCTTGCGGATACCGACACGGCAGGGCGTGCACTTACCGCAGGACTCGTCCACGGTGAACTCAAGGAAGAACTTTGCGATATCGACCATGCAGTTGTCCTCGTCCATAACAACGAGACCGCCCGAACCGATCATCGCGCCGATAGCGGCAAGAGAATCGTAGTCGATGTTGGTGTCGATCAGGGATGCGGGGATACAACCGCCGGAGGGACCGCCCATCTGAGCTGCCTTGAATGCTTTGCCGTTGGGAACGCCGCCGCCGACTCCGTAAACGATATCACGCAGGGGAGTACCCATGGGAACTTCAACAAGACCGGTGTGCTGAATACGGCCCGAAAGAGCGAAGACCTTGGTACCCTTTGCCTTGTCCTTACCCATGGAAGCAAACCACTCAGCACCGTTGTTGATGATCTGTGCAATGTTTGCGTAGGTCTCAACGTTGTTGATAATGGTAGGCTTGTCAAAGAGACCCTTGACAGCGGGGAAGGGAGGACGGGGCTTAGGCTCACCGCGGTTACCCTCAATAGAGGTGAGAAGTGCGGTCTCCTCGCCGCAAACGAATGCGCCGGCACCCAGACGAACCTGAATGTCGAAGTTGAAGCCCGTACCGAAGATGTCCTTGCCGAGAACGCCTGCTTCGCGCGCCTGCTCGATGGCAAGCTTCAAGCGGCGAACGGCGATAGGATACTCTGCGCGAACGTAAACGTAACCCTCGTCTGCACCGATAGCGAAGCCGGCGATTGCCATAGCCTCGATGACGGCGTGGGGGTCGCCCTCGAGGATCGAACGGTCCATGAATGCACCGGGGTCGCCCTCGTCGGCGTTACAAACGACGTACTTCTTCTCGGAAACGCTCTTCTTAGCGAAGGACCACTTCATACCGGTGGGGAAGCCGCCGCCGCCTCTGCCGCGCAGACCGCTATCGAGGATCACCTTGATAACGTCGTCGGGAGTCATGGTGGTCAGGACGGTGCCGAGTGCCTTGTAGCCGTCCATGGCGATGTACTCGTTGATGTTCTCAGCGTCGATGAATCCGCAGTTACGGAGCGCGACACGGTGCTGGTTCTTGTAGAAGGTGGTATCTGCAAGCGCAACCGACTCGCCGGGAGCGCGTACGGTGTGCTCGTCGGTGTATACGAGACGGTCTACGATCTTGCCGTTCTTAAGGTGGGTCTCGACGATCTCGTCTACGTCCTCGGGCTGAACGCTGCTGTAGAAGGTGCCCTCGGGATATACGATCATGATAGGACCGACGGCACAAAGACCGAAGCAACCGGTCTTAACGATCTGAACGTCGTTTTCAAGACCCTGTGCTTTGAGTGCGTTTTCAAGATTCTCTGCGATTTTCAAGCTCTTAGAGGAGGTACAGCCCGTACCTGCGCAGATAAGAACGTGACGGCGGTAGCCGTCCTTTTCAATAAGTGCAAGACCGCGGCGGACAGCCATTTTGGGCTGCATCGCTTCGCGGAGTGCGGAAAGCTCTGCAATCGTTTTCATAACTTTTGTCCTTTCTTATTAGAGTGCGCGGTACTTGTCAAGGATGCCGGGAACCTGTGCCGCGTTGATGCGTCCGTAAACGTCCTCGTTGACGGTCATAACGGGGGCAAGTCCGCAACAACCGAGGCAGCGGGTGTCCTGAATGGTGAACTTGCCGTCGGGAGTGGTCTCGCCGGAGCCGATGCCAAGCTCCTCGTAGACTCTGTCAAGAACCTTTTGCGCGCCCTTGACGTAGCAAGCGGTACCCGTGCAGACCTGGATGATGTAGTCGCCCTTGGGAGTCAAGGAGAACTGTGCGTAGAAGGTTGCTACGCCGTAGACCTTGGAAACGGGGATGTCGAGCGCATCTGCAATGAGGGTCATTACCTCAAGAGACAGATAGCCGAAGGACTCTTGCGCCTTCTGCATGATGGGCATAAGAGGACCGTCGACGTTCTTGTTTGCTTCAATGAACGCAACGAGCTCTTCCATCTTTGCAGCGGTTTGCTCTTTCGTGAGTGCCATAAGAAGAACCTCCATATATGTATGTTTTTTTAATAACCGTAAAGAAAGCATTTTGCGAGCCCCGCAAAACGCCTTTTACAGTATAGCACACTTTTTGATATAAATCAAGGGTTATTGATAAAAAAATCACAAATTTTACGAAGAAATAACATTATGAAGGAAAGGGAAAACGGAAGGATGTATTGATTTTCGAGGGCAAATATGCTAAAATAAAGTTATAGAAAATCATGAGGAAGGGAGAGTTAACGTGAAATGACGTTCCGCACAGGATCTTTTCGCCTTTTGGCGGTTTTTTTGATTTTTGCCCTCCTTCTTCCTCTTTCCGCCTGCGGTGCTCCTGTTTTACATACCTCCCGCGTTTACGCCATGGGGACGCTTTGTTTACTTACAGAGGAGCTTCCGCACGGTGAGGACGGGGATTCTTCGCCGCTTTTTTCCTCCCTTTTGGCAGATGCGGAGGCGCTTCTCTCGCACAAAAAGGACGGCTCCTTTGCCGATCTCATCAACGCTCTTGATTATGCGGTGGTCGGAGGAAGCGATAGAATGCTTTTGGAACGCCTGCGCCTTGCCGAGGAGATCAAGGAGAAAACAGGGGGGCTGTTTTCCGTTTCCGTGCTTCCCATCACCTCCCTTTGGGATTTCGAGAGCGAAGATCCCGCGCCACCCACGGAGGAAGCAATTTTCGCGGCGCTTGCCGAAATGGAGGGAAGCGCGCTGCATTTTGAAAACGAAACCGTCACCAAAACGGGCGGCGGCATCGACCTCGGCGCCATGGGGAAGGGCTATGCCTGTGATGTTTTGGCAGACGCGTTACGCATGAAAAACAAAAACGCTCTTGTTTCGGTTGGCGGAAGCATTGCCGCAATAGGAAGCAAGGCGAACGGCGCGTGGCAGGTCGGGGTCAGAGACCCCTTTTCCGATTCCCAAAGCACCGTGCTCGGCACGCTTGCCTTGACAGACACCTTTGTTTCCACGTCGGGAAGCTACGAAAAGTGCTTTACCTACGAGGGGGAGACCTACCACCATATTCTTGACCCGCATACGGGCATGCCTGCCGAAAGCGACCTTGTTTCCGTAACGGTCGTTGCGGGCAAGGGGACACTTTCCGATATTCTCTCAACCGCTTGCTTTCTCGTGGGAAGCGAAGCGGCATTCTCCCTCGCCGCCGAGTATGAGGCGGCGCTTATCGCCGTGAAGGCGGACGGTACGCTCCTCGTCAGCGAATCGCTTCGGGAGCTCTTTGCCCCAAAGGGCGGATGGGAGCCCATATACCGATGAAACGAAAATGGATCACCCGCGCCGACCTATGTGTCTTGCTCGCCTTGCTTTTTGTCGTCGCTATGCTTTATTTCCTTCTTTTTTCGAGAGAAAAGGGAGATACCGTTTCCGTTTATGTCGGCAATACGCTCCATGGCGAATTTTCGCTGGCGGATGCCCCCGATACGTATACCGTAACGACGGAAAAAGGCAGCTTAACACTTGCTTTTGCGCTTGACGGCATTTGTGTTCTTCATTCTGATTGCCCCGACGGCATCTGTGTCCGCACGGGAAAGATCACCCGTAAGGGAGAAAGCATCGTTTGCGCGCCGCTCGGCGTGTGCGTGACCCTTGGAGAGGCTACGCTCGACGGGGTGACGGGATGAAAAACACACGCGTGTATTCTCTTTGTCGAATGGCTCTTCTGTGCGCCGCGGCGATCGCGCTTGCGGTGCTTGAAGGCGTATTTGCCCCCGTTCTTCCCGTCGGTGCCAAAGCAGGGCTTTCCAATGTTATCGTGATGCTTGCCGCCGATACGCTTGGGCTTCCTTCTGCCCTTGCCATAGTCCTTTTTAAGTCCACCTTTGCACTTTTGACGCGTGGGACTGTCTCGGCGTTTCTTAGTTTGCTCGGCGGCGTGTCCTCGGCACTTCTTTTGTGGGCGCTTTTTCGCTATGCACGCCCCCTCGGGGTTCTCGGCATCAGCATTATCGGCGCCGTCACCCACAGCACCGCCCAGCTTTTCGGCTCTTATCTTCTGTATGGAACGGCAATTTTTGCCTACGCACCGCTTTTGCTGTTGCTTTCCTTGCCGAGCGGTGTTATTACCGCCGCGCTTTTGCGCGCGCTGTCTCAAATTATGAAAGGAAATGAATGATCGATGATGAAGAATCCCTTCGAAACCGGAAAACCGCGCAAAACGCGTGGCGGGCTTCCTTTGGCGCATCATAAAAATACAGCGGCGGCGGAGAGCGTTTCGCTCCCCGTTCCCGAAAAGGTCTATATTCCCATGCAGATGCATATCGGCGCGCCTTGCATCCCTTGCGTTGCTGTCGGGGACGCTGTGCGTGTGGGGGATAAGATCGGGGACAGCGATGCCCCCGTGTCGGCGCCCATCCATGCCTCTGTCAGCGGTAACGTTTCGGGTATTTATCCGATGACGCTCGGTGGAGGAGCAGTTTCGACGGTCGTCGAGATCACAACGGACGGTAAAATGGAGACGGCTGACCTTACGCCCCCCGCCGTCACCGATCGAGGATCCTTTTTGCGTGCCGTTCGCGAATCGGGACTTGTGGGACTCGGTGGCGCGGGATTTCCCACCCATATCAAGCTTAACGTTCCTGAGGGAAAAACGGTCGACACCCTTCTCGTTAACGTGGCGGAGTGCGAGTCTTATCTGACGGGCGACCACCGCACGGTGCTGGAAGATGGCTGGGATGTCATGAGCGGTGTCTATGCCATTTTGCGGTATCTTGATATTCCGCGCGTTTTGATCTGCGTTGAGAGCAATAAGCCCGACGCGATCGAGACGCTCCGCAAGATCGCCGACTCGTCGGCGGATATCGGCGACCGTGTGCGCGTGCTGCCCTTAAAGGCGTCCTATCCGCAGGGCGCGGAAAAAATACTGATCAAGGCGGCAACCGGCAGAGAAGTGCCCTGTGGCGGACTTCCTGCCGATGCGGGCTGTATCGTGATGAACGTCACGGGTGTTGCCAAGCTTGCCGTGTACTTAAAAACGGGTATGCCGCTCGTTTCCAAGCGTGTAACGGTGGACGGTGATGCGGTGGCATCGCCCTGTAACGTTATCGTTCCCATCGGTACGCCCATCTCCGAGCTTCTTGCCTTTGTGGGGCTGAAGGAAGAACCGAAAAAGGTTTTGATGGGCGGTCCTATGATGGGAATCGCGTTAGCAACGACGGGCGTTCCGATCGTCAAGAACAACAACGGCATTTTAGCCTTTACCGAAAAGGGATGCGCGCTTCCGCCGCCATCCCCCTGTATTCGTTGCGGAAGGTGCGTTGGGCATTGTCCGATGGGGCTTGCCCCCGTCACGCTTGCCAAGGCCACGGAGCGCGAGGATGCCGATGCGCTTGCTTCAAACGACTTGCTCTCTTGCATGGAGTGCGGTACGTGTGCCGCTGTTTGCCCCGCCCACCGTCCTCTTGTGCAGAGCATGCGTGTCGGTAAAGGGATCTTACGAGAAAAAAGCAGGAAGAAAGGATAAAGATATGAGGCTCACCGTTTCCTCGTCACCGCACTTGCATGCCGCGACCTCGACCTCCCGTATTATGGGGGATGTGCTCATTTCCCTCGCACCTTCGGTGCTTGCGGCATCCTACTTTTTTGGCTTGCGCGCCTTTCTTGTTGTCGTTTTTTGTACTGCCTTATGTATTGGACTGGAAGCGCTCTCGTGTCTCGTAATGAAGCGAAAAAACACCGTCTTTGACGGCTCTGCCGCGGTTACGGGCGTGCTCCTTGCGCTCACTCTCCCTGCGGATATTCCTTTGCATTACACGATTGTCGGCTGTGTAACCGCTATCGTTGTCGTTAAACAAATGTTTGGCGGACTTGGCTGTAATTTCGTCAATCCCGCGCTCACCGCGCGTATCGTGATGCTCGTCTCCTTTCCCGCGGCGACCGTAGGGAACGCGCCGAACCTTGCGCTTCCCGACGGCGTAACGGGCGCTACCCCCCTTTCGGGCGGGGAGGTCGCCTCACTCCTTGACCTTTTCTTGGGTAGAGTCGGCGGTGCGATGGGCGAGGGCTGTAAGATCGCCATCCTTTTGGGGCTTGTGTATCTTCTTGTTCGCCGTGTCATCACCCCCGTTATCCCCCTCGTGATGGTGGGAACGGTGGCACTTTTCAGCCTTCTCGTAGGAGAAAATGTTGGGTTTCAGCTGCTCTCGGGCGGTCTTCTTTTCGCCGCTGTCTTCATGGCAACCGATTACGTTACCACCCCCATCACCTTGAAGGGACAGGCGCTTTATGCCTTGGGATGCGGACTGATCACCGTCCTTATCCGTCTTTACGCGAATCTTCCGGAGGGCGTTTCCTACGCTGTCGTTCTGATGAACATCGTGACCCCTCTCATTGACCGCGCATTCCGCCCCCGCCCCTACGGTACGGTGAAAAGGAAAAGGAGGAAGAAGAAATGACCTTTAAAAAGACCTTTCTTCCTGCCTTGATCCTTGCCGCGATCTGTCTCGTTTCGGCGGCGGCGCTGGGTCTTACGAACTTTTTGACCGCCGAAAAGATTGCCAGGGTAGAACGGGAAAAATATTTCGCCTCGGCAGCCGAGGTTCTTCCCGCGGGTGCTCTGCTTCATGAATTTTCCCATGACGGCATTGAGGGCTTCGTCGGCAGAGATAAGGACGGTAACGTCCTTGGATACGCCGTCAAAGCCTCGGCAAAGGGCTACGGCGGCGACGTGCATTGCGTCGTCGGCTTTGATCTTGAAGGCAAGATTGTTGCCGTTTCCGTCAGCGCACCCGACGAGACGCCGGGGCTTGGCAACAACGTGGCAAAGCTGTCGTTCACCGATCAGCTGATCGGTTTTGAAAGACCGCCCGTGCTGGGTGAGGACTTCGATGGCGTAACGAGCGCCACCTATTCCTCGCTCGCTGTCGAAAAGGCGGTTGCGGAAGCCTTTTCCGCGCTTGAAAAAATCATGAAAGGAGAATGACCGTGGCAAAAAAGACCCTAATGGGAGAGTTTACCAAGGGAATTGTGAAGGAAAACCCCGTGCTTTGCCTCGTACTTGGCACCTGTCCTGCTCTTGCGGTGACGACTGCCGCATCCAACGCCATCGGTATGGGTGTTGCGGCAACGGCGGTGCTTTTATGCTCCAATGTCGCGATCTCGCTTTTGCGCCGCGTCATTCCCTCTACGGTGCGTATCCCCGTTTATATCACCCTCATCGCCGCCTTCGTAACGGTGGTGCAGATGCTCGTTAAGGCGTTTGCTCCCGCTATTGACGAGTCGCTCGGTATTTTTCTCCCTTTGATCGTCGTCAATTGCATCATTCTCGGCAGAGCCGAGATGTTTGCTTCAAAAAACCGCGTGCTTCCTTCGGCGCTTGACGCGCTCGGTATGGGTGTCGGCTTTACTGCCGCTTTGCTTCTTATGGGAATGATCCGAGAGCTTTTCGGTGCGGGCACGCTCTTCGGCTTTTCCGTGATGCCGAGCTTCTACACGCCCATCACCGTTTTCGTGCTTCCCGCGGGCGGATTTTTCGTTTTTGGGCTTCTCATTGCCCTTGCGAATAAGCTGCAAGGCGGCTATCGCGGACGCGATTTTTCCTGCGAGGCGTGTCCCTTGAAGAGTGCCTGCACCAAAAAGGAAACGGAGGACGCTTGCCGTGATTAAATCGCTCGTCGCCGTTTTTCTTGCCGCAATATTGACCGAAAACTATATTCTTTCCAAGTTTCTCGGCATCTGTCCCTTCCTCGGCGTTTCAAAAAAGATCGGTACTGCCGTCGGCATGAGCGTTGCGGTCATCGCCGTAATGCTGATCGCCACCGCCGTCACCTTCCCCCTCTATACCTTGGTTTTAATACCGCTTGGACTCGGCTATTTGCAAACAATTGTTTTCATTTTGGTGATTGCGGCGCTCGTTCAGCTGGTAGAGATCGTCTTGAAAAAGTATATTCCCGCCCTTTACCGCGCCCTTGGTATCTATCTCCCCTTGATTACCACCAATTGTGCTGTGCTCGGTATCACGCTTCTCGTTCTTGAAAAAAGTGCTGCCGATGCCTCCTACACCTTCCTTCACGCCATGGTGAACGCGCTTGGAACGGGTGTGGGATACCTCGTCGCCATGGTGCTCTTTGCCGGTATTCGTGAGCGCCTTGAGGACGCCGATGTTCCGAAGTCCCTAAAAGGGCTTCCCATTACCCTCATCGCCGCCGCGCTCGTCGCCCTTTCCTTTTTAGGCTTTGGCGGTATCGTGGACGGACTTGCGGGAGGTGGCGTATGAACCTCATTCTTCATGCTGTCCTTTTGTTCGGCGGTATCGGTCTTCTGCTTGGCATAGGTCTCGGTCTTGCCGCACACTTTATGTCGGTTAAGGAAAACGAAAAGGCTGTTGCCATTCTTTCGGAGCTTCCCGGCGCAAACTGCGGCGCTTGCGGCTTTTCGGGCTGTGCGGGGTACGCCAAGGCACTTGCCGAAAGTCCCGGTGTCAGAAATAATCTCTGCCCCGTCGGCGGTGACGCCGTGGCGGAGCAGATTGCCGCGATCCTCGGTACGACGGCGGCAAAAACGGTCAAAAAGACGGCGCGTGTGCGTTGCCGAGGCAGTGAAGAATGCCGCGTGCGTCTTGCCGATTACGAGGGGGTCCAAACCTGCCGCGCCGCATCGGTGCTTTATAACGGTGGGTCGGGGTGCGCCTTCGGCTGTACCGGCTTCGGTGATTGCGTGGCTGCGTGCGAGGTGGGCGCCATCACCGTCAGAGAAGGAGTCGCCGTGGTGGACGAAAGCCTTTGCGTCGCCTGCGGCAAATGCAAGGACGCTTGTCCCAAACGACTGATCACCGTTACGCCCCTCACGACGCCGACCGTCCTCTGCCGCAATCCCGACAAAGGACCTGCCACCAAGGCTGTTTGCAAGGCGGGCTGTGTTGGATGCCGCCTTTGCGAAAAGGCGTGCCCCGCGGGGGCTGTCGTGATGGAAAACGGTGTCGCGCGGGTCAGCCGTTCGAAATGCACGGGATGCGGTGCGTGCGTTACCGCTTGCCGTCTCGGCGTCATATACCTCAACTGATCTCTTGACTTTGCTTGCCACGGCGGAGGGCGAGGTGGACGTCATCGAAAACGCCGACTTTGTGCTCTTTGACGATGTTTATTACAAAGCGAAGGACTCTTCTCTCACCAAGCTTTTTGAAAAGTCGCCGCTTGCTAACGGTATCCCCCCTTTTGAGACTTGGAGTGAGGATTACTACTACCGCGCGTCTGAAGAGGGCGTAGAGATCTACGACGCCGAAACATCGTATTTCCAAATAAAATATTTTTAGCGGGAGCGCCGTGCGCTCCCGCTTTCTTTTTTCGAATTTTTGCAAAAGCTCTTGTAAAGCCCCGAAAAATGTGTTATACTGTCTTAGATAAAACGATTTGTAAAAATGGTCTGCGGATTTTTCGCGGAGGAGGAAGATATGTTAGAACTCATAGACGTGTCCTTTGCTGTTTCGGGTGAAGAAGGCACAAAGGAGATCGTGAAAAACGTGAGCCTGACCGTCGAAGACGGCTTTGTTGCACTAACGGGGCCCAACGGCGGCGGTAAATCCACATTAGCCAAGCTGATTGCGGGCATCTATACCCCCACGTCGGGCAAGATTTTGCTTGATGGGCTTGATATCACCGATATGTCGGTCACCGAGCGTGCCCGTGCGGGCGTCAGCTACGCCTTTCAGCAGCCCGTGCGCTTTAAGGGCATCACGGTGCGTGACCTCATCAACCTTGCCGCCGGCAAAAATCTGTCGGTCGCCGAAGCGTGTGCTTATCTTTCCGAAGTGGGGCTTTGCGCGCGCGACTACATTAACCGTGAGGTCAACGCAAGCCTTTCGGGCGGTGAATTAAAGCGTATTGAGATCGCCACCGTTCTTGCGCGCGGCACGAAGTTTACCGTGTTTGACGAGCCGGAGGCGGGCATCGACCTTTGGAGCTTTGGCAATCTTATCAACGTTTTTGAGAAAATGCACGAAAAGCAAAAGGGAACGATCCTTATCATCTCGCACCAAGAGCGCATCCTCAACATTGCGGACAAGATCGTCGTCATCGCGGGCGGACAGCTGGAAAAAATCGGCACGCGCGACGAGATCCTGCCCGAGCTTCTCGGCGCGGCAGGCGGCACCTGCCGTACCCTGCTTGACAAAATTTCGTAAGGAGGAACGGAGATGGACGCAATACAAAAAACGCTTCTCGCACAGGTCGCCGATCTGCACGAGACACCAAGCGGCGCCTACAATATCCGCGCCAACGGTAAGAGCGCGGGACGCGCCTCCTCGGAAAATATTGAGATCCGCCCCAAGGCGGATGCCGACGGTATTGACATTATCATTCGCCCCGGCACGAAAAACGAGAGCGTGCATATGCCCGTGCTCCTCAGTGAATCTGGTCTCACCGAGACCGTCTATAACGACTTCTATATCGGCGAAGGGGCAGATGTCCTCATCGTCGCGGGCTGTGGTATTCATAACGGCGGTGATAAGGAATCCCGTCACGACGGTATCCACACCTTTCATATTGCCAAGGGCGCGCGCCTTCGCTACGTCGAAAAGCATTACGGGCAGGGAGACGGCAACGGTAAAAACGTCATGAACCCCACCACCGTTATCGAGATCGACGAGGGCGGTTGCATGGAAATGGAGACCGTTCAAATTAAAGGCGTGGATTCTACCGACCGCATCACCCGCGCCACCCTTGCCAAGGACGCGACGCTCACCGTCAAGGAAAACCTTATGACACACGGAAGCCAAACGGCGAGAACCGAGTTTGAGGTCAATATGAACGGCGAAAACTGCTCCGCGCACGTCATCTCTCGTTCGGTCGCCAAGGACAAGTCTCATCAGCTCTTCGTCTCGCGGGTGAACGGTAACGCGCCGTGTAACGGACACACCGAGTGCGACGCCATCATCATGGACGAGGCATCCGTCAGCGCTGTGCCCGAGATCACCGCAAACGTGCCCGACGCCTCTCTGATCCACGAGGCGGCGATCGGTAAGATCGCGGGTGAGCAGCTCATGAAGCTGATGTCGCTCGGACTTTCCGAAAAGGAAGCCGAGGAGCAGATCGTAAACGGCTTTTTAAAGTGATTTCCGAAAGGATGAACGCATGAAGGTCTCCGTCATTTCCTTAAATGCGAAATACGTACACCTCGCCCCTGCACCCTATGCCTTGGGTGCGGGGGCTCTTGCCTTTGCAACGCATCCGCATGAAATTTGCGTGACCGACGGCGTGGCAGGGAAGGACGAGGAGGCGGCGCTTGACCGCGCCCTCTCCGTTTCCCCCGACCTCGTTGCCTTTTGTACCTATATTTGGAACGTCTCCTCCGTCAAGCGACTGCTTCCGCGCGTGCGCACGCTTCTGCCGCGTGCCAAAATACTGCTTGGCGGTCCTGAGGTGTCGTATGCCGTCGAAAAGACCTTTCGCGAGATGCCCGAATGCGATTATATCTTGTCGGGAGAGGGAGAGGAGCCCTTCGCGCGTCTGCTTGACGCCTTGGAAGAAAAAGGAAACGCAATAGGCGTCGCAGGCTGTGCCTATCGCATAGGGGACGGCGTTTTCGTCCCTACCCCCTTTATTGCGGAGGGTACACCCCCCTCCCCCATTGATTTCGGTTACGATAAAGCACTTCACGGCAGAATTGCTTATATGGAAAGCTCTCGCGGATGCCCCTTTTCCTGTGCCTTTTGTCTTTCGGGCAGATGCGGCAGCGTGCGTTTTTTCGACCTCGACCGCGTGAAAAGGGACATTCTTTCCTTGGCAAACGCGCAAACCGAGACGGTGAAATTCGTGGACCGCACCTTTAACGCCGATCGCGCACGTGCGAAAGAGATATGGCGTTTTATCATTGAAAAACGCGCGTCGGGTGAAATTCCGTCAGGCGTGTGCTTCCATTTTGAAATAGCAGGGGAGCTGCTTGACGAAGAAGGTCTTTCCCTGCTTGAAAATGCGCCGCGCGGGCTTTTTCAGGTGGAAATCGGGCTCCAATCACTACACGCGCCCACTCTCACCGCCATCTCACGCAAGCCTGTGTCGGAGCACCTCTTGCACGCCGTCCGCCGCCTTGCGGAAAGCGGAAATATCCACGTCCATACCGACCTCATCGCGGGGCTCCCCAAGGAGGATCTTGCCACCTTCCGCGCAGGCTTCGACCGCGCCTTCTCTCTCGGCGCGCATATGCTTCAGCTTGGCTTTTTGAAGCTTCTTTACGGTGCGCCCATGCAAGAAGAAGCCGAAAGGTTTCCTTGCACCTACGAAAGCGTACCCCCCTATACCGTCACGTCTACGCCTTGGCTGTCGGAGACGGATCTCGCCGATATCGCGCTTTGTGAAGAGGGCTGTGAACGCCTTTATAACAGCGGAAAATATAAGAAAACGCTCACGGAGACCTTGATGAGCGGCGCGTCACCCTACCTTCTGCTTCGCGACGCGGGAAAAGCCCTCGCTACCCTTGTGAAGCCTTATACGCTGGATGATGAGATCGCTCTCCTTCTCTCCTTTTTCGGAAAATATCTCTCGGGGGAGCGCGCACGTGACCTGCTTTTGCTTGATTTTATCGCTGTGAACCCATCCTGCTACACGCCCAAAGCCCTCCGCCGCGAGGACAGTGCGCTTGCGCGCGTCAAGCGCACCTTGAACGAACGGTATCCCGTGAAAAACGGTGTTCGCCGCGCGTACGCCATTCTCTATACCGAAGGGTGTGTCGCTTTTGCGGACTATGATGAAAAAGACCCCGTAACGGGCTGTTACGAGGTCAAAAAGGTTGGTATGTAAACAATCGTGTACAAAGGCTCCCTCCATGAGGTAAGCTTAGGAGCTTCGTGCTATATGTACTGCATTTTGCCGCTACGCATAAGAAAAACCGCCCGAAAGGGCGGTTTTTCTTATGCGTGATATAGCTTTTTCGTTTGATACTTCGGCTCGCAGGTGAGATTCACACCCAGCTTTTTCATCACGTTTTCGTCCACGGGCGAGAGAATGACCGAGGAATGCACCTCACAGCCGTGCAGACGGTCAAGCTGCTCCAAGGCGCGCTTTGCCGTGGGATTGGTGACGGCGCTGATGGAAAGTGCGACAAGCACCTCGTCGGTATGCAAGCGAGGGTTGTGATTGCCGAGATGTCTGGTTTTAAGCTCCTGCACAGGACCGATGATCTCGGGCGAGATCAAATGCACCTCGTCCGGAATGTGGGCAAACACCTTCAAGGCGTTGAGCAACATAGCGCTCGTAGCACCCAAAAGCTCGGATGTCTTTCCCGTGACGATGGTGCCGTCGGGAAGGGAAATGGCTGTCGCCGGAGAGCCCTCTTTTTCCGCGCGCGCGGTAGCGGCGGCAATGACGGGGCGGTCGTCGGGCGAAATGCCCGCCATATTCATGAGAAGCTTGATCTTCTCCACGTCGTCGCCGTCCGAAGCTCCCTTGCGGCGGTTGACGAGCGCCCCGTAATAGCGGCGGATAATCTCCATGTGCGAAGCGTGGCGGCAGGCGTCATCGTCAAAAATGCAGTTGCCTGCCATGTTGACGCCCATGTCGGTGGGGGACTTATAAGGGCAAGCACCGCCCGAAATGCGCTCCATCATGGCGCGAAGCACGGGAAAGATCTCAACGTCACGGTTGTAGTTGACGGCGGTCTCGCCGTATGCTTCCAAATGCCACGGGTCGATCATGTTTACGTCGTTGAGGTCGGCGGTTGCCGCCTCGTACGCCATGTTAACGGGATGGCGAAGGGGGAGATTCCAAATCGGGAAGGTCTCGAATTTTGCGTAACCCGAGCGAATGCCTCGCTTGTGGTCGTGGTAAAGCTGGGAAAGGCAGGTCGCCATCTTGCCACTGCCGGGACCGGGGGCGGTTACGACGACGAGCGAACGCTCGGTCTCGATATATTCGTTCTTTCCGTAGCCCTCGTCGCTCACGATGGTGGCGATATCCGAGGGGTAGCCGGGAATGCGGTAGTGCTTGTATACGCGCACACCGAGGGATTCAAGACGCTTCTTGAACGCCTCTGCCGAGGGCTGGTCGTTGTAGCAGGTGAGCACCACGCTTCCGACGTAAAGCCCAAAGCCGCGGAAGGCGTCGATGAGGCGCAAAACGTCCTGATCATAGGTGATGCCGAGGTCGCCCCTGACCTTGTTTTTCTCAATGTCGGCGGCGTTGATAACGATGACGATCTCCGCCTCCTCGCGAAGCTTTACCAGCATGCGGATCTTGCTGTCGGGCGCGAAGCCGGGCAAAACGCGTGCCGCGTGGTAGTCGTCGAACAGCTTGCCGCCAAATTCAAGATACAGCTTGCCGCCGAACATATCAATACGGTCACGGATGTGCTCCGATTGCAGGCGGATGTATTTTTCGTTGTCGAAACCAATTATGCTCATTACGCGTTCCTTTCGGCACTTTTTGACGTATACTAGAAGTATAGCACAAAAAAAAATCTTTTGCAAGAGCAAACGGCGCTTTTTTTCGATTTTGAATTTTTTTCAAAAGCTCTTGTAAAATTGACACGGATATGCTATAATGCAACTGATAAAGTATATGTCGCGTTCGCGCAGATTGTAAGGAAGGATATAGTCCCGGTGATCATTGCACTTGAAGAAGCCAAACAAAAACTCGTCGCGCTCAGAAGTGATCTTGCCGAGCTCGGCTCCTCGCTTCACGTAGAGGAATTAAGAGCCAAGGCAAAGGAGCTTGAAGAGCTGACCTACGCCGAAAATTTCTGGAACGACCAGGCACGAAGCACAAAAATTGCCAAGGAGCTTGCCGATTATAAGGATACAGTGGAGGGCTACGATCGCCTTGTTTCCCGTCTGGAAGACGCCATCACGCTTGCCGAGATGGCGATCGAGGAAAACGACGAGGACTCTCTCGCCGAAGTGGAAAGCGAGCTTGCCGAAATCGTAGAAGAAGAGGAAAGAAGGCGCATAGAAAGTCTCTTTACGGGCGAATATGATAAAAACAACGCCATTCTCTCCTTCCATCCGGGTGCGGGCGGTACCGAGGCGCAGGACTGGGCGTCCATGCTTTACCGTATGTATTGCCGTTGGGGCGAATCGCACGGCTTTAAGGTCAAGCTCGTCGACTGGCTGGACGGCGACGAGGCAGGGCTCAAAAGCGCCACCATCATGGTCGAGGGATTACATGCCTACGGCTATTTGAAGAGCGAAAACGGCGTGCACCGACTCGTGCGCGTCTCCCCCTTCGACGCGTCGGGCAGAAGACAGACCTCCTTCGCGTCGGTCGAGGTTATGCCCGAATTTACCGACGATAACGACACCATAGAGATCAGAGACGAGGATATCGAGGTCACAGCCCACCGCGCCTCCGGCGCGGGCGGTCAGCACATCAATAAGACCGACTCCGCCGTCCGCATCGTTCACCTTCCCACGGGAATCGTGGTCGGATGCCAAAACGAGCGTTCCCAGCTCCAAAACAAGGAGACGGCGCTCAAAATGCTCAAAAGCAAGCTCATGGAGATCAAAGCGAGAGAGAAGCTGGAGCGCATCGAGGATATCCAAGGTGTCAAGAGCAATATCGAATGGGGAGCGCAGATCCGAAGCTACGTATTCATGCCCTATACCCTCGTTAAGGATACCCGCACAGGCTACGAGACGGGGGACGTCTCGTCGGTCATGGACGGAGAGCTTGACGGCTTTATCAACGCCTACCTGAAAGATCTGGCGAAAAAGTAAACCAACAAACCAAAATTAAACCAAAGTAAAAAGGAGAAATACCATGCTGCAAAAAATGAAATTGCCTGCCGCTGTTGCGCTTTTCGTGCAATCTGTCACCTTCTTCCTGCTCTTTCTCGTTCTTTGGGCAAAGAAAAAATCGCTTGCCTCCACCTTCCTCGCTGTTTCCGCGATGGGCGGACTTGCGTGCGGATGCCTTGTTGCGGAAATGCGTAAGGAGATCGCCGCGACGACTGTGGAATTTGACGACGAGCTTGATATGGACGAAGCGGCGCTGAAAGCAGACCTTTCGGGTGGCGACGATGAGGAGTCCATCGCCTTCTGATTTTGCCAAAGGCGTGAAATAATGGAAAAAACGGCAGTTTTCTGCCGTTTTTTTCTTTTACGGGAAGTCTTTTGGGACTTCCCGTTTCTTTCCTAATTTCATATAATAAAGAATGACGAAAGGAGTGAATGTCATGGAATGTGTACGTATTGGTGCCGGCAAGCTGAAGCTGACCCTCAGCGATGAGGATATGAAAAAATACGGTGTGGACGTGAGCGCCTTGAACGAGGATACCACGGCGCGCCGTCGCCTTCTTTGGACGCTGCTTGACGAGGCAAAAAAGAAAACGGGAATAAACACAGCGGGGGCGCGCACCCTCGTCGAGGCGTTTCCGGGCAGACGCGGCGGCTGTGAGCTTTTCGTCACCCTCTTAGACGGTGCGAGAGAGGTACATAGCGTCTGCTATCGGTTCGGAAGCATCAGGGCGGCGCGCGCGGCGGCAAGGTGCATGAAGCGGGAGGAGGCGGATAAGGAAAGCGCCGCCCTGTACGTCATAGACGGCAAAGAAGCGGTCTTGGCGCTTGCGCTTCCCGAACGGGGCGCGGGGCGGCTGTTAACGCCGTACAGCTTTTTGGAAGAATACGGAAAAAGAGAGAAGAGCCTTTATTTTCACGCATATGCCAAGGAATACGGTACCTGTGTTTATGAGCGCGACGCCATAGCGAGACTTTGTGAGGAAGAGGACGATTTTTCGGTATAATTTTGGTGGGGTGTGCAAAAATAAGGAAAACGCCCAACGGCGCAAAGGAAAGGAAAAAACAAATGACACTTACCGCCAAGGAACAGTCCCTGTTGAAGGACATGAAGGACAGTGAAAAGCTTTGCATTGACAAGTATGAAAAGGGGGCAGCGTCTGCCGTCGACGGACAGCTCAAAAACCTCTTTTCCACCCTCGTGACCCGAGAGCGCAGCCACCTCGACACCCTGACGAAGATCGAACAGACGGGTACAGCCCCCTCTATGTCGGGCGGCGGACAGCAAGAGGCTATGACCTTTACCGCCGCGTATCAGGCAGGCGACACCTCCGAAAATGCCAAGAACGATGCCTATCTTTGCTCAGACGCTCTTTCGGGCGAAAAGCAGGTCTCCTCTCTTTATAACACCTGCATTTTTGAGTTCAAGGATGCAAGTCTCCGTGCCGCCCTCGCCCATATCCAGACCGAGGAGCAAAACCACGGCAAAATGCTGTACGACTATATGACAGCAAACGGTATGTACTAATACCAAAATCAAGGAAGAAGAGAGACGGAAGACTGTTTCCGCCTCTCTTTTTGTAAATTTTTTGTAAATACATATTTTTACAAGCCCTCGAAAAACCGCCAAAAACGGCACTTTTTTCTTTCCCATCGCCCCCTTTTCTTTTCTGCGCCTATCTAAAGTTTTCCAAACCCTCTTGACAAACCCCTATTAATACATATATAATAGCTTAGAGAATTCTTTTGCTATCAAATTGATAAAATATATAATCTTTATTGAAAGGCTGGAAAAACAATGAAGAAGAGAATTTTGAGTCTCCTTCTCCTTGCGGCAATGCTCATTACGGCAGTTCCCGTGATGACCGCGTCCGCTGCGGAGGAAGCGACCCCGACGGAAGAAAAGGAGAGCGTCGCCTACGTTGACCCGCACACGCTGTACGTGGCGGACGGCATTCAAAACCTTTTCACCGTGTTTGGAGATCAAACCGGCGTCGATATGACGGCGGGCACCTGGACCGCAAAAATCGGTGAGGGTGTCGCGACCTTCGGCAACGTTCAGTACTGGGAACAGAGATCCGACCGCGGTGTCGGCTATACCGGTCTGTACGGTCAGTGGGTAGACGGTAACCTTGTGCAGAGCGCCAAGGGTAGCGTATTGCCAACAGATACTATTTTGGCATCGTCAGGTGCTACCTTATTCAACGCAGACTTGGTAAACACCCGCTTGAACCTGGGTCTTTCCTTGCTTCCCAAGGAAGACTTCACCGTGGAGTATTTCGCAATGTATAACCCTATTTACGTTGCAAATCCCGACGGCACGGTAGCAAAGGATGAAAACGGTAAGCCCATTGAATATTACGTTGCCAACGGAAACAACGGTATTGCATCCTCGCAGTACACGAGACCCTTTGACTATATCGGCTTTATCAGCTCTACGTCGGCCTCCCGTGACGGTACGAGCAGCAACGGCTCGCCTTTGCGCGGAGACGTTGCCTGGAGGTTAAGCGATGCAAACTACAACAATGCGTATTCTTGGAATGCTAAGAAGCTCGGCAACGACTCTAAGTGGGCATCGGGCATCCGCGAGTACGGCAAGGTACATACCTACGTCATCACGCGTGACGAGAGCTTGACCGTAAATACCGTAGAAGAAGAGGAAGTGCGCACCGTAACGGCTGTTTACGATCTGTTGCGTGACGGTAAGTCCTGGTATACCTCTCCTACGCTTTCTACCGCAAATGCGGTTAACGGCACGCACTATTACGATAAGGACGACACGGGTAACTTCTACCTCTCCTCGTCCATTCCTACCGACTTTTACTCGGTTCGTATTTACGATAGAGCTCTGACGCTCGACGAGCAGAAGCAGAACCACGCCGTTGACGTGATGCTCTACTACGGCTTAAAGCTGCCTGTTGCGCACGCCGATGCTGCCATGATGGAACTTCTTGCTTCGGAGTTCTCCTCGGTAGCCTGTGTTCGTGACGGCTACGACGACAAGCAAGACGAATTGCAAGCCGTCATCGACAAAGAGGTGGTCCGCAGAGAGCCACTTAGCTATACTGATACGCTATACGTAACGGACGGTCTTTTGAATCTCTTCACTGTATTCGGAGAAGAGAGCGGCGTCGATATGACGGCGGGCACCTGGACCGCAAAAATCGGTGAGGGTGACGCGACCTTCGGCAACGTTCAGTACTGGGAACAGAGATCCGACCGCGGTGTCGGTTATACCGGTCTGTACGGTCAGTGGGTAGACGGTAACCTTGTGCAGAGCGTCAAGGGTAGCGTATTGCAAACAGATACTATTTTGGCATCGTCAGGTGCTACCTTATTCAACGCAGACTTGGTAAACACCCGCTTGAACCTGGGTCTTTCCTTGCTTCCCAAGGAAGACTTCACCGTGGAGTATTTCGCAATGTATAACCCTATTTACGTTGCAAATCCCGACGGCACGGTAGCAAAGGATGAAAACGGTAAGCCCATTGAATATTACGTTGCCAACGGAAACAACGGTATTGCATCCTCGCAGTACACGAGACCCTTTGACTATATCGGCTTTATCAGCTCTACGTCGGCCTCCCGTGACGGTACGAGCAGCAACGGCTCGCCTTTGCGCGGAGACGTTGCCTGGAGGTTAAGCGATGCAAACTACAACAATGCGTATTCTTGGAATGCTAAGAAGCTCGGCAACGACTCTAAGTGGGCATCGGGCATCCGCGAGTACGGCAAGGTACATACCTACGTCATCACGCGTGACGAGAGCTTGACCGTAAATACCGTAGAAGAAGAGGAAGTGCGCACCGTAACGGCTGTTTACGATCTGTTGCGTGACGGTAAGTCCTGGTATACCTCTCCTACGCTTTCTACCGCAAATGCGGTTAACGGCACGCACTATTACGATAAGGACGACACGGGTAACTTCTACCTCTCCTCGTCCATTCCTACCGACTTTTACTCGGTTCGTATTTACGATAGAGCTCTGACGCTCGACGAGCAGAAGCAGAACCACGCCGTGGACGTGTTGCTTTATTATGACATTAAGCTCTCCAAGGAAGAATGTGCCGATGAAGAGTTGCTGGCAGTCGTTTTTGCTTTTGCAAATGCCTGCTCTCTTTCTCCGGGTGCCACAAGCTCCTCGCTTGCTCAGGAGACCTTGGAAGGAAAGATTGAAAACTATATCAGCGCAAAGAAGGCGGGGAGCGAGATCATTTCGCGCTATGCCGCTTCGGAAGACCTCGTTGCCTTCTACACCACCTTTATCAAGGGCACCGTAGATATTGATGCCGCGATCTGGGTTGATCTCGTTGCGGGTAAGACCGCTGCCCTCGTTGGTAAAGGCGGGGCAAACAGCCATCCCAACCGCTGGAGCATGAACGCGGACGGCTCCTTCGGCTTCTACGTTTTGAAGGGTGCAATTGAGGCGGATGGCACCTATTCGGGTAGCGGCGACGGCGGCGCGTTTGAAAATAACATTCGCCTTGAATTCGGTCTTTCCCAGCTTCCCGAGGGGGACTTTACCGTCGACTATATGGCAAAATATAAGCCTCTCTACGTGCGCGACCTGAGACCCGATGGAGCAGCGGACACCGTTATCATCGCGAAGGATGAAAATGACAAGCCCATCGAAACCTACAGCCAGAGCAAGGGCACGACGGGCAACTATCTTTATAATGCGCCCATCGACCGTATGGGCTGGTTCTCCTCCATTGCGCAAAAGCTGGACGGTAACTCGCAATGGCCCAATAGCGGTCAAGACAACGATTCTCCGGCGGCGCGCGGTCACGTGAACTGGACCTTCATGTGGAAAACCTGGAGTGCGAGCGATGCTAACCCCTGGCGCGGTGGATGGGTCAGTATTAACGATCAAAAACTTGACGGCGGTCTTGCCATCTACGGCAACGCCTTCCAAACTAACGATAAAATTCGCACCTATTCCATCATGGTCAACGAGACGGTGATCGGGGACGATCCCGAGACCCGCGTGACTGAGGGTGACCTGATCCTCTATCGTGACGGCAAATTTTTCAATAGCGCAGGCAGCCAAGGAAAGGTGAACTCTACGGCGAACGCGTTTACACAAGGCGATGCTTCCAACGACCCCTACCACGACGTAGACGTTCCCTATTCGAAATATCCCGAAAATACCGGCTTCTGGCTCTCCAACAACCGCCCGACCGACTTCTACGCAGTGCGTGTTTATGACCGTGTTTTGACCGAAGCAGAGATGAAACACAATCGCTGCATGGACCTCTTCTACTACTATGGGCTTAAAATGGACGATGCCTGCTTCCAAAACGAAGCCTTGCTGCAAAAGGTGTTTGCTATTTTGGGGGATGAGGACTTCATCTATACAGCGTCCGGAAAAGCGACCACTGCTGAAAGACTGCAAGGCAAGATTGACGATGTCGTAAAGGGCGATAACGACTACGCCGCACTTTACGTCACGGACAGCAGACTCGTGGGTCTCTATACCGCATTCAACGAGCAAGGCGGCGTGGACCTTGTAAATGGCACATGGAAAAACATGGTGCTTGGCTCTTCTTATTCGGATGCCACCATCCACGGCGCTTGGACGGCGCAAGCAAAGGGTATCGGCTACCGCGTCGTTCTTGGAGAAAAGACATGGGAAAATGTCACGACCGAGGTGAAGAATTACGGTATCTCGCTGGACGACGCCTACGAGAATCTCGAAAACTTCACTGTCGAGACCTTTG
>SVRR01000015.1 GCA_015064745.1 Oscillospiraceae bacterium | reverse complement strand
TCGCACACTGAACTTTGTGCATTTTTCCGAGGTAGCTTTTTACGAGTGTGATCTCGCTTCCTTGCAGGCGGGTATCGGTGAGGCAATCACCGCGGGGGCTATTCAAGTGTATGAGACGACCGCGAACGGCTTTAACCAAGCGAAGGACTTATGGGATTCGGAAAGCTGTCACAATCTTTTCTACGAGTGGTGGCGCTCCCCTGAGTATCGCTCGACGGAGTATGAGTATCTTGACACGCCCGATGCGTGGCTAAAGGAACGCCTTCAAGTGCTTGCCGAGCGAGGGTGCGATCGCGAGCAGCTTGCGTGGTACGCGAAGAAATACGCCTCTTACCTCGACAAGAACACCATCAAACAAGAATACCCCATCACGCCCGAGGAAGCGTTTATATCCAGCGGAGAGTGCGTCTTCGACAAAGAAGCCATCAGCAACCAGATCATCCGTGCGGGGGCCTTGAAGGGGGCTCGACGCGGTGCCTTCGAGTACAAAAAGGAGTGTGTGCCAATCACGGATGCAAACGGCAACATTGTGGATACCGAGTGGCACATCAAGGATATCGTTTTCCGCGAGACAGCTGACGGGTTCATCACGATACATGAGGAGCCAAGAGTCAAGACAGACACAGATGGCAACGTGGCAGCAAGGGCGCCTTACGTTATCGGAGGTGACACGGCAGGTACCGGGCAAGACTATTTCTCAGCCAAGGTCATTTGCAATCTTGACGGTCACACGGTGGCGACCTTGCACAAGCAATACATAGACGAGGACCTGTACGCCGAACAAATTTACTGCTTAGGCAAATATTATCACGACGCTTTGGTCGGGCTCGAAATCAACTATTCCAGGCACCCGACAAGAGTGCTGCAGAAAAAATACAGGTACCCAAACCTTTATATGCGCGAGATCCTCGACAGGATGACGGACAAGCCAACGATGGACTATGGATTTGTGACGACCACAAAGACGAAGCCCATCATCATCGGCGAGCTCGTGGAGATTATGCGCGACGATCCGAGTGTCGAGGTGGACATCCCGACGCTTAAGGAAATGACGACCTTTGTCAAAAAAGACAACGGAAAGCAAGAAGCTATTGACGGTGCGCACGACGACCTTGTTATGGCGCTTGCCATCACTCATTTCATATCGAAGTCGCAAACAACCTCGTGGATCACGGCAGAGAACGACGAGAAGGACTTTATCTCGTCCAATTTTCACACACAAGAGGCGCAAGGCCTCTCGTATATCAGCTGGGAGGATTTTTGATGTTCATCAGAAGAAAGAAGTATAACGAAGATCTCGCGCGTGTGGCAAAGGAAAAAGAAGAGGAGCTCCAAAAGGAGCTTGATGACCTTTGGGAAGAAAACGAAAGGCTTTCGCTTGAGCTTGAAGAGCTGAAAAGCGATTTCGCGCAGATGCGAGATGTGATTGCCGCTATGCCGAAAAAGACCGTTTCGGAGGCGACGACGAAGCCGAGCGCGGTGCTTTCGAGCGCGGAGGTTATGGATCAGTGGCTAAATGGAGAGGAAGGTGAGGACGAATGAACGAGCGTTTTGACACCGCGACTGAGGCACAGAAGCTGTGGGACGATTACCAAAACGGGCTTTCGTATCAGGCGAACTGCGGGCTTTCGAAAAACCTGCCTCGGTTTGTCAAATTCTATCAAGGCGACCAGTGGCCGAAAGCTACGCCTGCCACGAAAAACCTTCCTCGCCCCGTGGTAAACATTATCAAGATGATTTGCCGCAACAAAAAATCCGCGATCCTGTCCACCCCCGTGCGCATTGTGTTCCGCGCCGAGGACACGTTGGCAGATGTGGAGAAATTCAATCGCTTTGCCGACTACATTCAAAAAGAGATCGGGCAGGACGCGCTTGATAAAAAAGCCGTGGGAGACGGCGTCGTTAAGGGGTCTTACTTCTATCACTACTATTGGGACGCCGAAGCAAAGGGGAAGGACGGCGTGAAAGAGGGCGGACTTCGATGTGAAACCATCGACCCCTTGAACATCTTTTTTTCGAATCCCACCGAGGTCGACGAGCAGAAACAGAAATGGATTATGATCGCCTCGCGTGAGGACGTGAGCTCGGTACGAGCCAAGTGCGACAGTGACGTGGACAAGGAAAGCATCGTCGCTGATGAAAACAACAGCAAATACGGCACGGTAGAGCAAGAGGGCAACAAGCTTTGCACCGTTCTCACGCGCTACTTTCGCCGTGACGGAGAGGTCTTTTGCGAGAAGGCGACCAAGACGACCATCGTCAACAAGCCTTTCCCCCTCACGCCCGACCTCGCAAGTGCCGGCGTCGAACTTGGCTTTTTTGTAGAAGAGGACGCCCCCAACAACGCATTACCGGATGCAACCGCAAAGGATCAGCTGATCCCCGACGCCGCAAAGATGTATCTTTATCCCATTGTCGTCGGTAACTACGAATACCGCGAAAGCTCCATTTACGGCCTTGGCGAGGTAGAAGGGATCATTCCCAACCAAAAGAGCATCAACTTCAACCTCGCAATGGCGCTTCTAAATGCGCAGGAAACCGCGTGGGGAAAATACATCGTCCACCCAAGAGCGCTTCAAGGGCAGGTCATCAACAACGAGCCGGGCCAGGTGCTCGTGGACTACTCGGAAACGGGCTCGGGTATCCGCAAAATGACCGAACAAGCGATGCAATCCCAACCACTCACGCTCGTCGATACGTTGACGCAGCTGACACGCGCTGTGACCGGATCTTCCGAGGTTATGACGGGAGAAACCATTGGCGCAAATATGTCGGGCGCCGCCATTGCTCAACTACAATCGCAAGCGCAGCAGCCCGTCGAGGAGTTAAGAGATACCTTTTGGAAGGTCAAGGAAAAGCAAGGTCTTGTTCTCGCTCAATTCTTTAAGCACTACTATGAGCAGAAATCCTTCTCGTATATGGATTCCGTGACTTCCGAAAACGGAAAGACAGAGGAAGTGCAGCTAGAGGATATCTTCGACAGCGCCGAGTTCCGAGCCGTTGAATTCACCGTCGTCACGGAGGCGACGTCGGGCACGAAGGCTTCCGCCGCGGGTGATATCAACATTCTCGATGTGATGGTATCAAAGGGTCTCATTTCGCCGAAGACATATATCAAGGTATACCCCGACGATGCGATCACCAACAAGAGCAAGCTCCTCAAGGCGATCGAGGAAGAGGAGAACGATCAGCTTCGGGTGATGTCTGCACAATACGAGCAGGCTATAAAAAAGCTCGCAGAGAGCGCGGAAATCATCCAAAAACAGCAAAAGAGCGTCGACCAAGTGCAGTCGATCATAGAAGAGCTGATGCGGACGAAGGCGTTCTTAGCGCAGCTTTATACCGAGGCGAAAACAAAGATCTCGCAGGGAAACATCGAGGTTGCACGCGGGAATCAAGCGCTCGCCGACACGACCCACGACGCGCAGGAGATGGCGGCGACAATTGCAGCTGCCGCCAATCAAGGTGCTGTAAATCTCGTTTGATAGACTAACGGTACATCCGTTGCTATATTACGCAGGAACGCGGAAAAATCCAAGGAGGCTTCTATGACAGAAGAAACGAAAACAGCGCAAACAACCGAGGAATCGGAGGTCAGCAGCCACGCTGATGCTGGCACAGGTGCGGAGACTGTAAATGATGCCGCTTTTGAGGACACGAATACCCCAACGGCCGAAGGGGAGAGCGATGCCGACAAGCAGGGCAGAGAACAGAATGCCGCCAACGCACGCCGTCGCCGCGAGGCAGAACGGCAAGCCGCGCTCAAAGAAGCGCGCGAGCAAGCCATCATCGACACCCTCAAGGGCAAGAACCCGTATACAGGAGAGCCAATGAAAGACTCTGCCGACGTGGACGAGTACCTTGCAATGCGGGAAATCGAAGAGAAAGGTGGCGACCCCCTTACAGACTTCTCCCGGCACCACAAGGAGAAGGCGAGGGAGCAGGTTGCAAAGGAAAAGGAGAACGAGGAAGAGAGGGGATGGTATCGGAGCGATGCCGAGGCTTTCAAGGCGAAGCATCCCGAGGTCGACCTCGACAAGCTCATCCAAGACGAGGGCTTTCAACTCTTTGCCGACGGAAAGGTCGAAAAAAGAGTGCCGCTTGCAGAGATCTATGAAGGTTACATCAAGATCGTGGGCGGATTCGAAAAGCAAGCGCAAAAAAAAGCAACGCAGCTCCTCGCAAACAAAAAGGCTTCCCCGGGGTCGCTTTCAAGCACGAACACAGACGGTGAGGGCTACTACACCAAAGAGCAGGTTCAAGGGATGAGCCCAAAGGAGATCCACGAGAACTATGACAAGATTCGTGCAAGTATGAAGCGGTGGTAATCAAAACAGGAGGAAAAAACTATGGCATATCAGAACTTTATCCCCGGCGTTTGGAGCGAAGAGATCAATCGAGAGCTCGAAAGACTCTGCGTCTTCGTCGAGGACTGCAACACCAAGTACGAGGGTGCAGTGTCCAAGAAGGGTGAATCGGTCACCATTCTCGGCGTTGGCAAGCCTACCATCAAAAGCCTTACCAAGGCACAGCGAAACAACGCAATCGATCAGGCGGAGGAGATCGAGGATACCTCGGTCATTATGTACATCAATCAGATCCGCTACTTTAACTATATGATCGGCGACATCGATAAGGCGCAGGCGACCGGGGGCGTTATGGACGCGCTTTCCGCCGAGACCTCGGAGGGCCTTGCGGATGAGGTTGACAAGTACGTATCCAGCTTTGCCGTCGACTCTTCCGTGAAAAAACTGTACGGCAACGCTCCGGTCAAGGTCGTGGCGGGCACCGCAGCAAGCGGCGAGAAGAACGTGCTTCATGTCTTGGATGAGGCGATTCAAAGACTTTATGAGAACGACGTGAAAGCGAGCACCAAGATCGTTGTAACCGTTTCCCCCCGCTTTTACACTCTTTTCAAAAGAGAGTATGCCGATAAGGATACCGACAATTCGGAGATCCTCAAAAACGGCAAGGTGGCTAAATACGGCAACGTCATCGTGAAGATGTCGAACAACGTGCACACTACGGATAGCGGCACCGTTGACAACATTATGATCCGCACGCAGAGAGCTGTTGCGTTTGCGAAGCCTCTTACTCACACCGAGGCGTACCGTCCTGAAAACCACTTTGCCGATGCGGTGAAGGGATTCATTCTCTTTGATGCGAAGGTCGTTCGCCCCAAGGAAATCGTCAACATCAACGTCAAGTTTGCGTAAGGAGGAATAAACGATGGTTACTATGAGAAACACGCTCGCTACCGTTGAAACCGCCGCGCTCGTTGCTTCTACCCCCACTGCGATCGCGTGGAGCGAGAGCGACGAGAAGATGGTGCTCGTTATCAACGCATCCGCTGCCACGTCGATCACCGTCAAGGCGGGCAATGGCATTCAGGGTGTCGCAGATCTCGTTGTCGCGGTGCCCAAGGGCATCAGCCTTTTGAAGCTCGAAAGCGGACGCTTTAAGAACGTCAGCGGCGAGAACAAGGGCAAGATCGTCCTCGTATCCGAGGGCACCCCTGCCGTAGGCGTCGCGGCACTCGTATAAAATTTGGCGCCTATCCGCTTCCTTTGGATAGGCGCTTTTATGCAATTCAAAAGTATTCGGGGGTGCAACTCCCCCAGATTGCGCAAAGGAGAACGCTATGAAACTTGGAGAGATCAAGCTTGAATCGCTCAAGCTGATGTTCGCTAACGTGGACATTGATTTGTACCTTGATAGAATTGAATATTACAAACAGGACGAGACCTATCGTGACTACCTCGTAAATATGCCCGGTGCGATCAACCGTTGCTTCGCGAGCATCGAGGAAAAGCGCGTGTTGCCGTGCAAGCGGCACGAAATCGTGGGAGGTCCTATGCGCTCGCTCGTCCTGCGGGTTGATATGGACGCGCCTGTGGATGATTTCCTCGACCTTCACCGTGTTGTGTACGAGAACGATCGCGGAGACTATGAGGCGGATATCAGCTTCCGCCGCGAAGGAAACACGATCGTGCTTCCGGCCATTGGGTTCGGAGAAAGATATGTGGTGCTGTACCATCCTACTATCCCGCGCATCACGGCGGCGACGGCGGAGGATACAGAACTTCCCATTCCCGACGGTATTGCTGCGCACATCCCATATTTCATCAAGGGCGACCTCTTCCGTGCGGATGAGCCGAACGAGGCAAGCGAAGCGCGAAACTGGTACGAGGCGGCGATGGAAGCCATTGTGAGCAAAACGGAGGGAAGATCCACCTCTGTCAAAAACATCTACTCACAAACGGAGGGCGAGGCATGAGAGCGCACACAAGTATATCACTGAAGGATCGCAAGCAATTGACGCTCAATAATTTTCGCGGCGTGGATTTCTCGTCATCTGTGACACAGGCGGCAGGTGCGCGGGCGACGAAGATGCGAAATCTTATCAACCGTGGCGGCGTCAACCGAAAAAGAAGCGGCTGGAACGAGATTTTGCAGATTGAGGGAAACCCGCGCCCGCACATCAACGGTGTGTTTGAGTACGCGGACGACACACTTATCATTCATGCCGGGACAAGTTTCTATCGAGCGACAAAAGTAAACGGCAAGTACACTTGTGAAGATATCACCAAAAGTTGTACATATAAGGGCGCCGAGATTGAGAAAAGTGCGCTCAAAGACCAACGAAGCCAAGCTTTTCTCGCAAGCAATTGCCTCTATATCGTCGGTTGTGGTGATTTTCTTGTCTATGGCACGTGGAAGGGCAGAAGGGAGCTTCGCAGGGTGGCAGAAAATGTGGATACCCGCGTTCCCGTAACGGCAAGGATTTATCCAAACGACGCTCTCACCCCGGGAAAGATTGAGGCGTTGGAGTCAGCAAATCTTCTTACAGGAAGGCGGAAAAATGTGTTGTTCGGCACCGACGACAAAGAGCTTGCGGGTTACGATGAAGATCCGGATAAGCCTATTTGGGTTTGGACGCTTGACAGTGTTCCAAAAGGGCGCATTGAAAGCATGACGGTGGACCGTATCGAGGAAGAAAAAGAAGAGGTTCTTGGTCAAGCGGTGTATGCTGCCTGTGTCGCTACCTACACCATCGAGGAGGGTAAAAATGGCGTATTAACGATAAAGGAACGCACATCGGTGCCTACAGACGGCGGGTCGTTTCATAGCTTAGGCCTTCTTCAGCCGTTAGAAAAAGGGGCCGAAGTGGGGAAAATTGCGGGTCAATATTTCACCCTTTCTTTTTCTACCGCACCGCCCGACGAATCAGAGCCGAACATCACGGTGACCTACACCGCGGAAACCACCGCCTCGAATGCAGCGGTAATCGAGCAAGCCGCCTTCGGTACCGTATACGGCGTGAATGGAAATCTTGATCGCCTTTTCCTCGGTGGAAACCCCAAGCATGCGGCAACGGTCGTTTATTCCGCCATGGACGACTTTACCTATTTTCCCGACGTTAATACCGTTTCCGTGGGCGTGTCTTCTGTACCAATCACTGCTTTTGCGCGTCTTGCAGACGGTGCGCTTGCCGTTTTTAAGGAGCAATCAAGCCACGACGCGTCGCTCTTTACGCTTGGTGGCACATATACGAGCACCGAAGATGAAAACGGCGTGACGACATCCTTTTCCGCGCTTTTCCCGAAATCTGCGGGCGCAGAGGGGGAATGCGCGCTGACGGCGTATGCGTGCGCAAATCTCGCAGGAGATACGCTTCTGCTTTCGAAAAACGGCGTGTTTGGCGTGGAGCTCCAAGAGGACGTTATGACAACCGTACGCTATACACGAGAGCGTTCTCGCTCGATTGCGGAAAAGCTCAAGGGACACGAAAATCTTGCCGATGCGGTCGCTACTGTTTATGACGGTCGTTATTATCTCGCTATCGACGGCGTTTGCTATATTGCCGATGCAAGACACAAGTACACAGCCGACGCAAGCGACGGTTCTTTCAATTACGAGTGGTGGTATTGGGATAACATCCCCGCACGTGTATGGACGGAGCTGGGCGGCAAACTTGCTTTTGGAAGCAAAGACGGTCGCGTTTGTGTGTTCGACGGTGAGTACACCGACCGAACGTATTTACACACCGCTTCGGGTGATCTTTCTCTTGATATCACCGAAGGCGGGCGGCTTACTTGCAAGACAACGCTTTACGGTTCTATCGAGAACGGCGCGGAGATCGTCGTTAATAACGAGAGGCTGTATGCGCTCGTAGAGGAGAGCGCAACGGTGGCAAATGACAGAATCTCTACAGCAAACGAGAACGGCATCTTTTCTTTCTACGAGGGGATGCAGGTGTATTCGAGTGGACTTGTTTCGGATGGGTTATATACGGTCACCAATATTGATTTTGGCGAGGGGACGTATTCGCTGAAGGATGAGAACGGAAATCTCGTAACGCAGACCGAAACGACATTTTCACTTTACCGTTCTTTGTCGGGAGAGACGCTTTTCATCGAGAAAGAAAACGAAAATGTCTATCTCAAAGAAGCAAAGGAAGGAAAGCGCCTGCGTCTTGTCGCCTATAAGAACGGAACACCTATCGAGATCCTTGCAACTGTGAAAATAAGCGCCCCCGTTGTTGCTGAATGGGTCACGCCTGTTTTTGATTTAGGCACAAACGCGTATAGTAAGACTCTTCTCAAGATGACGGTCGCCACCGCGCCTGAAACACACGGAAAGCTCTCTTTTGGGTACGAAACACGAAACGCGCGAATGCTCCTCGATAAGAGGGGGGGAGATCGGTTCTCGTTTGAGGATTTTTCCTTCAACGCCTTTTCTTTCGACACAGGCTTCGCGAACAGCTATTCGGTGCGATGCAATGAGAGAAACTTCAACTACATCCTGTTCCGCTTTTTGTCGGACGACGACGGCGACTGCGCGGTCAGTGATTTTTCCGTCGTTTATAAGATCAACCGCGAAAACAAAGGAGTGAGATAAATGGAAAAAAAGAAAATTAATCGTGTCGGATCCGAAACAAGAGTAAGCATCGAGAGAAAGACAGTCTATGCTTTGCCCGATAATCCGTCGGCTGCGGGAATGAAGCCCGTCGATATCAAGAAAGCTTTTTGTGCACCCATCACTGACGCACAAAACTCTATCATAGAAGAGCTGGATCGTGTTGTACAAGAAGCAAATGCGGCGTTTGAAGGCATTTATGAGCAAGAAAAGAAGATTGACAAAGCCCTCTACGGTGAAAGCGGCACGCCCGAATCCCCCCAAAAAAGCTCCTTCTCCGCACGCCTATCCGAAAACGAAGCCGAAGTACAATCCCTCAAAGAAGAAATCTATGGCGAAGAAGCAGAAGGGGAGAACGGCGCATCTCTCCGCGAGAGGATGAAGGACGCCGAGGAGAAGCTTGTCGGGCTTGGTGAGAACGATGTCAGAGGTATCGGCGCGCAAAGTGACGGTGAGGCGTTTTCTCTGCAACTCGAGGACGAGAAGGGCAACCCAATCGGCAAAGGAACAAAGCTCAAGCTTGCGCTCGAATGGTGCCCGGAGAGCGAATATAAACTGAAGGCGGTCATCAAGGATGTAGATGGGAACCCGCTCGCCGAAAGCAACGTGATAGATCTTCCGCTTGAAACGATGATTTCCAAAGCTGCGGTTTCTGATGACGAAAAGACGCTCACCTTGACGCTTAAGAATGGTGAAAGTGTCTCCTTCAGCGTTGCCGATCTCGTTGGCGGACTTGTGTCTCAGGAGGTTTTTGCAAAAGCTCTTGAAGACAAGCTTGACAAGGCCTCCCTCGCCCCAACCCTTAAAGGCAACGATGCCGACAAAGCACCGAGTGTACAAGCGGTGAATGAGGGGCTTGACTTAAAGGTTAATACACCCCAAACAGAACTATACGATTATACCGTTATTGGGTACTACAAAGGAGAAGTAACTGCTTTTCGAACTTGTCAAAATATACCAGTTGCATCACGCATTCCAAGGTTTACCTCTCGAAAGACATTGATGTCAGAAACACCTGTTGCGGATTTGGACTGTGCCAACAAAAAATATGTAGATGATAACCTTGTACCGATGAAGAGTGATATCGATATATTGAAAAAAGTCGCGGTTGGAAGTCTGTTTACGATCTTGGAAGATACCGAGCCGAGTTGGTCTGCTACTGTTGGTAAGGACGTGCCTAGCAACGCACTATCTATGGCAATGGTGAACAAGCTGGGCGCGAACTTCAACTATGAGACTTACACCGAGGATGCTTTTTACGGCTATGATACCGTGTTTGAGAATGATGCTTCTGAAGTTAACACATACGGTTGGATGGCGGGTTTACTTCCCGACACTTCCAACGTGTACTATATTGATGCAGCACGCCGATTTGGCGAGGATGAGGACGAAGAAGGAAATGTCATTCATCCACCTTTGACCGATTCCCCTGTTATCCGCATACCTTTTGCCCCGATTACTATTCCTAAAGATGGCACAAATTGTCGCATCAAGATAACGCCAACGGATAACATCAGCTTTGAAGGCGATTGTAGTATTGATGTGTTAAATTCAGCGACAGGTAGCATCGCCGATCTCTTCTACTACCCTAGTCTTGATGGCAACGGAGGCTATGATAGCGGTTGGTTATATCTTGAGGATGTGACGATAGATTGTATTCGTTTAGTTGGCGGTCAGGAATGCTCGTTTAACAATTATCAATTCACTGTGTCCATAGAAGCCGTCATGGAAAGGATCGTCTCCTATCCCATTCCGAAGATTATCAGCACCACGAGCATCTACGAAGGAATGGAAACCGTGGAAGAAATCATAATCCCTGATGCCATCCAAGCGTTAGAAGGTTACGGTCTTATGTATTCTGAGACGCAATACAACTACCTAGACTTCGATAGCCGTACCTTTGTCCGAGTGTGTAGGAAGGATGCGGACGACAAGGTTGTCTTGTTGGATGCTCCTGAGACTGTCGACGTGTCCGCACACCTTCCCAAAGATGCAGGTTTTATAACCGTTGTGTCGAGTGGTCATATCGTTACGGAAATGTCCGAGAATCTTGAGACAATGGCGCAAATCATGTGCGACATGACCTATCTCGTAAAAATTTAAGGAGGAATTACCATGACTGAAATTGAAAAAAGGCTGTTTGAGAAGAACGGCAAACAACGCGAGGGGTATGAGCAATTGGTTGAACGTAAGCTTCGCCGAAAATATTCTCCCGGGCAAGAGCTCTCCGTCCTACGCAAGCGCGATACAGACCCCGAGGCGTTTGCCGAGTATTACGCATATGCGGAACAGTGCAAGGCAGATGCAAAGAAAGAAGTGTACGGGGAGGAGGAAGCGGAATGAAGAGAAGCAAGACTTTGATGTTACTCGCGCTTGGGGTAGTTGTCGGCGTGCTTGCGGCGGCGGGCGTTTATTTTCTCACCGTCGGTGAGGTTGCGTGGCAAGAATACGTTGAAGAGAAGCTGATCCCGAACGTGGTCTTCATCGCAACAACGATCGGTGCGCTATACGTTGCGAGTACCCCTGTCCTCACAAAGATCAAAGCGGCTTTGGAGAACTTCAAAAAGGCGACAGACGGCGTGTGTGCAACAGCGGAAAAAGACAAAGCCTTGACGCAAGAAATGAGGACCATCTTTTCGGATAATACCGTGCTCTACGATGGGCTCTGCAAGATGAAGGAAAGTCTCGAAGAGGATCGTGCCGAAATGCGCGAGGGGCTCAACAAAATAAACACCGTGGTGAAGATCGCTTTTTGCAACAACCGAGAGCTTGTAGAAAAGGGCTTCGCCGCCGAGATCGCCAAGGTGCTTGCAGACAAAGAAGCAAAGAAGGAAGTGAGAGAAGATGAGCAAAGCACCGAATCTTAAGCGACGCCTCTTCTTCCTTTCCATCGGCAGCTTTCTCGTCAGCACAGCGCCACTCTTTTTGTGCGTCGTTGCCAATTGGGAGAAGTACGTAAAAACACCGGGCGACGCGGTCTCTCTCAGTCTTGGCGGTATGCTCGTCCTGCTTTTCTTGGTGTTAAAGGTCCTCGGCAAGCTAAAGATGCCAAGCCGTATTGTGTTTTATGGCGCGGTCTTTGCCATGGCGTATTTTCTCAAAGCTTTGCTCTCTGATCTCGTACTCCTCAGCGGCATGGCGCTTCTCGGCGAAACGGTAGATTTCATCTTCTTTCAGCGAGCGATCCGCAAGACTAAGGAAAACGTTCTCATTGGAAAGACTGCGGATGCGACTGCCGCGCAGGTAGAAGAGGTTGTCAAGAAATACATAGGAAGGGTGTAAGGCATGAACGATAAAATAAGAGATTTTATCAAGCAGAACATCGGTTATTTCATCGTGGGCTTCGTTTCGGTCGTGTACATCATGACAGCCTTTCTCACCATCGACCAAACAGGGAAGAGCGTCGCGCAGATCCTCGCGGACGGCGCGATCGCCTTCTTCCTCGGCGTTCTTATCAATCGCATCTTCGACCTACAAGGCATGATGAGTGGAGAACGCGAGGAGCAAGTCCAAGCAATCAAAGCCGAGCACGGTGCTATCGTACTTCGCATATCGCCGTATATCGAGATGCTTGATGGGTGGTGCGAGGAGGAAAATGAGAAAAATTATAAGCTTCAGCGCACGAAGATCCTCGCTCGCGTCGGGCTGAAATACGAGGACTGCTTTGACGAGAATGGCGTCGCGAAGGCATGGACACCGAACGAAGAAGCTCTGCAAAGCAAGCTCCTTCGAAAAGCAGAAATGCGTAGGCTTCACGGTTACAAAAAAGCTGTCAACCTGCACCTAACGTTGCTCTCTGCAGGAGAGCTCACGAGCGAAGGAGGAAGACAGCAAGACCCGTTTTATTTTGGGCGCACCAAAGCGCAGTACGAAACACAGGGCGGACTTGGTGATATTATCTCCAAGCTCGGCGTCGCTATTATTTTCGGCTATTACGGCGTCTCACTGATCGACAACTTTGACTACGCCAATCTCATATGGACGACCCTGCAAGTAGGGCTCTTTCTCGTCATGGGTGTGATCAAGATGTACCAAGCCTATAACTTCATCACGGATGAATTTCGCGGCAGGATCGTCAAAAAAATCGATAATCTGCAAAAGTTTGAAAATCACGTCGGCGCGACCGTGCCGAAAGAAGAAAAATCTCCTCTGCCCACGAAGGAAGTGGAGACGCAAGAAAAGAAAACGGAGGAAAAAGAAGTTGAGCACGTCTAAACTTTCTGTTTACCAGAACGCCATTAAAAACGAAGACTCGAAAGCTTTGCTTGAAAGGTTGTATGCGGCGAACCCCACAGCGGGAAGCTTCTACGATCTTGATGTCGCCGCCGCCGATGCCGCGCACACGTCGGGAAAAGAGCAGCTGGACACAAACCTTGCTACAAGCAAAGCCGCGCTTGAGAAAAATAAAACGGCGCAGAAGCGCGCCGCAAGCTATTCTTACGCAAAGCTTCTTAATTATCTTCCCGAGCAGTTGAAGGCGCAGGGGTTGCACGGACAGGGGTTGAGCCAATCTGCGCTCTTAGGCGCCTATGGCAATTACCGCAACGCTGTCGCAGGTGTAGACGCGGATTATGCAGACAGAGTATCAGCGCTCGAAAAAGCGTACAAGACCGACCTTGCAGGACTTGATGCAACGCGAGACAGCGCCTATCACACAGCACTCCAAAACTACATGACGCGCGTCGATAACACGGAAAGTAGATCCGCCCTCAATGAAAAGATTATGGAAGAGCTTGAAGTGAAATTTGCGGAAGCGGAAACGACGGGCGACTATGGCGCCGCTGCACAACGCCTCGAGGAACTGAAGGATTCCGTGGATGAGATTACGTATAACTATTTTGCGAGTATTTTACCCGAAGCCTACAAGCCGACAGCAGCGGAGACTACGCAGGGGGAATCAGCGGAAGGGCAAGGCGTGGCGGAAGGAAGCCAAGCTCCGACAAGCCAACCTACACCCCAAAAGTCCGTGCAGGATTTTGTAGCCGAGCAGAATGCGTCAAAACCGGCTTACGATCGGCTTCAGTTGAAAAACAACGGAAAAACCTTTGACGCAAACGCGGAAACGACATACGAAACCGCTTGGCAAATCTCTAAGGGTCTCGGCATTTATGTGGACGAAGAACAAGCAAAAGCGGTGCAGGCGGTGCTTTCAGAATCTGCGTCTTGGGGACCGGAGCAAAACGGAACCTTGGTCTCTTTTAATGTAGGCGGGAAACTCAGAGGCGCAAAAGTATTTGTATTTTACAACGGAAAGTGGTATGAGACGAACGCTTCGAGCGCCACCGACGCCAAAGAATACCTCAAAAACTAATCACAGGAGAGCACTATGACGACCTATAAGATCTCACCGATGGAGCGCAAGGCAAGCTTCGCATCGCTCAAGGCGAAGGAGAAGCAGGGCGTTTCCTTCAGCGATAATCGCAAAGCAATGCCGCTGTCCCAACCGCAAAAGGAGCAGAAGGAAGATTACAGCCCCCTTCTGCGCTCAGGCGCAACGGTGCTCGACGTCTCTGTCAACGTGCTCCAAGGTGCCACGGATGCTGTCGAGGGTATCGTCGACTTTGTTGCAGGGGGCGTCGGACTTATCGGCGGACTGTTCAGCGATGAGTTTGAAAACGACGTCAAGAATTTTATCGCCTACGATTTTACCTCGGATGCGTTCGGCAGAGATGGCGATGAAGGCTTGTTTGATACGACGTGGGGCTCCGATATCTCAAAGGCATCCTACCTCGAAGAGGACGGCATCATCAACGGTATCGCACAAGGCATCGGCGGCATGCTTCCTGCTGTGGCGATCTCTGCGGCGACGGGCGGTGCCGCCGCCGGCGCGGTTCTTTCAAAACTCCCGACTGCAACCTTTATCACAAGCGCGGCAGGCAGAAGCACTGAGGGCGCGCTGAAGGAAGGCGCATCCTTCGGACAGGCGCTCGGTTACGGTACCGTCGCGGGTGTCATCGAGGGCGGCCTTGAAAGCCTCGGCGGTATCACGATGGGCGGTGCGAATCAGCTTGCGGATTCCGTGATCGGCCGCGCGCTCGTCAAAAAGGGCGCGGATTCCTTCGTCCGCCGTGGCATCGGAAAGGTCGCGTACAACTTTGCATCCGAGGGCGTCGAGGAAATTCTTGCGGACCTTGTCGACCCCATCAATAAGCAAGTGTTCGGCATAGACGAAGATGCGATGTCGAACTATGGCGAGGTCCTTAAGGGCCTCCCCAAGACCTTTGTCATCGGCGGCGCCACAGGCGTTGTGATGGGCGGATTGCAAAGCGGCATCAGTGCCGTGAAAAACAAGAGCAAGGGCGGAAAGCGGTTTCTTTCCGTCGCCGCCGAAATGCAGAACATCGAGGACGTGATGAAGGCCTCCGAGGCGATCAAGATGTCCGAGACAAGCACCGACGAGCAAAAGGATGCCGTGGAGAGTGCGGCGAACAAACAGATCGTTTCGTCGCTCGAAAGCATCTCCGCAAACCTCAAAGGAATGAGCGAGGCGCAGAGAGTGGAATGTCTCAAAGCAGCCCCCATCCTTCACGATTTCATGAACGGCAAAGGCGAGCTTAACGCCGACGTGATGGATTCTCTTTCTGCACAGATCGAAAGCGGCAAGGCAACGACCGCCTTTGTTTCACGCTCTCTCGCGGGCAAGGATAAGACCGTCCAAGCCGATCTTGACGATATGGCAGAGGAAGCAGCGGAAATGTATGCCGAGGAAAACGGTGTCTCTATCGAAGAAGCACGTGCCGCCGTAGGCACCTTTGCCGTCAACGATGCGGAACTTTCGGAGAAGGGACAGGAAGCCTTCCGTAGGTTCGTCAAGGCGCGCAACGCCCTTGATACCATCGCAGGCGCGAAGACGGGCTTCGTCGTCACGAAGGCGAACGACACCTTCCACGCGGCGGCAAAGGACGGTAAGCTGTACATCGGCGCAGATTCCTTTGAAAATGGCACCTGGGAAAAGGATCTCATCCACGAGCACACTCACTTCTCGGAAGGCTCGGCAGAGTATGCAAAGCTCGCAAAATTCTTGATCGACGAAGATCTCACCGTTGACACAAAAAATGGCAAACAGGCGCTCTATAAGGTCGCGGCAGAGAGCGTGCTGTCAAAAGGCTATGGCTTTACCGCCGAAGAGATCGGCGCCATTATCGATAAGAAACAGGCAGGCAAAGATCTGACCGAAGAAGAAGCGGACAAATACTCCGTTTTCAACGACGAGCTGATGGCGCACGCGACCGAGCATCTGCTTGGAAACGAGGCGTTCATTGATAAGCTTGTTGCCAAGGACGCGCCGCTTGCGCGTAAGATCTTCGACAAGCTCGTTGACGTCTGCAAGGCGATCGGCGGCAAGGGCGCAAGCAAAACGCTGAAGACCGCGCAGAAGCTGTACATCAAAGCCGCAGAGCAGTCGGGAAACACCCGCCTTGCAAAGTATTTCCTCTCCCACGCTCCCGAGATCGAGGAGGAAGAAAGCCTTGACAGCGAAGAGGCGGTGCAGTATAATAGAAAAAGCACTACGGTAAAAAAGAAAAAGCAGACATACAGTCAATACTATTCTACGGCGATGCAATGGGCTTTTTCTTCCAAAACTAAGCCCGGCGACATCAAGGTCCTCTACAACCCAAGCGACAACACTTGGAACAAGCTTGTAGCGGACGAAACAGAGGATCGATACGGAACTCTCCTCTCTATCGAAGATGTGCCGAAAAATGCAGAAGTAATAAAAAACTTGCACAGCGAGGTATATAATGAAAATCACGGAGAAAAACAAAGAGCTAGTGAAAGCGTTCGCGAGAATTATGAGAGATATTGGGATCGCTCAAGCAACCTCGGAGATGATAACTTCGATGTTGAAGAACAAGACACAAATGGACGATCTCGTGAGTTTTACGGAGAAGAATCCGGAAGCGACCGAAGCGGAGATTCTAACGAAAGCGCAAGAAATCGCAGGGCTGTAAAATTCTCCCGCAAATCCTCCACCGGCGCCGCGCTGACCGAAGCGCAGGCGGAACACGAGACCGACAAGCCTCCGACAAGAAATGCGGATATTCGGTTTTCGAGGAAAGCTCGTGGAGGTGACGGTGAAGATCTTTACATAGCGACCGACCAATTTGCGCAAGAAGTTGCTTCTGAAGATCGAGATTCGTTCGCAAGAAGTCTAGCGAACAAAACCGCCGACATCGCAGAAGGCGAAGAGAGAACGGTCGCCATTTACGCCGGCAGTGTTTATGTCTTCAAAGCAGATGGCTATATGCACGGCACGATGTTGCGTGTTAACGACGGAAAAGCGTCGAGAAAGGAAAGAATCAATGCAATTAACAATGACAGAGAAATTGCTGACGTATGGACTGAGCCTCACCGATCTTCCGGACGAGGAAGAGGAGGCAATCTTCTCGGCATTGGAGACGGAAGAGGAACAAATGAGAATGATTATGTTTCTCAAAGAAAATCCGCGCGCAACCAACCAGGAGATTCTGAACGAGCTGGGGAGAATCATAGAACTTACACAAGCGCAGAAATCGCAGAAATCCTCCGAAAATTAAAAACGCTTTACGGGATTCCTGAGCAAACAGCTAAAGCCAAAGCAAGCAAAAAGGTAAACTTTTCGCTCAAATCCCCCAATCCTTCGGGTACAGTCTACGAGGTGTCCGACGGGCAGATCAAGAAGATGGTCGCGAACTACACCCGCGCCAAGACCTACTCCAAGACCGAAGCAGATGAAGCCATCCACGAGATCCTGACAAACACTCTGTATTCCGAAGATGAGCAAGCAACCTTGCGCGGCAAATCCCGCGAAGAGGTTGTCGATATGCTTTGGCAAGGGTTGAACGGTGCAGCTCCGGGAAAGCGCGGTGCTGTGGCAAACAAGGTTGCGGACTATATTATCGAGCACGCCATGCTTGAGCGCGTTCTTGACGTTGGCTTGCAGATGGATATTGAGCTTTTAAATATCCTTCGCCCCTATCTGCAAAAGCTGGACCTTGAGCCTTTGAGGGATGAGATCTCTCACCGCTATGACGACAAAACCAAAGGTGTATACGGTCGATGGAATAAGCCGAAGGACAAACAAGGGCTTCCTGTCGACGTCGTTGCCAAAGAGCTTGCGGAGCAGGGCTTCACAATCGAGGAGCAAAACCCCGCCGATGTTTTCTTTGCGATTGCGTCGGCATACGAGGATGCCACAGACAGCCTCGCGGCAACAAAGCGCATGCTGAAGGATGCCGTCGGCGCGGAAGAGATCCGCGCGCTCAGACAAGAGATCGTGCGCCGCGTTCTTCGTACTTACGACGAAAAGGGAAGCACCTCGATGCTTTCGGAGTTCATAAGCGAGCAGCGCGAGAAGCTGCGCAAGGTCAACCAAACGTGGAAAGAACGTTTTGAGGAGGAATACAACCGCACCTACTACGGCAACCGCGTGCTTCACAAGCTGCGCAAGCTGAAGGACCTTAAGACAGGCGCGTTTCTCAACGCGTCACAGTACAAGACCGACACCTTCAAGGGCAGCATCGAGCAACTGGCGAAAATCGAGCACCGAGGAAACCTGAACAAATCAAGCTCGCGCAAGATCCTCGCGGGGCTTGCGGAGTGGTACAAGCTCGGCGACGGAAACCTTGTCATTACCAAGGAAAACTACGATGAAGGCGTTGCCGCGACGCTGGAGATTCTGATGAAGGGCGAGGGCGAATTCACCGCAGACGAGCTTCTCGCGCTTGAATCTGTGGTCGATTACTTCACCCACTTCGTGCAGAATTGGGGCAAGGTGTATCGCGACGGCAAGTACGTCGAAGCAAAGCCTCTTGCAAAGGATTACCGCGACGGCATCATTCGCAACAATCGCGCCAAGGTCGGGTGGATGCGTAAGTGGTTTGAGAAATACTATCGTTCCTTCGGCGACCCTGAGGCGCTCATGCGCTATATGGATGCCTACGATCCGACCGGCTTCTACACCACCATGTTCTTAAAGCTCCGCGACGGCTTGACCAAGGCGCAGCTGATGGAGATGGAGATGCGCGAGGATCTTGAAGCCTTCTACGAGAAGCACAAGGACTTCTTGACGGAAATTCAAGAGAAAACGGTTAAATACCGCGGACAGCAGATCCCGCTTGCGCAAGCGATGCTTCTCTATATGACCTTCAATCGTGACCAGGCACTCCGCGGTCTCGCGTATTCGGGCTTCAAGTATTATAACGGCGATGATGTGATCACCGTGGAAGGCTTCGCAGAGTTCGCCTCCGACCTTAGTATTGAGGAGCTTCGCTTCCGCGCGAGGCTGGAACAGCAAGCGGTCGGGGAACAGTTTACCGCGACCGAGAAGGAATACATCTCCATCATCGAAAAGCTCTTTAACGAGGATTGCAAGCAAGCCAAGCGCGACACCGATATGCTTCTTCGCGGATACAGCAACGCGCTCGAAAGCTATTACGTCCCGATTCGCCGCGGAAACATTGCAAAGAGCGTGGACGACGCAAGCACCTTCTACGAGGAGCTTGACCGTGTATCAAATGCCGGCTTTAACAAGGATACCGTGAAGAACGCCAAGAACGAGCTCTTTATGGAAGGGCTCGACCGCGTGATCGATCGCCACGTGCGCGCCGTTTCTATGTACGCAAACCTTGCGCTCGTCTTAAACGAGTACGACGTTCTTTACAATCTTGATTTGAATGAGAATCCCAACAAGCCTGTGACGATCGGCACGGCGGGCGTGAATACGAGCATCAGCAAAAACGCCAGGCAGAAGAACGCGAACGGCACCGACCCCAAGGATATAGCAGACGAGTATTTCAAGAAGCTCATCGCCGACATCCAAGGCGTATCCAAGCGCGATGCTTGGGATAGGGCGCTCGGCAAGCTCCGCGGTTCCTTTGCCAAGTTTCAGCTTGGCGCCAATCCCAAGGTATGGCTCACACAGCTTTCTTCCTTCATCGCCGCAACGTCGATCCTTGATTATGCGAGCGTCGTAAAGGGCTTCGGTATCTCAGGCGCGGATGTCGACAAGTATTGCGCGCTCGCCAAGCTCCGCAACCACGAGAACACGGCGGCGCTCGCGCAAGGCGTAATCGAGAAGACGGACAAGCTCGGCGACGTCTTGATGACGCCCATCGGCAAGATGGACCGTCTCGTCGTTCGCAAGCTCTTTGCCGCTTGCCAGGTGCAGGTAGAAAAGGATGGCGGTGCAAAGATTGGCACCGAGGAGAACAAGGTGAAGGCGGGCGAGCTTCTGACCCAGGTCATCTACGAGACACAGCAAAACTCGCTTGCGACCGAGCGCTCTGCTGCCATGCGACATCATAATGAGATTGTAAAGACCATGACGATGTTCTCGGCGGACGCGATGAAAATCGTCGGTAGAACGGTGGACGCGATCGGCGAGCTTGCAACCTTGAAGAAAAAACGCGCACAGGCAACCGATCCGGCAGAGATCAAAGCACTCGATGCCGCCATCAAGAAAGCCGCACAGAAGACGCGGAAATCGGTCGGCGCACTCTTGATGACCTCTATCTTTATGGCGCTCATTGCACAAGGCTTCCGCTTCCTCTACGACAAGGACGATGAGGACACCGTTTGGACCTTCCTTGCTGACGTGTTCGGCAATCTCTTCGGCGGTCTTCCTCTCATTCGTGACTTCGTCTCGCGCGTCACGAACGGCTATGATCTTGAACACTACGCCTATGCTACCGTAAACGATCTTTTCTCCGCCGCATGGTCGCTCGGCGAGCTTTCGGGTGATATCATTCAAGGAAAGGCAACAGGCAAGGATGTCGGTAAGGCGGCGAAGGATATACTCTACGCCGGCGGCGCTCTCTTCGGCATCCCGACGAGAAACGCATATAACTTCGTCTCCGGCATCTCGCGCCGTCTCGGTGCGGATTTTGACGGCTCTCTCTACGAGACGGAAAGCTATCGTGAACAGCTTGAGGGCGCCATCGAAAGCGGCGACGAGGACAAGATCGCAAAGATCGTGGGCTTGATGCTTGACGAGAAGGTCGGTATCGAGGACGATGAGGTGCGCCGAGAAATGGCGGCGCTCGTGGGGCAAGGTTTTGATGGCGTGATCCCGAGCAGTGTGCCAAGCACTGTTACCATCGACAAGGTTAAATACGAGCTTGACGAAGAGCAGAAGGCGACCTACGAGAAGGTGTATAACACCTCACTCGAAAAGATTGCGACGCTCGTTCGGACGTCCGCGTACAAGTCGGCAACCCCCGAAGCCAAGGCAAAGGCAATGACGACTCTTTACAGCATCTACCGCGAGCTGGCAAGGGAAGCGGCACTTGACCTGGATCTCGAAACCAAGGGCGCGCTCTTCGGCACGGCGTTCGCCGACAAGGCGGAATCCTTCGCGCTCGCCGTTGCGACCGCAAGCCTTTTTGAAGCCGATAAGGATAAGAAGGGCGACAGCATCAGCGGCACGCGCAAGGCAAAGGTGCAAAAGTACGTTTCGTCTCTGCGCTTGACTGCTGTCGAGAAGTACATGATCATGGGCTACCTCGGCTACACCAACACCAACGGCAAGGCGCAGGTGCGGGCGTACATCAACCGCCTCGACCTCACGCCGAGCCAAAAGCGCAAGCTCCTTGAGCTCTGCGGCTACAAATAAAAAATTGAGGCAAGGACGAAAATCCTTGCCTCTTTTTTTGTTTTCCTCTTTTGTTCACAAAAAAACTGACCAACTTTTTGACCAATTAAACTTGCTATGACCAAGTTTGACCAATTTTTTTGACCAACTTTCTGACCAACGAAAGACTATATAAAAACTATGCAAAAAGTCGATAAACCCCTGCAAATAAAGGAAAAAGACTACCTAAAATCCTACTTTTTGGGTAGTTTTTAGATAGTCTTTTTGGCGGAGAAGGAGAGATTTGAACTCTCGCGCCGGATAAGCCCGGCCTACATCCTTAGCAGGGACGCCTCTTCGGCCACTTGAGTACTTCTCCATAGACAAGCTCCCGATTTCAAGCTTGCCATATCATTATACACAACAAAACCGAAAAAGTCAAGGCTTTTTATAAAAAAACAAAATAAAATTAAAGCGCGAGAGAGTAGGAGAAAAATCCGTCAAGCGCGGCGCTTGCCGAGCACGTCACCCATCTTTACCTCAGTCTCCTCGTTTGCCTCTGTTGCAAGGAAAAGACGTTCGTCAAAATGAACGGCATCCTTAGGCACAAGGAGGATGATCGTCGAGCCACCGTAAAGAAACAGCCCTTTTTCCTCGCCGCGAGCAAAGGTGTGTGCTTCGTGATGGTTTTTGATCTTACCAACGAGAAGCGCGCCGACCTCAATCTGTGTGACTGCGCCGAAGCTTTCCGTGTTTAACACCGTATACTCGCGAGAATTTTGCACAAAGACGGGAAAGGCCTCCAGCGCAATGGGACGCACTGTGTGCAGCTTGCCCTTGATAAAAACGTTTTCGCCCTTCGTGCCTGCGTCAAGATAAATATAACGGTGATAATGATGCACGCAAAGACGGAATATAAGTGCCGTACCGCCCTCGTATTTCTCGGCTAAGGCTTGGTTGCCGTCAAGAAGCCCCAAAAGACTGTAATCGTTTCCTTTTACGTGGAAAACGCTTCCGCTTTGAATGGGGTAGGCGGAAAGGTATGCGTCGCAGGGCGCGATGAAGACGTCCTTGTCTTGGGGGATGGGACGGTTCTCACCCTTGATCTTTCTCGTAAAGCAATCGTTAAAGGAACGGTAGCGCACATCCTCATAATCCGAAAGACAGATGCCGTTTTTCTTCACAAAGCGTCTGATAAGCGGACGGGAAAGCGATGAGGACATAAACGCGCCGATGAGTCTCGATACGGGCGGCGCAACGAGGGGCCTTAACAAAAGCCTTCCCACAGCCGTATGATAAAGAAAGCGCAACGAGGCGCTTTCTTTTTTTACTTTATTTGTTTGCATATCAGAAGAAATAATAGCTGAGCATCAAAAGCACGAACTCTACGGCGCCGATGCCAACCATGATAAGAATACCGCGCAAACCGGGCTTTTTTAACTGAAATTTGGTAACAAAGGCGATAGCGCAAATTGCCATTACGGCGAAATAGATCGGTGTGATGTCAAAGTGCGCGGTTTTGTCAAGAATAAGGTCGAGGAGCAAAATGGTGGGGAAGATCAGGGAAGCGGAGGTGATGGGAAGCCCATAGTAATATTTTCTTGCTCCCGTTTCCGTTTGCTGTCTCTTTTCCTCGGTGACATTAAAGTAGGCAAGTCGGATCATGCCTGCCAAAAGATACAGTGCCATCACAGCAACGAGAAGCACTACGGTAACTTTACCGAGCGCGGGCTCTTCCTTCATGGCAATAAATAAGTCCCTTTTCAGGAGTGCCGCACCGATACAAACGGGAAGCACACCAAAGGCGACAATATCGGAGAGTGAGTCTATCTGCACGCCAAAGCAGCATTCCTCCTCCGTGCGGTCGGTTTTCGTACGTGCGACCTTGCCGTCAAAGGCGTCACAAAGTCCGCAAAAAAGCAGAAAGCACATGCCGACGTAGGGATGGCCTGCGCCGCCGAGCGATGTAACGATGCCAAGCCCTGCCGACATGAGGGAAAGGTAGGTCAAAAGGGTGGTGTAATTATAATAGCCTAACATATCGTGCCCCTTTCATGGTGCAAATGTTTTATAGTGTTATTGGTTTTCTTCCGGTACAGCGCCATGCTTGTCTTCTTGTACGAGCGCTTTCCTTGGACGGTTTTTTGTCCGAAAAGAGTGCTGTGCACAGCGCAAAAGGAAGGAGATACCGCAAAGGATCACACAAAGATAGAAGGAAATGGCGCGGCTGAGTAATTCGAGGTTGGTCGCCATGGCGCTGTCTCCCAAAAACGCTCCAAAGACGTCAAGCATCAGCCCGTCAGCAATTCCCATAGCGCCGGGGATAGGAACGTAGTTGGAGCCGAGCACCACCATGCACTGTGCGCTCCAAACGTCGATGGAAAGCGCGGGCGCTCCCCCCGCCGCCAGAAACGCGAAGACGGTTACGGCAATCAGCATGCCGCGCTGAAGCACGTTGTAAAGGAGCACCTTAAAGAGCATGCCGCGCCGTTTTCCGATCGAACGAACGCAAGTCTCGTATGCATCGATGGATGCGTTCAATTTCACTCGCTTCTTTTCCACACGGCGAATAAGCTTGATCCACCCGAGGAAGGACAAGAGCTTGTTGCCGAGAAAGCGCAGAACGGACGCTTTACGCAAGAGCAAAATAAAGATGGCGGCAAGTCCCATCTGCATGGCAAGACCGAGAAGGATGAGGATCTTCGATGCCAAGGAGAAGTGCAAAAAAACCGAAGGTGCGGCAATAAACGCGGCGATTCCCAGAATGATGATGGAAAAGGTATACATGATGAGGTTGAGCAAGAGTGCCACCGTGACCGTAGAGCCGGGGATACCGTCCTTTAACATCAGGTAGGCACTGGCAGGCTGACCGCCCGTGGCTGACGGGGTAATGGCGGAGAAATAAATATCCGCCGCCGAATAGGAGTAACCGCAGCCAAAGGAACGGCGATAGCCGAGTCCTTGACAGACGGCAAGAAGCGCCGTGCCCTCAAAAACGATATAAAGAAGCATTGCGGCAAACGCCGCGAACGTCCACCCGACGTTGAGGCTGCTCAAAAAGCCCCAAAAGGAACGGAAGGAGAAGCTTTTTGTTTGGGATGTGACAGCCCAAACCGTTAAGACGGCGACAAGGACGAAAACGATCGTCCAAAGCGCTTTTTTACGAATGCCCGACGTTGGGCTCGCGCCGCTTTTTCCTTCTTTTGATTTTTTATCTTTAAGCATGGATTTCCCCGTGAACCGTATTTTACGCAATCGTAGACAAAAACAAATACCATCTTATTTTACCACAAAAAGCTCTGTTTGTCAAGACATTGCATGCCTGCTATGATGTAAAATAAAAGGGTGCTCCCCCAAAAGGAGCACCCGGAACGTGGTTTATGGGAGTGGATATTCGCCTGCGGTGAGCGCGATGATCAAGCTTATGTCATCGGGCTGTACCTTTGCCTCGTGTGCGGCACGGCAACGCGAGAGCGCACCGCATTTTTCACAGCGATGCACGATGATATAGCCGCGCTTGGGATGTGGCTCTGCGCGCAAGGGACGCAGAGGACCGCCGCAGTCGTTCGCTCTGTCGCCGGGATTCACGTCAACGTGAAGCGAATACAGGCAAAAGGGGCAATGATTGCGAGAGGTGTATCCCAGCGGCAATACCTCCTTGCCGCAATGCGCGCAAACAAAGCCGTTATCGTTTTTTGTAAAAAGTGCCGTGTCCATAAGAGCCCTCACTTGCCTACACAGAATTTGCTGAAAATCCCGGAAACGACGTCCTCGCCGACGCTTATCCCATCCGTTTCCGCAAACGCGGCAAGTGCCCCCTCAAGCTCGGTAAGCGCCGCGTCCATCGCAAAGCCGACGCAAAGTGCGTCAAGCGCGGCGGAAAGTCTTTCGTATCCCAAAAGGAGCGCCGCATGACTGCGAGCGGAAAAGAGAACTGCGTCCTCGCCAAGACGGATATCCCCATCCGTGAAGGTGCGGTCTACGAGTGCCGTGAGAGCTGCAAGGTCGCCATCCTTGACAGAAAAGGGAAGGCACTCGGATACGTGTCCGACAAGCAGGTTGGCGTCAAAGGCTTGGGCAAGGTCGCTCTTGTTTAAGAGCGCTATTTTTTCTCCCGTCAGCGTGTCAAGAAAGGCGAGAAGCTCTGCGTCCTCTTCGTCGGCAGGCTGTGAAGCGTCAAAAAGAGCGAATACGAGCGCCGCTTCCTTTGCCGTTTCCTTGGCACGCGCAACACCGATCTGCTCTACGGGGTTGTCGGTCTCTCGTACGCCTGCCGTATCGGCAAGACGTAAAAGCACGCGTCCAAGGGGGACGGTGGTTTCAAGCACGTCTCTCGTCGTGCCGGCAAGGCTCGTAACGATGGCGGCGTCCTTGCCGCAAAGAAGATTGTAAAGACTGCTCTTTCCCGTGTTCGGCTTGCCAAGAAGCACCGTAGGGATTCCCTCGGCGATGGCGTGCCCGGTTTTATAGGTAGAGAGCAGACGCCGGCATTTTTCCTTTGCCGTTTCGATTCGTGCCGCGATATCCTCCGTGGAAAGCTCACCGAGATCCTCGTCGGGATAGTCAAGCCTTGCGCAGAGTGAGGAAAGCAACGCGCTTACGTCCTCGTACAGCTCTTGGAGCGTTTGCGATAGCTTTGTACGGGAGTCTCGTTGAAAGAGCTTGACCTGCGCCATGCTCTTCGCGTCAAGGAGCTCGCCAATTGCCTCCGCCTCAGAAAGAGAAAGCTTGCCCGCCGCATAAGCGCGGCGCGTAAATTCTCCCTTGGCGGCAGGCGTAGCGCCTTCCGTATAAAGCGCGGTCAAGATTGCTTCGGTGATAAGCATGCCGCCGTGCGACGCGATCTCCACCGTGTCCTCTCCCGTGTAGGAGGCGGGGGCGCGAAACACGGTTAAAAGCACGTCGTCAATCGGCGCGCCGTCAAGAAAAATGTCGCCGTAGGCGGCATACCTTGCAGGAAGGTGGGAAACGGGCGTGCCGCTTTTTGCACGGAAAACACGCTCCGCAATAGCGATCGCGTCCTCACCCGAAAGACGGATAAGGGCAACCCCGCCCTTTCCGGGCGGGGTTGAAAGTGCGGCAATGGTTTGATTAAACGGTTGCATCTTCGGTTTCGGCAGAGACGGTCTCCTCCGCGACGGTGTCAAGCACCTCGCCCGGGAGCTCTACAGTCTCTTCAACGTCTTGGGGCTCTTCTGCAACAGCCTTTTTGGCGTCGGTCAGATAGATGACGATCTTACGGTTGTTGTCCGAGCCGATGGAGTTGGTGGCAACGCCCTCAATTCCTTGAATCTCGGAGTGAATGATGCGGCGCTCGTAAGCGCTCATAGGCTCAAGCATAACGTTGCGGTGGTTGCGCAGAGCCTTCGCTGCCATCTTGCGTGCAAGAGCACGCAGAGTCTCCTCGCGCTTCGCACGATAGCCCTCAATGTCGATGGTGACGCGGCGGCGGTCGCGACCGCCCTCTGCGTTTTTCTTGGTGCTGGCAAGGTTTGCAAGATACTGAAGAGAGTCAAGTGCCTCGCCGTGGTGGCCGATCAGCATGGAAGCCTCCTCGCCCGTAATGGTGATGCGGCGGGAGTTGTCCTCGCAGTGGAAGAGTGCCACCTCAGCGTCAATGCCGAGATGCGCCACGAGCTGCTTCACAAAATCGAAGGCAAGGTCTTCGCCTTCCTTAACCGTAACAGGCTCCATTTTGAGCTCCGATTCGGGAATGACTGCCTCGCGCGGGGTGGAGGGCTCTGTGGGTGGAACAAAATCGTTCAGGGAGGAGCCGCCTTGACGCTTGCCACCGTTCTTGCGGCGGCGGTTGTTTCTGCTTTTTTTCTGTCCGGCATTCTGCGTGGGCTTGTGGTCGCTCTCTTCCTTTTCCTCTTTGCGGGGCGAAACGATTACATTACCGTGCTGACGGGGGGCAACGGTGTCGGGCATATCGATCCACGCGCGCACCTTGGTGGGACGGGCGCCAATGCCGAAAATGCCCTTACTGCCGAGATCTACAATTTCATAGGAGATGTCTTCAAGTGCCGTGACACCAAGGGCATCCAAGGCGTTCTGAACAGCAACCTCAACATCCTTACCTGTAGCAAGAATTTCTTTTCTCATATTGTTACCTTTTTATTATTTCTTCTTTTTTATTTGTTTCTTGTGGCTTGCGGAGCCGCTCGGCTTTTGCGACGCGGGCTTCGCGCTTGGGGTGGGGCTTGCGGGGGTATCGTCATCGTCAAACTTTGAGCGAATGGTGGGCACGATGATATCGTCGTCGTCATCGTCGTCAATGTGGTGGAGCGACTTCGAGCTGTAATTGCCTTGACGCATCGCGGCACGGTTGGCGTTTGCTTTTTCCTTTTCCGCCTTTAAGATAGCGCGGATCTCATCCTCCGTGTAGGTGGGAAGAGGCATTGCTTTGGAAAGAATAAACTGCTGAACGACGCCGAGAATGGATTGATAGATCCAGTAAAGACCGAGAAGCGCGGGAAGCTTGAAGGCAAACCACAGAGACATCAGCGGCATCATCAAGTCCATGATAATGCCCGACGTGCGCGTTTCGGGGGATTGCGCCTGCATAGCGGGGTTTTGCCCCATCAGCTTGCGCGAGATCTTCATCGACGCATAAGAGGACAGCGCGGTGAAAATGGGGATCAGAAGATACCAAGACCAGCTAACTGTGGGCACGACACCCATATTAAGCCCAAAGAAGTTCAAATTGATGGATTGAAGCTTTTCAAGGATGTCGGGCGCGATCTGCGCTACTCCCGCGGCATTGGCGGGCTCAAAGATCGCAGCGAGCGTTTTGAGCTGTGTTTCGTGCGCTTCCACGGGAATGAAGGGATGAATGTTGGTGCTTATAAACGCGTCGTTAAAGCCGAGAATGTTCGTTAAGGGGTTTTGAATGATGTTGTAAAGAATGATGATGATGGGAAGCTGGATCAAAAGAGGCAGGCATCCCGAAAGGGGAGAGTAGCCCTCCTCTTGTTGAAGAGCCATCATCTCTTGCTGCTTCTTTTGCAACGTTTTTTGATCGGTGCGGCCTGCGTACTTTTTCTCAATAGCCGCCATCTTGGGGCGAAGCTTTGCGCCTTTGATCTGTGTTTTCTGCTGCTTGATTGACATAGGGAGAAGAACGATCTTCACCACAATGGCAAAAAGCAGAAGCGCTACGGCATAGCTGCCCGTGAAATTAAAGAGCCAAAGTAGCTTGGCAAAGGGCCAAGAAATGATTTGTATAAAGCTCATTTGTTTATTTCGTGTTCTCTTTCGTAAGGAAGGAGAGACCCGACCTTTCTTTTGTGTTTCTTTTTCGATACGGTAATATCGAATGAGGCACCTTGTCCCTTCTTGGGACGCTCACCCATCTTCTTGCGAATAAGATCGATCCTTTTCCACGAAACGCGCGTGGGAACGGGGTCATACCCCTGTCCACCAAAGGGATTGCAGCGGAGAATACGGCGCAAGGAAAGGAAAGCTCCTATTATAAAGCCACGGTTTTGAAATGCTTCGAGAGCATAGCGAGAGCAGGACGGTGTGAACCTGCAGCAAGGCGGTTTGATGGGGGAGATAAATTTACGGTAAAACCGTATGAGCAAGCATGCGAGATGCTTCATTTGGCATCGGGAGTGTGGGCAAACAGCCCAAGCTTTACGAAGGCGGAGGATAGCTCCTTGGAAATATCGGTGCTTTTCTTATCGCGCGCTCTCTCTCTTGCGGCGATCACGATCAAAAAGCCCTTTTTCAATTCTTTCTCACGCATCACCGCGCGAAGTCCTTCGCGGAGAATACGCTTGACACGGTTGCGTGTCACGGCGCCGCCAAGCTTTTTGGAAACGGTGAGTCCGATGCGATTGATCTTTGTCTTTTGCGGGTTTTGCCGACGGAGAAGCTCTGCCTTTAAATCAGGCAAAACGTATACGGCAACCGCGGGCGTTACTGCCCGTTTCCCTTTGGAATACGCTTTGGAATATAAGTGATTTTCACAAATGGCATGAAATTTCATTTGGTCTCCTGCCGAGTAGGTTTTTTATGATATGAAAAAACTCCGATAAACGGCGGGGTGGCGCGTTATCGGAGAATTTCACTTCATAGCGCACGATCAATAGGTGAGTCTTGCTCTTCCCTTGGCGCGTCTTCTCTTAAGAACTTTTCTGCCGTTGGCAGTAGCCATTCTTTTTCTGAAACCGTGCTCCATCTTTCTCTGTCTCTTCTTAGGCTGGTAGGTTCTTTTCACGAGTGGCACCTCCTTTATTCGTTTCGTTGGTATTTGCGTGGTTTGAATGCTTCATTCCGCGCGTATTCATACAAAGACATCTTGTATTATATATAAAAAAATATACTTTGTCAAGCCTTTTTGCAAAAAAAGTGGAAAAAGTCGTGAAAAAATCCCCGCCCACAGGGAAAGGGGCGAGGATACATGGTCAATTTCTTTTTTTCTTTTCCTTTTTGGGGCGTTTTTTTCTTTTGGGTACGATCTTTCCCGAAATCGTGAGGAAGAAGAGCAACGCGGAAGAGAAAAATATGACGACCCAAAGCACTGAGGTGAATCCCTCAACAAAGGAATAATGGGGGGCGGAGGAGGGCATCAGCCAACCCAAAATACAAAGAATAGCCGCCAGCGAAATGGAGCATCCCTCAAAGCAGGAAAGGACAAACAGCAAAACGTTCATTTGCTCGTCGGATCTTTGATCGGCAATGTTGCTTTTAAGCTCTACCATGCGGTCAAGGAAGTCCTGATTCCTGTAATACTCATCCAGTGTTTTGTTGATCTCAAACGCCTCGATGAGCGAGTCGGCTTCCTTCTGCGCAAAGGTGTACTTAAAGACGTTCGAGCTCCAAAACTTCATCGTGCGTCCGAACTCAACATACAATTCCTCGATCTCTGTGTTGGTGATGCCGTCGTTTTCATCAAGCTCCTCAATCACGCGGTTGTTGGTTCTTGTAACGGCAGTGTTCTGGAAAAGCACGATTTCAACGATAAAGAGCTCGGATGCTTCTGTTTCCAGACGCTCGGCAATATCGTCGGGATATTCCTTAAAAATGAACGCCACGACCGAACGGGATATGTACGAGTCGTAATAATCGTAGTAGGCACGGCATTCGAGCAGAGGCTCAAGTCTGTGGGGGAGGATCTTGTAGTCAATATGCTCACTGACGCTGGTCTCGCCCGCAAGAATATACCCAAGCTCGTTTTCGTCCTTCGGATGGTTTGACATACAGATAACGCACTTGGCTTCGCCGCATTGGGAAAGAAAATAGCGACGACCCATATAAGAAGCTACGTTGACGTATTCGCCGCTTTCGGGGTCCTTGATAGCGAGGTGATCCGTGGACATTTGGTCGATGAGCTGTGTAGGGATATAATGGTTGTCTACGCATACGAGGGTGACAACGTATATGCCTGTACGGTAGTGCGCGGTCACAAACAGATCTACCTTTTCGGTATCCAGCACAGTGCCGTCGTAATTATCGTCGTAGCAGGCAAGCTCAAAGCTCCCGAGATGAATTCTGGAGAGCTGCTTGAAGATCGGACTGTTGCACTCATAAAGGCAGTGATTGGTAAGGGTGTCGCAATAGATTTCGCCAAAGGTCGCGTCCTCTCTTTCCTCGTCCTTGGAGAAGGGTCTGTTGAGACGGTCGCGTACGAGAGCTGCATGGGTTTCCTCTCTTCTTGCGGATGTCATTGGAAGGAAAAAGTAAATATCGTCCTCGTAGGTTTTAGAGTATGAGCCCATTTTCGATCACTCCTCCTACACTCTCACCGTCGGCAAGATAATATTTGTAGCCATCCTCCAGCTTTTTGATGAATTTTCCGCCAAATCGCTGTAAGAATTTTTCGCCGCCCGCCGAGATCGCCGAGCCGGCAATGGAGCCGATTTTGTAACCCTCAGCGTCCTTTTTTCTCAAAAAATCAAGAAAGCCGTTTCCAATAAGCTTGATAGCTTCTCCCTTCCTGTACCGGGGGATAATGGCAACGGAGATGATAAAGAGCTCGTTCGGCTTATCCTTTCTCCAAGCATCCATTTCTTCGGGTTCGATATCGTCGTCTCTCATGCCGAAGAAATCGGGCGCGTTCAACTGACGGTAAAGCCCATCGGAAATGGGGAACACATTCAAATATCCGGCGAGGGTATCACCGTCATAAACAAGAATAAAAGAATCGGGGCAAACGTCGTAACGCTTATAAAGATTTTCGATTTTGCCGCAAAGCTCAGGGCTGTACGTGTCCTTATCTATGGCAAAAACGTCTTCAATGAAACCGGAAGGTGCTGTGAGTCCCGTTTCTATTCTGAGTGCCAAGAATAATTCGCCTCCTTAAGACGGTTAAAGATTTTTAAGAAGATTTGATTGCTTTCCAAAGCTCGGCATAATACTCTTCGATTTCTTTTCCGAGATACTTGAATACCTCTGCGTCATGGTAGACAGCCACGTCGGGAAAGATCGCCGTTTCAGCAAGGATCTCGGCGTCAAGAGAAGCCGTGACCGCCTTGTTGGGCGTAGAATAGTAAATATACTCAAAATTCATTTTTGCGATATCCTCGCGGCAGAGAAAATTGAGGAAAAGCTCTGCATTTGCTTTGTTTTTCGTGTCCTTCGGAACAGCAAACGCATCCTGCCAAATGCAGGTGCCCTCGTCGGGTATCACAAAATCAAGCTTGTCGTTGTTCTCAAAGGCAAGATAGGCTTCGCCGTTGTAGATCACGGCGATATCGGCGTTTCCCGATTCGAGCTTTACGCGAGCCGCCTCGTCAAGAAGATATGCCTGCACGTCTTTTTTCTGCTCTTTCAGCAGTGCCGCCGCGGCATCCAGCTCACTCTTTTCCTTCGTGTTGGCATCATAGCCCAGCTTTTTCAGGGCAGTGAACATCGCGTCACGCTCACTGTTTGGCATGATGATGCGTCCGGAATACTCGCCGCTAAAAAGAACGTCCCAGCTCTTTACGTCTTCCGCGTCTACCGTTTCGGTGTTGTAGAGAAGACCCACCGTGCCCCAAAAGTGAGGAACGGTATATTTTAATTCGGCATCGAAGCTCTTTTGGGCATTCTTCTGGTTTTCGTCAATGTTGGAAAAATTGGGAATGTTTTCGTAATCGATCTCGGAGAGATATCCGCCCGCGATGAGCTTTTCGATCATATAGTCCGAAGAGCAAATAAGGTCATAGCTCGCCGTGCCCGACGTGAATTTAGCATACATGTCTTCGGGGGCGGCATATTCGTCTACCACCACCCTAATTCCGTATTCTTCCTCGAAGAGCTCGTACACATCGGGATCAATATAGTCACCGTAGTTGAAAAGGTAAAGCTTTTCGGCGGACGAGCAGGAGGAGAGAGGGATAGCGCTTACCAAAACGGCAAGTAATACGAAAACAGTGAGAAGGGTGTATTTCAGATTTTTTTTCATCAATAGTTGTTACCTTTCTTAGACAGTTCCTTTTCCTTTCCGCCCTTGGGCACGGAACGGACGTTTACGATCTGCATCACGAGAATAAGAAGGAGTACCCCGATGAACATGATCGCCGCGAGGGCGTAGTATTCGGGAAGAATTCCGCGGATGCGGTTGGTGTAGATGAGCGTCGAGAGGGTGTTCAGTCCCTGTCCCTTGGTGAAGTAGGTGATGGTAAAGTCGTCAAGGGAAATGGTAAGGGCGAGCAAAAATCCGGTGAGCAGTCCCGGAAAAATATCGGGAAGCACGACCTTGAAAAACGCTTTTGCAGGGGACGCCCCCAAATCGAGCGCCGCATGGTAAACGGATACGTCAAACTGCATGAGCTTGGGAAGCACGTTGAGCATGACGTAGGGAAGAACGAGCGTTACGTGGGAAATCAGAAGGGTGGTGCTGCTCATGCGTGTCACGAAAGCGGCGAAAAACAGCATTAAGGACACACCCGTCACGATGTCGGCATTGAGAAGCGGAATGTTGGATACCGCGGTAACGGCGTTTCTCGCCTTCACCTTCATGGACAAAAGTCCGACCGAGGCAACCGTGCCGAGGATGGTTGCGATCGCCGCGGCGGCAAAAGCTAAAATAACGGTAGTCACAAGCGCCTCCATGATGGTGGCGTTGGAAAAGAGCGCCTCGTACTTTACGGTCGAAAAACCGCCCCACTCGTAAGCGGATTTGGAGCCGTTGAACGACAAGACGATCATCAAAACCACGGGCGCGTAGAGAAAGGTGAAAATAATGCCGATATATACCTTTTGCAGGACGGAGGACAGCTTTTTCATCTTTGTCATGGGATCAAAGCACCTCCTTCATCGCCCTTGTTTCCTGTGAGAAGCGAGGAAAGAAGCACGAATGCCATCAGGATGAGGGCAAGCCCGGAGCCGGAATGGTAAAGTCCCTTTGTAAAGCTCATTTCGACCACGTTGCCAATCAGAAGCGTCATACCGCCGCCAAGCATCTCGGAGATCGCGAAGTCGGAAATGGCAGGAATAAATACCATGGTAATACCGCTAATGACGCCGGGAAGGGAAAGCGGAAAAATGACTTTGAAAAACGTTCTGATATGCCCTGCCCCCAAATCGTGAGAGGCGTTGACAAGATCGCCGTCAATTTTGGAAACGGTGTTATAGATGGGCAAGAGCATAAAAGGGAAGTAATCGTAGGTCATGCCGATGAGAACCGCCGTGTAGGTGTTTGCCACGTGCATTTTTTTTGCGCCGATGGCGGCGAGAATGCCGTTAATGATACCGTTTTCTTCAAGAATGACGTTGATGGCGACCATTTGGAGCATAAAGTTCATCCACATCGGGAGAATGAACAGAAAAATGAGAGAGGTCTTGCTCTTCATGTTGAGCTTTGTGAGAAACATTGCGAGAGGGTAGGCGAGGAAAAGGCAAATAAGCGTTGCGCCGCCCGCAAGCAAAATGGTAAGGAAGGTCGCTTTGAGATTGGTCGTATCGGTAACCGCACCAATAATGTTTTTTAGAGTGAAGCTCCCCTCTTGGGTGGTGAGACCGTAGTAAAGGATTACGAGAAGGGGAAGGATAATGAAGCCCGCGATCCATACGAGATAGGGACCCGAAAGCCAAATACTCTTCTTATTCGTCAACACTGGCTGCCTCCTCGTCCACGGAACGCGGCTTGTGCATGATCTGAATGTTTTCGGGCTCAACGGAGATGCCCACCACAGTACCGACGGGAACCGCTTTGGTGCTGTGGACGAGCCACTCGTAGCCGTTTGCCATCACGTCGATCTCGTAATGTACGCCACGGAAGATGAGAGAGGTGACAACGCCCTTAAGATCGCTCTTTTCGGGTGAGATCAGCATCACGTCCTCAGGGCGGATCACAACGTCAACGGGCTTGTTTTCGCCGAAGCCGGTATCAACGCAGGGGAAATTGACGCCGAAAATATGAACGAGACGGTCCCTGATCATAATGCCGTCGATGATATTGCTGTCGCCGATAAAATCGGCAACGAAGGCATTCTTGGGCTCGTTATAAATATCCTCAGGCGTGCCGATCTGTTGGATAACACCCTGATTCATGACCGCGATGGTATCCGAAAGCGTCAATGCCTCCTCTTGATCGTGCGTCACGTAAATAAAGGTAATGCCTGCCTGTTTGTGAATGTTTTTCAGCTCGTATTGCATGTCCTGACGCATTTTGAGGTCGAGCGCCCCGAGAGGCTCGTCGAGAAGAAGCACGCGCGGCTTGTTCACCAGCGCTCTTGCGATGGCGATTCTCTGCTGCTGACCGCCAGACATGCTGGTGACGGCGCGCTCTTCAAAGCCGGAAAGTCCAACCATATCGAGCATTTCACCTACGCGCTTGCGGATCTCCTCCTCGGGGAGGTTCTTAATGCGCAGACCGAACGCGATGTTCTCAAACACATCCATGTGAGGAAAAAGGGCGTATTTTTGGAACACCGTGTTAAGTTGTCTTTTGTAAGGGGGTAGTGAAGTGATGTCCTTGTCCTCGAAAATGACTTTTCCCGTATCGGGCGTTACAAAGCCGCCGATGATACGGAGTGTGGTAGTTTTACCGCAACCGGAGGGACCGAGCAGGGTGATGAACTCGTTGTCAAGAATATACAGATCGAGATCCTTTAATACCTGTTCTGTGCCGAAGGACTTAGTAATACCCACAAGTTCTATGAGCTTTTCCTTTTTCATTTAACATAAATACTCCTTGAAATAACGTATTTTTGTTTTCAATATTTTCGCCCGCTCACAGGGGGAGTAAATATCCCCAATTTAAAGAAAAGCGAAATATAACATCTTACATTATAGCAGAAAAAAATTGAAAAATCAATACGTTAATTATACAACTTTCAACTATTTTTGCGTTTTTTTTGGAAGAAGAAAAAAGAAAGAAAAAAATACCGTTCCGCCCCCACAAAAAATCGTAGGGCGCGAGACGGCATGACGGATCGATTTAATGAGGAACGGCGGGCGATTTTCTCTCTCCAAGGAGAAAAAAGAGGGCAAAAAAAACACCGCAAAGACCGTCCCCTGTGAGGTAGTACAAAAAAAGAGAAAAATAAAAAAACACGGCAAGGCAAGCCATGCACAGGAAGTCGGCGGCACATTCGGCAAAGCGTGGGAAAAAGCGACGAAAAAACAGTCTTAAAAGACGCTCACCGTCGGAAGCGCCAAAGGGCAAAAGATTGCCGATGCCAAAGAGCAGATGCACGGCGGCGGCGAGCAAGAAAAAAGCGCCGTGTCCAAACCGAAGCGCCAAAAGCGCGAAGAAAATGTTAAAAAGAGGTCCTGTAAGCACAACGACCGCCTCTTCCCAAGGAAGCAAAGGGAGCGTTGCGGAAAGCCGTGCGCCCACCCCCTCAAAGTAAAGGGTAGGAGGATCTCTTCTCAACAGACGAAAGGCACAAAGGTGTCCCCACTCGTGAAAGGCGAGCGCACTGAAAAAGAGCAGCCAAACGGCAGGTGTTTCGGAGAGGAAAAGGTACAAAAGCAATGTGAAGGCAGGGAGCGTGGCGCAAAGATCGGTTCCTTTGTTCACTTGCCCTCCCAACCGAGAAAAACGGCGATCGCTTCATTATCGGAAAAGAACTCCTCGAAGTAGGAAACGGCGCGGCTGATATCTCCTTGCCCCTCCCGTTCATCCCATAGACAAAAGGAGAAAAGAAAGAGAAGTGCTGCTAAAAATCCGATGAAAGATAGGCGTACAGAACCTTTTCGCTCGTTCGTTCTTCCGGGAATCAGGGGATCCTTTTCCTTCTGCCAACGCATAACATCCTCCCAAATGCTTTTTTAAAAGAAATATATGCACGGCGCAAAAAAATAAAACCGTTCTTTTTTAGAACGGTTTTAAATCAGTGCGGCTTGTGAGGTGATCTCGTAACGTGCTCCGCGCTTACCGACGACGACGAGCGCTCCCGTTTCCGTAACCGAGACCGCTTTTCCGCGGTAATGCTTTTTTCCGTGGCGGAAACGCACGCGGCGTCCGATCAAGAGCGAACGGGAAATGTATTCATCCCAAAAGGAAAGCTTTTCGTCCCCTGCCTTGGGAATAGCATCGTACATGTTGTAAAAGTCGTGCAAAAACGCCTGCGTTAAGTGGTCGGCGTTGCTTACGGGACGGGAGGTGAAGATCCTTGCCACCGCATCCACCATGCGGACGGGAAAGCGGGATTCTGGCATGTCGATCACGGCGTGGAGGATCATGTAATCTAGAAAACCGCTGGGTAATAGGAGACTTTGCGAAAAAACGGTTGCGATCCTTTTTTGGGAAAAAGCAGCAAAGCGCCGTCGTTCCAAATGCACATCACCCAGCCAACGAATCTGCGTACGCGCCTCGGAATTTCGTTCAATGGCATGTGAAACGGCAAGCGTTCCCATGGCGTTGATGACTCCTGCAAGATCGGTGTGCTTGCCGGGGCGCAAAAGGGTGCAAATGTGAAGCTGCGGAGGATTGGTAGGGACATCCTCTCCCTGGTTCCTGTCGGAAATGACGGTATAGCCCTCCTCCGCACCGCGCTTAGCAAAGGAGACGAGAGTGGATGCCGCGTCCGCAACACCGATACGGTTGTCGATGAGAAGCGTCCTGCCGCCCGGAATTTGTAGGGATGTTAGGGCAGAATCTCTGTGGGAGGGTGCCATTGCCGTCTCCTTTCCGTTATTTTTGAATGATGTGGATCAGTATGCCTTGCCCCAATAAACGAGCTTCTTCGCGGGACGACCGCAGCAAACGCACTTGTCGCTGATCGCCTCGGTATCGCCGAAGGGCATGCAACGGGAGGAAACGTCCGCTTCCTCTTTGAGCTTCAGCTCGCAGTCAAGCTCGCCGCACCACATGGCGCGGATGTATCCGCTTTTCTCGTTTGCGATGGTGATGAGCTCATCCATCGTCGTGGCGGTGTAGGTGCGGGCGGCACGGTTGGCGAGTGCCTTTTCGTAAAGAGAGGCGGTGACGAGAGCAAGCTGCTCCTTTACCGTTTCCTCAATGCCGTCAAGCGAGAGAAATTGCTTTTCAAGATTGTCGCGGCGGACAAGCACGCAGCTGTTCGAAGCAATGTCGCGAGGACCGATCTCAATGCGGACGGGAACACCGCGCATTTCGTGCTCGGCAAACTTCCAACCGGGCGAGTTGTCGCTGTCGTCCACCTTCACGCGGCAGACGGAGGAAAGACGCGCGCGGAGTGCTTCGGCTGCTTCGAGGACGCCCTCCTTGTGCTGTTGCACGGGAACGATGATGACCTGAATGGGCGCGACGGCGGGGGGAAGCACGAGACCGCGGTCATCACCGTGGGTCATGATGATACCGCCGATAATGCGGGTGGAAACGCCCCAAGAGGTTTGGTGACAGTATTTGAGCGTGTTATCCTTGTCAAGATACTGAATGTCAAAGGCGCGGCAGAAGCCATCACCGAAGTTATGCGAGGTACCGCCCTGCAACGCCTTACCGTCGTGCATCAAGGCCTCTACCGTATAGGTCGCCTTCGCACCGGCAAACTTTTCCTTGTCGGTCTTCTGACCGCGAAGCACGGGCATGCCGAGATCCTTTTCAAAAAAGTCGCCGTATACGTTCAGCATGCGGAGCGTTTCAGCCTCGGCGTCCTCGGCGGTCGCGTGCATGGTGTGACCCTCTTGCCAGAGAAATTCGCGGCTGCGAAGGAAGGGGCGGGTGGTCTTTTCCCAACGGACGACCGAGCACCACTGGTTGTAGAGCTTGGGAAGATCGCGGTAGGAGCGAATGATGTTTTTATAATGCTCACAGAACAGCGTCTCGGAGGTCGGGCGCACGCAAAGGCGCTCGGTAAGACGCTCGGAGCCGCCCATCGTGACCCAAGCCACCTCGGGGGCAAAGCCTTCAACGTGCTCTTTTTCCTTTTGCAGAAGACTCTCGGGGATAAACATGGGCATGTATACGTTCTCGTGCCCCGTCTCCTTGAAGCGAGTGTCGAGGAGCTTTTGGATGTTTTCCCAAATAGCATAGCCGTAGGGTCTGATGATCATACAGCCCTTGACACTTGAATAGTCGATGAGGTCAGCTTTTTTGACAATGTCGGTGTACCATTGCGCGAAGTCCTCGTCGCGTGAGGTGATCGCTTCCACCATTTTTTTCTCGTTTGCCATAGCGTTCTCCTTGAAAAGCAACATTTTATCTTAATCATTATATCATTATAGCCTTCTTTTGCGCGTTTGTCAAGTGAAAAAGCGTGAAAAAAGCACGGAGACCCTAAAAAGGATCTCCGCGGCAAAAAAATTATTGTTCAAACATTACCGTTTCGGCATCGGGGGCGTTTTCCGCGATGCTCGCGATGCCCGTCTGCGCGCTTGCCTTCACCGTATAGGATTGGGAAACACAGATGATTTCGCCGTTCGAGGCGCGCAGGCGGAAGCGGAATTTTTCTTCTTTGTCCAGAAAAAGCTCGTATTTGGGGCAGAGAAGCGTTTCTGCTTTTGCCTGCGTTTGATCCTCTGTATGCGAACGGGCATTCCTTTTTACACTCTCTATGCCATTCTTGCAGTTTTGTAGGGTGGTATAGGTTTCCGAGGTCGCAACAACTCTGCCGTTGGGAGCATAGAGGTTGAACATATAGTCGCCGTTTTTGGCAATCTTAATTTCAAATCTGGCAGCCATTTTTATCTCCTCCTCAAAGACCGAAGGTGTTTTTTAAGTAATCGCGGCTGATCTTGGCAGCTTCAAGCTCGGTCATGCCGTCGTATACCCGATCCTGCTCGACGATGACGATCTGTGTTCCGCTTTCCTCGCACGCGGTGAGAATTTTGGTAAAATCCTGTCTTCCTCTGCCGAGCGGGGCAAAGCGAAAACCGTTATCCTCTCTAGAAGGAACGTCTATGGGGTTGCCGTCAGCGTCGATAAGCGCGTACGCGGGACCGCCGCCAAGCTCCTTGCAGTTGAAGTCCTTCAGATGGACGATGTCTACACGGCCTGCGAATTCACGGATTTTGTCGGCAGGGTCAAGACCTGCGTAGTGGACCCAGCAGGTGTCAAGCTCGGGGACGATAAGCTCCTCGGGAATAGCGTCGAAAATGTGATCGTGGATGTATTTTCCCTCAAACCGTTTAAATTCGAAATCGTGGTTGTGATAGCCGAGCATCATGCCGTTTGCTTGGAAGAGCTTTGCCTTTTCCGTAAAGGATGCCAAGGTAGCTTCCCACTTGTCCGTGCCGGCAAGCGCTTCCTTGGCGTACCAAGGAATTACAACGTATTTTACACCGAAGGCTTTCAGAAAATCAACACCCGCTTGCGGATCCTCGTTGAAGAAATCAAGTCCTTGATGCACGGAAACGCATTTCAAGCCGAGCTTGGCGAGGATCGCCCTGATCTCTTCGGCGGTTTTGCCGTAAAATCCGGCAAATTCCACGTATTCGTAGCCCATTTCCTTGACGGCGGCAAGTGTGCCCTCGAAATCCTTTTGCATGGCGTTTTTGACGCCGTACAGCTGAATACCTACACCAAATTTTTTCATGGATGCTTCTCCTTTTGGGAATAAAATCAATGTAACTTCATTTTAGCACAAACAAGATGCTTTTGCAAGTACCTATGCGTTTTTTTGATGCTTTTTAAAAAGAACTTGCAAAAACGGATAACGACACTCCCGAAAAATGGCGAAAATAGGCGATTTCTCTCCGTTGCACGGGAACGAAAATGCAAAAACAAGAAAAAAACTTGCGAAAACTCTTGACAAACGAAAAAGCTTGTTTTATAATATTTAGTATAAAGTTAAAGAATGACAAAAAATGTCAAGCAGAGACGCTTGTGCATATATAGCAGTGTTCGTTTGGAAGAAAAGAAGGGAGGAAAGTATGGAGAATTCAATTGTTGTACTCACGTTTGTCGGGGCGATTGTCGCTCTCATTTACGCCTTTTTCACGGCACGGCGCGTTCTGCGCGCGGATGCGGGCACGGAAAAGATGCAAAGAATTTCCGCCTCCATTCGCTCGGGTGCTTCCGCTTATCTGCGCCGCCAGTATACCGTGGTCGGTGTCTTTTTTGCGGTAGTATTCGTCGTTTTGTGCTTGATGGCAGCGTTCTTTGAGGATTTTAGCTGGTTTACTCCCTTTGCCTTCGTGACGGGCGGTATTTTTTCGGGACTTTCGGGCTTCTTCGGTATGAAGATCGCGACCCACGCCAACGCGCGCACTGCCTGCGCCTCGCAGTCGAGCCTCGCGAAGGGCTTGCGTGTCGCCTTTTCGGCGGGCTCTGTTATGGGCTTCGTGGTCGTAGGTCTCGGACTTTTGGATATTTCCGTTTGGTTTGCTCTTTTGAAGTACGTGTTCCACAAGGAAGCCGCGGAGATCTCCTCCGCTATGCTCACCTTCGGTATGGGCGCCTCCATGATGGCGCTCTTTGCCCGCGTCGGCGGCGGTATTTACACCAAAGCGGCAGACGTC
>SVRR01000039.1 GCA_015064745.1 Oscillospiraceae bacterium | reverse complement strand
TTTTGGTTAAGCCTTTAATTTCAAGCATACCAATTTCCTCCGTTTTCGTTTGCATTTGGATATACATCTTTATTTTACAACAAAATGAGCGAAAACGCAATATTTTTTCGTATTTTGCAAAAAATTTCCATGGATTTTGCGCTCTCTTTTATATCAAACACCATTCAAACCTCTCGTACTTCTGCGTTTTGCAAAAAAAATGCGAAATTCTCTTGACAAACGCAAAAAAAAATGTTAAACTACATACTGTAATAAAAGGCTATGACGGAACGAGTACTGTGTTACCCCCTTCCCAGAGAGCCGTCGGTTGGTGAAAAGACGGTGAAGGACGCATAGGAAAAACACTCCCGAGCTTGCGGAAGAAGCCCGAAAGGGAGGTAGAACCGCACGGCGCACCCCGTTACGGTGAAAGAGAGGGCTGGCTTGCGTCAGTCAATTTGGGTGGTATCGCGGAAGATGTCTTTCGTCCCATGGGTGGGCGGGGCATCTTTTTTGTTTTGTATAGCCGCCCCTAGGTTGGTTTAAAATATATTGTCATAAATTCGGAGGAAGTACCATGTTAAGAACACATACCTGTAACGAGCTCGGCACAGCCCATATTGGCGAAGCCGTTACCCTTTCTGGTTGGGTGGATACCGTACGCGACCACGGCGGCGTCATCTTCGTCGACCTGCGCGACCACTACGGCGTGACCCAGATCGTATTATCGTCCGACGAACTGCTTGCGGGCGTCACCAAGGAGACGGTCGTCTCTATTAAGGGTACCGTCGCTAAGCGCGACGAGGATACCGTCAACCCCAAGCTCGCGACCGGTCTTGTAGAGGTCAAGGCAGACAGCCTTGAAATTCTCGGACCCTGCAAGCTCGGTCTCCCCTTTGAGATCGCCGCATCCACCGATACCCGTGAGGACGTGCGTCTCAAATACCGTTATCTTGACCTCAGAAATCCCGCACTTCATAACAATATCATTCTGCGTGCGAAAATTTTGAGCTACCTCCGCCGTCAGATGGAGGAGCTCGGCTTCCTTGAGGTGCAGACCCCTATCCTCACCGCGTCCTCTCCCGAGGGTGCGCGTGACTACCTCGTTCCCAGCCGTAAGCATAAGGGTAAGTTCTACGCCCTTCCGCAGGCGCCTCAGCAGTTTAAGCAGCTCTTAATGGCATCGGGCTTTGACCGCTATTTCCAGATCGCTCCCTGCTTCCGCGACGAGGACGCTCGCCAGGACCGTTCTCCCGGGGAGTTCTATCAGCTTGACTTTGAGATGGCGTTTGCTACCCAAGAAGACGTCTTCGGCGTTGCGGAGACCGTCGTCTATAACACCTTTAAGGAATTCTCTAAGTGGGAGGTCTCTAAGCCCCCCTTCCGCCGTATCCCCTACAACGAGTCCATGATCAAGTACGGATCGGATAAGCCCGACCTTCGTAACCCCCTTGAAATTTGCGACCTCACCGACTTCTTTGCGGGCGTGGATTTCCCCATCTTCAAGGGCAAGCCCGTGCGCGGTATCGTGGCGAACTGTGCCGGTAGATCCAAGAAATTCTTTGAAGACTCCCTTAAATTCGCGACGAGCATCGGTATGAAGGGTCTCGGCTACCTCACCCTCGCGGGCGAGGAGTATAAGGGTCCTATCGCCAAGTTCCTCTCCGACGAGCAGAAGGTAGAGCTGCAGAACATCACGGGCATCAAGGACGGCGAGACCGTGTTCTTCATCTGTGACGCTCCTGCCGCTGTCAACCGTCTCGCCGGCGAGATCCGCACATGGCTTGGACGTGAGCTTGATATCATCCGTAAGGACTCCTACGAGTTCTGCTTTATCGTCGATTTCCCCATGTACGAGTACAACGAGGAAGCCAAGAAGATCGACTTCACCCATAACCCCTTCTCCATGCCCCAAGGCGGTATGGATGCGCTTCTTAACAAGGATCCTCTTGAAATCTTCGCGTATCAGTACGACATCGTCTGCAACGGCGTTGAGCTTTCGTCGGGCGCTGTCCGTAACCACAACCCCGAAATCATGGAAAAGGCGTTTGAGATCGCAGGCTACGGAAAAGAAGATGTCAAGGCGAAGTTCGGCGCTCTGTATACCGCATTCTCCTACGGTGCGCCCCCCCACGCGGGTATGGCACCCGGTGTTGACCGTATGATCATGCTGATTGCCGAGGAGGAGACCATTCGAGACGTCATCGCCTTCCCGCTCAACGGAAACGCGCAGGATCTTATGATGGGCGCGCCCGGTGAGGTCACCGAGCAGCAGCTCCGTGAGGTCCACATCAAGGTTAGAGATTAAGAAAGGCAAAAACATGGATAGAGAAGTATTGCGTCGGCTTGAAAAGCTCAATCAGCTTGCCTTGACCGAAGAAGAAAAGAACGATTTTCTTGCCTTCTATGCCGAAAAGGAAGAAGCGCTTGCGTCCCTTGACGCCGTCGATACGGAAAACGTCGAGCGCATGGTACACGTCATGCCCGTCTACACCGTGGTACGTGAGGACGTCGTTATCAAGAATTTTGAGCGTGAGGATCTGCAAAAGGGTGCGCCCGAAACCACGGACGGCTATTGGCAGGTGCCCCGCCTTGTAGAATGACCTTGGAAAGGGAGGAGAGAAAATGAAATATTTACTCACGGAAAGAAAGCCCGTCCAAGGAAAGAGCGTCGTTTTCGACGATATGATCTTAACTAAGGATCTGCCCACCACCGCGGGCTCGAAAATGCTTGACGGCTATATGAGCCTTTTTGATGCCGAGGTCGTCACCCGTCTGTCTTCGGCAGGCTATGAAACTGTCGGCAAAGCGAACGTCGGTGAAATGTGTATCGACGTGCTTGGTGAGACCTCGGCCTTCGATGCTTGTGTTGAGGATGGCGTGCTCGTCGGCGCGTCCGCTGAGATGGTTGCAAGAGGTGACGCCACCGTCGCCGTCGGTCTTGATGCAAACGGCACGCCTCGCCGTGCTGCCGCCCTTGGCGGATGCGTTTGTGTGAAGCCCACCTACGGTACCGTTTCTCGCTTCGGTACTGTTTCCATCGCCTGCTCGGGCGAGACCGTCACCGTAACGGCAAAGACGGTCGAAGACGCACGAGAGGCACTTGCCGCTATCGCTCATCACGACGATAAGGACGGTACGAGCCTTACGGAAGAGCAGTGTGCCCTCGTTTCTGCCGCATCCCAAAAAGCATCCCGCGTTGCGATCGCAAAGAGTATCACGGAAGGTGCCGATGCCGAAATGCAGGCAAAGGTCGCCGCTGTGCGCGCTGCCTTGGAAGCAAACGGCGTTACCGTCGAGGAGATCGACGATACACTTCTTGCTAAGGCAGGCACCGCGTGGGGCATCCTCATGTCTGCCGAGCTTTGCAACAACGTTTCTCGCTACGACGGCGTGAAGTACGGCTACCGCACGAAGAACTACAAGACCATCGATGAGCTGTATACGAATAGTCGCACCGAGGCGTTTGGCAAGCTCTTAAAGACGGTCATCCTTTACGGCTCGGAGACCCTTTCGACCGAAAACTATATGAAGGTCTACGATAAGGCACTCCGTATGCGCCGTGTGATCGTGGATCGCTTTGCCGAGATTTTTGAAAGCTACGACGCTGTGCTTTTACCCGTCGCGTCGCGTCACGCCTTTACCCCCAAGGAAACGGCAGAGAAGTATACCCTCGCCTACGACGAGCAACGCTATACCGCCCCCGCGTCCATCACGGGACTGCCTGTTGTCGCTCTTGACGGTGTACAGTTTGTTGGCAAGGCTTTTGAAGAAAGCAGACTTTATTATTTGGCAGAAGTTGTCGAGAAGGAGGCAAAGTGATGAAAGAGTACGAAATTGTCATCGGGCTTGAAGTACACATTGAGCTTGCCACCAATTCAAAGATCTTCTGCTCCTGCTCCGCAAAATTCGGCGGTGAGCAGAACGAGCACGTTTGCCCCGCATGCTGCGGTATGCCGGGCATGCTTCCCGTCGTTAATCGCCGCGTGGTCGACCTTGGTATGACGGCAGGCATGATGCTCGGCTGTCACATCAACAGAACCACCACCTTCGACAAGAAGAGCTACTACTATCCCGACCTTCCCGGCTCCTATCAGACCACCCAGTGGTTCGCCCCCGTTGCCGTGAACGGTACGGTAAAGATCAAGACAAGTAAGGGCGAAAAGGATATCCGCATCAAGCAGATCCACATGGAAGAGGACGCAGGTAAGCTCGTTCACGACGATTGGACGGATACCACCCTCGTCGATTTCAACCGTACGAGCGTGCCGCTGATCGAGATCGTCAGCCAGCCCGACCTTTCCTCGGCAGAGGAGGTCGTCGCTTATCTGGAAAGACTTCGCTCTCTCCTGCGCTTTGCCAAGGTCTCCGAGTGCCGCATGGAGCAGGGCTCAATGCGTTGTGACGTGAACCTCTCCGTGCGTCCCGTAGGGCAGAAGGAGTACGGCGTTCGCACCGAGATGAAGAACATGAACTCTATCTCGGCGATCGAGCGTGCCATCGCCTACGAGTCCGCGCGTCACATCGACGCCTTGGAGCACGGTACCGAGGAGCTCGTGCAGGAGACCCGCCGTTGGGACGACATCAAGGGTATGAGCTTTGCCATGCGTAACAAGGAAACGGCGGGCGATTACCGTTATTTCCCCGACCCGAACGTGATGCCCGTCGTCATTGACGACGCTTGGTATGAGAGCATAGAAAAATCTCTCCCCGAATTTCCCGAAAAGAAGCGTGAGAGATATATCACCGAGCTCGGTCTTGGTGAGTATGACGCTGAATTTTTGACCGAAAGCCGCGCCTTCTGTGACGCGTTTGAAGAGGCATATGCCGAGTGCGGACTTGCCAAGGAAGCGGCAAACTGGCTCATCACCAACTGCATGAATGTGCTGAACCGCAAGCAAATGACGGCGGATATGCTGAACATCAACGGAAAAGCTCTCGGCGCTCTGATTAAGCTCGTGTCCGACGGTACTGTCAGCCATGCAAACGCCAAGAAGATCCTCGAAGCGATGTTCGATGAGGATATTGACCCCAAGAAGTACGCCGAGGAAAACGGCTATATCGTTTCGAACGATACGGGCAAGATTGAGGACGTTGTCCGCGCCATTGTTGCCGCCAACCCCAAATCGGTTGCCGATTATAAGAGTGGTAAGGAAAAAGCGCTCATGGCGATCTTCGGACAGTGCATGCGCGAGTTAAAGGGCAACTGCGACCCCAACCTCTTGCGTGAGTTGATTCTCAAAAATATCTGAGAAAAAGCACAAGGGAAAAGAGGAACCCCCTCTTTTCCCTTGACAAACGTTTTTGAATGTGCTACAATGATATTGCGCGGATGTGGTGAAATGGCAGACACGCTAGTCTTAGGAACTAGTTCGCAAGAGTGTGGGTTCGAGTCCCACCGTCCGCACCAAATAAGGAACAGTAGATTGATACAATCGTATCGACCTGCTGTTTTCTTTTTATCGTTAAAAAACAGCTGAAAGTCCTTGATTTACAAGGGATTTTTGCTTTGGTGGTGCATTTCGGTGTTTGCGGTGCCTATATCTTGTACCCCGAAAGCGCTAAAATGCAGAAAAACACTACTTCCCGTCAAGGTGTAGTGCCTTCCTATCGTTAAAAGACCGCTATTCGTTATGTTATTAAATTTTCCTGCTTATCATCGATAATCGGATATCAAATTCAAATTGACAAAAACATAAAGGAGTGATATAATAAAACAAAACGGCAAGGACAAAGTCCTTGCCGCCGCGTGCGAAGGCACGCACACTTTGCCGTAAGGCAAAGTTCGTTTTACTACATCTGAAATTCGCTTGCGCGATATGCGCTCGCGGAAGCAGAGCTTCCGTGCAAAATCTTCGATTTTGAAGCGAATTTATGATAAAATAAAACAAAA